>JAKQDH010000001.1 GCA_029558835.1 Planctomycetota bacterium | reverse complement strand
AGGAATCGCTGACCAGGGCGCTGCGCCCCTTCTGGGAAACGCCGGCTAAAGTCTTATCCCTCATTCACCACTGGCTTCACGCTAAAGCAAACGCTACGCCCTGACTCATTGTTCCGATTCACAATGAGAAATGGTATTAATAGAGATTCTATTGAGCCTGCAGGCCGCTCTGTGCTACGGGGGCGCGCCAGGAGGGGCCTGCCAGGCGACAGGGCGGAAGGCTGTCCTCAACCGGCAGCGGCACAACCCACAAGGCCCGGGCTTTGGGTCGAACCAGGCGTCCGGGGCGGCCGATGGCCAGCCTCGCATCCCAAAGCCTCCGAGGGCGAGGCGGCCTTGGACGGATTCAGGGGGGGCGCGTAACGGATTGAATCCGAACGCTTTCCCGACCTCCGCGCCAACTTTCGCCTTACCGCGGATAGTCCGGGTAAATGTCCCGCAGCAGGTCTATCCGTTGGGCGTAGTTGATCAGGACCGCCGATGGCGTCCGGGTTAACTGGCCGGTCTCCACGTTTAATTGCAGCGTCATGTTGCCGGCCGACAGCACCCCCACCACCTCGCCGTCAGCGTTGAAGATCGGGCTGCCACTCGCCCCGCCCGTCGCCGCCAGGTTGTGCGCCAGCAGCAGCGACTTCTCGAATGGCGCCTTCGCCAGCCACCAGTCCGTCGTCGAGGTGATGATGCCCGACTGCATGTTGGCCACCGGGTTGCGCGCATCCACCCCTTCACCCACCATGTTCTCCATCGGAAACCCCAGGTAGGCCACCCGGCAGCCCGAATCCACCTTCCGCAGCTTCCAATCCGGCGCCACCCGAAACCGGTTCGGCACCGGCTCGTCCACCCGCAACAGGCCAATGTCATACGCGGGCACCGCCGGCTCCTTGCCCTCGATGCTCACCAGCCTCTGGTTGAACCGCGGATGCACCCGCGCCTCCGTCACCCGAAACTTCCGCTCCGGATGCTTGTTCAGCACGATAAACGCCCCCCAGCCGTTGCTCAGCGCCTCGGCCACCGGCTTCGCCACGTGGCCGTTGGATACAAATTCCCGCGCGCCCACCGCCCAGGCCGTCGCCATGGGCGTCGAAAACGCCTGCCCGTTCCGCTGCCCCGCCAGGATCACCACCCCCACCGCGTCTTCATATTTCCCGGCCACCGCCGCCATCTTCCCGTCCGTGTCCTTATGCCAGAGCACCAGGTACAGCAGGCCCCCCAGCACCCCCAAGCCCGCCAGCGCCGCCGCCCCGCACACTGCCAGCCACCAGAGCGGACGCCGCCGCCGCGCGGGCGCCTCCGGCGTCATCACCGGCGGCGCGCCCGCCGATTGAAACACCGCCCCCGGCGGGGCGAAACCGCCCCCGCCCGGCGCGCCCGCGCCGCCTGCCCGCGCCGCCGCCCCGCCATCCGATAGCACCCGCAGCAAGCTGGAGCCGCACACCGGGCAGCGCTCCGGCAACGCCGCCGCGTAGTTCTCATGTCCGTTCGAGCATTTGTATTTCATACATTCTTTCGCTGTGTGACCGCTGAGTCTCTGCTTTCACCGATCCGACGGATTCCCGCCGCCCGCCCCGCCCCCGCAGGCCGTGTGCCCCATACGGCCCCCTGAAGTGTGACATTTCAAGCGCCAATCCTGCAAATTTCCACCGGCCGCTCCGCGGCCGGTTTTTAAGGTTTAAGTTGCCAAGGTTTAAGATTCAAGCATCCAAGGATTAAGTAGAGCCAGCCTACGGAGAGGACCCGCCCTCCAACACACACCGAAACCCAACATTGTTGTAGCGAAGATCGGGCGCGCTGCTGAGGCGGTACGAGGACAACAGATGGTCGGGGTAGTCGCTGCCCCACGAAGCCCCGCGCAACACGC
This sequence comes from Planctomycetota bacterium, assembly GCA_029558835.1. Taxonomy (GTDB): domain Bacteria; phylum Planctomycetota; class Phycisphaerae; order UBA1845; family UBA1845; genus JAKQDH01. The sequence goes on along the minus strand of JAKQDH010000001.1, from coordinate 4,204 downwards.
GGGACCCACTCTGACCATCGTAGTAGTCCTCACACCATTGCCACACATTGCCGCCCATGTCATATAGCCCATACTGATTGGCCTTGAAACTCCCCACCGGCGAGGTGCGCGCATAACCGTCCCGGTAACCTTTGATGGTGTCAAAGTCCGCAGGCCAATCCCTGTCCCGGGCTTCGATCCCCGCATAGTTCCCCGCCCCGGACGGCGGCGGCAAACCCCTGCCCCACGGATAAACGTCTGGGATCTTCCCATCCTTCTCCTTGGGCGTAGCACCACTTTCGGTCGGCAACCCCACCGCCACGCTCCATTCCGCATCCGTCGGCAACCGGTAGCACTGGCCCGCTCCTATCCGGCCCTCCGCCCGCTCCTTCCACGTCAGCCACGCGCAGAACGCCTTCGCATCCTCCCAGCTCACACACACCACCGGATGCTCGTCGCGCTGCGCAAAACCCGGATTGCTCCAACCATATTCCCAGCCCCACCGATTCACCTCGCCACTCTTCAGGATGTAGGGCGCACTTCCTTTCTCGTACTCCCAGCCGCCGTTGCCCGCACGATCCTGCGCAAAGGCCCGGAAGTCTTTCACCCGCACGTCCCATACCCCAAACAACACCGCCGTCCCCGCCACCGGCACAAACTTCATCCCCAGGCTGTTCTCCCACGGATGATCCCGTGAGGCCGAATTCAGAGCCGGCCCAGGCTCCTTTCCTGCTGCGAGCCGGGCCGCTGTCGCCGCCTCTTCCCGCTTCTGGGCCGGCAAATAACTCCCCCAATACCAAGCCCCCAGGCACACTGCCACCAGCGCCAAGAGCCCCCCGGCCCACGCCAGCCGCTTCCTCAGCTTCCGGTGGCGCTGCTGCCGCTGCGCCCGCGCTTCCTCAGCCCGAGCCGCTTGAGCCCTCGCCGCCACCGGCTGCGCTTCCCGCTGGCGCTCGGCCGCCGCCTCGGCTTCCCGCCGCTGCCGCTCTTCCTGCGCCCGCCTCAGCGCCTCCTGCCGCTCGGATTCCTCCGCGGCGGTCATCGCGCAAACCACTGGCTCGGACGCCGCCAGCATGTCTGCGCCGCTGGCGTATCGGTCCGACGGGTTGGGCTTCACCGCCCGCGCAACAAACATATCCCAGACCGGCGAAACATCCTGGCGCGCCTCGGACGGCTTCTCCATCCCCAACTCCTCCCCCGTCAGCAGCCGGTAGCAGATCAACCCCACCGCATACACATCGCTCCGCGCATCGGCCTCCTCGCCCCGCTTCTGCTCCGGCGACATATAGTCCCAGGTCCCCAGCAATGCCCGCGTCGAACTGCCCGCCTCCTCCCGGGTTCGGGCCTCCCTCAGACTCCCCAACCCTCCCACCGTCCGAAACCCGCCCAGGCTCCGCGCCACGCTCTGCTCCGCCTGGATCCGCAGAAACTCCTCCCCCAGCACCCGCGCCAACCCAAAGTCCGACACCCTCACCCGCAACCCGCCCGCCGCATCCCTCTCCAGCAGTATGTTCCCCGGCTTGAGGTCGCGATGAACCACTCCCTTCCCATGCGCATACGCCAGGGCTTCCAGGACTTGCTTGAGAATCACCGCATACTCCCCCTGCTCCAGCCGCCCGCCCCGCCCCGCCGCATACGCCTCCAGCGTGACGCAGTTCTCCCCCAATCCGCTGCCGGCCTTCGGCCCCCGGCCCCCGGCCCGCGCCTCGATTCCCTTGACCAGCTCCATCCGCAGCCAGTAGCGCCCGTCGGTCTGCCCAAACTCGTCCACCCGCACAATATGCGGATGCTCCAGGTTGGCCATCACCTTGGCTTCGCGCTCGAACCGCCGCACGGCTTCCAACCGGCTGGCGAAGTCGTCGGGCAGCAGCTTGAGCGCATACCGCCGCTCCAGCACCCGGTGCTCCGCCTCATACACCTCCCCCATCCCGCCCCGGCCCAACAAGCGGATGATGCGGTATTGGCCAAAGCCGCTCTCCGGGTTAAGTGAGCCGATGGCGGTCATCAGGGGCAGGGGTGTGGGTTGGAGGGAACCGAGTTGGCTGGCCCGTGCCACGGTCTATCGGCGTTTCGTGCGAGGCCTGAAATATGCGGGCTGATTGCGGCGGGGGTTGGGCCCGGAGGCCGGCCGTGCCTTTAGGCGTGAGCTTAGCGGGCACGGCGGCCGCCGCGTCTTTTCCCGTTGCGCCCACGGGCGCGGGGGCCGCGGTTAGGCTGGATTCTTGGCTCCGGCTCGGCAGGCTGCTCCCACCGGGCATCGCGCAAACCGGTTCCGCCTTCGGAGAGGACCCGCCCTCCAACACACACCGAAACCCAACATTGTTGTTGCGATTATCGGGCGTGTTGTTGTTGCGGTTCGAGGACAACAGATGGTCGGGGTTGTTGTTGTTCCACGAAGCCCCGCGCAACACGCGGGACGTCCTCCGCTGCCGCCGCTTCAGCCGGGCATCCAGCGGCCAACGCACGTAGGCCCGGCGCAGGCCCGCCGAATTCCCTTCCCGGCTAAATTGGTACCAGGCGAAGACGCCGACACTGAGCCGCGCCAGGTCGCGCCGCCGGAACAGCGCCCCGCGCCGCCGCTCGAACCGCCGCTTGGTTGCCCCGAGGATCCGCGGCCGCAGCCCCGGGTGGAAGCGAAAGCCGCAAAACGGCACGCCCTCGCGCGTCGCCAGCAGGCGCGACTTGGGTTCGGCCAGTTTCAGGCGTAGCGCCGCCAGTTGCCGGACAATGCCCCGCCGCAGTTCCCACAACCCGGCTTTGTCATCGCCAAAAAGCAGGAAGTCATCGGTGTAGCGCAGGTAGGCCCCTTGCCGCTCGACTTCCGTCAGCCAGTGGTCCAGTGGATCGAGATAGAAATTGCCCCAGAGTTGGCTCGTCAGGTTGCCAATCGGCAGGCCGCGCGGCCGGCTGCCAGCGGCAAACAAGTCCTCTCCCGCAAACAGTGGCGCGGGCACTTCCGGCCCGGTCCGGTAGCTGGCCAGCAGCCGGTCAATCAGCGCCAAAATCCCGGGGCAACGCAGAAGCTCTCCCAGCCGGGCTCGGAGAATCTCGTGATCAATGTTCGGGAAAAACTTGCTCACATCGCACTTGAGCACGTAGCGGTGGCGGTTGACCAGGCGGCGGCAGCACTCGCGCGCGGCGGTGGTCCCCTTGCCCACCTGGCAGGAGAAGCTCCGCGCGATGAACCGCCGCTCCAGCCGCGGCGCCATCAGGTTGCACAGCGCATGATGCACCACCCGGTCCTCGAACGGCGCGGCGGCGATCGTGCGGCGCTTGGGCTGCTGAATCAGGAAAAAACGATACCCCCCCGGCTGGTAGCTCCCCGACAGCAGGCGGTCCCGCAAGCCGGCCAGGTTCAGGGCGCGATGCCCCCACCACTCCTCCACGTCCGGCCGGCGTGACTTGCCCCGGCGCGCACGTTCGGCCGCCCGAAACAGGTTCTCCACCGAGGCGACCGCCTCCAGCGTGCAGGTCTGGCGCATTTGCCGGGGGGTCATGCGCCGCCTCCGCTCGCCTGCTTGAGCCAGCCGCCGGTCATCCGCCCCGCCTCGCCCAGCCGCCCGGCAATAAATACCAGTTGCTGCTGGCTGATCCAGCGCCGGCCCTGCACCAGTTCCCACAGCAAGTTCAACTGCTCCAGCACCACACTCAGTTCTCCCAGGTGCTTCGCCTTTTGCGCGCGGTCACCCGTGGCGGCGGCTCGCTGCGCCAAGAGCAGCGCCTCCAGGGTCAGCCCGTCCAGCCGCTGCCCAAAAGTAAACCGCTGGCTCTTGGGAATGTCCGCCGTCCGGTCCAGCGTCCAGCCCACAACCTCCTGCAGGACTGTCAACAGTGGTGGCCTGCTATAGCGCATCGCGTAAAATTTCCACCGGCCGCTCCGCGGCCGGTTTTTAAGGTTTAAGTTGCCAAGGTTTAAGATTCAAGCATCCAAGGATTAAGTAGAGCCAGCCTACGGAGAGGACCCGCCCTCCAACACACACCGAAACCCAACATTGAGGTCGCGAATAGCGGGCGTGACGTTGAGGCGGTTCGAGGACAACAGATGGTCGGGGTAGTTGATGAACCACGAAGCCCCGCGCAACACGCGGGACCCACTCTGACCATCGTAGTAGTCCTCACACCATTGCCACACATTGCCGCCCATGTCATATAACCCATACTGATTGGCCTTGAAACTCCCCACCGGCGAGGTAAAGGCATAGCTGTCCACCTTCAGAGACTCACC
>JAKQDH010000201.1 GCA_029558835.1 Planctomycetota bacterium | reverse complement strand
CTTCCGCACGGTGCTGGCTGTTGCGGTGCAGCTCTTCGTGATGACCCTCTTGCTCGGTATCGGTCACGACCTGCTGTCGAGCTTCTACGCCAAGATGAACAAGGGCGCACTCAACTTCGAGGAGCTCGGCGTCATGCTGGTTTTCTGTCTCGCACTGCTCCTGCTCATCACCCGTGTGCCGCCACTGGTGGCGGGCATCATCACGGGGGGTGGGGTGGCTGCGGCTGGAGGTGTCGGCAACTTCAGCGCGGGTGCTGTTGCCGGGGCTGGGATGGGGGCAGTCGGCATGGCGGCTACGGCGGCGGGAATGGCCGGTGCAGCCGTCATGAGCGGCGCACAGAACATCGCGGGGGGCGTGTCGGCCGTGAAGGCGGCATTCGACAATGCTCAGGCGGGGATCGAGAGCGGCGGTGGGCAGATGCCCAGCCTGGGACAGACAACCTCCAGCGGTGGGCGAGCTGCGGCGGGGGAGGCTAGCGGCTCCGCCTTTGCACAGGCCGCAGGCTTCGGCGGATCGTCATCGGCCGGTGCAGGCGCTGGGCTTGCGAGAGCCGCGGCGCTCGCCAAAGGCACGGCGGCCAACCTGGCCACCGGGGCGGGGAGCGTGATCAAAGACAAGGCCGTGAAGCTGGCTTCCGACTTCAAGGAGGGGGCTGATCAGAGCTTGCCGGGCAAAGTGGCGTCGGCGATTCGAGGCGGTGGGGCAGACAGCAGCGTCCAGTTCGACGGCAACAGCCTGACGGGGACGGAGCTGAATGACGAGGTGGCAACCTTCGTGAGCAAGGCGAAGGGGGCTGTGTAGCGTGTTGTATGTTGTAGCGTATTACATACACCTACAACGGCGAGCGCGCCGGTCCGCGTAGCTGCGCGATTTTAGCGGCTAAAGAAACGCAGTCAGGGTGCCGGCCCCCCATCCGAGTGAAGTGATCTGACAACGTGTTTGACTCTTGAGGGGCGGGGGTCGGATGCCTCAATTGGCTCGATACCGGCGCGGATTACCAACAACCGCGCCGATAGCGGGGCGCCCCTCATCAGTCAAACTGCGCCCCTCAAGTGTCAAAGTCCGACGCCCGCCAGCCTCGCGCCGTCGAGCATGACGGTTGCCACTTATCGCCCGCAGCCCAAGCGCCACATTGCATCCTTGACCCGTCGGCGGTCTTCCCGGAGCTGCTCCATACGCCATGAGGTGCCGCCGCGTCGCCCTTCAGCGTCGATGTGCTTGATCTGCTTCTCGAACTGTTCGCACTGGTACTCGTTCCCCTTGGAGTCGGGTGGCGTTCTTTCGATGAGGCCAACAGGCTTGGTGCTGGATTGGCGGGTCGGTGGCGCGTACTGCGCCGCGGGCACGGGCGGGGGCGATACGACGCTGACCGTTCCGCCCGAAACGGCGGCCTGCTTCGTTCCACCCGGGCAAGGTTCTGCCTGGTAGAGGACGCCGCCCGGTCCCTGGCAGCGGTAGAGACCGTTTGCCGGCGGCGTTGCTTCCCGCGTTAAGGCTGTGGCGTTGTCCCTTATGGGCGAGTCGAACCTCGACCCTGCTTCCGGCGTGCTCTTGCTTGGGGCTGCGCTCTCCTTCACCGGGGCTTGGCGCTGCGCGTCCCACCACAGCAGACCTCCGACGCCGCAGCCCACTAACACCGTCAGTGTGAGCGCCAGCATGTTGTTCTTCATCTTCATGACATTTCTCAAAAGCATTCCTGCGTAACTATATCCATCACGGATTAATTGCTCCGTGACCTCCGGTACGGTGCTGACATTGACACTTGAGGGGCGACCCGCCTTGGGGCTAAGCCCTCTGCTCAGGCGGACGCGTCTGGCGCTTGGCGATCTCGGCGACCAGGAACGGCTTGGCTTCGACTGGAAAGAGCCAGTTCTTGTGGGCACGCTGCCACCGCCCCCCGAAGTCTCGGCACCAGGTTTTCACCACTTCGTTGAACTGCGCG
>JAKQDH010000194.1 GCA_029558835.1 Planctomycetota bacterium | reverse complement strand
GAACGGCGGCTCCAGCCGGCGGGCATTTTACCGGCCGCCGCGATGGGGCTGCCGGCGCTGGGATTGATCGTGTTCTGGGTGCTCCGCCACGAATCGGCCGGGTGGTTGGTGCTCCTGGCCGTCGGAGCGGTGGTGCTGTGGGCTCTGTCCGGATGGGCGGGGCGCTCGCCAGGCGGGGTGGCCGCCGCGGCGGCGGTGGGACTGGCCTTCTGGTCGGCGGCCGGCACAGTGGCCCTGCTGTTCCGGATCGACGTCTGTACGCAGTTCGCCATGACCGCGTCCCACGATCTGGTCCTTTCATCTCCTCATCTGACGCTGTTGTATTTCGGCGGTGGTATCCTGGCTCTGCTACCGGCAGCATTCCTGGCCTGGCGGTACCGGCGGGACGGCGGCCGGACAACCGCACCGATGATCCAGCCAATCGTTTTTTTGGCGATTCTGGCCCTGGCGGTCGGCGCCCACTGGTGGGTCCATCGAACGATGGCCGGGTACATTCACGCGCTGGCTGAGGGGCCGGCCGTGTCCGCTCCCCCGGACCGCCCGGATCCGGCGTCATCGGATGAGGTCCCGATCGAGTTGCCGCCTCCCCCACCCTCCGCCGACGACGGCGCCGCGGACGAAATTTTCGAGGGAGGCGTCGAGGGAGGTTTCGAGGGAAGCGTTCTCGACGCACCGCTTGGCGACGGGAAATCGGTCCGGAAGGGGGCAGCGGCTCCCCACCCGGCAGGGGACGGATCACTGACCGACGCAGAAGACGAGACCCCGATCCATGTATCCACGGACTATCTGGAGTCCGCCCCCCTGGAGCGTGTACCGCCGCAATATCCGGCGGTGGCCCGTGCGGCGCGCCTTCAGGGCACTGTCGTTTTGGATATCCAGGTCAACACCCGGGGCGAGGTCAGCGACGTGCGCCCCGTGTCCGGACACCCGCTGCTGCAAGCAGCGGCGGCGGATGCGGTTCGAAAATGGCGGTACAAGCCGATGATCCTGAACGGCCGTCCAGTCCCGGTTCGCGGCACGGTGACCGTCCACTTCCGGCTGGCAGCGGAAGAGGAGCCGCAGGGACAGGTGGATTCTCCGTGAATGGGTCCGTCACCCTGACGCCCCACCAGAAAATCGATCCATATCGCGGCGTGTCATTTCCACCACCGGATGGCGTCCAGCGCCGGCGCATTCTGATCAGACCATTCGCCCGGGGCGGGCGGTCGGCACGCAGTCGTCGATGCTCGGCGGCAGCAGCTGTGCCAGGCGCCGATTCCCGTAGCATAACGCCATGCCGGCGCGCCTCATAGTCGGGTGGTCCATCATCTTGATTGTTTGCCGCCGCTTCAGCTGCGGCATTCGTTCATCATCATTGGATCTGGGATTTGTCAGCAAGGACCTAGCACCCAGGTCCCAGGTCCAAAGTCCGACAACCAGAACCCATGTCCCAGGTCCCAAGTCCGACTATTGTTGAAGGTTGATAGTTGATGGTTGATCCTTGGTTGCGAGTGCCGAGCCCCGAACCCCGAACCGCGAGACCCGGTGGCCGGGAACGAGCCTCGAGTCTCGATGGCGATGGCGATGGCGATGGCGATGGCGATCACGATTACGATTACGATCACGATTACGAATGACGAGCACGACGGGCAAGGAACTCCTATCTCCTCACTGTTCACTGTTCACCGTTCACCGTTCCGCCTCCCGGTTGCGCCCCGGCGGGCGGCGCATTACAATAGGGGCAACAGGCCGCCGAGGAGAAACGCCATGAAGTACCTCCTGCTGTGGGCCCTGCTCGTCGCGGGGACCGGGCTGGCCGTCCTGCTTGCCTGCCGGGCGCCCGGCGCCGCCGGACCCAACGGCGCCCCATCGACACCGCCGGGGCCGCCCGGCGACGACGGCTTCGCGGCGCTGCGACGCCGCATGGTGGACGAGCAGATCCGCGCCCGCGGCGTCCGCGACGAGCGCGTGCTTGCCGCCATGCTCGCCGTGCCCCGCCAACGCTTCGTCCCGGAGCCCTACATCGCCGCCGCCTACGAGGACGGGCCGCTCCCCATCGGCAGCGGCCAGACCATCTCGCAGCCGTACATCGTCGCCTTCATGACCGAGGCGATCCGCCCGCGGCCCGAGCACAAGGTGCTGGAGGTGGGCACCGGCTCCGGCTATCAGGCCGCGGTGCTGGCGGCGCTGGTGGCCCAGGTGTACACCATCGAACTGCTGCCGGAGCTCGGGCAGAAGGCGGCGGCCCTGCTCGCGGCGCTCCCCTGCCCCAACGTGCGCTGCCGCATCGGCGACGGCTACGGCGGCTGGCCCGAGGCGGCGCCCTTCGACGCCATCGTGGTCACCGCGGCGGCGCCGACGGTGCCGCCACGGCTGGTGGAACAGCTCGCGCCGGGCGGGGTGATGGTCATCCCCGTGGGGGGAACCCACGACATCCAGTACCTGCTCCGCATCACCCGGGAGCCCGACGGCCGCACCCGCACCGAAAATCTCATGCCGGTGCGGTTCGTGCCGCTGGTGCCCGGGAAGCGGTAAGTCGCGGATTCACCACGAAGGCACGGAGAACACAAAGGAGTCACTGGGTTCGGGGACCTGGGACCTGGGTTCTGGGAACTGGGTTTTGGATTCAACATCCAGCACCCAAGACCGAGACCCCAGGTCCCAGCACCGAGGGCCCATGTCCAATTGCTCAGATTTCTGCTCGTTATATAAAAAACGTGCCCGTGAGCGGGATTCGATCACGGGCACGATTACGATAACGATTACTCAGTTACGCCCGAAATTCTGCCAAAATTTGACGAAATATTTTTCGATTCATCGGGCCCATCTGATCGGCAGCACCCTCTCCCAGGCCGGTTCACCGGCCTTGGATTAAACTAGCCCGT
>JAKQDH010000193.1 GCA_029558835.1 Planctomycetota bacterium | reverse complement strand
ACCGGCGGGCTATACCGCAGGTTGAGGGACGTGATACTCATACACCTCCCCAAATCCTGCTATCAGCCTAGCACGGTTTTGGGTGTAAACAGGGTGTAAAAAGTGTTTACAGGGTCAAACGGGTTGGCGGGATGGTCAATCCACGATGATGAACTCGGCGGTGCGCGTCTTGGGCCTGTAGATGGCCATCGCCAGCGCGTCGCCGCTGTCGGGGCTGCGCCCCAGGCGCTTGCGGATCTCGTCCTTCGGCTCGACGCCGATCTTGCCCGAGCTGGTGTACTTGATGCGCGGCGCGGTCAGGTCGCCGATCAGCTCGTCATCGGGCGGCAGTGCCAGCGTCGGGTTGCCGGCCGGATCCAGCGCCTCGCGCACCGCCCACCACGATGCGGCCCGCTTGTTCGCAAACTGCAGCTCGCCGCTGGTGTCCGTCTCGTCGCTGGACTCCCCGCCCTTGAACGCCGACACGGTGTACCCCGTCTCGCGCAGCCTGGAGCACACCCCGGCGCCCACCCCGTTGGCGTCCACCGCCACCTCGAGCTTTGGGCTCGGGTGCAGCTTGATGACACGGCCCACCGTCTCCATCGTCTCGGCCTTGCCCCACCGCGTCAGGCCCGGCACGCCCCGCTCATGCACCGGGCAGTACACGCTCTTGTCCTCGCCCAGCTCGCCCACGTCCAGCGCAGCGCGTACCAGCTTGCCGTAGTCGCCCTCGAGGGCGTGCCACCGCTCGTTCGCCGCCTCCACCCAGGCCAGCGGGATCAGCACGTCGGCATCGTCGCTGGCGAAGTTGCCCTCGACACGGTTCTGGTACACGGCCGACTTCTCCCCCCACTGCCGCCTGCGCTGCTCGGCCCACTCGGCCGACATGCGGCCGGCGTCAATACACTCGGCCCGTGTCACGTGCCGCACCACCCAATCCTCGAACCCCGGCTTGCGGGTGTGCAGCTCATAGAACGTGCCGGCCGGGTCGCCGGGCGTGGACGTGGCCAGCATGATGCAGTTGCCTGTGCTCATGGCGCCCTCGATGGCCTCCCACGTCGGTGCCGGGATCGCCTTGGCCTCGTCCAGCACGTACAGCAGCTCGTCTGCGTGCGCGCCCTCGATGGCGTCCGGCGTGTCCGACGCCACCGCGAACGCCTCGCCATGC
>JAKQDH010000216.1 GCA_029558835.1 Planctomycetota bacterium | reverse complement strand
CCCTATCGCTACACAGCGATGCGTAGCAGGCGTTGGAGCAGGGTGCGGATTTTTCGGGGCAGCGGCTGGGGCGACGTAGGGCGTGAGAATTCGTGTTGCAGGCAATGCGCCTGCAAGGCTTTGCGGCGGTCGGCGTGGCTCGGACGCCGGTCGGAACGGTCCCAGGGGGAGTCCTCGCGATGCACCAGTTCGCGGGCCTCGCGGTCCCAGGCCCACAGTTCCGTCAGCGTGTAGAGCCACAAGTTGACGTGCCAGGCGGCGATGTTGGCCCACAGGTTCCGCAGTTGCTGCTGGCCGCTCCCCCAGACCTCCTTCACGTCGTGGAACACTTGCTCGATCGCAGACCGGTCGGCGAAGCACTCGATGATCTCCCGCGCGCTCGCCGTCCCCTCCGTGCAGTAGAAGAACTGCGGCCCCGTCGGCTCCTCGACGATCACCACGCGAATCGCCCCGCCGAATGTGGCGTGCGTCGCCAGGAACGTCTTGATTCGCTTCACGGCCTTGCGGCCGTAGACCGCGACGGTCGTCTCCACCCAGCCGTGGCGATGCGCGGCCCGCTTGGCCAGAGAGAGTCGGTTCAGACCATACTTCCGCTTGCGGCCGCGACGCCTGGTCGTCTCGACCGGCGGCAGGTCGCGCAGCGCGGCGTCCTTGCGGAGCCGGCCGACGAGCGTCACGCCCGCCTTGAGCAGCGGCCGCACGAAGGGTCGCTTGGCGTAGGCCCCGTCGGCCACGCACCACACCGTTTTGCCATGATGTTGCAGGATCTTCGCGGCCCGCAGCACCAGGTCGGCCGCTTGTTCGAGCTTGGTCTGGAAGACCCAGTGACAGGACTTCGGGAGCTTTCGCACGTCCTGCGCGCGGACGTACAGCCAGGAGTAGATCGGCAGCCCGATCGCCCCCCACAGCCGATGCCGCACGACCACCGCCAGCGTGACCCACACGTGTCCGTAACAGAACGCGCTGCCGGTCGGCCCGGGCGTGGGGTCGTGGTGGATGCCCGCGCCCTGCACCTGCGGTCCGTAGCGCTTCGTCGGAGAATCGTCGATCGCCAGCAGCACCCGCTCGTGGTCCCTCAGCACCTTGACCAGCACCAACACCAGCAGCCGCATCCCGACTTCCCGCCACCGCCGGCCGACGCTCTGCAGGAGGAAGTAGCAGTTCTGAAAGTCGTGGCTCAGCCCGGCCGCGCGAATCCACGCCGCGACCACCCGCCGCCCGCCCGCGAACAGCACTCCCCAGAGCAGGGCCGGCAGCCGCCCCCGGAGCCGCCCGTGCAGCGGCGCGGACAGCCAGTCGACCGTGTGGTTCCAATCCTGCGGAGCGTGGTAAGATGCCATCCGTGGCTCCTCCGGGCGGGTCTGACGTTGTGAGAAACAGCAGTCTGCCCGCAGAGCCA
>JAKQDH010000127.1 GCA_029558835.1 Planctomycetota bacterium | reverse complement strand
ACCTGGCGCAACTGCGCGAGGTCTTCGCGGCAAACCGCATGGACGACTACCTGCGCTGAACGCGCTCTCCGCCAGTTTGCCCCTGCGCCGCGTAAGTAACTGAAGGCGGCCAGGGGCAACTGGTCAGGAGACACCAACGCGGAGAGGAATCATGGACATCAGCATCGATCTCAACATTCTGGAAGCCGAACCCGCCGCGCAGTACCACGCCAAGGCGGATCGTTACCTCAGCAGCCACCAACTCCTGGACTTCATCCGGTGCCCGTGGCTGCACCGCAAGAAGGCGGTCGGCCTGATCGAGGACTCCGATTCGGCCAGCTACCTCATCGGACGCGCCGCGCACACGCTGATCCTCGAGGGCCGGGATGCCTTTGAGGCGGCGTTCGCGCTGGGCGGCCCCATCAACGAAAAGACCGGCAAGCCGTTCGGTGCGGCCACGAAGGCCTTCGCCGAGTGGGCCGCGATCCAGGGCAAGCCGGTCCTGTCCCACGATCAGATCGATCTGGTCGAGCAGATGCGGTCCGGCGTCGAGATGAACGACGAGGCCGTGGCGCTCCTGCTCTACGGCCGCGCCGAAGGCGTCGTGCGGACCGAGTACTGCGGCACGCCTTGCCAGATCCGTATCGACTGGCTGCACCCGCATCGCGGCATCGTCGACTTCAAGACCTGCGACGACCTGACCTGGTTCGAGGCCGACGCCCGGTGCTACGGCTACCACCGGCAGGTCGCCTTCTACCGGGCCGTCCTGGCCCAGGCCCTCGGCGGCACGCTGGTCCCCGTTCACCTGATCGCGGTCGAGAAGAAGGAACCGTTCCGCTGCGGGGTCTGGCGCGTTGGCGACGACACGCTGGCCCAGGCGCAGCGCGAGAACGAGGCCGCGATCCGGCGTCTGCTCGTCTGCCGCGAACGCGACGAGTGGCCCACTGGCTACGAGGAAATCCGCGTGCTGGACGTGCCGTAGTGGCACGTCCGGTCACGGGCTGAAACCACCACAACGAGAAGGAGAGAAGCAGTATGACCATGTTGCAGCAGATTCACCGGGGTCGCAGGCACAACCCGCCGCGCCTCCTGATGTACGGAACCGAGGGCATCGGCAAGTCCACCACGGCGGCCGCTGCCCCCAAACCGATCTTCGTCCCCACCGAGGACGGCCTCGACCAGATCGACTGCGCCAGTTTTCCGCTGGCGACCCGGCTGGCCGATGTCGACACGGCGCTCCGGGCACTGATCCAGGAGAAGCACGACTTCGAGACGGTCGTGATCGACTCGGCCGACTGGCTCGAGCGCCTGGTCTGGGACGCGCTCTGCGAACAGTACGGCGTCAACAGCATCGAAAAGGTCGATGGCGGCTACGCCAAAGGCTACACCCACGCCCTCACGCACTGGCGCAAGCTGCTGGGCGATCTCAACACGCTGCGCAACCAGCGCGGCATGTGTGTGATCGTCCTGGCGCACGCCAAGGTCGAGAAGTTCGAGGACCCGGAGTTCAGCGCCTACGACCGCTATTCGCCGCGACTGCACAAGCACGTCACGGCGCTGCTGACGGAGTGGTCCGACGCGGTGCTCTTCGCCACGCGCAAGATCATCACGAAGACCGAGGACGGCGGGTTCGGGCGCGAGCGCACCATCGCCGCCGGTCTGGGCAAGGATGGCGGCGAACGCATCCTGCGTACGGTCGGCAACCCGGCCTGCGTGGCGAAGAACCGCTACGGCCTGCCCGCCGAGCTACCCCTCTCGTGGCCTGCGCTGATGAACGCGCTGGCCGCCAACCCGATGTCCGCAGCCGGGGCGGTCCCGGCGCGGGGTAACGAGTCAGTAACCACCAAGAGCAAGGAGTAACGAGTCATGGCAAACCTTAATGGATTCAATGCGTCCGAAGTCGAACCGACCAGCAACTTTGAACCGCTTCCGGCGGGCAAATTCCTGGCCGCGATCACCGAGAGCGAGATGAAGCCCACGAAGACCGGGAGCGGCAAATATCTGCAGCTCACTTTCACGGTCATCGACGGCCCGTACAAGAACCGCATCCTCTGGGCGCGGCTCAACCTCGACAACCCGAACGCCACGGCGGTGAAGATCGCCCGGTCGGAGCTGTCGGCGATCTGCCACGCGGTGGGCGTCATGCAGCCCCGCGACAGCGTCGAGCTGCACAACCTGCCGCTGGTGATCGTCGTGAAGCTCAAGAAGCGCGAGGACACCGGCGAGCTCACCAACGAGATCAAAGGCTACGAGCGGAAGGCTTCCGCCGGGCAGGCGCAGCAGGCCCCGGTGACCGACAACACGCCCCCTTGGAAACGGTAAGGAGGGCGTCATGCCGTTGACGCTTCCTTACCCGCCCAGCGTGAACCATTACTGGCGGCGGGTCGGGCTGCACACCCTGATCAGCCGGGAGGGCCGGACGTTCCGACGGAACGTCTGCTCCCTCCTCGGCGGTGGGATGCGCAAGCCCCCGTCGAGCGGGCGCATCGCCCTGGCGATGGATGCTTTTCCGCCGGACCGCCGACGCCGCGACCTGGACAACATCCAGAAGCCGGTGCTCGACGCCCTGGAACACGCAGGCGTGTACGCGGACGACAGCCAGATCGATCTGCTCGTGACGCGCCGCCGTGAGGCGGTGCCCGACGGCAGGCTTCTGGTGACGGTCGAGGAATTTCCCCTGCGGCGCTGCCCCGTATGCGGCGGGCCGCTGCCTGACGAGGATCAAGATGCCCACGACTAAACACACGACCTGCCATCGTCGCCGGAACTGTGACGCGCTCACGCCAGCCATGCTGGCGACGCTCCGTGTCATCCGCCAACTCGGCAAACAGGATGCGGCGCTCGTGTGTCCGACCGCGACGATTCGCGCCTTGTTCCGCCGGGGCGTGATCGACTCTGCGCTCACCATCATCGACGACGCCCAAGGAGGAACATGATCCAACTGCGCCCCTACCAGACCGAGGCGGTCGCCGCCGTCTACGATCACCTGCGCGGACGGGACGACCACCCGTGCGTCGTCATCCCGACGGCAGGCGGCAAGACGCCGGTCATGGCGACGATCTGCCGCGACGCCGTCCAGCAGTGGAACGGTCGCGTGCTGATCCTGGCGCACGTCAAGGAGCTGCTCGAGCAGGCGACCGAGAAGCTCCACGCGATGGCCCCCGACCTGTGGAACAAGATCGAGGTCTATTCGGCGGGGCTTAAGAGCCGCGATACCGAGCACCCGATCATCGTGGCGGGCATCCAGAGCGTGTTCCGCCGCGCGGCCGAGCTCGACCGCTTCGACCTGATCCTGATCGACGAGGCGCACATGCTGCCGCCCGATGGCGAGGGCATGTACCGCACCTTCCTGGCCGAGGCTCGCGCCGTGAATCCCAACGTGCGGCTGGTCGGCCTGACGGCCACACCCTACCGCATGACCACCGGCATGATCTGCGGACCGGAGAATCTTCTCAACCACGTCTGCTACGAGGTCGGCGTGCGCGAGCTGATCGTGCAGGGGTATCTCTGCGGCCTCAAGACCAAGGCCGGACGCCGCAAGGCCGACACCTCTGGCCTGCACATCCGAGGCGGCGAGTTCATCGCGGGCGAGGTCGAGGCCCTGATGGACGACGACGCGCTGGTGCGGTCAGCCTGCGGCGAGATCGTCGAGCATACGCGGGACCGGCATTCGGTCCTGATCTTCGCCGCCGGTGTGCAGCACGCCATGCACGTCCAGCGCACCCTCGGGGAGTTCGGTCACGAGTGCGGGTTCGTTTGCGGCGACACGCTGCCGTTTGAACGCGCCGACACCCTCAAACGCTTCAAAGACGGCGGCATGAAGTATCTGGTCAACGTCAACGTGCTGACCACCGGCTTCGACGCGCCCAACATCGACTGCGTGGCGCTTTTACGGCCGACGAACTCCCCGGGCCTCTACTACCAGATGGTCGGTCGCGGCTTCCGCCTGGACCCGTCGAAGGAGAACTGTCTCGTCCTGGACTTCGGCGGCAACATCCTGCGGCACGGGCCGGTCGATGCTCTGGAGATCAAGGACCGCCCCAACGGCAACGGCGACGCGCCCGCCAAGGAGTGCCCGCAGTGCCAGGCGGTGATCCATGCCGCCTACAGCATCTGCCCGGAATGCGGCTATGCCTTCCCGCCGCCCAGACGCGAACAGCACGACCACGAAGCCTCCACGGCCAGCGTCCTCTCCGGCGAGGTCACCGAGACGGAATACGAGGTCGAGGGCGTCTACTACAGCGTCCACGTCAAGCGCGACGCGCCCGAGGACCACCCACGCACCATGCGGGTCGACTACCGGGTCGGGTTCAATAACTACCGCAGCGAGTGGGTCTGCTTCGAGCATACCGGCTACGCCCGAGCCAAGGCCGAGACCTGGTGGAGGGCGCGGTCCCGCGAACCGTTCCCGGAATCGTCTGAGCAGGCCGTGGAGATCTGTGAGGCGGGCGGTGTGGCCGAGACGCGCTCGATCACCGTGCGGTCGGTGACAGGCGAGAAGTACGACCGCATCACCCACCACGAGTTGGGGCCAATCCCGCCGCGCCAGGACGGCAGTGACGAGCGCGATGACGGCAATCTTCCCGAATACCAAGGACCGGAGGACGATGATCTGCCCTTCTGACAGTCATGACACGCTCCACAGCGCGGCGGCTGGTTACCTGGCCGCCGGGCTGTGCGCTCTGCCCGCGATCCGGGCGGAGAAGCGCCCGGCGGTCGGCCAGTGGAAGCGCTACCGCAAGCGGCTGCCCACCGAGGCAGAACTGTCCGCCTGGTTCGACAACGGGCCGGACGCGGTCTGCATCGTGTGCGGGACCGTCTCCGGCAACGCCGAGATGATCGACTTCGACGCGGGCGGTGAACTCTTCGACGCCTGGGCCCGGCGCATCCCCGCCGACCTGCTGGCGCGGCTGGTGGTCGAGACCACCCAACGCGGCGGGCGGCATGTCTTCTACTGCTGCGAAGCGCCGGTCTGCGGCAACATGAAGCTGGCCCAGCGCCGCGAGGGCGACAAGACCGTCACGCTGATCGAGACCCGTGGCGAGGGCGGCCTGTTCCTCTGCGCCCCGACAGCCGGGTACGAGGCGATCCAGGGCGACCTGCGCACCCCGCCCGTGTTGACGGAGGCCGACCGGGACGCGCTGCTGGCGGCCGCATGGGAGCTGAACGAGTACTTGCCGCCCCTGGTCGGCGAAACGCGCCCCTGTGGCCAACGGGACGCCAAGGAATCGCCCGTGGCGGCCTCCGGCGAGCACCCCGGCGCAGACAATTCGGACACCGGCGCATTCTCGGCGGAGAATTCGGACAACGGCCGTTCTCGGCCGCACAATTCGGAGAACGGGCCGACACCGGCGTCATCGGTCGCACAGGGCGCATTCCCGCCAGAGATTTCGCACAGGCCAGGCGATGATTTCAATGATCGCGGAGATGTGCGCGATGTGCTCGCACAGCACGGATGGGCGCTGGCCAAGCCGGGAGAGAACGAGTACTGGCGTCGTCCGGGCAAGACATCCGGCTGGTCGGCCTCGCTGAAGGACCGGGTCTTCTACGTTTTCAGCGCGAATGCCGCGCCCTTCGAGCCGTCCCGGGCCTATTCCCCGTTCGCGGTCTACGCGCTGCTGAACCACGGCGGCGATTATGAGACGGCGGCGCGTTCTCTGCGCATGTCCGGTTACGGGGGCGACGGCCCGTCGGACATTCGCACAGGCGTCGACCTGTCGGGCATTCTCGGCCAGAGCGGCGTATGTGGGGCCGATGACTCGCACAATGCCGCCCGTGCGCCAGAGATTCCCGACCCCGGGCCCATGCCCGACCACCTTCTTCGCATCCCCGGCTTTGTCGGCGAGGTGATGGACTACTGCCTGGCGACCGCGCCCTATCCGAACCCGGTCATGGCCTTCGCCGGGGCGCTTTCGCTCCTGGCGTTCCTGACGGGTCGCAAGGTGCGCGATCCGGGCGACAACCGCACGAACATCTACCTGCTGGGCCTGGCGCACTCGGCCGCCGGGAAGGACTGGCCGCGCAAGGTCAACACCCGCATCGTCCACGAGGTCGGCCTGGCCAAGTGCCTTGGGGAGCGGTTCGCCAGTGGCGAGGGCATCCAGGACGCGCTCTTCCAGACGCCAGGCATGCTGTTCCAGACCGACGAGATCGACGGCATGCTCCAGTCGATCAACAAGGCCAAAGACGCCCGGCACGAGGCGATCATGTCCACGCTGCTGACGATGTACTCGGCGTCGAACAGCGTGTTCCCGATGCGCCGCAAGGCGGGCAAGGACTCGCCCGGCGTCATCAACCAGCCGAGCCTGACGATCTTCGGCACGGCGATCCCGAACCACTACTACGAGGCGCTCTCGGAGCGGATGCTGACCAACGGCTTCTTCGCCCGCATGATCATCCTCGAGGCCGGGATGCGCGGCGCGGGCCAGGAACCGGTCATCCGGGATCTGCCGCCGAGCGTGCTGGCCACGGCCAAATGGTGGGCCGACTACCGCCCGGGCACCGGCAACCTGGAGAACTGGCATCCCGTGCCTACGGTGATCGAGCATACCGACGAGGCCAGGCGGTTGCTGGTCGAGAACCGCGCCCAGGCTGAGGCCGAATACGCCGCCGCCGAAGCCGCTGGCGACGCGGTCGGCACCACCGTCTGGGGGCGAGTCAGCGAGCAGACCCGCAAGCTGGCGCTGCTCTACGCTATCAGCGAGAACCACCTCGCGCCGCGCATCGGCCTGGCCGCCGTCGAGTGGGCGTCCGCGTTCGTCATGCACCAGACGCGCCGCATGCTCTTCATGGCGGCATCCCACGTGGCCGACGGCGAGTTCGACGCGCTGTGCCTGCGGGCCATCGGGAAGATCCGCAACGCACCCGGCGGCGAGATCGCCCATTCCGTCCTGCTCAAGCGCATGAAGATCCCCAGGAAGGAGCTCGCCGAGCTGATGGACACGCTGATGTGCCGTGGCGACGTGGAGGCCAAGGACGTCACCACCACGGGCCGGACCGGACGCTGGTATGCCCTGCCCGGAGGGGGTGAAGGAACCGGTCCCGGGAGAAAGAAGTCGCCGCCAGCGGCCGAAAATCGGAGTGAAGCAAGGAGAATAAAGGAGAACGAAGGGTGAAGGAAGTTTTCATGGGTTTCTTACGTAAATATAGAAAAATACCTCCCTTCTTTCCCTCTTTCACCCGCATGCCCGCACGATGCGTCCGGCCGCCCGCGAATGCGTGTGCGCGTGTGATAGGGGTGAAAGAGGAAAGAAGGTCCGGCCCTCCATTAGGTACTTCCCGGCACAGGTCAGGGGAGATGGCCGCGGCAACAGCTCCCAGCATAGGCAAAGTTTGTTTCGCTTGTCCGTTTTGTTCCCGCAACCCGCAAAGCACGAGGAGATGAGACCATGACGACCAGGACGTTCGATGTCGAATTGCGACCCATCGAGGCCATCAAGCCGTATCCCGGCAATCCGCGCGTCAACGACGAGGCGGTGGACGCCGTGGCGGCCAGCCTGAAGGAGTTCGGGTTCCGCCAGCCCATTGTGGTGGACGCCGAGGGCGTGATCATCGTCGGGCACACCCGCTGGAAGGCGGCGAAGAAGCTGGGCCTGGCCAAGGTGCCGGTGCATGTGGCCACCGACCTGCCGCCGGAGAAGGTCAAGGCGTACCGGATCGCGGACAACCAGACCGCGACGCTCGCCGAGTGGGACTTCGAGCTGCTGCCCATCGAGCTGAAGGACCTCCAGCGGGCCGACTACGACCTGAGCCTGCTCGGCTTCGGCGACGAGGAACTGGCCCACCTGCTCGACGGCGACGTGGCCGAGGGACTGACCGATCCCGACAACGTGCCGGAACCACCGGATACGCCCGTCACCCAACGCGGTGACGTCTGGGTGCTCGGCAACCACCGCCTGATGTGCGGGGACAGCGGCAGCGTCGCGGACCTTGACCGACTGCTCGACGGTGCGACCATCGACCTCGTCAACATGGATCCGCCGTACAACGTCAAGGTCGAGCCGCGTAGCGCCACGGCCATCGCGGCGGGCACCAGCGGCGCATGGGGCCGGGACTGGAACAAGATCGCCCACCACCAGGGCTTTGACCAGGCCCGGGGCGTGGTCGATCCGAGCAAGGCCCGGAAGAAGATGAGGGCCAAGGACCGTCCGCTGGAGAACGACTTCGTGACCGCCGACGCGTTCGACGAGATGCTGCTGGCGTGGTTCGGCAACGCCTCGCGGGTGCTCAAGCCGGGCGGCTCGTTCTATATCTGGGGCGGCTACGCCAACATCGGCAACTATCCCGCGCCGTTGGCGGCCGCCGGGTTCTACTTCAGCCAGGGCGTCGTCTGGGACAAGCAGCACCCGGTGCTGACGCGCAAGGACTTCATGGGCGCGTTCGAGATCTGCTTCTACGGCTGGAAGGAAGGCGCGGGCCACAATTTCTACGGCCCCAACAACGCCACGGACCTCTGGCACGTCAAGAAGGTCAGCCCGCAGGCGATGATCCACCTGACCGAGAAGCCCGTCGAACTGGCGGTGCGCTCGATCCAGTACTCGTCGCTGCCCGGCCAGAACGTCCTGGACCTCTTCGGCGGCAGCGGGTCGACGCTGATCGGCTGCGAGAAGACCGGCAGGCGGGCGTTCCTGATGGAACTCGATCCGCCGTACTGCGACGTGATCGTAAAGCGCTGGGAAGAGTTCACCGGCAAGAAGGCGGAACGGATTCCGGGGCCCGAACCGAAAGAGGCAGCCCCGACCGAGGCCGGGGCCGCCGTGGAGGCGAAGGTATGATCGAGCGCCTACGCCTTGCGGCTCTTCGCCGCCTCCTCGCGCATGTATTCGCTGTCCTTCAGGGCGAACTTGCCGCGTTCGGTTTTGACGAACCGGCTGGCCTCGCCCTTGGTCACGATCTCGCGCAGGATCGCGGCGTAGAGCGTGCTGGCGGGCGTCTTGCCGGTGCGCGGGGCCCAGAGGCCACGCTTGACGGCCAGGTCGACGATGTCCTTGCAGCGCATCGGGTCGCCGGTGCCCTGCGAGAGGATGTTGACCGCCGCGTCCATCAGGCTCATGGCCTTGCCGCCCTCGGCCACGGGTTGGCCGCCCTTCGCGCCACGCTCGCCCACGTCGCGTCCAGTCTCGGCGCTGGCGTCCTTGGTAGCTTCCGGGGCCTTGGCCGTCCCGTTGGGCGCGTCGTGCGCGGCCTCGGCGGCCTTGACCTTGGCGTCCACGTCGGGCGTGGTCGGCGGTACTCCGAGGCGCTCGCTCGGCAGTTCGCGCGGCGTGGCGGCCTTCTTCTTCCCGTTCTTCGGCTTGGCATCCTTCACGGTCTTCTCCTGCTTACCTGCGTTCTTGGTTCCTGCCTTCTTCATCGCGTCTCTCCTCTCCTCGTTGCGGCCGACGGCACCATGCC
Source organism: Planctomycetota bacterium (assembly GCA_029558835.1). GTDB lineage: Bacteria > Planctomycetota > Phycisphaerae > UBA1845 > UBA1845 > JAKQDH01. The sequence goes on along the minus strand of JAKQDH010000127.1, from coordinate 37 downwards.
CCGGCCAAACTCGTTCTCAGTCGTTTCCCGTCGCCTG
>JAKQDH010000126.1 GCA_029558835.1 Planctomycetota bacterium | reverse complement strand
AGCTCAGCTCGTCCCGCACCCAGACCGTGATGAGCAGGAAGCAGAGCATGCCCACCGTCAGCCCGGCCACGTGGATCAGGGCGTACCCCTTGTAGCGGCGCATCTGCCGCACGGCGACCTTGACCATGTTCCACACGAGCGGCGACAGGCAGAGGGGCGCCTGCCAGGGCGGGCGCCCGGAGCGGCGGGTGGTGTACACCTTGTGAAACTCGGCGCCCACCGCCTCGACGTCCCCCATCCCCGCCACCGCCTCGCGGAACGCCGCCTCCTCCGCTTGGCCCGAACGCACGCGGGCGGCCACTTCGTCCCGCAGTCCCGCCTCGAGCTCCGCGACATAGCCGTCCTCCAGCGCCGAGCTGGCCGCCAGCTCCCGCTTCCACTGCCGGATGGAGTCTTCCAGATCGAACATGGCGCCCCCCTACTCCTCCGCCGCTTCGATCCGGCCCCAGAGCCGGGCCAGCGAGGCCGTGACGGCGGTCCAGTCCTCCTTTTCGGCCGCCAGCTCCAGACGCCCGGCGTCGGACAGGGTGTAGTACTTGCGCATCCGCCCCTCCTCGGAGAGCTTCCACTCGGAGCGGATGAGGCCGTCCTTCTCCAGCCGATGGAGCACCGGGTAGAGCATGGCGCTGGACCAGCCGAGCCGGCCGCCCGACACCTGGCGGACCCGCTGCAGGATCTCGTAACCGTAACTCTCCCCTGTCAGGAGTAGCGACAGGATGATGGGCTTGGCCGAAGCGGCGATGAGAGCTTTGGATGTCATATTTCCTCACTTTACATATCTAACACCTCTACATATGCAACCGGCATACCACTTCCCCAGCGGGGACGGATTCCGCCGAACCGGCCGCTACCCCGCCCGCAAATCTGAACCAGGTTTGACATTGATGGTAAAGGGGTTACAACAAGGACTACCAGGGGCGGGATGAACCATCCGCCGGTGAATCACTCAACCCAGGTCCCTTGCCGGACATTCACGTTTGTTTGAGAAGCGGACATGTTCTGTCCGGAAACGGACAGAATGCGTCGGGACTCGGATACTGGGAATCGGATGCTGCAGACCGATGTCCGATATCCGATGTCCGCGTTACGGGAACGAGCCTCGAGTCTCGAGCATCGAGCCTCGATTACGATCACGATTGCGATCACGAGCACGATTACGAGCACGAAAGGATCGATTCACCGATTCACCCATTCACCGATTCACCCATTATCCTATTCACCCTTGCTCCTCGATCCAGGTGCGCTCCGGCAGCAGGCCGTGGAACTCGTCGGCGCTCAGCTCCTGGCGGTGGTCGGCGGGCGGGAGGTGCTCCTGCCAGCCGTGCACCTGCCAGAACCCCTGGTAGAACCGGCTGTACAGCTCGTTGAACGCCGCCGCCGGTTCCGGCCCTGCCTCAAGTTCCGCCACAACCGCTGCCACATGAGCGGGCGTCACCCGGGGATCCGGCGCTTCGCCGTCCATTTCGGGAAGCGGCAGGCCCACCGCCGCCGCCAGATGCCGCGCGACGGCGGCGCGGGCACGCCGCGCCGTCGCGGCGATGCCGGTGAAGCCGCGCGCCACGGCGGCGCACACCGGTGGCTCCTCATAGCCGCCGGTTCCCTCGGCGGGGAAGAAGCGGCGCAGGTGCCAGAGCGGCATCACCGCCTCGAGATAGCGGTTGCGCGACGGGAGCAGCGACTGGCCGAAGTCGATCCGGACGTAGCCGCCTTCCGCAAGGTCATCCGGGTGGGTGGCGATGAGGTTGCCGCTGTGCCGGCCGAAGAGTCGGCATGACCACGCCAGCGCCGACTCCCGGCCCAGCTCTTCGGCCACGCGCGCCACCGCCGCCGGGCTCCAGCACCGGCGCCTCGGCTCGGTGAGGGGATTGCCCGAGATATCGCGCAGCGACCGGCCGGCCACCGGCCGCATGGCGGACCAGGCGGAGCCGGTCCAAAGAATGTCCACCGCCGGGAGTTCGAACACCTCGGCGACCATCGCCGCCAGGACCCGCTCCACCGCCATGTCCATCTGTTTGAGAACCAGGCGCTGCCCGGCCGCCGCCCCGCCCAGGCGGACGTGGAACGCGCCGGTGGTGGCGCCCATGACGCCGGTCTTGACGTCCTCCCAGGCCACGTCGGCCACCGCCCCGGCGAGGTTCACCGGCGCCGACAGCGTCGGGCAGAGCCGCGGCAGGACCTCGGCCAGGCCGGGGAAAGCGGCCTCCAGCTGAACGGCGACGAGGGTGGGCGCCGTTCGGGCCGCCACGGCATAAACGGGCGAGCCGGGCGGGAAGCGCAACAGCGCGGCGCCGGCCCGGTCGGTGAGGAGCGGCAGGTTGCGGGCCAGAAAGGTGTCGGCGAGGAAGGCGGCCGGGTCGAACGGGATGCCCAACTCCCCGGCGGCGCCGGCCTGGGCGAACGCGACCATCTCCCGGGCCGCCGCGGCGGGGTCGGCGTAACCGGCGAGGAAACGCGCCGCCGCCGCCTCGTCCACGGGGTGGCCCCAGGCGGCGAAGATGCGGCGCAGTTCGGGCGTCAGCACGTCGGCTCCTCCGGTTCCACTGCCGGTGCAGTATAGCGGGAAACAGGCGGCGGCGTCCACCACGGGTCGGACCACGGACGGTCGATCCCGCGTGCCACCGGCAGGAATATTCGGTTCCGGACAGCGACAATTCTTGACAATTCAGACCCAAAAAATACAATCGAAATATATTCATCAGGTGGAATGAATCCTCTACGGTAGCCGGCGCGAGTCAACCGACGAGCAGGCGAGTGCACGCTGACGGTGTCGCTGTCGGGAGGGACTATCACAGATTCAGCCAATGGAAGGGCCGGCGGGGATGACAGAACACAGATCCCAGGAGGCGGCATGATGACCACGAGCAGAAACCGGAGGCGGAGAAACGGTCTGAAAACGGACGCAGGACGGATGATCGTCGTGCTCGCCGGGCTGGTCATCTGCGCGGTCTCTGTCGCCGGCCAGGGTGACCCGGCCGAAATCGTCCAGCGGGCCATTCAGACCGACCGCCACCTGGCCGGCTGGACTCCCAAGGATCCTCATGTGGGCGTCTCGCCGACTTCGAGTGTGACCAAAGGCTATGCCTACGCCAGCCAGGCGTTGGCCCGGTACGGCGGCACCAACATCCCCCACGTGTACATCGACTTGAAAAAATTCAACGCCGCCGACGAGGCGGAGGAACACTTCAACTGGGCCATCGGCGAAATCCAGCGGAAGCGGTGGGAGGTCCTCGCCGAAAACTTCGGGATCGGCAGCCGGAGCACCATGTACAAGTACTTCGAGAGCGTCAAGCGGGACGGGACGCCCGTGGGCCGCCCCGCCTACAAGGTGGAGGCAGTCGGGGACGGATGGTTTCTCTGGGTGAGCGTGTACAACCGCCTGGACGAATCCGTGGTGGACGACGGCACCGCCGGCCGGACGGCCCGGAGCGTCGCCGAGACCATCTTCGGGCTGATCCAGCCGGCAGCCAGCCCCGATCCGCCCCGGATCCACAGCGCCCGGGTCCGGCTGCAGCATCTCTCCCGAACCCGCGCCGCGCTCACCGTCATCGCCTACGTCCGGTATCCGCAGGCCACGGGAAATCCTCGGCCCGGCGACGTGCTGGTCGCCGTGCGCCTGGGCGACCAGGTCCTCAATTCAGAGCCCGGCGACGCTTCAATTGCGGTGTCCGAGCGCGAAATCCGGGTGGAGCGCGTGCTGACCACCGAACGCACCGGCCCCATCACCCTCCGGGTGGACCTGCTGGACCGCCGGTACCACATGCCTTCCAACCGCGCGCTGGCCTACGAAGACCGCTTCCGGATCGAGGTGGACGTGCCGGCGCCGGCGGCCGAAATCAAGGGCGTGTCGGGAAAAGTCTTCGTCATCCGAAAACAGGACGTCGCCCGGAAAGACGGCGCCCTGTTCGTGCGGGACAGCGCCGCCCCGCCGGCGGACCGGAGCGCCGACGCCGAAGCCATCCATTCGGCCTGGCTGTATGACGGCGACCGGGTGGTGCTGGCCGACACCGGCCAGCGGGTCACCCGGACGGCGGGCGGTGACACCCGGTGGCCGATCCTTTCCAGCGTCGACCTGGAGTGGGAGGGCGGGGTGCGGGGCCGGGCATTCTACCGGCCGGGTCTGTACACGGTGGGCGGGGGGCAGTTCACGGTGGGAGTCACGCGGGGTCTCTCGGGCGAGATCACCAACCGCTGGGGCCGGACGCTGCGTGATTACGGGATCCTCTTCACCCAGGTACCCAACGAGACCTTCGACGGCTCGTCGAGAGATGCATTCAACAAAGTCCACAAATTTCCCAACCCGGTGGAGTGGGTGCTGCGCCGGATCCCGGGCGTGGGCCCGGCCATGGCCAACGCCAAGAAGTACGGCGTGTTCTCCTGGCACGCCGGCGACACGGTGCTCAGCGACATCCAGTACCTGGAGCTGGAGTCGGAGGTGTACGTCCAGCCGGAGGCGGACGCCCGGTTGAAATTCTTCGTGCTCGAGGGGAAGCCGGTGCTGCACGCCGGCCGGGGGGACGCCCGGGTGGACCTCCGATCCGGCCAGGTGGCCACCTGCGCGCCCGCCCAGCCGGCCGTCACGGCGGCCTTCGATCCCGCCCAACTGGATCGGGTCTGGGAGAACATCCGGTACGTGTCCTGGGAAAATGCAGACCGTGGGGAGCCGCAACGCGTGGCGGATACCACGAGGACGGCGAATGCCACGGGCACGGCGGATGCCACGGACACGGCGGGTATCTTCGGCGCCGATCGTCCCGCGGAGCCCATCGACCTCGACCTGGCCGCCCGGATCATGGAGGGGCTGACGCGCGAGCCGGCGGCCGGCATCCCGTCGCTGCAGGCCACGGTGACCAGCGTGAAATTCTTCGAGAGCGGGATCGACGCGGTCCCCGCGGAGCAACGGGTCTACACCACGCGGTTCCCCCGGTCCACCACCCGGCTCGTCTGGTGGGAGACCAATCTCGCCTATCCGGACCCGGGCCGGCGGATCGATTTTTCGATTGAATCCTTCTGCTTCGGACCGGACGGCTCGCTCCTCAACCGGCAGACGCAGAATTATTTCATCCAATCGCCGTGGACCAGTTCGTCCCACTTCATGGGTTTCGGCGGACGCGAGCCCGGTACCTGGGCGCCCGGCGTCTATCGGGTGGAGCTATTCGTGGCCGGCCAGAAGGTGGCCGAAGGGACCTTCGAGGTGTTTTAAGCTTAGCTTCACCCGGCGTCCGAGCTGTTGCGCGAGCCGACCCGTGCGGCTGGCGCAATCCGTCGTCCGGGAGAATCGTAAGTAAGTACACACCGGGAAGGATGTGCCCGATTCCGGACGCGCTGCCTGACTGAGAAATCGCCGGCAGCTATTTTTCCGCTTCTTTGGCCAATTCCGACACGCGGCCCAGGCTCGGCCCGATTCCATAGAATTGGGAACTGCCGGGAGAGAATACGAACGGCTTCAGCTTGCCCATGTCGGGAACGCCATCCTCACCGAGAATGGACGGGTCCGCCTTCACGTCCACGATTTCCCCGATGAACACGGTGTGCGAACCCACCTCCACCGTCTGCCGGACCTTGCATTCCGCGACCAGGGGGAACTCTTTGACGAACGGGGCATCCACCCGGGCGCTTTTCACCGGTGTCAGGCCCGTCTTTAGAAACTTGTCCTGAGTCCTTCCGGATACCCGGCCGACATACGCGGCGTACCGGGCCAGCGATTCCGAAGCGATGTTCACCGTGAAGGCTTTCCGCTCCATGATGTTGCCATGCGTGTAGGTGGCTTTCCGCAGACAGACCGTGACGGATGGCGGGGTCGAGGCGCAGATTCCCACCCATGCGGCCGTCATCAGGTTGGGCTTCCCCTCCTTGTCATAGGATCCGATCACCCACACCGGCGCGGGGATGATGGCGGTTTTGGCGCCCAGCGAGATTTTTTCACCGGTTGCGCTGTTGCCGGGCGGATCCACTTGCGGGCTGCCCGTCTCTGCCGACTGGCAGCCACGGCTGTCGCCACGGACCGCCACCCCGTCGGACAAGAGCGCGGTCAACCCGGCCCCGGCCACAGACATCGCCACCAGGATCCCGATCCAACCCAGACGTCCGTTCATGGGACACCTCCCGGTGAGTTCTTGCAGAATCATCATTATTACAGCAAATCGCTGCCCTTGCATACCGATAACCGAAGGGGCGGCAACAACCGGGTGGACGGGCGGTCACGAACGCACCGTCACGCCCCGAGTTCTGCCTGGCCCCGCGCCGCCCGTGCACCGCAGCGGCGCGAATGCCGGACGGGTGCAATTCATCACGTGCCGAACCGACGGTTCTTGATGCCGCCACGCACCGCATGGTACCATTGTTCCGACTCCTCCTTCTTTGCGGACATCCACTCGGGATCCTGCGCCTGCACCGTTTTGGGCGTTGGGGCAGGATGTGGCGCCGCCCGGCCCGCCGGCGCACGACCAGGAAGAAATGGGCCAAACCGATACGGTTCAGGAGGTCACTCATGCCCACGGTGCATGCATCCGGTGCGGAGGCGCCCGATCCTTCCGTCCGGACCCGTTCGACTACGCCAGGCATCGTTTCAGCCGCCGCCCTGCCCCTCCTCGGCTCGATGGCCGCCCTGGGCACGATGGGGCTATGGATCGCGAGAAGTCAGCCGGTGGCCGGAGCGGACATCTGGGCGGCAATCCCCAAGCTACATCTGCTGATCTGGCTGGCAGTGGCAGCCACGGCGGTGGTTGTCGCCGTTGTCTGTCTCGTGCTCCGCGGCCTGGGTTGGCGCATTCCGGCCGCCGCCTGCTGGGCTGCCGGAATTCTTCCCTGGCTGGCCGGAGAGTTTCTGGCCCGGCCCGGCTTGGCCGAGATCGACAAGGCCGTGGCGATGGGAGTTGGGGGAATGGGGGCCGTGGCCGCCGGCCTGGCCGAGATCATGCTGTTTCCTTTGTCGGGCTCCTGGTTCGCCTGCTGGCTGCTGGCCTCCATCGGAGCGGGCTTGCTGCTCCTGGCCCTGGGCGAGCGGGAACGGCGGCTCCAGCCGGCGGGCATTTTACCGGCCGCCGCGATGGGGCTGCCGGCGCTGGGATTGA
>JAKQDH010000112.1 GCA_029558835.1 Planctomycetota bacterium | reverse complement strand
CGTCACGCGGTGCCTGCCCGTGTTAAGCGGAATGACCATGTTCACGACGGATCTCGTGGTGGAACTGTTCCAAGGCGAGGAAGACTACGTGGCGGCCGATACGAAGATCGGTGAGCTGAGAATTGCCGAGCTGGATCCGCATGCGTGCCGGTTCAACCCGATGGAGGTGGCGATCACCCTGGATGTGAGCGGGAACATCTCGGCGGTGTGCACGGATCTGCGCACCCGTAAGACGTATCCTTGCACCTTTAGTACGAGGATATAAACTCGGGCAGATGGTGGCTAGACGCAGCGTCTCCGCGATGAGTACCTGAGGTCGAATCAAGGCGTCGGGCGGAGCGAGTTGATGGCGCGCGGTGTTGCTACGGGTCGCGTTCGTCGAAGACGGCGTACAGCAGCAGCGCGAGGCACATGAAGTGCCGGGTGATCTTGGCGATGCGACGGGCCGCGTTCGTCGGACGCGGCGTACGGCGGCAGCGGGCGGCGCGTCGTCCGGATCGGCGGCTATTCCGTCGCGGGGAGGGACAGGCAGACGCGGTCCCGGACGTCCGCCCAGCGGGCGCGGAAGCGATCCAGCAGCAAGTCTGGGCCCGTCTTGGAGAGACGGCCGTCCGGGGTCCGGTACTGGAAGAAATGCAGCGTGTAGCTGCTGGCGGCGGTTCGGGAATAGGTGTACGTGTTTGAGAACGTGCCCACGGGCTGGGCGTCCGGGGCGTAGATCGTCAAATCTGCCAAGGCGCTCTCGGGCATGAGCCGGATGACCGTGTTCGACAGGGCGATAAAACAATCGTCGCGGTTGGGGGCGAACAGCTCGGCGAAGGTCAGTTGCAGCGGGGCCGCCGGCGCGCCCGCGGCCGCCTGGACGGCCGCCAGTTCCGCGTGGCGGGTCGCCAGTGCCTGGAGGCGCTTGTCCACCGCATCGAAGGGGAGGGTTTTCGGTTTCCCTTTGGCCTTGATTTTCAGTCGGCCGAATTCCTGCAGCAGCTGCGCTCGGATGTCGGCGGCGCCGCCGGGAGCTGACGGATTGCCGGCCGTCTGCGGCAGGACCATCGCGCCGGCCACGGCCGCCGCGAACGCCAGGACGCACACCCAACGGACACGATGCATGATGCGGGTCTCCTTCGCTCAGGATTGGTCCGGCGGCTGCAGCGGCAGCTCGAAGCGGAAGCGGGCGCCGCCGCCGGGGCGGTTCTCGGCCCAGATCCGGCCGCCGTGCGCCTCGACGATGGTCTTGCAGATGAACAGGCCCAGGCCGACGCCGCCGGTGCGCCG
>JAKQDH010000108.1 GCA_029558835.1 Planctomycetota bacterium | reverse complement strand
TTCGGTATCTAGTCATATAACTAGATACCACCAGGCCCGGAAGCTGTCAAGAGGCGTTCCCGCTCCACTCTCCCTCGGTCATTCCGCCAAGTTCGCTTGCGAACCCGCCCAGATTACTATGAAATGGCCAAACACCAGGCCAGGGCCTTGCAGGCCCTGGACGCGGAGCTACTCTCCTCCTCTCCCCTCTCACCCGGCGGGCGCACGCGCCGTCGGAACCACGACACCGAGCGCAGCCCCCGCTGAACACGTACGGTCCAGAGGACCTGGGCTACCTGCCGACCGCATGCCCACTCCCGCCTGCGGCGGGTGAGGGCACGGCACCCATGCCAAACACGTATCCCGCCGCGGGGAAGGCTCGCACTCAGGCAAGGCCCGCACCTTCCTGGAGATGGAGGGCGTGGCGCAATCGCGTCCCTCCACGGGCTGATTCCGGCCCGAGGGGCAGATTGAAACGCCCTGCGAGAGTACATTGCTCGACGGCACGCGGTTGGCGGGCGGCAAGTCGTTGGGCTGCCCGGATGCCTAATGCGGACGGTTGCGCCGGCAGCCCGTCGAACAGCGGTTGGAACGCGGGTGACCGCCGGACAGCGGGTGAGCCTGGGAGGCCCTCGATGCCGCCCCCCGTGGGCGACGTGGAATGTCGCGAGACCCTGATCTCCTCCGTCGGCCACGGGGGGCCGACGCTACCTCGTCGTTCGGACCCGCCGATTGTGTCACGCGCCCGCACGCGCCGGGCGAGGCGCACGACGGGCGGGCGATCTACGTATCGGATGAGTCGGCCTTGGTGCACTTCCGCCAGTTCATCGTCCGGGAACTTGGTTGGCTGGCGGCCTGCGCGTTGGCGTGCTGGGCGCCGACGCCGTGGATCGCCTTCCCGGCCGCAGCCGTGCTGGTGCTCTGGCTGCCGGGGCGGATGGTGGTGCGTCTGGTCGGGCAGGGCGGGCGCGGCGTCGGGACGGCGTGGTCGGCGCTCGGGGCCTCGATCGTCCTTACGCCCCTCGCGCTCAACTGGGTCTGGTCGGTGTCCAACGACCGGTGGATCGTCTTCACCACGGTCGTGTTGATCGACGTGGGGTTGGTGCTGCTGGCGGCGCGCGTGCATCCCCCCCCGTCGTCCGCGGGCCCGTCGGGCTCCCGGGCGCAGCGCGCGGCTTTGCTGGGCATCATCGTCTGGACGGCGGCCTGCGTCTTGGGGGCCTATTGGGTACCCCGCGCAAGTGACCGTGCCGCCACCCCGGCCGCCCACGACTACGTGAAGCACCACGCGGTCATGCTCTCGCTGGAACGTCACCCCCTGCCGCTGCACAACGTTTTCTACGCGGCCGAGGCGGACACGCCGTACTACTACTACGTCAACTACTACCTCCTGCCGGGCGCGCTGCGCGCGCTGTCGGGCAACAGGGTGTCGATTGCCTTCGCTTTCGGGCTGACGTCGGCCGTCGTGGCGGCGGTGGTGATTGCGCTGGTGTACGCCCTCGCGCTGACGTGCACGGGGCGGGCGAGTGCCGCGCTGTGGGCGGCCGCGTGCGTGAGCATCGTGGGCGGGTGGGACCTCTTCCCCGTACTCCTCCGACTGCTGGGCGGTCACTCCCTGGTGGTGACGCTGGACGCCTGGTGTCCGGTGCCCTGGCGGGTGCACAACCTGCTGACGCAGTTCATCTGGTGTCCGCAGCACGTGTCGGCCGTGCTGGCGCTGCTGCTGGCGGTGCGTTGGCTGCACGCGGCGCCGCGGGCGTGGTGGTGGGTTCTCGCGGCACCGCTGCTGGCGGCCGCGATCCTCGGCACCAGCGTGTACCTGGCGATGACGGTCTTCGTGGCGGGCGCGGTGTACGTGTGGGTCATGTTGTGGGAACAGCGCTGGGCGTCGGAGCAATTGAGGCGCAGTCTGCTCTGCGTCGGTCTGATGGTGGTGCTCGGGGCGATGCTGATGGCGTTCCCGGCCTGGCAGTATGCCGAAATGGCCCGGCGTTACCCTGGCGGGCTCACGTGGCGCTGGGAACGGTTTCCGCTGGCGTTCCTCGGTCGGTTAGTGCCACCCGGGCCGCCGGCCAATCTGCTCGACGCGCCGTGGTTGCTGCTGCTGGACTTCGGACTGCCGGGCGTCTGCGCGGTGCTGGTGGCGGGGACGTGGTGGCGGGGACTCTGGCGGCAGCCGGGGACGCGATTGCTGTTGCTCTGCGCGATCGTGGGCGGGCCGGCGATGTTCGTGATTCGTAGCGACGTCAATCCGATTGACTACGGCTTCCGGGTCTCGATCATGCCCACGATGATCGTGGCGGCGTTGTGTGTGGCGGCGGTGGCGGGGACGACTCACCTGCGGCGAGGGGTATTCCGCGTGCGGGGGTCGTTGCTGGTGGCCGGCTGCCTAGCGGGCCTGCCCGTGGGCGGGTATGAAGCGCCGGCGTCGGCACTGCGGAGCCTGCTGGAGCGCAGCCCGATTGCGGGCGACGCCGGAGCGCTCAACTTCCTGCGGACGCAGACGCCGCTCACCGCCGTGGTGCAGGGCGACCCGGGGGAGGCCAGGCTTGGGCTCGTGCAGCTTGCGGACCGGGCGGTCGGCGTGCTCGACCCGTCTAATCCGCACGTGGTGGTCTTCCGCCCGCTGGACGTGGCGCGGATGGAGCGGGCGTTTGTCGAGGTGCGGGCGGCATTTGCCGGCGAGGCGAGCGCAGCGGCCCATCGGCATTTGCGGGCGTGGGGCGTCACGCACGTGCTGGTGGGGCAAATCGAGCGGAAACGGTATGGGTCGCCGCCGGGTTTCCGGGATGCGGCATATTTCGAGTTGCTGTACGATGACGGCCGGGCCGAGGTGTACCGGCTCCGCGAGACGTTCGAGCGCGCCGCCGGGACGGACCCGGTTGCCCAGCCTGAGACCGCGGGAGAAGTGCCATGAACTGGCACCCTGAGCGACGTTGGGGCGTTGCCTGGACGAAGCCCCGCCTGATGTTGATCGGATTGCTGTTGACGGTCGGCGGGCGCGGGGGGACGCCGCTGTGCCGCGCGGCGGGTCCCGCCGCGGACCCGGCCGGGCTGGTCGCGGTCGAGGGCGGCGCGGACTTCTCTGGCCACAACTACACCTGGACCGTCACCAACCGGCATTCCGCGTCGATCGTGCACGTCAGTTTCCCGCATTTCCGGGCGGACCTGTTCCAGGCACCACCGGGCTGGGTGACGAAGTGCACGAATCTCGTGGGCGTGGGCGTTGCCGACCCGCGCGGGGAGTGCGCCGCCGAGAGCGCGCCGCCCGTGGACGGCATCCGACCGCAGCGGTCCGCCCAGTTCACCATGCGCATCGCGGCGGCCGGGGCGCAGCGGCGCACGGGCACCGTCACGGTGCGCTTCGCCGACGGCCGGGAGGCGCAGGTGGCCGGCGTGGAACTGCCGCAGTCCGAACCGAAGTCCGAACAGTTCATGCCGCTGATGGGGCTGGGCGTGATCTTCGCCATTTTCGTCATCATAGTTGCCTGCCGCCGCAGACCCCGCGGTTCGGGCACTGACACCCACACCGGGGCGGCGTCCTGACGCGATATCACCGTGCACGAATCGGTGCCGCGCTCGGGCCGCGGGCCTGCTCCCCCTGACGCCGAGCGTCAGGGACAGCCCGCGAGACCAGATACGACCATGCCGATGGGAAACCGCGAGGGTGGCAGGCCCAAGCCGAAGGCGCCGGCATGCGGTTGCGGCAGCCGCGCGTCAGAGGAAGGGCATGGCGGCGCTGCGCTTGGCCATGCCACCCTGTGTGACCAGGCCAGGCCACGCCGGCACTTGGCGATGCCACCCACAGCCGCACTTGGCGATGCCACCCACGCCGGCACTTGGCGATGCCACCCGTGTCGGACCGTTGACCTCCCAGGGGCGTGGAGCTACCGGAGCGCAGAACAGGGGCCCGGTCTTGCGCTCGGCGCAGCTCCGGGCCCTGCTCCTTCTCCTCCGCGTCAGGTGATCCAATCAGCACAAGGCTGCGTAGGTCATGGCCGTCAGGAAGACGATCCGCACCTTGCGGCGGAAGAACCAGTACACGGTCAGCTTCCACGACATGGCTTCATCCCCCTGCTGCGACCGGCACCGCGGTGGGCGAGGCGTGCACCGCGGGTTCCGGCCGCCGGACTCTCCCCTCGCCGCCGGTAGGGAAGGGCACGCCCGTTGCCGACCGGCGCGCCCCGCCGCCCGTCGCTCCGCGGCCGATAACATCCGCCCAGGTGCTCCGCGGCGGGCGTCACTGCGTCAAGGAGGTAGGAACTGGGTTGCCCCTGCGGGATGGTTCAGGCGTGCTGACTTTGCGGGGCGTTGCCGGCGGGACACATCGTCAGTGCCCGCGTTGCCGGGCAGCAACACGGGAAACGGGGACGCAGCTAGTTTCTTTGCCGACGGTGCCGGAAGCTAGGCGCCTGGAAACTAGCTGCGTCCCCGTTTTCGGTCAGTCGATCTGGCGGATCAGCATGAACGCCTCGGCGTGGCGCAGGCCCATAGCGCTGCCGCGGGTGATGCTCAGGGCGCGGATGGCTTCCAGCGAACGCTGGTCGGGCGCGGGGCGAAGCTGCGAGGCGTACTTGGCGCAGGCCGCCAGCTTCCCGTCGAGGTGCGCGCTGATGTCCACAAACACGTTCGGTACGAACGCCGGCGTCAACGGCGCGGCATACCAGTCCGTCTCCGACACCGTCTCGAAGGCCAGGATGCGCCGCGGGTAACGCCCACCCGTCGGCCGGGAGCACACCAGCGCCGCCTGGAAGATCACCTGGTGGTCGCGGTGCACGTCGCCCACGTGCGGTACGTAGAGCACCTCGGGACGGACGCGCTCGAAGACCTCGCTCAGGGCCGCGTTCACGTCGGCAACCGGCAGGGTGTCCAGGCGTGCGGCCGGCAGTGCCAGGAAGTGTGAGCCGGTAACGCCCAGCAGCGCGTGCGCCTCGCGGGCTTCCGCCTGCACGCGCTCCACTTGTTCCCGGCCGAAGCGGGCCTCCTCGCCGCGGGTGCAGATGGCCACGTGCACGGCATCGCCTTCAGCCAAGTGCCGCAGGATCGTGCCGCCCACGCCCAGCACTTCGTCATCCGGATGCGGTGCCAACACCAGTACGGTGGCCATGATGTTCCTCGCTACAACCGTGGTCGCACCCCTCTTGCCGCGATTGTCGTTTCATTCCTCTCCCCGCGACCGTTGTTTCACCCCACTCCTCGCGACCGCTGCTTCACCCCACTGCTCGCGAGCGTTGTTTCACCCCTCTCCCCCAGGGGAGAGGGTAGGGTGAGGGGGTGACCCGCGAACACTCGCCCGTCGCGTGACGCCTCCCCGCCCGAGGGGCCTCTTAGACAAGCCCTGCTCCCGACGTAAACCTCGCTCCGGACACCAGGGAAGCGCCGGCCGGCGCAGTGGAAGCCGCGCCGTCCTCCCACTCCGTCAGCCACAGGCCCCCGTCCCCCGTCTGCACAAGCACACCTTGTGGTTGCACGCGCAACACGGTTCCCGGCGCCGGGGCGACTCCGCGGGCCCGCATCTCGCCGGCGGCCGCCGGTCGGGCACGCCGGATCGTGACTTGGCGGCCGCGCAGATGTGAGAACGCTCCGGGATAGGGCCGCCCCGCGGCGCGTATGAGCCGGTATACCATCTCCGTCGGTTGTGACCAGTCAATCAGCCCATCGGCCGGCGTCCGTTTGGGGTAATACGTGGCCCGGCTGTGGTCCTGCGGCCGCCGGGGCAACTTACCCGCCTTGAGCGCGGGAGCCAGCTCGATGATCGCGGCCGCGAGCACCTCATTCGTACGCCGAATCAGCTCTTCGGAGTAGTCATCGGGAAGCACCAGTACCTCGCGCTGGATGATGATGTCGCCGGCGTCGGGTTCGTCGGCGAGGAAGAAGAGGTTGGCGGCCGCCCGCGCCCCCCGCAGGATCGTCCACGCCACCGGCGCTCGTCCGCGCCCTTCCGGCAGCATCGTGGGATGAAAGCCGACCCCGCCCTGACGAGCGATTGCCAGTAGACCGGGGGGGACGAGCTGCGACAGGCCGATCACCCAGAGCAAGTCGGGTGGGTGCGCGCGCAGGAACTCCTCAACGGCCGGTTCCGTCACCTTCACGAAAGAGAAAAACGGAATGCCGGCCCGCGTCGCCGGCTCCCGCAAGGAATGATAATCGCTGATCCGCGCCGCCTGTGACTCGTCCACGCCGAGCACGCCGGTGATCTCCACACCCGCGCGGATCAGCGCCTCCAGGGTGTACCAACTGGAACTGACACTGCCGATGAGCGCGACGTTCATCAGGCCGACCCGCTGAGCTGGGCTAGGGCGGGCTCATCCATCACCACGCCGTCCATGGCGACCGGAACGTAACTGGCCGGGGCGAAGCCCTCACCCACCTCGCGCAGCCAGTGCTCGGTGGACAGCCGGTGCCGCCGCAGACGGCGCAGCTCGCGCCGCCGCACCGCCGCCTGCATCAACGCCCCCGTCCCGGCAGGGTCTTCCCGCAACACCGGCGACCGCTGCCCCTCCGAGAGGACCGAAAGTATTCGGTCCACGCTCTCCTCGCGGAACTTCCGGACCAGCTCCACCGGCAACGCCCGCCGCGACAGGCGGCTCCACCCGTTCAGCGTCGTACACACCGCCGGACTGACGGCCAAGGCATTGATCCGATCGAACAGGACGCGGTTCAGGGGATACGGCAGCATCGCCCGCGAAAGGTGCCGGGCCAGGGCGCGATGGTCGGCCGCATGATTCTGCGCCAGCAGCACCTTCAGCCCCGTCCAGGCGTGCGGTTGCACCAGCCGATCCGCACGCAGCTCCCAGTAGAAGTGCCCGAGGTTGACCGTGGACTGGCTCAGCAACACCTGCCGCGGCACGTACTTGCCGTGGGCGACGGTGTCGGCCGCCAGATGCGAGAGGTACCCATACGCCAACGCCCGCTCCCGGCCGTTGCCGGCCTCGTCCAGCAGCCGCAAGCCGGTCGCCCAGTGGTGGCAGAACTGCTTGACCGGGCTGAGTCGCTTGGCGAACACCACGTCGGCCGCCACGTTGCCGTAAAGAAACGCCTCCCGGTGGCGTGCCAGCAAGGCCGCCACCATCGGTGGCAGCAACGGCAGCAGCTCCAAGACGGTGCTGCCCGCCGAGACATGGAAGCCGGGCCCCCAAGCCTCCGCACGCTCGGGCAGGTGCAAGAGCACCAGTCCCGCCGCCAACACTGCCCACCAAGTGATCCGCATGAAAGTCCGCCGGTCGCCGGGCTGCTTGACACCCCCGCCCGCGCCGCTACCATACACTCTACGCAAAGCTATCCCGGTTTCAAGTTTTACGGAACACGGAGCGTCGCATTTTCATGTCCGAACCGCGTACCGCCATCACCGTGACCGAGGTCGGCAACGCCACGGTCGTCAACTTTGAAGATCGGAAGATCCTCGAGGAGTTGTCCATTTCCCGCATCGGCGAGGAACTGGCGGCCCTCGTCTCCAGCCACGTGAAGATCAACTTACTGCTCAGCTTCAAGAATGTGGAGCACTTGTCCAGTTCTGCGTTAGGTATGCTAATCACGCTGAATACGCAAGTGAAGGAGCGACAAGGGGTACTGAAGCTTTCGGACATCAGCCCGCAGATTTTCGAGGTGTTCAAGATCACGCGTTTGAACAAGCTGTTCTCGATCTACAGTACGCGGGAGGAAGCTCTGGCGGCGTTTCCTGCTGCTGCAAAAAAGTAGGCGGACGGTTGGATGGAGGTGGGTACAGGCGGTGGGGTGGCACGGCGATGGGCGGCGTTGATCCCAAAGATGAATCGACGTTTCCGTCCTGGGTGGTGCCTAGTGACCCCAAGGAGACCGTCCGGCCGAAGGAGGTGATCTTGCAGGAGATGGAGGCCCGCGGCTTCTCGAAGGACGAGGCGTTCGCCGTCAAGCTGGCCCTGGAAGAGGCGTTCAGCAACGCCATCAAGCACGGCAACCGGTGCGACAGTGCCAAGTCGATTCTGATTCGCTACGCGGTGAGTGCCGAGCGCGTGGTGGTCATCGTGCGGGACGAGGGGGGCGGGTTCGAGCCGGAGCAGATTCCCGACCCGACGCACCCGGATCGGCTGCCGCTGCCCAATGGCCGGGGCATCATGCTGATGCGCGCCTACATGGACGAGGTGTGCTACCGCGACCACGGCCGCGAGGTGTACATGGTCAAGCGCCGCACGCCCGGAGGCACGCCGCCATGTCAGAGTCCAACGCACCGCTGATCCGGCGCGTCGTCCACTACGGCGGGGATGTGCAGGGGGTGGGCTTTCGCTACACGACCAACACGTTGGCGGCCCGGTTTCACGTTACGGGGTACGTCAAGAACCTGGGCGACGGGCGGGTCGAACTGGTGATCGAGGGCGCCGCTGCCGAGCTGGACCGCCTGCAAGAGGCGATCGCCGACCGCATGGCCGGCTACATCGGGCACACCGAAGTGCAGGAAGCGCCCGCAACGGGCGAGTTCAATGGCTTCCGAGTGGCATTCTGACGGCCGCATCCGGGCCCCGCGAGAGCGGCCCGGAGAATCAGAACTGCCGAGGGTCACGGTGCCCGAAGCGCACGACGGAAACCGGTAATGGGGTCGCGGTTGCTTGCCGAGTACTTGTCGCGATGCGCCGATCGGCAGGAATTAGCAAAGCTGGCCCAACTGCCACCCCGCAGCAGGCGAGTGTCGTTGTCTTCCATGCCGATGGGGTTTGCCCACGGAGACTCCGAGTAGTACGTGCTTGAGTAGCCGTCGTAGCACCATTCCTCGGCGTTTCCCGCCATGTCGTAGAGCCCATACCCGTTGGCCGCGAAGTAGCCCACGGGACTGGTGTAGGGCATGACCCCCGTACTGAACAGGGGGTGGAAGCCGCGCGTCGGGCTGGTGTCGTACAAGTAGAGAGAGAAGCTGCGATAGTCAGCGCGGCTGTGTTGGATGGTGTCCACGTCCGACCACGGGAATCGATGTTCGGGCGTGCCGCCGCGCGCGCCCTTCTCCCACTCCGCCTCCGTGGGGAGGCGATAACCTGCCGCGCCGAAATCGCACGTCCAGGTCACGGGATCGAAGCACAGGGGCCTGCCCTCCATCGCACTGCGCCAGTTGCAGTACGCTGCGGCTCCGTACCAGCTCACGAGGAGCATCGGGTGATCCTCTCTGCCCGTCACCACGCCGAACAGGTTGCCGTCCCAGGTGATTTGACTTCGCCCGTGACTGATCGTGGTGTCACAGTACGGGCACCAGTCACCGCTGCCGGCCTGGATTACGGCGCCGGCGGAAAGCTCAATCAGCCCGCCCTGCGTCCAGGCCCAGTTCAGCGCGGTCGCGTACTGCGCGTTCGTTACCTCGCGAGTGTCCAGGTAGAAAGCGTCCACGAAGACGGCATGAACCGGCCACTCATCCGGATGGCCCTCAGCAAAGGTATCACCCATCTGGAATTCGCCGCCCGGGACATGGACCATGCCCGCGGGGGCGGACGTGCCGAAGATTCGCTGGAGTCCGGCGAAGTCGGCGATGTCCACGTCGTTGTCGTCGTCGAAGTCGAGCGCCGCACACCCCGTCGGCAGCCCGCCGGCCGGTCCGGCACAGCACGCCGGGAACGCAGCGAAGTCACCGAGATCGACATCCCCATCACCGTCATAGTCGCCACCCGCCCGGGCGACTGCCGGCCAGAGCCCCCCGACAATGATCAGCAGGACCATTCCCATCCCTGGCTTATTACGTCGAGACATGGCGACCACCCCCTTCGCCCGTGGCGCTTCCCCGAATCCAACCGCCCGGCAGCCAGTCAGGACGTTCGCGCTGCCCCCGTTTCCCGCTTGTCTTGCGCAGAGAACCACCGGCGAGTGACGACGCCGCCCGTCTGTCTCCGACCGCATGCTCTGGGCCTCTTGACCGCGTGATTCTAGGCAGGCAACCAGCAGTTCCCAACGGCCGGGTGCTGGTTGTCGGAGGCCCGGGCGACGGCGAACCGGCCGCTACCGCCGGGTGGAGGGCGCCGGTGCCGCGACCGGGGCAATGGACACTGGGTCGACGGGCGCCGGTAGTACGACCGGGTCGAGGGGAACCAAGTCTGCCGGGGGCGCGCTCGGGGGGACGAACTCCCGGCCGTTGGCATCAGCGTAGCATTGCAGCCACCGTCCGTAGTCGAAAAGCGTGATGCAGCCGTCGCCGTCGAAGTCCGCTGCGAGGAGGAAGCCGGGCTGGCCCGTGCAGGTGCCGAACGCGCCGACGAAGAGCAAGAAGTCGTCTTCGTCCACGTCCTCATCGCCGTTGAGGTCGCAGTCACCAGCGCAGCCCCACCGGGCCCAGTGCCAGGAGACGTGCTCGCCGGCGCGCGTGAAGTAGCCCCCCGCGATCAACTCGCCGTTGTAGACGGTCAACGCCAGAACATAGGGTTCGTCATTACCACCCATCCCCGCCCCCAGCGGCTGCCAGATACTGCCGTTTCAGCGCGCGATGCAGTTGCACGGCACGTCGCCGGCAGCAGTGAACCCGCCCCCCGCGATCAGGTCGCCGTCGTAGACCGTCAGGACGGACACATACAGATACGAGTAGTCATCGCCGCTGATTCCCGCGCCCAGCGGGCGCCAGGCGCTGCCGTCCCAACGCGCGATGCGGTTGCACGTCGCACCGCTGGCCGACGCAAACTGGCCCCCCGCGATGAGCTCGCCGTCGTAGTTGGTCAGGGCGTTCACGGTGCCGTCCAATCCCCGGCCCAGCGATTCCCAGGAACTGCCGTTCCACCGCGCGATGTTCCCGAAGACGGCCAACCTGCCTCCGGCGATGAGGTCACCCCGCCAGACGGTTACAGCGTTCACCCACGACAAGAACCCGCCCAGTGGGTGCCACGCCGCACCGTCCCACCGAGCAATGCAGAAGCACATTACACCGCCCGCTTGCCAGAACGAACCTCCCGCGATTAACTCGCCCTCGTAAGCCGTCAGGGCGTTCACAGCGTCGTCCATCCCGGACGCCAATGGTTGCCAGGCGCTGCCGTTAAAGCGGGCGATGTAGTTGCAGGTCACGCCGCCGGCGGTGGTGAAGTAGCCTCCTGCGATCAGCTCGCCGTTGTACACCGTCAGGGCCGACACGCTGCCGTTCATCCCCGAGCCCAGCGGCTGCCAGGTACTGCCGTTCCAGCGGGCGATGCGGTTGCAGGCCACGCCGCCGGCAGTGTTGAACCAGCCCCCTGCGGCCAGCTCGCCGTTGTACACCGTCAGGGCCGACACGCGGCCGTTCATCCCCGAGCCCAGCGGCTGCCAGGTACTGCCGTTCCAGCGGGCGATGCAGTCGCAGGCCACGCCGCCGGCAGTGTTGAACCAGCCCCCTGCGACCAGGTCGCCGTTGTAGACCGTCAGCGCGTACACGCCTGCGATACTTAAACCGCCCATGCCGGTCCCGAATGGCTGCCAGGTGCTGCCATCCCAGCGCGCGATGCGGTTGGACGGGACTCCGCCGGCAGTGGTGAAATCGCCGCCGGCGATGAGGTCGCCGTTGTAGACCGTCAGGGCGCGGACACAGCCGTTCGTCCCCGCCCCCAGGGAGTGCCAGGTGCTGCCATCCCACGCCGCAACGTAGTTTGCGGGGGTGCTGCCGGCGTGCACGAACTCCCCACCCACGACCAGTAATTCGGGTTGTGGTCCCGGTCCGTCCGGATCCCACGCCGCCGTCGCATAGACCAAGTTGTCGGTCCCTCGGCCCTCACCCACCAGCCAATCACAGTACGACCCGCCCGGCGCGGGGCTCCCGGCGAGCAGGCAGGCGGTTAGCGTCAGCGCTGCGATCGTGTTCCAGCGGTGCATGAGCGGACTCCTTGCGGTTGAGGGGATCGCTGCCCGACCCCGACTGCGTGGACGCGGCTTTCCCACTCGGAACGGGTGGATCGTAACCAACCCTGCCTGCGGGCGGTGCCCGTCCGCAACTTGCGCCGGACGGGCCGGGGCCGCAGGCGGGACCCAGCGTGAGTCAGCTTACCGAAGGCGGTCTCTTAATGCAAGTGGGTTGCCTTCATACACAGTACGGCTTTGCCCGTGCCGGGGGTGTTCAGGCAGAGCCAAAGACACGGGCGGCAGGGCTGTACAGTGCCGCACCTGGGTGTCGCGCCTGCCCGGTGTTGCCGATGTCGGGGGCGGCATCGTTCTCCGTGACGGAACCGAGCGGCCCCTTCCGAGCCCAAGCAAAAGCGAGCGGTTCCGTCCGAGCCCGAGTGGAAACGAGGGGCTCCGTCCGAGCCTGAGCGGAAGCGAGCGGGGCACGAGAAACAGCGAATAGCGAATGCGGTAGCGGAGGACCATCCGACCCCGAGCGCAAGCGAGGGGGAAGGCGGGATTACCGATTGGCGACGAGCGAATAGCGAATGAAGAAACACACGCAGCGCCTTGAGTCCATGCGGGAGCGACGGTATGCGTAACGCCGCTCACCCCCGAAGGGGGTGCGAGTCGTTAGCCCGGAGCGCAAACCCTGCGAATGCGCGAAACAAGGTGCCCCATCACTGCCCAAACCAACCGCCCTCCACCCCCGAAGGGGGTGCGGGTCGTTAGCCCAGGGCGTAAGCCCTGGGATCGCGCGATATAGAATCAATCCATCAAGCCCCGGCGGGGCGGCAGATCATAATACACAATGTCGCGCCGTGCGCCGCCCCGCCGGGCCCTACACAAAGACAAACAGGGTGGGCAGCCGTTCACCCAGGGCTGCAACCCTTGCTGTTACCCACATTTCGGCAGCCTCATTCATGAGGCTTTCCCGCGCAGCGGGCTGTAGGCCAGCCCTTTGAGGGCTGGTCGGCGGGACCGGATTGCCTTTTCCCGACTAGGTCTTGAACACGCCCGAGCCCGTTTCAACGGGCTTGCCGCGGGCGCCGGCGGCTTCAGCCATTGCCGCGTCGCAGAAAGAAGCCCGTTGAAACGGGCTGCGGAGAAGCTCCGCTGCGCCAGGGACCAGCCGTAAACGGCTGGCCTGAGGCCGCCTGCGGCGGCAAGCCCCGTCAACGGGGCTGGTGGCCGCCTCGAGATGTGGGTAACAGCAAGCTGCAACCCCCTGGCAACGGGCGTCGGCCCTTCCAGGGCGGGGCGAAGGCGTGCCGGCAGTGCGTGCACGCGGCCGTATACGCCACACATGTGCTCCGTGGGGGGAAAGGGGTTCACGGCTTCGGTGTTCCGTTTGTTTGGTCTGATCCAGCTCTTCTGCGTGGCGGGGAACTGTATGTGTCCGACGTGGCTCTGCCTTCGGGACCCTCACCCCTCCCCCTCTCCCTGGGAGGGAGAGGGGTGCAGATGCCGGCGCGTTGACCCGCGCGCGGGGGTGCCCCGTTCCGCGCGCGGGCGTGCGGTGTTCAGTGTGCTGGTGGTTCCGGTTCGCAGGGGAAGATCTTGTCGAGTTCCTTGCGCATGGCTTTGGGAATCTCCACCGCCAGGGCGGCGAGGTTCTCCTCGAGCTGCTCGGGGTTGGTAACGCCGAGGATGACGCTGGTGACCCCGGGCTGACTCACGGTCCAGGCTAAGGCGAGCTGGGCCCGCGTGCAGCCGAGCTTCTGGGCGGGCGCCTGGAAACGCCGGGTGCGTGCGAGGCTCGTTTCCTGGTACATCCAGTCGTGCAGCCACTTCACGCGGGCGAGGCGAGAGCCCTTGGGCAGGCCCTCATCATACTTGCCGGTGAGGATGCCCATCCCCAGTGGGCTCCAGGTGACCAGGCCCATGCCGAGCTCCCCGGCCGCGGGACGCACGTCGTGCTCAAACTTATGGCGCACGAGCAAACTGTATTGCGGCTGCTCGACCTGCGGGGCATACAGTTGGCGCCGGTCGCAGAGGGCGTGGGCGTCGCGCAATTGGGTGCCGGTCCACTCGCTGGTGCCCCAGTAGAGGATCTTGCCCTGGCGGACAAGATCGTCCATCGCCCGGGCGGTTTCCTCGACCGGAGTGTTGGGATCGAAGCGGTGGCAGAAGTAGAGGTCGAGGTAATCCGTGCCGATGCGCATCAGGGTCTTGTCGATGGACTCCATGATGTGTTTGCGCGACAGGCCGCGATCGTTCACGTCGTCGCTCATGGGGAAGAAGACTTTGCTGGAGATGACCAGCTCGTGGCGGGGAAACTCGCCCAGCACGCGGCCCATGGCGCGTTCCGCCTCGCCGCGGGCGTAGGCGTCGGCGATGTCGAAGAAGTTGATCCCCGCGCTGAACGCGGCTGCCAGGGTGCGCCGCACGGTGGCCGCGTCCGTGACGCTGTCTCCGAACGTGGTCCAGCCGCCCAGCCCGAACACGCTTACCTGCGTGCCGCAACGTCCCAGGGGGCGACAGGTCATTTCCGCTTTCGCCATCATGAAGTCTCCCTACAGCGAACGCCCTGCTCTCATTCGCAATGTTTACCACGGAGGCGCGGTGGGCACTGACAGGAGACTATCAGCACGCTGTAGAACAGCGTCGGACCCGTTGGGCATCCCACTCGCTCAGCCTCTCGCGTCCAGCGGGTGCGGATACTGGTAGCGCCCAGCCGCTCCATATAACAGGGAAACGGATCGGGATGTACGTGTGGCATGGCCAAGCGCAGCGCCGCCATGCTTTCTCAAGTGCCCGATGCTGCCGTTCGCGACAGCATGCCGGCGCCTTCGGCTTGGGCATGCCACCCTCCTGGTTTCCCGTTTGCGTGGTTCTATGCAGCTCTGTACTCTCCGTGTGCTTCGTGCCTCCGTGGTGAGCCCACGGATCCCACCGAGCCGGACTCTTACTTCCGGGACGCCGGCGTAATTTGCAGCGTAATCTCCGCTGCCCCCCGCCGCACGACGATCTCGATGGCTTCCCCGGGGCGTACCGCGCGCAGCACGGCCGCGTAGTCCTCCAGCCCGCGGATGTCCTGCCCGGCGAAGCGGATGATGACGTCTCCCGCCTGCAAGCCGGCCTTCTCCGCCGGGCTGCCTCCTTGCGCCCCGCTGATCTTGAGCCCGCCGGCGCCGCTCGCCGAGAAGTCCGGGATCATCCCGGTGTAGGTGCGACCGCGGCCGCCGCCTTCGCCCTTGGGCATGGTCCGCTTGACCTCGGCGTAGGCGAGGCGCTCAGGGCGCCGAGTCAGCTCGGTCGTGAGCTTCTGCGCCCAATGCCCGATCTGCGCCATGCCATGGTAATTAAGGGTTTCGGCATCATCGGTGGGGCGATTGTAATCATCGTGCACGCCGGTGAAGAACGACAGGACGGGAATGCCGGCCGGGTAGAACTCATGCGTGTCGGTGGGCAGGTACGGATCATCCTGGAGGACGATGGCCAGCGGCTCCTGGATGTTGATCTTCTCGATAACGCGGCGCCACTGCGGCGACGACCCGACAGCCTGGAGCATGAGTCTGCCGTCGGTGAGCCGGCCGACCATGTCGAAGTTGACGTAAGCGGCCACCTGCCCCAGCGGACACGGCGCGTGCCGCACGAAGTGGCTGGACCCGATGACGCCGATCTCCTCACCCGCCCAGCAGGCAAAGATGATGCCGCGCTGCGGCACGTCCGGCGCGGCGTGCCGGCGTGCGGTCGCCAGGGCGGCCGCCAGTTCCAGGACCACGGCCACGCCGGAGGCGTTGTCGTCGGCGCCGTTGTGGACCATGCCTTCCTCGCCGGCGTGGGCGCGCGAACCGCCGCCCTCGCCGCGGCCGATGTGGTCATAATGCGCGCCGAGGATCACGTATTCGTTCGCCATGCCGCCGCGCCCGAGCGGCGGCAGCAAGCCGACGACGTTGTGGGCCCGTCCCTCCTTGCGCGCCAGGTGGGTCGTCAGCTTCACGTTCACGCCGGTGGTGGCCGCCCGGTGCGCCTGCTCCGGCAACTGCCCATCGTCGAGGGCGGTCTGCAACTGGTCGAGCGTGAGGTGGGTTGCTTGCAGCAGCCGGTCGGCCAGGGCGCCGGAGATGGAGACGGCCACGATGCCCGCGTCGCTGCCGGTGCGTTCCAGTGGCAGCAGCTCGCCGGCGCCGACCGAGTTGGGTCCGACGACCAGGAGGAACCCGACCGCGCCCCGCTGCAGGGCCTGCTTGGCCTTGTAGCGAATGCTGGCGTAATGGCTGAAGCGGATGCGCTCCTCCTGACTGAGTTTCTCGGGCACGCCGTCGAGCACGAGGACGAGCTTGTCCTTCACGTCGAGGCCGTCGTAGGCGTCGTACTTGGCCTTACCGGTTTCCGCCGGCACGACCAGCCCGTAGCCCGCCAAGACCACCTCGCCCGTCACACTCGCGTTGGCGGCAAAGGAGAGCGGGCGGAAGTCGGTGTCGAGTATCGCCGTGACCGGCTCCGCCGCGGGCATCCCCATGCCTCCGACGGTAATCTGCATGTCGTTCTTCGCGGGCACCAACTCGATGCCGGCCGGGAAGGGGAACTCCTGCCCGTAGCCGCCGCCGTCGCCCAGGGGTTCCAGGCCGATTTCCGTGAAGCGGGCGGCGATGTACTTGCCCGCCTGGTCACAGCCCGGCGTACCCGTCATGCGTCCTTCGAGCGCATCGGCGGCGAGGAACTTGACGTGCTCACACAGGTCGTCGGCGGTGAGCGCAGGTTCGAGCCCGGGCTTGGGGGTGGGCAGGCCGTAGGCGGGCCAACCTGAAGCGCCCGTGCCGTGTCCGGTGAATGCCGGTTCGGGTGTGCCGCGGGGCGGGGCGGCCGCCAGCGCGGTGCAGGCGGCGTCATGGTCCCATGCGGCCAGGAAGATCTGGGCGACGTGCGGTTCGGTCATGCCCCGGCTCGACGCCCACGACAGGTGCGTTCCCTGTGGGTCGAACACGGGCAGGCCGTCAAAGCCGTCCGTGTACGTGACCCGCACGGGCTCCTTCGTGCCCCGGGCATCGACGATGAAGAGCTCGAAGTTGGCAAAGCCCAGCTTGTTGGACGCGAAGATGGCATATTCACCTGAGGGGTGCATGTAGGGCGCCCAGGACATCGCCCCGAAATCCGTCAGTTGGCGGCGGTCCGAGCCGTCCACTTGGCACGTGTAGATGTCGGCGTGCAGGCCGTCTTCCGCAAAGTGCCGCCAGATGATGCGCTTGCCGTCGAAGCTGAAGAACGGCCCGCCGTCGTAGCCCGGCCAGTCGGTCAGGCGGCGGACGTCCGAGCCGTCCGCGTTCATCACGTAGATTTCGGCGAAGTACGACGCGTCCTTGTCCCAGCGGGCCCGGTCTTCCGGCGTCAGCTTCTCCAATGGATACGCGTCGCGCAGCGAGGCGAACACAACGAGTTTGCCGTCGGGCGAATACGCGCCCTCGGCATCGTAGCCGTCGGCCGTCGTCAGGCGGGTAAGGTGCCGGCCGGCGGTGTCGCTGGAGAAGATGTCGAAGAACTCATCGTAGACCCACGGTATGTGCGGCCGGTCGCCCTGGGCACGCTCCTCGTATTCCTTCTGCTGCTTCGCGCGGGCGTCGGGATCCAGATGCGTGGAGGCAAAGAGCACTTCGTCGGCGCCGGCGCGGAAGTATGAGCACGTGGTGCGCCCCACGCCCGGTGACACCAGGTCGCAGTCGCCCGTGGTCAGGTCCAGGATGTAGATCTGAAAGAACGGATTGTTCGGATAGCGCTCGGATTGCAGCACCATCCGTTTGCCGTCGGGCGAGAAGTACCCCTCGCCCGCCCGCCGACCCTCGAAGGTCAGTTGCCGCGTCCGCGTGAGAAAACGGTCGGCCGCCGGCACCTCTGCCGCGCCGGCGGGCGACCACGTCGCGACCGCGACGGCCGCGAGAACCACCGACCAAAGTAGCCTGCTCACGTGTGCCATTCTCCCAAGTCCCCTCAGCGTGCCTTCCGCTGCGCTCACCGCAACCGCGATCGATCCGGCCCCACGGGGTCCGTGACAGATTGGGCGGCTTCCGGCACGCATCGGAAGCGCCTGGCGCGTAGCGTCGCCCCCCCCGCGGGCGACGTAGGATGTCGCAACGCTTCGATCTTCTACGTCGGCCACGGGGGGCCGACGCTACATCGTCCGTGGTGCCCGCCGGTTCTGTCACGCACCCCCTGCGGCGCTGCCTGCGCGGATTAGGCCATCCTCTGCAGCGCATCCTCGACGCTCGGCGCCACCTCGAAGAACCGGTCCAGCCGGGTCGACTGGAGCACCCCCGTCACAAACGGTGAGAGGCGGGCCAGCATCACCCGCCCCTCCGACGTATTGATCTGGGCGGCCACGCGCACCAGGTCCCCCAGCCCGGCCGAGTTCATGAACGACACGGCCCCCATGTCCATGACGCAGCGCAGGCCCCGCTGCTCCAGCAGCTCGCTGATCAGGTTGACCAACGCGTGCTCCTCATCGCCGGCCAGCTCGCCCCGCAGGTGCAGCACCTTGATGCCCGCATGTTCTTCCACATCGATGGTCATGGCATAGCCCGCCTGGTGTCCGCAAGTCGCGTGCCCGTCCTGTGCCTAAGCCACCGCAGTAGCGTAGCGGCCGAGCACACTCCCTTCAAGCGGGGGTGGTAAGCGGCCCGGGAGTCTGAGGAATTTCCAGCGACATAAGCCCCCTCCCCCGCCCGACTTGGGCCCGTGGATCATCCCGGCTACAATCGCCCGCGTTGAGGTCCGCAGTGCCTACGACCATGGATACGTCCAACCTCACCGCGCTCGAAGCAGCCCTGCGCGCTCAGCTTGCGGGCAGCGTGCGGATCGACCGGCTGGCGCGCGCCCTCTACGCGACCGACGCCAGCATCTACGAGATTGTCCCCGACGCCGTCGTCTGGCCGCGATCCGTCGCGGATGTGGCCGTCACCGTGCGACTCTGTGCGGAGCACGGCCTGCCGGTCACCGCACGCGGAGCCGGCACTGGCCTCACCGGTGCCGCAGTCAACCGCGGCGTCATCTTGGACTGTTCGCGTCACCTTAACCGGATTCTGCACGTCGATCCGGCGGCG
The DNA here is from genome assembly GCA_029558835.1 of Planctomycetota bacterium. Taxonomy (GTDB): domain Bacteria; phylum Planctomycetota; class Phycisphaerae; order UBA1845; family UBA1845; genus JAKQDH01. The sequence goes on along the minus strand of JAKQDH010000108.1, from coordinate 40,368 downwards.
CGCCGGGCGCGCGTGGAGCCGGGCGTCGTGTTGGACGAGCTCAACGCGGTCCTCAAGCCGCACGGTCTGCACTTTGCCCCCGACGTGGCCACCGGCAACCGCGCGACGCTGGGCGGCATGATCGGCAACAACTCGGCCGGAGCGCACTCGCCACGCTACGGTCGGACCGTGGACCACGTGCTGAGTCTCGACGTCGTGCTGGCCGACGGGTCGCTTTGTCGTTGGGGCAGCGACGCCGCACCGCCCGTGGACGGGCTGGCGCGTCGGGGTGATGAAGTGCTCGCGGCCGTCGCCCGCGAGGAGGCCGGCGAGATCGCCGCCCGCTTTCCCAAGGTCCAGCGCTCCAACGCCGGCTACGCCCTGGACCGCCTGCGGGTGCACGCCGGTCGGATCAACACGGAGACGATCCTTTGCGGCAGCGAGGGCACCTTGGGCATCGTCGTCGGCGCCACGCTCAAGCTGGAGCCGCTGCCGCGCCGCACGGGGCTGGTCGTGGCGTACTTCGATGACGTGCTCAGCGCGCTGAGCGCGGTGTCGGCAGTGCTCGCGCATCGCCCGGCGGCCGTCGAGCTCATCGACTGGCCGATCCTCGAAGCGGCCGCCCGCAACCCGGCCCTCGCACCGCGGCGCTGGTTTGTCCAGCGCGAGCCGGTCGTCCTGCTGGTCTCCGAGCTATTCGACGATGACGAGGGCAGCCTGTCGCAGCGCCTGCAAGCGCTCGCGGATGACTTGCGGCGCCAGCAGCTTGGGCACGACCACCTCGTGGTGACCGAGCCGCACCGCCAGGCGGACGTGTGGGAAATCCGCAAGGCTGGACTGGGTCTGCAGATGTCCGCGCCGGGGGATATGCAGCCCTGTGCCTTCGTGGAAGACACCGCAGTGGACCCCGTGCGCCTGCGCGACTACATCGCGCACTTCCAGCAGATTCTGGCCGAGGAGGGGGTTCCACGCACCACGTTCTACGCCCACGCGGGGGCCGGCTGTCTCCACGTGCGCCCCGTGCTCAACCTCAAGCAAGCCGACGATATTGCCAAGCTGCAGCGGGTGGCCCTGCGCGTCGGCGACCTCGCCCGCAGCTTCAACGGGACGATCAGCGGCGAGCACGGTGACGGCATTGTCCGGTCGAGCTTCCTCGAGCGCCTGTACGGCCCGCGGATCGTGGCGGCCTTCGCCCGCATCAAGAACACGTTTGATCCGCAGCATATCCTCAACCCCGGCAAGATCGTTGATCCGTTGCCGTTCACGGAGAACCTGCGCTACGGCCCGCAGCATGCGTCGGTGCACGTGCCGACCATGCTGGATTTCAACGTGTACGGCGGTCCGGCCGGCCTCGCCCAGATGTGCAGCGGCGTCGGCCAATGTCGCCAGAAGCTGGCAGGCACCATGTGTCCGTCGTACCAGGCCACCGGCGACGAACTGCACACCCCCCGTGCCCGCGCCAACGCTTTGCGCCTGGCCCTCTCCAACCGCGAACTCATCACCGATCTCTGCGATCCCGCCCTGCACGAAGTCATGGATTTCTGCCTCCTGTGCAAGGCCTGCGGGCGGGAGTGCCCCACCGGTACTGACGTGGCGAAGCTCAAGATGGAATGGCTTGCCCAGCGCAACCTGCGCCACGGCGTCCCGCGGCGCAGCCGCTTCATCGCCGACGCCGTGCACCGCGCGCACTGGGGCAGCCGGCTCGCTCCGCTCAGCAACTGGATCATGCAATCTCGCGCTATGCGGGCGTGGCTCGAGCACCACTTCGGTCTCGACCGGCGTATCCCGCCGCCGCGTTTCGCCCGGCCGACGTTTCGCGTCTGGTTCGCACGCCATGAGCGCCAACATCGCCACGACGACTCGCTCAGCCGGCCGGCCGTCGTCTACTTCGCCGACACCTGGACCAACTTCTATCAGCCGCGAGTCGGGCAGGCGGCCGTCAAAGTGCTGGAAGCGCTGGGCTACCGCGTCCTCGTACCGGCCACGGTCTGCTGCGGCCGACCGCTGCTCAGCAAAGGATTACTCGCGGAAGCGAAGCTGCTGGCGCACGAGAACGTGCGGATTCTCGCGCCGCTGGCGTACCAGGGACTCACCATCGTCGGCACCGAGCCGAGCTGTGTCTCGGCCATCCTCGACGAGTGGCCCCAACTCGTTCGTACCGCCCCCGCCCGCTGGGTCGCGGAGCGGACGGTCACCATCGAAGCCTTCATCGCCCGCGCCTTAACGACATCCGGGACAACCCCTCTCCCCCTGGGGGGAGAGGGCAGGGTGAGGGGGAACACTGTAGTGCCTCCACCGGATGCAACCCCTCTCCCCTCGGGGGGAGAGGGCAGGGTGAGGGGGGACGCGGCGGTGACCGCACCCTCCCCCGACCCCTCCCTCGAAGGGAGGGGGGTTGGCTCAGGAGTCCAGGGCGGACATCCACAGCCTCTGCGTTTCGTACACCCCGTCGGCCCGCTTCTCTACCATGCCCACTGCCACGAGAAAGCACTCATCGGCACCGCCGACGCTCTGGCCGTGCTGCGCGCCTGCACGGGGGGTCAAGGCTGCGAGATCGACAGCGGCTGTTGCGGCATGGCCGGCGCCTTCGGCCACGAGGTCGAACACTACGACGTCGCCCGCGCCATCGGTGAACAACGCCTCTTCCCCGCCATCCGCAACCGCGGCCCGGCGCACATCGCGGTGTCCGGCTTCAGTTGCCGCGAGCACATCAGCCACCACACCGACGCCCAGCCACGGCACTTGATCGAGTACGTCGCGGAAGCGATCGAATAGCGAATGTGGAAGAAGGCAAGAGGCAAGTGGCAAGAGGGGGCAGAGAAAGTTACGGCGCCGAACTGCGGGGTGCCTGCGCTGGGCCAGCAGCGGCACCGGTCCAAGTGCGCAGCACTGCTCGAGGAGCAGTAGCGCGCGGCGGCCTCTTTTCATTCGCTATTCGCTCTTCGCCATTCGCTATTCCTCATCGCACTTCAATTCGCGTTCGCTCCACCGGCCCGAAGCGATCTACCGCCCGGCCCTGATTGACCGCGACTTCCAGATGCTCCGTGCTGCCGATGAAGGCCACCGGCTCCCCGACCGGCACTTCGCCGAACGTGCCGCGGATGGGGCCGATGCTCGTGCCGTTGACCAGCACTTCGAACTGCCGGTCATGCGTTCCCAGCGCCAACAGTGACGTGCGGGCGATGTTGGTGACCAGCGTCCCGAAGCGATCCACGTACAGCACCTGCCCGCTTACGCCCCGGGCGGTGACCGCCGGCCGCAATGGCAGGGGAAACACTTCCACGCGGTCCGTGGCCCGACCGAAGTCGCGCAGCTTGGCTCCCAGAGTCAGATGGGCGGCCACCGGTGCCAGCACGTCACGCCCCTGGAACGTCCCCGACACGTGCGGCAGGAAGAAGCGCGGGTTCTCCACCACGTGCATGGCCTCGGCGCGCAACTCGCGGTGCAGGAACGTCACGAGGCCGTTGTCCGGCGCCACGACAAACCGACCCTCGTACCGACCGGCCAGCACCCGCCGACTCGTCCCCACTCCCGGGTCTACGATAGCCAGGTGCACCGTCTCCGGCGGAAACCACGACCACACGCTGCGCAGCACGAACGCGGCGTGCAGCAGGCCGTGCGGTTCAATCTCGTGCGTGATGTCCACGACCTGGACCTTCGGCGCCAGGCTCAGGATGACGCCCTTGAGGGCTCCGACGTAGTAGTCGCTGTGCCCGAAGTCGGTCGTCAGTGTGATGATCTGCACCGCACCTCTCCCGCCGCCGGCTGGGTGGCCCAGGTCCTTTGGACCTGGGGGACTAGTGAACACCGCGACGTAGCGGGTCTGCCCCATGCCGCGAGCCTGCGGACCACGACTGCGGGAGGCAGAATTCAGAATGCAGAAAAGGCCCGCGAGCCCGGCCTACTTTCTGCATTCTGCCTTCATCATGCAGCATGCCGCCCAGGTGCCCCAGGTCCTTGGGACCCGGGGGACCGATGACGCCCGCCCAAGCCCTCGACCCGGCGACCACACTTGCCCCCGACTGCCGTCCAGGCACAGCACCCCGCCCCCGCGGCCGCAGTCACCCAATTGCGTACCGCCATGTTGCGGGCAGCCGTTGGCCGCGTCAATGTTCCCGCGTACACTCTGCCGGCCGCGGGGCCGTGACAGATCGGGTGGCTGGCGGAGTGTGATAGGATCGGAGCGTCCGTAGCGTCGCCCCCGCGGGCGACGTAGTCGTCGACAACGCCTCAAGTCCCACCTCGGCCGCAGGACCGGATGGCACGTTGGTGGGCGAAAGAACCCGAAACCTCGCGCAGTCCCGCGTCGGCCGCGCGAGCCGATGCTACTCTCGCACACGCCGCCGTCCACCGGCGGCGCGGATGCTGTAGTCATGAGCGAATCACCCGACCAGCAGCCGGACTTCCTCGCCCAGCGGCGCGCGATGATCTTCGACCATATCCACCAGCGTGGCCTGCGCGATCAGCGCCTGCTGGCCGCGTTCGAGGCGGTCCCGCGTGAGCTGTTTGTTCCCGACCACCTCCGGGCCGCGGCCTACGAGGACCGCCCGCTGCCGATCGGCCACGGACAGACCATCTCCCAGCCCTATATCGTGGCCTACATGACCGCCCAGCTCGACCCGCTCCAGGATGCCCGCGTCCTCGAGGTCGGCACGGGCAGCGGCTACCAGGCGGCCATCCTCGCTGCCTCAGGTGCGCACGTGTACACCATCGAACGCATTGCCGAGCTCAGCGCCCAGGCGCAGGAACGCTTGCGAACCCTGCACCTGGACGGCGACGTCCACTTCGTCGTCGGCGATGGTAGTGTAGGTCTGCTCCACCACGCGCCGTTCGAGCGGATCATCGTGACGGCCGCCGCCGCCCGCGTCCCGCCGCCGCTCATCGAGCAACTGGCTGACAACGGGATTCTTATCGCCCCGGTGGGCGCCGAATCCGTGCAGACGATCGTGCGCGTCGTGCGCACCGGCCGGCGTACCATCGAAACCCCGCTGCTGGGTTGCCGCTTCGTCCGCCTGATCGGCCAGGAAGGTGCCCGCTCCAGCGACGCGGAATAGCAGCGCGGCCGGCGCAGGCGTGGACGTTGCGTCGGCACGCTGCCGGCCGCGAATGCAGAATGAAGACGTCAGAATGCAGAAAGCAGAGGGCGTGCACACGTTCTTTCTGCATTCTGAAATCCACCTTCTGGAATCTGCTTTCTGAAGTCTGTCCTTTGAGATCTGCTCTGCAGAGTCGAGACCCTAGCCTAGGTGGGCCGCAAGGGTCAGGCGCCTTTTCGTGGTCTCCGGGTGCCGCAGGGCACCATGATGACTGCTTTCCGAAATCTGCCCTCCGCAATCCCCCGTCTGAGGGCCTGCCCGGCGTGGCCGCCGAGCGCCTGAGCGCCCCCGCCGGCCTTCCGGCGGACCCGCCAACTGCCCCCCGACCGCCCGCCGAAGCGGGACGCCCCCCTCCTGCCCGCAGGCAGCGGGTGCCCCCGGGGGCTCGCCGAGAAGGACGGAAAGATTCTCGCAGCCCGGTGTAAGAAAGTCCCTTGCTGGCGGACTTCCAGGTGACAGGTTGACGTTGACCCGGCGCCGAAGCAGACCCGGCGGCGGGTGCGCGGTGGTTGTGCGCGCAGCGCGCCCAGCGGAACTCCCGGAGCGTCCTGGAGCCGCGGGCGCCGGCCCGCGGTGGCCGCCGGTCGTCATTCGCGGGCCTGCGCGCTTTTCGTGGTGTGTTCTTTCTCGGTTTTTCACCACGAAGAGCACGAAGAACACGAAGGGGATTCGCGTGCGTCCAGTGGTGCGGGTGTCATGCTCTCGCGCGGCGGGAGTGTGGGCGGTTGGTATGTGCGCAGGGAAAATCAGCGGCGGGCGCGAGCCCGCGGACCCGGATGCCACGGATGCCACGCGCGGGGTCGTCGTCCCGAAGCGTGTGTCACCGGCTTGCCCCCGGTGCTCCGACCGACGCGGCGCCGGCCGGCAAGCAGCGAATGCAGAAGGCAGAAGTAATAATGAAGAAAGCATGCCGCGGCACACGCGGGGGCCCGGAACGTTCGGAGTCCCCTTTCTTCATTCTGCATTCTTCATTCTGCATTCGACGCCCTTGACCGCCGAGTAACGTCCGTGTATACTGCCCGGTGGGTAGTTGATCGTATCGTTCGGCTCCATCCCGGAGGGTTCGTCGATGCTTCACTCCCGCAGCCACAGGCGAATGCAGCCCGGCTTGATTCTCTCTCTCTCTCTCTTGCAATGACGCCCTTTTTGCCTCGAGCCCGGGCGGGTTGTCCGTGTGATCCGGGCGAGAACTGCTGGTGGGTCGCTCCGCCGGACGCGCAGCACCTGGAGGGAACGGGAACCGGGACGTACCAGGATCCGTTCCGCGGGATCGAGTATGCACTCAATCATGACAACGTGCAGGATGATGACGTCATTTTGGCCCTGCCCGGCGAGTACTACGAGTGCAGGATCGAGCTCGACAACGATGCCAGGCTCAAACGCCTGACGCTCCGCTCGTGCTCCGGCCCGGCGTTCACGACGATCCGTCCCAAGGTGGACTGCGAGCAGCCGATCTTCTTTCTGGGTGACGCAGTCTGGGGCGGGTACCCGATCGTAGAAGGGTTCACGATCACCGGCGCCACGTGCTCAGGGTGGGTTGGCGGTGCGTTCAATATCCAAGGGTGCCATCCAACGATCCGCCAGAACGTCATCACGGGCAACACCGCCCAGCGCGGCGGCGCGATCTATTGCCACAATGCCTCGCCGATGCTCTGGGACAACATCATCAGCTACAGCACGGCCACCGACGGCGAAGGAGGGGCCCTCTACTGCAACGCTGACAGTTGGCCCACCATCGCGTGGTCTACATTCGCATGTAATGAAACGACGGCCAAAGGAGGGGCGATCCGCCTCGAGAGTGGCGCGAAGCCACCGATCAGTCACTGTGTGTTCGCGAGCAACAAGGCGGTGCACGGGGGCGCTGTGTACCAGGGGGCGCCTTATCAGTGTGAAGGGGAGCGCGCCCCCTGTCAGGATGAGGGCGTCAGGGGTCCGATCATCGACAACTGCGTGTTTACGCAGAACGTCGCTGGCGAGAACCTGCCGAGCAGCGGCGGTGCTCTGGATTTCCGCGCGTACGCGCAGCCCACGCTGGCGAACTGCATAATCAGCGGCAACCGCACCACGGGAGGCGGGGGAGGTGTTCATGCTTACTACGCGTGCGTCTATGTGCACAACACGATTCTGTGGGGCAATCGCATCGCTGGCGACGGTCAAGCAGGAACGCAGAACGATCTTCATCTGACTAACGGTGCGACCGCGGTGTTCCGTTACAGCGATGTAGACCCACAGTTCATCACCTCGGATGTTCCCACGCCGGATGTGTACTACGAAGGCGTGAACCGCGGCATCGACCCCGAGTTCCGGGACCCGCTGGTCTGTGACTACCGGCTGGACGCGGCCTCGATCGTGATCGACGCGGCCGATGACTGCGACGCCGTGAGCGAGGGTTACGACGTCGACGGCGACCAGAACGTCTGCACGCGCTCCGACCTCGACGATGCCGAGCGCTTCGTTGATGACCCGGCGGTGCAGGACGTCGGGCTACTCTGTCCCGGAACCTGCCAGTACCTGGAGGACGTGGTGGACATTGGAGCGTACGAATTCGCCGCCACCGGTTGCCCCGAGGCTACGATCGTCGGGGCAGACCCAGCGGATGGAACCATTGACGCCCGGCAGCCGCATCCCATTACGGACAAGTCCTTCGGCGCCTTGCAGGGCATCGGCGGCGCGAGCGAGCCGATCGACATCACCCTTTCGGACAATGCCACGGGCGCGGACAATCCCGGATGCTGGGCGTTGTGCGAGACCAGTCACTGGCGTTACGGGCGGAACTTCATTGAATCGGTGACGGCGCTGGGCAACGGGGAATACCGCCTCGTCCTGCACCGCCCCATCACGGCGCTCGCCGCGACGACCATTCAATACGTCCCGGACGGCAGCTACGTGACCTACATCGCTCACCCGGCGAATGTCGATGCCCCGAGTGGCAGTACAGTTGCGAACGCGAACGACATCACCGCGATCTTCAACTGCGTCAACAATCCGCCCACCTGCACCCTCTACCAGGCGGACACCAATCACTCCGGCGGGCTCAATCTTGCTGATGTCACGAGGGAAATCGACCTGCTTAACGGGGCCGGGCAGTTCGACCCGTGGTTCGGCACGCTCCTGCCCGATATCGGCGACTGTCCGAGCGGCGTCCCTTGCAGTTGCGCCGCGACGGCGCCCGGAGGCGGGGAAAGTGGCGGGGAGGATGGGGAAGCGTTCGGTGAGGCGCTGATTGGGTACCTGACCTTCATTGATCTGGACGATCCGCCGCAGGCAACCGCGTTTCCCGAGATCGTCCAGGGCTTCCTTGATCTGGCAGGGCGAGCCCTGAACGAGGACGAGCGCCACGAGGCCGCGTGCGCGCTGCTCGATCCGGGCCTGGCGTTCATCAGTTCTGAAGTTCAGCAGATGGTGCCGCAACTCGTCGCGGCCCTCCAGGAGTAGGGCCGCCCGGGTTTGCCACAATGGGAGGGTAAGTACTATGCGTCCCAGTTTGCACGCGGGCGTGGTTGGCACACTAAGCGTTATGTTGGCTCTGCTTGCCGCAGTGGTTGCGGAGGCGCAGCCAGCGCTCCAACTGTGGATCTCTGGAGACGAACCCATCAGGGTTGACCCGCTGACTCGAGACGTTCTCGGCCCAATCTTCCGGAGCAGCCCTGATCCGGCGGGCTTCGCCTTCGGCCCCGATGGGTACGTGTATGTTGCGGATTCGTATCTGGATTGTGTTCTCCGCTACGACGCGCAAACATACGAGTTCATCGACGTCTTCGTGCCGGCGGGCAGTGGCGGGCTCGACGGTCCGACGGGACTGGTCTTCGGGGCTGACGCCAATCTGTACGTGGCCGGGGCGTGGTCCAACAACATCGTTCGGTACGACGGAAGCACCGGTGCATTTCTGGACGTCTTCGCCAGCGAGGGGCTGGACGCCCCGCACAGCCTACGGTTCGGACCCGCGGGTGACCTCTACGTCACCAGCGAGGCCAATGATCGGCTGGTGCGCTTCAATGGGCAAACCGGGCACCTGATGGACATTCTGGTGGAAGGTGGGGAGCTGGACGGCCCCCTGGACCTGATCTTCGGCCCTGATGACCTGCTGTACGTCAGCAATCGGTGGACGGCGAGCGTGGCCCGCTACGACCCGCTGACGGGCGAAGCGCTGGGCTACTTCGTGGAACCGCACGCAGGCGACCTCCATTGGGCCTCCGGTATGGCGTTCGGGCCCCACGACGGGAACCTCTACGTGGCCGACCAAGCCTGGGACCAAGTGCGTCGCTACGATGGGCAAACTGGCGCCTATGTCGACAACCTGGTATACGTGCTCGCCCCCACGTTCCTCGCCTTCGTCCCCGAGCCGGGCAGCCTGCTGCTGCTGGCGGGTGGGGCGCTGCTGCTGGGGCGCAAGCGACGAGCGTAAGAGCGTTCAACAGAACCCCTCTCCCTGGGAGGGAGAGGAGTCTGGTCCTTGGCCATTGGTCGCGGGGGCTTGCTTGTCGGCAGGCAGGGCCGACGGTGCAGGCGCGGGCGTGGCCATGCGGTGGGGCGGATGGCCCGCCGTTGTGCCGCGTACACATGCTCACGCTGCGCGAGAGCATGGCACCCGGCGTCCGGAACGCCGAAGGCACCCCTGAGATGGCAGAAGGAGCCTGTGCACGCGCCGTTGCTGTCTGCATTCTTCCTTCTTCATTCTGCATTCGGCACGGCGTGAATCCCGCTGCTACCGCACGACGATGGTGTGCGCCGATGGTCCGCTGACTCGGCCGATGACGGCGGCGCAGGGCGTCCGTTCGCGGCGCAGGGCCGCGAGCAGCGCGTCCACGCGGTCGGGCGCGACCGCGATGAGCAGACCACCGGAAGTCTGCGCGTCCGCCAGCACGTCCACCAACAACTCGTCGGCCCCCTCTGCGAGAAGCCGATCGCCCAAATACTCGAGGTTGCTGGCGTAGGCGCGGGTGATGATGCCGCCGTCGGCCAGTTCCAGCGCCTTGGCAAGCAGGGGCACGCGGCCGCTGTCGATCTCGACGGTCACCCCGCTGCCGTGGGCCAGTTCGTGGGCGTGGCCCAGCAGGCCGAAGCCCGTGATGTCGGTGGCAGCGTGCACGCCGACCTCGAGCATGGCCGTGCAGGCGCCGGCGTTCAGCTCGGTCATGATGTCGATGGTTTCCTGGAAATCGGCGGCTGAGATCTCGCCGACTTTGGCGGCCGAGGCCAGGATGCCCGAGCCGATCGGCTTGGTCAGGACGAGCACGTCACCGGCGCGGGCGCCGGCGTTGGCCACGATGCGGTCGGGATGGACGAGGCCGGTGACGGCCATGCCGTACTTGACCTCCTGGTCGCGGATGCTGTGCCCGCCGGCGATGACCGCCCCGGCCGCGGTGACCCGCTCGTGCCCGCCGCGCAGGATTTTGCCGAGGATCTCAGCCGGCAGTTCCTGATCGGGGAAGCCGACGAGGTTCAGCGCGGCGATGGGCCGGCCGCCCATCGCGTAGACGTCGGACAGGGCATTGGCGGCCGCCACCCGGCCGAACTGGTACGGGTCGTCCACCAGCGGCGGGAAGAAATCGACGGTCAGCACCAGCGCCGTGGTGTCGTTGATCCGGTAAACGCCGGCGTCGTCGAAGAAGTCGATGCCCACCAGCAGGTTGGGGTCCGTCGGCTTGGGCTGGTTGCGCAGAACCTGCGCCATGGCTCCGACCGGGAGCTTGCCCGCTCAGCCGGCACAGCTTGCGTAGGCCGTCAGACGAACTTGGCGTGCATCCGTCATGAGTCGTTCCCGGTTCGGTCGCGCTGGCAAAGGGCGGCGTATCCGCGTCCCGGCCGGCGCCGGCTCTCTCAGTACCCGCAGTGCCCGCGGCGTGTCAACAAGACTGACGCGCAGGAGCGGCGCCGCCGGTAAGTGACCGGCACGTTACAAGCAATCCTGACGCAGCCCCGCAACAATCCCCCGTGCAAGGGACGGATGTTCCGCGCCCATGACGTGGGAGGGCCCGGCGGCACGCCGGTCTCACGGAATGGAGCCGGCCATTGGAGTGGAGATCGCATCATGGTGCGTAGCGTACGATCGGTTGCAGTTGCGGCGCTGGTACTGGTGGCTGGCGGGGGGATGTGGGCGGCGGCGGCCTACGCCGGTGGGCCTGGTGAGCCTGCGACGCCCTCGGCGAAGGCAGAGCAGGCGGCCCTGCCGCGCTGCCCGGTTTGCGGCGTGCCGGCGAGTTGGTTCGTCAAGAAGGCCGCGGATGCGGGGCCGATCTTCTTCTGCTGCCCGGAGTGCCTCAAACGCTTCGAGGCGGAGCCGGGCAAGTACGACAAGGAGGTCGCGGCGCAGCGCGAGCTGCTGGCGAAGCTGCCGAAGGTCCAGGTGCGCTGTCCGATCTCCGGGCGGGCGGTGGACTCGAAGATGAGCGTCGAGCACGACGGGCAGAAGGTCTACTTCTGCGGGCCCGGCTGCATGGAGAAGTACCGGGCAAAGCCGGCCGACTATGCCGCAGCCCTGGCGGATTGCTACACTTGGCAGACGAACTGCCCGGTGATGGGGCACCGGATCGACCCGACGGCCCTGACGGTGCTGCCCACCGGCGAGACCATCTACTTCTGCTGCAAGGGCTGTGACAAAAAGCTGCTGGAGGAGCCGGCCAAGTACGATGCCAACCTGGTGGCACAGGGTATCCGCATCGACTGGGCCAAGGTGAAGAAGGCCTCCGCAGACAAGGAGGGGAACCCGCACGCTGAGCCGTAGTAACGGCGGATGACGGCGTGGCACCGGCTCTGGACCGGCGCGCGACAGCGGTGATGGGCAAGCACGCTTGTGGGCCGTTGGCGGTGTCTTTGCGGCCATCACCCTCACCCCTACCCCTCTCCCTGGAAGGGAGAGGGGTCATACGGCACGCGAGTGGGCGATTGGATGCGACTTGGCGTTCGTCACCCTCACCCCTGCCCCTCCCCCTGAAAGGGAGAGGGGTTTAGATGCCGCATGCCCGTGCCCGCCCGTCATCGGTGCCCCCGGTCCAAAGGACCTGGGCCGCCTGGCCAGAGGACCTGGGCCACCCGGCCGGTCCAGAGGGCGTGGGCCACCCGTGGGTGAGGACGAGCACCGGTAACGAGAAGGGCGCAGACATGTTGTGGACGCCGGCGCGGAGAAGGCATCGGGCGACGGTGGCCGGGGCGCTGGCGCTTGCGGTCGGTGCTTGCAGCGGCGCCTGCCGCCCGGCGCCGCCGTCGGCCGCGCTGCTGGCCAAGCGGCCACCACACGTGCGGCACGCTCCGGGGACACCGGCTTGGCCCGCGGCTGCCGGTGCCGAGGTGCAAGAGTTGCCCGTTCTCGATGAGCGGGCGGGGCTGCATGACTACCTCACCTACGCCGCACTCAACAACCCCGGATTGAAGGCGGCCTTCGCGCGTTGGCAGGCGGCCGTGGAGCGCGTGCCGCAGGCGCGCGCGCTGGCGGATCCGCAACTGACCTACCGGCACATGGTGGCCGAGGCGGGTAGCCCGCTGGAGCCGCGCGAACAGAGCGTCGAGCTTTCCCAGATGTTGCCGTGGCCCGGGAAGCGCGGCTTGCAGGGGGCCCTCGCCGCCGCCGCGGCGCAAGGGGCGTGGGAGGAGTTGCAGGAGCAGCGCCTCGCTTTGTTCTATGAAGTCCAGGACGCCTACTATGAGTATTACTACCTCGGCCAGGCGCTGGAGGTCGTGCGTCAGAACGTCGAACTGGTGAGGCAGTTGGAGAGCGTCGCCCGCGTCCGCTACCGGGCGGCGGCGGCCGGCCACCCCGAGGTCATCCGGGCCCAGGTCGAACTGGGACGCGTCGAGGACCAGTTGCGCACTCTGGAGGACGAACGAGCGCCTGTGCAGGCGCGACTCAATGCCGCGCTGAACCGCGCCCCGCACCGGGAGTTACCCGTGCCCCCGGAGATTGGGCAGTTGTCGCCATCGCTGGCTGAGGCGGAGGTTCTCGCGCGGCTCGCCACGAGCAGCCCAACCCTGCGGGTGCTGGACGCCGAGATCGAGCTGGCCCGGCAGGCGGTGACGTTGGCGCGCAAGGGATACTTCCCAGATTTCATGGTCGGCTTCGAGTACACGAGCGCGCGGCGGGCGGATGATCCGCCGCTGGCGGGGTGGACCTCGCCTGAGGCGCTGGGCACTCTGGGGCGACTGCGGAGCCGGACGGCCGACCCGCTCGATGTGTACGGACTGGCGCGCGGGCTGCGCGGCGGTGAGCCGTCCGACGAGGATATGGACTCCTGGGCGGTGTTGGTGTCGATGAACCTGCCCATCTGGGCGGGCAAGTACGCGGCCGGCGTGCGCGAGGCGGAGGCACAGTATCGTTCCGCGCTCAGCGCACGCGCCCAGCGGCAAAACGCCTTGCAGGCCCAGGTGAAACGCGTGTTGTTTGCCTACCGTGATGCCCAGCGCAAGGTGGAGTTGTACGGGGCGACGCTGCTACCGAAGGCCCGGGAGTCATTGCAGGCCACGCAAACCGCGTTTCAGGCGGGTAGCGCGAGTTTCCTGGACCTGGTCGATGCGGAACGCACGCTGCTGGAATTCGGTTTGGCGCACGCGCGGGCACGGGCGGATCGGGCCCAGCGCCTGGCGGAGCTGGAGATGCTCATGGGACAGCCTTGGACGACATTGCCTGGGTTGCGGCCTGACGCGCAGCCCGGTACGCCCGGCGCGCAGCCTGCGCCGCATGATGTTCCGCTCGGGGAAACAGGTGATTGAGCCATGTCACAGACCACCGGGAGTTTGGTGAGGGTGCTGGTGAGGTTCGGTATGGTGCTCGCGGCGCTGGTGATCTTCGGGTTGGGGTACTGGTTCCGCGGCGTGGTGAGGGAGCCAGCCGCGGGCAGCCTGGACGCCCCCGCAGAGTCCGCGGCGGCGCCGCTCGAGGTTTGGACCTGCTCGATGCACCCGGAAATCCGGCGGTCGAGACCGGGTAGGTGTCCGGTTTGTGGCATGGATTTGGTCCATGTTGAAGCTGGCGCGCCCGCGGCCGCCAAGCAGCCGAAATACGCCTGCTCGATGTTCTGCGTGCCGCCGCTGCCCCATCCCGGTAAGTGCCCGATCTGCGGCATGGAAATGGTGGAGGTGGAGACGGAGGCGCCGGCCGGGGATGCGCCGGCCCCGCCGCGGACGCTGACTCTTACGCCCCTGGCCCAGCAGCTTGCGGGCGTCCGGGTCGCCCCGGTCGAGCGCAAGTTCGTTACGGCCGAGGTCGGCATGATCGGCAAGGTGGACTACGACGAGACGCGGCTGCGCTACATTGCCGCGCGTGTCCCCGGGCGCCTTGACCGTCTCTATGTAGATTACACCGGCGTGCCCGTGCGGGAGGGAGACCACCTCGTCTATCTCTACAGTCCGGAGCTGCTGGCCGCCCAGGAGGAACTGCTGCAGGCCAAACGGGTGACCACCGCTGCCACCGAAGGCGGGGGTGAGAGCGCCTCCGCCGCGCGGTGGCAATGGCTCGAGGACATCCGGGCGAAGCTGCGCCTGTGGGGGCTGACGGACGCTCAAATCGAAGAGATTGAGGCACGCGGAGCCCCCACGGATCATCTGACGATCTACGCCCCCAGCGGCGGCGTGGTGATAGACAAGAACGCCGTCGAGGGCATGTATGTCGAGACGGGAACGCGCATCTACACCATTGCCGACCTGTCGCGGGTCTGGGTGAAACTGGATGCCTATGAGTCCGACCTGGTGTTCCTGCGGTATGGACAGCCCGTGGAGTTCGAGGTCCAGGCGTATCCGGGCGAGAAGTTCAGCGGCAGGATCGCGTTCATTGACCCGGTGCTCGACGGTCGCACCCGCACGGTCAAGGTGCGCGTGAACGTCCCGAACGTCGACGGGCGGCTCAAGCCGGAGATGTTCGTGCGCGCCCGCGTGTACGCGCAGATCGCGGCCGGCGGACGGGTGATGAACAGCGATCTGGCGGGCAAGTGGATCAGCCCGATGCACCCGGAGATCGTGAAGGATGGGCCGGGGGCGTGCGATGTCTGTGGCATGCCGCTGGTGCCGGCGGAGTCCTTGGGATACGTGGCCGCGGACGGTGACGCCGAGCGAGCGCCGCTGGTGGTGCCGCGCAGCGCGCCGCTGCTGACCGGCAGACGCGCGGTGGTGTACGTCGAGCTGCCTGATGCGCCGGGTACGTACCAGGGCCGTGAGGTCGTGCTGGGCGCGCGGGCCGGCGACGATTACGTGGTGCGGGAGGGCCTGCACGAGGGCGAGCGGGTGGTCGTCAACGGCAACTTCAAGCTGGACAGCGCCATGCAGATCCGCGCGGAGCCGAGCATGATGAGCCCGGCGGGCGGGCGAGGGCCGACCGGTGCCGAGCACCACGGTTCGCACACGGGCGGCAGCGCGGGCGGGAGTTCTCATCATGAGTAGCGACCCCTCGGTGCCGGTGGGCGGGGAGGGGCGTGCCGGGTGCGGCCGGGCTTCCTGGGTTGATCGCATCATTCGCTTCTGCCTGGAAAACAAGCTGGTCGTTGCGCTGTGCACGCTGTTCGTGATCGGGTGGGGGTTGCGGACGGCGCCGTTTGACTGGAACCTTGGCGGCTTCCCGCGCAATCCCGTGCCGGTGGATGCGATTCCCGACCTTGGTGAGAACCAGCAGATTGTATTTACCGAGTGGGAAGGGCGTTCGCCGCAAGACGTCGAGGACCAGATCACGTACCCGCTGACGGTGTCGCTATTGGGCACACCCGGCGTCAAGACGATTCGCAGCTATTCGATGTTCGGCTTCTCGACGATCTATGTGATCTTCGAGGAGAAGGTGGACTTCTACTGGTCGCGTTCGCGGGTGCTGGAGAAGCTGGCGGCTCTGCCGGAGGGGACCCTGCCGGCGGGTGTGCGGCCCACGCTAGGGCCCGACGCCACGGGTTTAGGACAGGTCTTCTGGTACACACTCGAAGGCCGGGACGAGCAGGGACGGCCCACGGGAGGCTGGGACCTGCACGAGCTGCGCACGCTTCAGGACTGGTACGTGCGTTATGCGCTGCTTTCCGCGCCCGGCGTGGCCGAGGTGGCCTCCATCGGTGGGCACGTGCAGGAATACCAGGTGGACGTGGACCCGGCCGCCATGCGCGCTCATCGCGTTACGCTGGAGGAAGTGGTCCGCGCAGTGCAGATGTCCAACCTGGATGGGGGCGCCCGCACCATTGAGATCAACAACGTCGAGTACGCCATCCGCGGCGTCGGCTTTGTCAAGTCCGTGCGCGACCTGGAGGAGGCGGTCGTAACAGTTAATGAGAACGTCCCCCTCCGGGTGCGGGACGTGGCCGTGGTGACACTGGGACCGGCGGAGCGGCGCGGCGTCCTGGACAAGCAGGGGGCCGAGGTGGTCGGCGGCGTGGTGGTGGTACGTTACGGGGCGAACCCGCTGGCGGCCATCCGGGAGGTCAAGAACAAGATCGCCGAGATCGCCCCGAGCCTGCCGCACCGGGCACTGCCCGACGGCACGGCCAGCCGCGTGACGATCGTGCCGTTCTATGATCGCACTGGCCTGATTTACGAGACGCTGGAAACCCTCAACGCCGCGCTGTTCGAGGAGATCCTCATCACCATCATTGTCGTGGTGGTGATGGTCCGCCATTTACGGAGCTCCATTCTGATTGCCGGCCTGCTGCCGCTGGCGGTGCTGATGACCTTCATCGCCATGCGGGTGACCGGCGTGGACGCCAACATCGTGGCGTTATCCGGCATCGCCATCGCCATCGGCACGCTGGTGGACATGGGCATTATCATCTGTGAGAACATCCTTACCCACCTGCGGAAAGCGGACCCGCGCGCGCCGCGACTGGAGGTCGTCTATCGGGCGGCCAGTGAGGTGGGCGGCGCCGTCCTGGCGGCCGTGGCGACCACGATCGTCGGCTTCCTGCCGGTGCTGACGATGGAGGGGGTCGAAGGCAAGCTCTTCAAGCCCCTGGCGTACACCAAGACCTTCGCCCTGACGGCCTCCGTCATCGTGGCGTTGACGGTGATTCCGGCCGCCGCGCACCTGGTGCTGGCGCGCGACGCGGAAGCCCGCCAGGGTCGGCGCTGGGCGGGTGGAGGGGTGCTGCTGGCGGTGGCCGTGGCGGTGGTGGTGGTCTGGCAATGGTGGTGGCTGGGGCTGCTGCTGACGGTGCTGGGTGGGTACGCAGTGGCGGCGCCCGTGCTGCCGACCGGCGTGAAACGGTGGCTGCCGTGGCTGGGCAACGTCGCGGTGGCGGCGGCCATGGCCGTCGTGCTCACCCAGCACTGGCTGCCGATCGGGCCGGAGCACGGGCTGCTGCGCAACCTGGTGTTTGTGGTGGCCGCGGTGGGCGGGTTGCTGCTGTTCCTGGAACTGTTCCGGGTCGTGTATCCTTATGTGCTGCGTTGGGCCCTGGGTCACAAGGTCACCTTTCTGATGTTGCCGTTGGGCACGCTGGTGCTGGGAGCGCTCATCTGGCGCGGGCACGACGGTCTGTTGGGCTGGCTGCCGGCAGGCTGGCACGCTTCCGCGCCGGCGCGTTACCTGGCCGGGCAGTTTCCCGGTCTGGGCAAGGAGTTCATGCCGCCGCTGGACGAGGGCTCCTATCTGTATATGCCGGTGACGATGCCGCACGCTTCCATCAGCGAGGTGGTGGACGTTTTGCAGAAGCAGGACCTGGCGCTGGCACGCATCCCCGAGGTGGAGTCGGCGGTCGGCAAGCTGGGGCGGGTGGAGAGTGCCCTCGACCCGGCACCGCTGTCGATGATCGAGACGGTGATCAACTATCATCCGGAGTTCCTGACGGACGCCGGGGGGCGACGGCTGCTGTTCCGGTGTGACCCGGCCGACACGGATTGGCTCCGGACGCCGGAGGGACAACCCGTGTTGGCGCCTGACGGTGAACCCTACAGAGTGCGAGGGAAATTCGCGCGGGACGAGCGCGGGGCGCTGATTGCCGATCCGCACGGTTACCCGTTTCGCCTGTGGCGGCCGGCGCTTGATCCCGCTCTGAACGACGGTCGCGCGGCTTGGCCGGGAGTCCGGCGGCCCGACGACATCTGGGACTTGATCGTGGAGGCCACCCGCATCCCGGGCACCACGTCGGCCCCCAAGCTCCAGCCCATCGCCGCGCGCATCGTGATGCTGCAGAGCGGCATGCGCGCCCCCATGGGCGTGAAAGTCAAGGGGCCCGATCTGGCGTCGATCGAGGCCGGCGCGCTCCGGATTGAGCACTTCCTGAAGCAGGTAGAAGCGGTCCCGCCGGAGACGGTCGTCGCCGACCGGCTCGTCGGCAAACCCTATCTGGAAATCGAGATCGACCGCACTGCGGCCGCCCGCTACGGCGTGATGGTCGCCGAGGTGCAGGAGGTCATCGAGGTAGCCCTCGGCGGCAGGCCGCTGACCTTTACCGTGGAGGGCCGGGAACGGTTTCCGGTGCGCGTGCGTTACCCCCGCGAGCTGCGCGACAACCTGGAGGCCCTGGAGCGCGTTCTGGTCCCAGCCGCCGACGGCGCGCAGGTGCCGCTGATCCAACTGGCGAGGATCAACTATGTGCGCGGCCCGGAGATGATTAAGAGCGAGGACACGTTCCTGGTCGGCTATGTGCTGTTCGACCGGCGACCGGGCTACGCGGAGGTGGACGTGGTCGAACAGGTGGCCGCCTTCCTGCAGGAGAAGAGGCAGAGTGGTGAGTTGGCCCTGCCCGACGGAGTCAGCTACAGTTTCGCCGGCACCTACGAGAACCAGGTGCGGTCGGAGAAGAAGCTGATGGTGGTGCTGCCGCTGTCGCTCTTCATCATCTTCGTCATTCTGTATTTGCAGTTCAGGTCGGTGCTCACGACGGGGATGGTCTTCGCCGGGATCATCGTCGCCTGGGCGGGCGGCTTCATCCTCATCTGGTGTTACAACCAGCCGTGGTTCCTGGACGTGACGGTCCTCGGGGTCAATCTCCGCGAGGTATTCCAGGTCCATCCCATTAACCTGAGTGTAGCGATCTGGGTGGGCTTCCTGGCCTTGTTCGGCATTGCGGAGGACGACGGCGTCGTGATGACCACGTATCTGGAGAGCGCCTTTGCCGAGACCGCGCCGACCGACGTGGCTGCGGTGCGGGCGGCCACGCTGGAAGGGGCAAGTCGGAGGGTGCGGCCGTGCCTGATGACGACGGGCACGACGATCCTGGCGCTGCTCCCGGTCCTGACCTCGACGGGTCGCGGCGCGGACATCATGGTACCGATGGCCATTCCTTCGTTCGGCGGCATGGTGATCGAGATCATGACGATGCTGATCGTGCCGGTATTGTACTGCGCGCTGCAGGAGCGGCGGGTCAAGGCGCGGGCGAAGCGGGGCGGCTGAGCAGGTTCTTCGCAAAGATGACTTTGCCGTCGCCGGGGGCGTAGAAGTCGGGCAGCAAGGCCGCCTGCCGGTAGCCGCGGCGCTCGTAGAAGCGGCGGGTCGGCTCATACTGCGGGCGCGACGAGGTCTCGACGTAGACGGCCCGCCCGCCGGTGGCGGCCATGCGCCGCTCGGACTCGTACAACAGGAACGTACCGATCCCCGCGTGCCGCCGATCCTGCCGCGTGACGATCCAGTAGAGATCAAAGCTGCCGACCGTGCAGGCGATGGGCCCGTAACACACATACCCGACCGGATGCCCATCGCAATCACCGAACAGGAAGAGATAGCCGCTCTCGGGGCCACGGTGGAGCCGTTCGGTGACCAGCTCGACGGCCACCTCCACCTCCCCGGCCGAGAAGAAGCCCGTGGATGCGACGAGCTGGCGAACTACAGTGACATCGTCCGCGGTGACGGTGTCGCGCAGGGTCAGGTTCGCGGGGGACGGAAGGGCGCCGGAGTTCATCGTCAGATTCTCGGGGCGGTGGTTCGTGTTGACCGAGGGCACGGGCGGCGACTGTTGTCCGCGGTGGGGGAGAGTATTGCCTCCAGGGGCGTTGCACTGCGGGGGAACGTTTCCCCGCTACCCCCCTGGCCGGGAGGGGGTGGAGCGTCCGAAGCCTCGACGGCCGACGCGGTGGCCTTCCCGGTCAATAGCGGCATCGTATCGTCCAGAATCCGCGCGATCATGCAGGTATAGGTCAGCCCGGCCCGGGCGGCCGCGGCCGGAAAACCGGCGTCCGGCGACAGGCAGGGGTTGGCATTGATCTCCAGGATCCACGGCCGACCCGTCTCGTCCACCCGGAAGTCCACGCGGGCGTATCCGCGCAGTCCGAACACCGTCCAGCAGCGCCGGGCCAGGCTGGTCAGGTGCTGTAACAGGTCTCCATCGGCCGCCGGGAAGTCGAACCGCCGCGTCG
This sequence comes from Planctomycetota bacterium, assembly GCA_029558835.1. Lineage (GTDB taxonomy): Bacteria > Planctomycetota > Phycisphaerae > UBA1845 > UBA1845 > JAKQDH01. The sequence goes on along the minus strand of JAKQDH010000108.1, from coordinate 20,047 downwards.
TGTGCTGGTACTCAAACGAGTCGTTGTCCCACTTGGCGCGGTAGCCGACGATCCGGGGTTTGTCCGCATCGTAGTCGGTGAACTCGATCTCCGCCGGCGGCAGCACCTCGGGTCCCTGCGGCCCACCCAGCACCGACAGGTTGAACTCGCGCCCTTCGATGTACGCCTCCGCGAAACCTTCGCCCCCCCAACGAGGGGACCGCTCCTCCAGGGCTCGGAGCAAGTCGCTGAAGCCGGCGGCCATGACCACCGCCTCATCGTCCAGCCCCACGGAGGCCTCCTCCCAGACGGCCTTAACGATGAACCGTCCCGGCAACGTCGGCCGCGGCCCCGCGGTCGGGTCGGCCCCGCACCAATCCGGCGTTGGCAATCCGTGGGCCCGCAGCCATTGCTTGGTGAGCACCTTGCTTGTGGTCACCAACATCGGACCGGTGGCGGCCCCGGTGTACGGGATCCGCAGCGCGTCGAGCAAGGCCGGGGCAAGGTGCAGGAGCCCCCCGTGCCCGCCGACGGATTCCACCAGGTTGAACACTAGATCGGGCGCGAGAGCCCGCAACGCATCCACCTGGGCGGCCAGGTTCGACGAGAACGCGTGCCGGACCGCCGTGTGACCCAACTCGGCGAGGACCGCCTCAATCGCCTCGGCCTGAACGAACACGTCCAGCTCGTCGGCGCGAGCGGTCGGCGGTACTTCGTCGTGCAGCAGAACGATCTTCACGATCTCAACTCCGAACGGGACGCCGGTGTCTCCTCCCGAATACGGCGTCGGGCCCCGAGCAGGGTAGCGTCACTCCCCGAGCGTGGCGGCGTTCGCCCCCGAGTGTGGTAGCGTCGGCCCCCCGCGGCCGACGTGGGAGACCGGAGCGTCCCGATACTCCACGTCGCCCACGGGTACGTGCTTGGGGTTTCCCGCGTCCGGGGGGGGAGTATTCCGTGCCTCAGGCGGGCGTCATTGCCTCCGCTGCCCTCACCCCTACCCCTCTCCCGAGGGGAGAGGGGTTCAGACGCCGCGCGCTTGCCCCTGCCCGTGGCGGGTAAACTCATGGCACCCACGCTAAACACGTACGCCCACAGGGGGCGACGCTACAAGGCATATTCACGCTACGCAAGGGCAGAACACTCGGCCGACTGCCGGGCGGGCGAGGTCACTCGCCGCCACGCGGAATCGGTGATGCGTCGGATGAGCTCGACGTACGGCACCCCCGCCATCGTGCAGAGGATCGGCAAGTCCGAGTGCCCGGGGCACAGCCCTGGCAGCGGGTTAAGCTCGAGTACGTGCAGCGTGCCGTCGGCCGTGGCACGCAGGTCGATTCGCCCGCCGTCACGGCAACCCAATCCCCGCCAGGCGGCCAAAGCAAGTTCCTCCGCCCGCCGTGCCCAGTCCGGCGCGGCAAGCTCGTAGCGGCAAAGCTCCTGCCACTGCTCCTTGTTGACGTGCGTGTACGAGTGCTGCTCCGCTCCGGGCTGGAGGAGGATTGCGAGCGTGCCAATGGCCGCCGCCTCCGCGCCGGTGCCGGTGATGCCGACCGTAAACTCCCGGCCGGACAGGTAGACTTCCACCAGGGCCGGCTGCTCGAACGTCTGCAGCACCCGCCGGCACGCCTGGGCAAGCTCCGGCTGGGACTGCACCATCGACCGGCCGTCGATCCCCTTGCCCGTCCCCTCCGCGAGTGGCTTGACGAACAGCGGGAACGGCAGGTCCACCGCCTGTACCTCCGCTTCCGAGGCCACGACGCAGAAGGCCGGCGTTGGCAGCCCCAGGTCCCGCAGCACGCGTTTGGTCATCGCCTTATGGAGCGTCAGGGCGCAGATAAGCGGGTCGGAGAAAGTGTAGGGGATGTCGAAGGCCTCAAGGATGCTCGGCACCTGGGCTTCGCGCGAAACCCCGCGCAGCCCCTCCGCGATGTTGAACACCAAGTCCCACCGTTCGCCACGGGCGAGCCGGTCCACGAGCTGGCGCACGTGGCCGATGCGCTCCGTCCGATAGCCAAGCTCGCGCAGGGCCGCCTCGATGGCGTCGATGGTCTCGGGACGGTCGAACTCCGCCGTCTCCTCCTCGCCATAGCCTGCGGCCAGGTAGTCATCCCGCAAGTCGTAGGTCAGGCCGACCGTGGTCATGGCAGGGGGTCGGGGTACTGGAACGATTTCCCTTCGTAGTTGCGCAGGACGAGGCAATCCCCCTCCCGCCCGACGACCGAATCGGGCACGACCGGAATCTTCCCCCCGCCGCCCGGGGCGTCGATCACGAACGTGGGCACACCGTAGCCGGAGGTATGCCCGCGCAGGCCGGCGATGATCTCCAGGCCCTTCTCCACGGGCGTCCGGAAGTGGGCCGAGCCGGTGATCGGGTCACACTGGTACAAGTAGTACGGACGCACCCGCACCTTCAGTAGGCCGTGCACGAGCTTCCGCATCACGTCCACGTCGTCGTTAACCCCCCGCGTGAGCACCGTCTGACTGCCCAGCGGGAAGCCGGCGTCGGCCAAACGGTTACACGCCTGGCTGACCTCGGGCGTCAACTCGACGGGGTGCATGAAATGCAGGCTGAGCCACAGCGGATGGAACCGCCGCAGCGTGCGGCACAGGTCGGGCGTGATCCGCTGGGGCAGGACCACCGGGACTTTGGTGCCGATGCGTAGGAACTCTACGTGCGGGATCGCCCGCAGGCGGGTCAACAAGCCCTCGAGACGCTCGTCGGCCATGGTCAACGGGTCGCCGCCGGACAGGAGTACGTCCCGAATTTGCGGCCGGGCCGCGATGTAGTCCAACGCCCGTTCGTACTGGGCCGCGTTGAAATGGTACTCCCCCGTCTGCCCCACCATCCGCGCCCGGGTGCAGTACCGGCAGTACGTGGCGCAGAAGTTGGTCACCAGGAACAGCACCCGGTCCGGGTAGCGGTGCACGAGCCCCGGCACCGGCATGTGGGCGTCCTCGGCCAGCGGGTCATCGGCCTCGCCCGGGGTGCGCAGGAACTCGTCCACCGTCGGGATCATCATCTTGCGCACGGGGTCAAGCGGATCGAGCGGGTCGATCAGGCCGGCGTAATACGGCGTGATGCCGACGGGCAGATGTCCCCCGAGGCGGATGATGGCCGCCTCCTCGTCCCCGTTCAGGCGGACCACCCGCGACAGGCTCGCCAAGTCCCGCAGGCGGTGCCGAAGCTGCCACCGCCAGTCGTTCCACTCGGCACGGGTGGCCTCCGGGAAGAAGCGCCGCCGAAACAGCTCGCTGCGCGGCCCAACCGTCAGCGCCGGCGACCGGAAAGCCCGGGTGCCCCCTCCCGCTTGCCGGGGCAGGGTGCGCGGACGCCGATCCCGTTCGGTCCGGCGGGGTCCTTCCTCTTCAACAGCAACAGGGGGATCCAGGACAGGGAGAGTGATTACACGTTGGCAACTGCCGCCAGGCTCCGGATCGGAGCCTAAAGCATTCGCGTCCATGGGTTCCTTTGGCCCTCGCCAAGACGGGGGGCGATCAAGTCAGGTCCGCGCCCAGAGCCGGACCCCTACGCCTAGTCGTAACGACCGCGCCCCACACCATTCTCAGTACAGTAAATAAATCATGCTCGGGCAATGTCAAGCTGATTCGCGCCAACATTTTTCTTTCTTGCAAGATTGATCCGCCGGACCGCGCGTTCGGCGGCCTCGGCCCCTGGCCTGACCATCGGCACATCGCGAGCGGGGTCGCAGATTCCCCCGCCTCGCGGTTGCAGTCTTTCGGACCTGTTCGGTCAATCCCGGCGGCGGAGCTTACGGAGCGACGGCAACCGCGGTCAGGAGCGCTCGTCCCGCCAGCGAGAACTACGCGGAACGCCGGATTGCCGGCCGGGCGGAGAACCTACGGCCGGAAGACAGGTCGGTCCGTCCGGCGCAGCCGGCCATGCCTTCTAGCGCGGCCGCCTGCGGCCGTGCGTCGGCGTCACCGGATCCGGCAGGTCATCGCGCCTGCTGTGCCTCTGGGCGGGCCATCGCCCGGGCGGCGCTCGCCCGGGCGACGGCCTCTCGCCTTGCGGGATGGTGCGGGGTACTGGAGTGCCGACTTGGGCGGGTCGATACCCCTTGTGTGGCGACAGCGGGGGATCGCCCACGCAAGCCAACCACCGCGACGCGAGCTTGGTGCTTCCGCGTCGCCGGGAATAAGCGGCTTGGGGGCGATCCGGTCGGGGCTGCTCTGCCGTGATGGACAGTGCCACTCACGCTCAGCGTGCCGGAGCATCCGCTCCGGGCGGTGCTGCGGGGGTTGCGACGGGTCGGCCTACCGTCTTCGTGGTGGACGACGACGTCGCAGTCCGCGATGCGCTCCGGCTGTTCCTGCGCGCCGCCGGCTTGCGGGTGGAGGCGTTTCCGTCCGCCGAGACCTTCCTGGCCGCGTACCCTCCTTCCCAACCGGGCTGCCTCGTCCTCGATGTTCGGATGCCCACCATGAGCGGGCTGGAATTGCAGGCGCTCCTGCCGGCGCGTGGCATCACGCTCCCCGTGATCGTTGTGACCGGGCATGCGGACGTGCGGCTGGCCTCCCAGGCGTTGCGGGCGGGGGCCGTGGACTTCATCAAGAAGCCCTGGGAGCCCGCCATGATGCTGGAGCGTATCGCCGAGGCGCTGGCCCAGGATGCGGCCGCACGCCAGACGCGGGCACGGCAGGAAGCCTCCGCGCGTCGCCTGGAGCGGCTGAGCCGGCGCGAACTGGAAGTCATGCGCCTGCTCGTTCGGGGGCGGACGGTCAAGGCGATCGCGGTGGAGTTGGACCTGAGTTTCAAGACCGTCCAGGCTCACCGTTCCCACATCTTGCAGAAGCTCGGGGCCGATAGTGTGGCCGACCTCATCTGGCTGGCGGTGGACGCCGGTCTCGGCCTGCCGGAACCGCTTCCCGCTGAGAACGTCCGCTAGAAACCCCTCTCCCTCCCAGGGAGAGGGGTAGGGGTGAGGGTCGGAGCTGCGCAAGGTCCGCGTCCAACATCTTTGCTCTGTCACTCCCGCAGGTAGGGGAGTCCGGGAGCAGCGACCGGCGTGAGACGCTAAGACATAACCCTATCCAGACCGTCGTCCAGCGGGCCGATGCCACCCCACGGTCGGGGGGTCGCCTCGACACTGGGCAACCCACCCACCTCGGAGGCCGGCGGACGGCCCGGGGAAACACCCAGCCTGTGGATCTGTTCCGGGTCGGGGTACAGGCTGACCACGGACATCCGCCAGCCTCCCTAACCTGAACCGTTTCGGCGACGGCGGGCACCAGGTACGCAAGCCACGTCACCCCCTCCTGTTCCAGGAGCGGGCCGGCGTTTGGGCGGAGTGCCGCTAGGTGCCGCAGGCCGTCGGCGCTGCGTCCCCCCGACAGGGCGGGGCGCGGGTTGTCGGCAAGCCCGTCCGCCGCGACACCCGGAGCCGGTCGAGGCTGCCGCCTGTTTCAGACACTTATGGGAGATTGTCGAATGCTCAAGAACATGAAGCTGGCCACCAAGATCGCCGTGGGGTTCGGAGGTCTGATTGTCATCTCGATTGCGGTGGGCTGCATCGCCATCTGGAACATGAAGAACGTCGAGGGTCAGTCCGTGATGCTGGCCAACGAATACGTGCCGGAGGTCCGCGCCGCCGCCGGCGTGCAGGAGAACCTGCTGCTGACCATGTACAACATCCGCGGATACGGGCTGAACGAGAGCGACGAGTACCTCAAACTCGGGCGCGAGCACCTCGCGGAGATGAAGAAGCAGCTTGAGGCAAGCCAGGAGTTGGCGAACAGGTCCGAGCACCTTGAGAAGCTGAAAGAGGCGGTCCCCAAGGCGCAGGCCAAGGTGAGGGAGTACGAGCAGATTGTGGAGCGGACGGTGGCGACGAACCAGGCGATCGCCGGGAACCGGTCGCAAATGAACGAGAGCGCTGCCAGATACATGGAGAACAGCACGGCGTTCCTGCAATCACAGAACGAGGCAATGACGAAGGAGATCGAAGCCGCCACCGAGCCGGAGAAACTGAAAGAGCGCTTGCAGAAGATCACCTGGGTCAGCGATCTCGTCAACCTGGGCAACACCGTGCGCCTGGCCGCGTGGAGAGCGCAGGCCCAGCGCGATCCCAAAGTGATCGAGAACGCCATGCCCACCTTCGATGAGCTGGACAAGAGGCTCGATTCGTTGCGGGCCGTGACTCGCCAGGAAGTGAACCTCAAGCAGATCGAAGAAATCAAAGCTGCCGCCGGCTCGTACAAGAAGGCCATGAACGACCTGGTGGCGAACTGGGTAGTGCTACAGGACATTGCCAAGCAGCGCACGGTGATCGGCAGTGAGGTCCGCGACCAGGTGAAGGCGATAGCAGACACGGGCCTTGAGCAGACTGACGGAATCGCTAAGGGGGCGGCCACCGCCCTCTCGACGGCGTCCAGCGTGCTGATCGGCGGCTTGGCCGTGGCCGTGATCGTCGGGGTCATACTGGCGATGTTCATCAGTCGCAGCATCACCCTCCCCTTCAAGGAGATTTTCAAGGGGCTCAAGACCTTCAGTGCGGCCGAGTTACAACAGACGGCTGTCGCGTTCAAGCGGATCATCAACGGCATGACGGACAGCGTTTCCCAGGTGAACGACGCGGCCGCCCAAGTGTCCAGTGCCTCGCAGAGTCTGGCGGAGGGTGCCTCCGAGCAGGCTTCGTCCCTGGAGGAGACCAGCAGCGCACTGGAGCAGATGGCGGCCATGACCCGCACCAATGCGGAGAACGCCCGCCAGGCGAACGAGCTGTCGGCGGAGGCGGCTAGGGCAGCCGAAGAGGGCAACTCGACGATGACCTCCATCAACACGTCGTCCGACCAGATCAGCAAGATCATCAAGGTGATCGAGGAGATCGCGTTCCAGACCAACCTGCTGGCCCTGAACGCGGCGGTGGAGGCCGCCCGCGCCGGCGAGCATGGCAAGGGCTTTGCTGTGGTGGCCGACGAGGTGCGTAACCTCGCCCAGCGGGCCGCCCAGGCCGCCCAGGAGACCACGAGCCTCATCAGCAACTCGGTGGCCAAGTCGCGCGAAGGGACCACGGCCATCCAGGCGATCGTCAGCGGCGTCAACAAGGTCACTGAACTCATCAACGGCATCGCCCGGGCCTCGCAGGAGCAGGCCCAGGGCGTGGACCAGGTGAATACCGCCGTGTCGCAGATGGACAAGGTGACCCAGCAGAATGCCTCCGGGGCGGAGGAGTCGGCCTCGGCGGCGGAGGAACTGGCCGCCCAGGCGGCCGCCACCCAAGCGATGGTCAATGAACTGGTCGTCCTGGTGGAAGGTGACACCGGGCGGGGGACGACCGGGACCGGCGGCCCGCACGCGGCGTTGGGTACGGGCGCGAACCGCAAGCACTTCAACATCAAGAAGGCCAACCTTCACCCCAAGTCCGGTGGGCAGCATGCAGCCGGCGGCAGCAGGACCGCCGGCGATGCGACCCAGGCGGACGAGTTCCTGCCGGTGGGAAACACCGATGACGTGAAGGACTTCTGACGTAAGGCCGTCCCGATGGGACGAACCTTGAGGGGGCGGCTGAGCGTTCCCCCTTGGCGAAAAGAGGTCGGGCGAGGACGGTACTGCCACGGCATGCCCCTCGCCCGACCCCTGCCGTTAAAGGGGGGGGCTGGCCCGCCCCTGACAACGGGGCTTCAGCCAGCCGACAGCAGGTGAACCCCCGCGGCGCAGAACGTACTCCTGGCGCGCGTGTCCACGGGGTCGGCGTCGCCCGGGGAAGGCCTGCCGAGTCACGAGCATCACGGGTGTCGGGACTCGGCCTCTCCCTGACCGGGCTGTCGGAATACGCCCCGCGCATTCCCGAGAATGCCCTTCTCTTGCCTCCGGAACCCGCCGGCTCGGCTGGAGCATACCTCTCGTGAGGTGTCTGAGTACTCCGCGAACGCCGATTCGGTAACCTTTCGCCGTCGCGGTTCGGACCGAAGTGCCTATGGTGGTAACGGAACGTGGATTTTCAGCCCGTCGTAGGCGAGGGCCATACCGGCGGGCAGGCCGGCCTCCACTTCGGCGTGCGGCAGGCTGTGGGCCAGGTGCGTGAAGTACGTGCAGCGCGCGCCGATCTCGCGGGCCACCTCCACGGCTTGGTCGAGGTGGAAGTGCGCCGGGTGCGGCCGGCGACGGACCGCGTCGAGCACCAGCACCTCCAGCCCCGCCAACCGGGCGCGCGAGGCCGGCGGAATCTCGTTGCAGTCCGTGCAATACGCGAACGCCCCGAATCGAAAGCCCAGCACTTCGGTCCGCCCATGCACGAGCGGGATGGGGGTCACCAGCGCATCCCCAATGGTGAACGGCTCGTGTCCGATGACGACCGGATCAAGCGCCGGCCGGCTGTGGAGGGAATCGGGGTCGTCCTCGAAGGCGTAGCGGAACATCTTGCGCAGGCGGACCAGTGTGCGTTCCGTACCGTAGCAGCGCACCGGTCTGCCGGTCAGCCAGTTGAACCGGCGGACGTCGTCCAGGCCGCTGACGTGATCGGCATGGTGATGTGTGAAGAGGATCGCGTCCACGGCGCTGATGCCACAGGCGACGCACTGCAAGCGCAGTTCGGTGGCCGTGTCGATCAGCAGGCGCTGACCGGCGGATTCGACGTAGATCGAGCAGCGCGTCCGCCGGTCGCGTGGATCACCCGAGCGGCAGACCGGGCACTCACAGCCGATCATCGGTACGCCGTGGGAGGTGCCGCTGCCCAGGATCGTGACCTCTGCCGGTTGCGTCGCCGCGTCCACGTTCATCCCTCGTCGTCCCTGGTACGCTCCAAGCAGGTTTCAGCAGCGTCTGCGTGTGCAGAGTGTCAGTCCGAAGAGGGCGCCATGCTTTCCCGCGACCGCACTTGCGGGTAAGCGTGTTCCGGGGCACCGAGCACATGCCCGGCCATCATCAGTCTCGCAGGTTCGAAGGACCTGGGCCATCCGCCGGGGACAACCACCGCGCCGGGGCCTTTCAGGCCCTGGGAGTCGGACTACTGCCCCTGTTCTTCTCCTCGCCCGGGGGGGGCGCGCGAACGTCGTGCCGCCTCCGACACCACCCCTGCTCATTCTACCGCTCCCTAAGCAGCTCCACACATCAGGGAAACCAACAACGAGGTCAGGGTGGTCAGGGGGCAGGGTGGCATGGCCAAGCGCAGCGCCGCCATGCCGCCCCTCCGACGGGCCGCTGCTGCAACAACATGCCGGCGCCTTCGGCTGGGGCATGCCACCCTCCCGGTTTCCCATGTGCATGGTCCTACTCAGTGGGTCTGTGCACGCTGCCCATGATACGGCGCGGGCGAACGCTCGGCCAAGCGCCGGCAGCGTCGTTGACCACGTCACGGGCGTGCGGTACCGTCGCACTCGCGCGGCCAAGGTCCAACTCGATTTCAGCGAGGTCTCCGGTGCGACGGCGCTTTCGACACGGTAGCAGATGGTGGAGAAGGCTGGGGTGGCTGGTGCTCGCGGGTCTCGGCGGCTGCGCCAGCGGGCCCGAGCTGGCGGCCCCATCGTTCGGCGAGGCGGCCGGCCGGCGGCGCAGCCCGGCTCCACAGGTCGCCTCACGCAAGACAGACGCCGGTGGAACGCCGCTGGCCGTCGTCAACGGACAGCCCATCTCCCGGCAACGCGTGGTCGACCTGCTGCTCGAGGCCCACGGACCCGGCATGCTGGAGCAACTCGTGGTTCTGGAAGCGGCCCGGCAACGGGTGACGGCGGCCGGTCTGACCGTTGGTCAGGCGGAGATCGACTCAGAGTACGACGCGGCGCTGCGTCTGCTGATCGATCCACTGGCCGGGGTGACCGAAGGCGGCTTCGACCGCGACGCCGCCCGGCGGGTGCTGGACGCCGTGCTGGCGGAACGCAACGTGTCCTTTGCCGAGTTCATGCTGGGCATGGAACGCAACGCCTGCCTGCGGGCCCTGGCGCAGGCGCGCACAAGTTTCAGCGAGGCGGACCTGCGGACGGAGTTGCAGCGTGCCTACGGCGAGCGGGTGGTACTGCGGCACATCCAGTTGGCGACGACGGCCGACGTGGCCCGGGTGCGGGCGGAGTTGGCCCGCGGGAAGGACTTCGCCGAAGCGGCGCGCACGCACAGCGCGAACCTGGTGACGGCCGCGGCCGGCGGTCTGCTGCCGCCGCTAGCGCTCGACGACCCCGACCTGCCAGCGGCGCTGCGCGAGACCGCGCAACGCTTGCAGCCGAGCGAAGCGGCCGAGGCGGTGCACCTCGGGCAGTGGTATCACCTGTTGCGTCTGGAGCAACGCCTGCCGGCCGAAACGAGAACGCTTGAGAACGTGCGGGGCGAGTTGGAGCGGCGCCTGCTGCGGCGACGGATCGGGCCGGCCATGCAGGAGTTGTATCAGGAGTTGCTGCGGGGCGCGGAGGTGGAGATTCTCGACCCGGTGTTGCGTACGGCTTATGAGCGCAGCCACCCACATCAGTCGTCCTGAAGCTGCGTCGGCGCGGTGAAGTAACGCCTGACAGCCTGAAGAACGGTCGGTCCACCGCGGGCGCCCTGACCGGCGGTGCGTTGGCGGCCCTCCACGTCGGCAGCGGGGGGGGCCGACGCTACTTCTGCAACGGGCCGCCAACGGCGAATCCGCGGCGGGTGACCAGCCGGTCCTGGTCCGCGTGGCCACGCTCCTGTGTCCGAGCCGCGCGGCTGCGGCGGCGAAGTGGCGCGGTTCTTGCAGGGGATGGACTCGCGGGAAAGGGGGGCCGCGCCACCGGGCGGGAGCCTAAGCGGGCAGCGCGGGCCCACGGCGGCTTCCTGAAACCAGGCCTGGTGACGCGAACCGCAGGTGGTGCGCGTAAGTAGGGAGGCGTTCGCAGCATGCCTGAGTTGAACCCCTTTGAGAGCGCGCAACTGCAACTGGATGAGGCCGCCGCCCGCCTGGGTCTCGATCAGGCGACGCGCGCCCTGCTGCGCTGTCCGATGCGCGAGTACCGCATGATGCTGCCGGTGAAGATGGACTCCGGCGCGGTGCGGGTCTTTCCGGCCCATCGGGTGCAGTACAACTGGGCGCGCGGGCCGACGCGCGGCGGGGTACGCTGGCACGCGGACGAGACCATCGACGTGGTCCGCGCGCTGGCGGCCTGGATGACCTGGAAGTGCGCGGTCGTCAACGTGCCGTTCGGGGGCGCCAAGGGCGGGGTCATCTGCGACCCGACCCACATGTCCGCGGGCGAGCTGGAGCGCCTGACGCGCCGCTACACGGCGAACATCATCGAGATCCTCCGCCCCGATTCCGACGTGCCGGCGCCCGACGTCAACACCAACGAACGGGTGATGGCGTGGATCATGGACACCTACTCGATGCACAAGCGCCACACGGTGACGGCGGTGGTGACCGGCAAGCCGATCGAGATGGGTGGCTCGCATGGCCGCCGGGAAGCCACCGGACGCGGCTGCATGATCGTCACCCGCGAGGCCCTCAAAAAGGCCGGCATGCCGATCGAGGGCACCCGGGTTGCCGTTCAGGGGTTCGGGAATGTCGGCTCCATCAGCGCCACCCTGATGGCCCGCGAGGGCATGAAGATCGTCGCCGTCAGCGACAAGGACGGCGGCCTCTACGATCCAGCTGGACTCGACCTGCCCGACGTGCTCGAGCATGTCCGGCAGCACCGGTTCCTCCGGACCTACACCAAGGCCGACCACATCACCAATGCGGAACTCCTGCTGCTCGATTGCGACGTCCTCGTGCCCGCGGCGCTGGAGAACGTGATCACCTCCAAGAACGCGGCGGACATCAAGGCGAAGATCATCACCGAGGGCGCCAACGGGCCGACGACCGCCAAGGCCGATGCGATCCTCGCCGAGAAGGGGGTCCACGTCGTGCCCGACATCCTCGCCAACGCCGGGGGGGTCACCGTCAGCTATTTCGAGTGGGTCCAGGACCGCGGCGGCTACTTCTGGGACGAGGAGATGGTCAACCAGCGGCTGGAACGGATCATGGTCGAGTCCTTTGCGGCCGTCGCCGACATGGCCGACAAGCACGGGGTGACGATGCGCACCGCCGCCTACATGGTGGCGATCAATCGCGTCGCCGCCGTCCACCGCCTGCGCGGCATGTACGCCTGAGCCTTGAGGCTCACGCTCCTCGCCGTCGGCCGGTTGCGGCCCTCCTATCGGTCCGCCGCCGACGAGTACCTCCTCAGGCTGCGGCGGGTGGGCGAATTGCGGGAGGTGGAAGTACGCGAGGCGGCCCGCGCGGGGCCGCCCCCGGTCCAGCGCCGGGAGGAGGCCAAGTCCCTCCGGGCAGCGCTGCCGGCAGGGGCCCTGACGATCGCCCTCGACCTGCGGGGCGAAGGATGGTCAAGCGAGGGACTCGCCCATCGCCTCGAGGGTTGGCGTGACGGTGGGCGCTCGCCGACCTTCATCATTGGCGGGGCCGTCGGGCTGGAGGACGCCCTGCTCGAGCGGGCACACCATCGCTGGAGCCTCGGTCCGCTCACGCTGCCGCATGAACTGGCCCGAGTGGTCGTGGTGGAGCAGGTCTACCGCGCCTTCACGATCCTGCGCGGGGAGCCGTACCACAAGGGAGATGATCGTGGCCCCTGAAGCGATGCCTCCGGCCGGCGGGGGACGATGTCCCCGGCATTCCGCTGCGACCCGGTTGGGGCGAGGCTGATGCGACTCCACCCCACGCCCCTGGACGGCCCGTCGGCGCTTCCTCGCGAGCGCCCGGGTGGCTCACTTGCCTGGCTCCGCGATGCCATCATCCCGGCGCCCGGTGTCGAGGCGCTGGTGGGGCAGCTGGCCGATCCCGACCTGACCGTGGTCACGACCGGGCAGCAGGCCGGACTCTTCACCGGGCCGCTGTACACGATCCACAAGGCCCTCTCCGCCGCGGCGCTGGCGGGCCACCTCCGCCAGGCGTGGAACCGACCGGTTCGACCGGTCTTCTGGGCGGCCGGCGATGACCACGACTATGCCGAGGCCGCCAGCGCCAGTTGGGTGGGCCCGGATGGCACCCTGGAATCGGTCTCACTCCCCGCACGAGCGGCGGATGCCCCGATGCGGCCGATGTACCGCGAGCCGCTCGGCGGGACCATCGAAACACTGCTCGGTCAGTTCCTGGACGGCATTCCGGCCGCCCCCCATCGTGATCATGTCCGTGCCTGGCTGACGCGGCACTACCGGCCGGACGCCACGATTTCCGGCGCCTATGGAGCGGCACTGGCCGAGTTGCTGGCGCCGTTCGGCATCGTCTGCCTGGACAGCACCCACCCGACCTTCAAGCGGGCTGCCGCGCCCTTCCTGCTCCAGGCCCTCGCGGCAGCCGGGCCCCTCGATGCGGCGCTGGCCAAGGTGGCGGCGCGCTACGAGGCGGCGGGGGAGTCGCCACCGGTCGTGGTCGGCGATGGAGCCAGCCTGGTCTTCCTGGAGGACCGCCTGGGACGGGACCGCCTCGTCCCGCAGGGCGAGGGTTTCGTGACGCGTCGGGGTGGGGATTTCCATTCGGGGGAGGAACTCGCCGCTATCGCGGCACGCGACCCGCAGCGCCTGTCGGCGAGCGTGCTCCTTCGTCCGGTCCTCGAGAGCGCGCTCCTGCCGACCGTGGCCTATGTGGGTGGGCCGGGGGAACTCCGGTACCTCGAGATGACCGGGCCCGTCTACGAGCAGACGGGCACCTGGCAGCAGACCCCAGTGCCGCGCTGGTCGGGAGTCATCGTGGAGCCCCATGTGGAGCGAATGCTGGCCAAGTTCGGCGCCACGGTCGGGGAAGCGATCACCCAGTCATCGGCGCTCGAGCAACGGATCATCCGAAGCAGGCTGCCGGCAAGCGTGGCCGGGGCCCTGGCTGAGCTGGGTCGCGTCGCCGGGGAACTCGTCGATCGGGTGGAGCCGTCGGCACTGGAAATTGACCCCACCCTGGCCGGCCCGGTGGCGAACGCCCGGCGCCAGATGGATTGGGCCGTCCGGGACCTTGAGACGCGCATCCTGCGCCGTCTCCGCGCCCGGGAGGACACCGAGCTTCGCCAGGTGCACCGAGTCCTCGGCTCGCTCCGGCCAGGCGGCAGCCCCCAGGAGCGGGTGCTGACGGTGGCGCCCTTTCTTGCCCACCACGGGGAGGCTGTGCTGCAGGGGATCCTCGAGGCGGCCACTGCCTGGTACGCCAGCGCCCTTGAAGGCGCGCCCTTTCCCGCCTAGACTCGACCCATGTGGCTTGGCCTTATCATCCTCGTGGCGCTCATGATTCCGGTCGTGGGCATCCTGGTCGACTCCCCGATCGGGAGGGCATTGGCGCGTCGCCTCGGGGGCGAGGATCAGGTCTCCCCCGATCTGGCGGCCCTGGTACGCAAGGTGGACCTGCTCGAGGGTGACGTGGACGACCTGAGTCGCTCGGTCGAACTCCTCCGCGAGGAGAACCAGTTCCTGCAGCGGCTGCTCGAGGACCAGCCACCCCAACGACCGTCCCTCCCGCCCGCCGACATCCCCTGAGCTCCCGGGACCGCGGCGCCGCACTGCTCGTTGCAGCCGGCATCCTCCTCAGTCGGATTGCGGGCCTCGTACGGCAGCGTGTCTTCGCCCACTATCTCGGCCTTGGCGACGCCGCCGACGCACTCTCGGCGGCCTTTCGGATCCCCAACCTTCTCCAGAACCTGCTGGGCGAAGGTTCCCTCTCGGCATCATTCATCCCGGTCTATGCCCGCTTGCGGGCCGAGGGAAGGGACCCCGAGGCGACCCACGTCGCGCGCGCGACGCTCGGCCTCCTCGCACTGGTCACCTCCATCCTGGTGCTCCTCGGGGTGCTGGGGGCGCCCATCCTCGTGGACCTGCTCTTTGGCGGTTTCGAGGGGGCCAAGCGGGAGCTGACCGTCCAGCTGGTCCGGGTCCTCTTTCCGGGGATCGGGATCCTGGTCGTCTCGGCTTGGTGCCTCGGAATTCTCAACAGCCACGGCCGGTTCTTTCTCTCGTACGCCGCGCCGGTGGCGTGGAACGTCACCATCATCGCCAGTACGCTCCTGGTGGCGCCGGGCCGCGCCCCGGCGGACCTGACGGTGCTCATCGCCTGGGCCGCGGTGCTTGGCAGCATCCTCCAGGTGGCGGTCCAGGTGCCTTCAGTGCGCCGGTTCACCCGCGGCACGGCTCACCCCGGAACCGTTGGCGGGGTGAAGACGGTGGTGCGCAATTTCGGGCCCGCACTGCTGACCCGCGGCGTGGTGCAGATCAGTGCCTGGGTGGACATGCTGATCGCCAGCTTCCTGGGAACCGGTGCGGTCACCGCGCTCGCGAGCGCCCAGATGATCGGGGTGCTCCCCGTCAGCCTGTTCGGGATGTCGGTATCGGCGGCCGAGTTGCCGGCCATGTCCAGGGAGCGCGGCGATGACAGCCGCCACGAGGCCATCCGCCAGAGGCTGGAATCGGGGTGGCGCCGGATCGCCTTCTACGTGATCCCGTCGGCGGGGGCGTTCCTGGCGCTCGGCCAGGTCATCAGCGGAGCCGTGTTCCAGACCGGGGCGTTTACCGCCCGGGACAGCGCCTATGTCTGGCTGATCCTGGCAGGATCAGCGCTCGGCCTCCTGGCCACGACCGCCGCCCGGCTCACCTCCTCGGCGTTCTTTGCGCTCGGCGACACCCGGACGCCATTTCGATTCGCCTCCGTGCGCATGGCGGTCGGCGTGGCCCTGGGCGTCCTGCTCGGCCTGGTCCTGCCACCCCGACTGGGGCTCGATCCCCGGATTGGTGCCGCGGGACTGACGCTGGCCGGGGGGATCGCGGGCTGGAGCGAGTTCTGGATGCTGCGCCGGTCGCTGGCCCGCAGGATCGGGACGGCGCGCTTTGGGGTCCGGTATGTCGCCCTCCTGTGGGGCGCCACGGCCGGAGCGATGGCCACTGGCTGGATCCTGATCGGTGCGGGTGCCTTGCGCCTGGGATCGCTCGGTGGCGGCATCGTCGTGCTAGGCGTCACCGCGGGCGTCTACCTGATCCTCACCTGGTTGCTCAAGATCCCCGAGGCACGGCTACTGGTGTCGAGGAGTCGGCGCGGTGCCTGACGAGGTGCTCCGCCGCAAGCTCGAAACCCTGCCATCCGGGCCGGGGGTCTACCTGTGGAAGGATGCCGCCGGGAAGGTGCTGTACGTGGGGAAGGCGCAGAACCTGCGTTCCAGGGCGCGATCGTACTTCAGCTCCGACCACGCCACGAGTCCCAAGAACCAGCTCCTCGTCCGCCTGATCGAGGATGTGGAAACGATTGTCGTGGCCACCGAGGCGGACGCACTGCTGCTCGAGAACAACCTGATCAAGGAGCACCAGCCCCGATTCAATGTCAGGCTCAAGGACGACAAGAGCTATCCCTCCATCGTGGTGACGATGCAGGAGCGCTTCCCCCGCGTCCTGGTGACCCGCAGGACCGACATCGCCGGGGGCCGCTACTTCGGGCCCTACACCGACGTCGGCGAGATGCGGCGCGCCCTGGGGCTGATCCGCCGGATGTTCACCGTGCGCAGCTGCAGCGATGACATTCCGCGCGAGCGGCGCGAGCGCCCCTGCCTGGATCATCACATTGGCCGCTGCCTGGCACCGTGCGTCGGGTGGCAGGGCGAGGCGTCCTACCGGGCCATGATCGCCGAGGTGCTGGCGTTCCTCGAGGGCCACACCGTGGACCTGCGGGGCAAGGTGCGGGCCCTGATGGTCGCCGCCAGCGAGCGGGAGGATTTCGAGCGCGCCAGGGAGCTCCGCGACACGCTCAAGTGGCTCGACCAGCTGGATGCGCCGGGCACGGTCGAGATCGCGGGCACCGGCGACGCCGACGTGGTCGGATATGCCCGCGACGGCGACGATGCGGTGGCGGTCGTGTTCCGGATCCGTGACGGCCGGGTCATGGCCCGCGAGCACCGGTTCCTGGAGAACCTGGAGGAGGAGCCCGACGAGGCGGTGCTGGCAGCGTTCCTCGTGCGATTCTATGTGCCCGCCCCGGGCGGGGCCCGACGGCTGGTACTCCCGTTCCCTCCCGCCGAGGTCGAGGTGATCGAGTCGCTCATCCCGGAGCGCCAGGTCCATGTGCCGTTGCGTGGGACGGCGGGGCGTTGGCGGGACCTGGCGGACCAGAACGCCCGGCACCTGATGGAAAGCCTCCGGATGGAATCCTTCGAAACCGAGGAGCGTGCTGCCGACCCGGTGTATGCACTCGGCCGAGACCTGGGCATGACCGAGTTGCCCAGGACCATGATCTGCATCGACATCAGCACGAACCAGGGGCGGGACACCGTGGGGTCGCTGGTCTGCTTCGAGGGAGGGCGGCCCCGCAAGGCGGAATACCGCAAGTTCAAGATCAAGGGACTGGCCCAGCAGGATGACTACGCCGCCATCCATGAGGTGCTCACCCGGTACCTCGTCCGGCGGCAGGGCGAGCAGCGGCCCCTGCCGGACCTCGTGGTGATCGACGGCGGCAAGGGGCAACTCAACGCCGCCGTGGACGCCGCCGTATCCCTCGGGCTGCCTGAGCTCCCGATCATCAGCCTCGCCAAGCGGGAGGAAGAGGTGTACCTCCCCGGGCGTCCCGAGCCCCTGCGGCTGTCGCGCCGCAGCCCCTCGTTGCGGCTGCTCCAGCGGGCCCGGGATGAAGCGCACCGATTCGGGCTGGCCTACAGCCGGAAGCGCCGCAGCCAGCGGACGCTGACCTCGGAGTTGCTGGGCATCCCGGGGATTGGCGCGGCCCGGCGTCGGGCCCTGATCGAGCGGTTCGGCAGCCTGGCCGGGGTGCGCACGGCGAGCATCGCCGAGATCGCGACCGTTCCTGGGATCTCCGCCACGCTGGCGGAGCGAATTGCGAAGCATCTGGCCGCCGGTGGTTCCGAGACGGCCTGACCCTGCAACCGACTGGATCCTGATGACCGCGCCCGACTGGACCCTGGAGTGCTCCGAGTGCACGGCCACCGCCGAGGCGGCGGGATTGCCGACCGTGTGCGAGTGTGGCCGGCCGTGGCTGGTGCGCTACGCGCCGCGGGATCACCCTGCGAGCGAACGCTCCAGCGGCGGCGGGGGGCAGGGAATGTGGCGATTCCGGAGCTTCCTCCCCCTCATGCCGGGGGAGTTGCCGGTCTCCCTCGGCGAAGGAGACACCCCCCTGCTCCCGGTGCCGCGGCTCGGCAAGGCCTTGGGCTGCAACGACCTCTGGGTCAAGGATGAAGCCCCCAACCCGACGGGCTCCTTCAAGGCCAGGGGGCTTTCTGCGGCCATCACGAGGGCGGTTGGGTCCGGCGCCACTGCGTTCACCCTGCCAACGGCCGGCAACGCCGGGGTGGCGGCAGCGGCGTATGGAGCCCGGGCGGGGGCGAAGGTGCGGGTGTACGCGCCGCGCACGACGCCGAAGACGATCCTGTCGCAGATTGCCCTCACCGGGGGCGACCTGGTGTTGCTCGATGGCCATATCGGGGACTGCGGCAAGGCGAGCCGGGCCTACTCAGCCGAAAC
Organism: Planctomycetota bacterium; assembly: GCA_029558835.1. Taxonomy (GTDB): domain Bacteria; phylum Planctomycetota; class Phycisphaerae; order UBA1845; family UBA1845; genus JAKQDH01. Next base: position 1,677 of record JAKQDH010000108.1, on the reverse strand, counting down.
CGGCGCCATGGACCTTTCGACCCTGCGCGAACCGTACCGCATCGAGGGCAAGAAGACCCTGGGGCTTGAGATCGCAGCGCAACTGGACTGGGAGCTCCCGGACGTGATCCTGTACCCCACCGGTGGCGGCACCGGGCTGATCGGGATGTGGAAGGCGTTCGCGGAACTCCGCGACGCCGGCTGGGTCTCCGCCAAGATGCCGCGAATGTACAGCGTCCAGTCCAGCGGTTGTGCCCCGGTGGTGCGCGCGTTCGAGTCCGGGGCGGAGGGGTGCGATCCGTGGCCCGACCCCTGGACGGTGGCGAGTGGGTTGCGCGTGCCGGGGCCTCTGGGCGATCGATTGATGCTCCGGGCGCTCCGGGAGAGCGGGGGGGGAGCGGTCGCAGTGGATGATGCCGATCTCGAGGCGGATGCCCGGCTCGGGGCCACCCTGGAGGGCATCGACTTCGCCCCGGAGGGTGGCGCGGCGATCGCAGCCTTGCGGGCCCTCATCGAGCGCGGTGTGGTGGCGGCCACCGAGCGGATCGTGGTCTTCAACACTGGAGCTGGGTGGTTATACCGGGATGCCGGGAATTTGCCTGAGGGGCAATCCTGAGCGATATTTAGGGCTTGTCCCACCTCGGAGACCTGCGGACGACTGGTGGCGTCCCTGAGGGAGTGGGCTCGGCGTTTGGTGCAACCCTGCAGGTCGTGGACGTCTCCTAATCCGGTGGCGCACATGCCCTTGCGCTGTTTGTCCCCGTTCTCCTCGCCTGGATGGCACCTCGGTCGCCGGGTGGATGCACGTACTCAAGGAGTTGGCATGATCAAGCAACTTGGCGCCGGGCTCGGCCTGGCCCTCCTCCTCGCCGCGCCGCTGTCGGCCCAGCAGACCGGCGTCGTCGACGCCCGTGTCGCCGCCTCCCAGGGCGACCGGTTCGTGATCCCCCTCTGCCCGATGTCCATGGATTCGAAGCTCAGCGCCGCCCAGCGGGGCCTGAAGGCCGCGATCGAGGAGAAGGCTGACGACAAGAAGGCCAAGGGGATGGCCGACGCGCTCAAGGCGCTCCAGGAAGTCCTCACCGCCAATCCCGCGAATGGCGCAGGGCTCTATTACCTGGGCCGGTACCACCTGATTCGCGGCGACCTGGCCGGGATGGATTCGGCGTGGACCAAGGCCGAGGCGCTGCTGCCGGATTGCGAGCCGGACATGAACTCCTACCGGCAGAACGCCTGGGGGGTGCTCACCAACGCCGGCATCGAGAAGCAGAATGCCGAGGACCTCGACTCGGCCAAGGTGCTGTATCGCCGGGCCAACCATGCGTTCAGGGGCCTGCCGCACGCGTTCATGAACCTCGGCGTGATCTATGCCAACGAGTCGGCCAATGACAGCGCCGCGGTCTATTTCCGGCTGGCGGTGGATGCGACGGTCGACGACAGCACCATGGTCGAGGAGCGCAAGGCGCTGCTCCTCAATCTTGGTGCCATCCAGCAGCGCCGCGGCAACTTCCGCGAGGCGGTGAACACCTTTGGCATCTACGCCCGAGAGAATCCGGATGACAGCGAGGTGCTGCGGCACCTGGCCGGGTCGTACCGGAGCCTGGAAATGCCGGACAGCGCCGCCGCCGTCGAGTCCAAGCTCCTGCTGGCGCTTTCGGCGATGGACCTGGACCAGCTGGACGGCTCGGACCTGCTGGC
>JAKQDH010000101.1 GCA_029558835.1 Planctomycetota bacterium | reverse complement strand
CGCCTGGACGCTCGTCCTCGCCACCTCCGCCGTCGCCGCCATCACCGGCCACGATCGCTGCACCCGCGCCGCACTCGGCGTCCTCGCCGTCGTCCAAGTCATGGGCATCGCCACCTCCATCGCAGACGGCGTCCCGATGGGCCGACAGTTCTGGCAAGTCGGAAGCGCCGGGCTCATCTGCGGGTGGTGCGCCGCCATGCTCGCCTCACCACTGCGATCCGTGCCGACCAGGGAGTGGACATCACATGCCTGACTCCCCCGCATTCTGGGGCGCCGTCACCGCGGCCGTCGTCGCCGTCCTCGGCTTCGTCGGCACCCAACGCGCGAAGCAGTCCGACGCCACGACCGAGATGCTGCGCGAAGCCCGCGAATGGGCCGAGACGTTCCGCGCCAGCGAACACGACTGTCGCATCGAACTGGCAGCGGTGCGCACCGAGGTCGCCGAGCTCCGCCAACAGATCGTCATCCTCCGCCGGGACGTCGAAGGATGAGCACGTTCCCTCGCCCGAACCGCGATGCCTCGCAGATGGTGTGGGTGCGGGCACCGATCAGCGGCGCCCGCTGGCAGGTCCATCGGGAGCTTGCACCGATCCTCGCCTGGGTCGTCGGCGAAGCCGAACGCCGCGGCTACCTGTTCGACCACGGACCCTCAGACGTCGACGACGACTGGGGCTACAACGTCCGCCGCATCGCCGGGTCGAGCAGCTGGTCGTACCACTCGGCAGGCGCAGCGGTCGACATCGACGCCCAGGAGTACCCGCAAGGCCAACGACGCCGGGTCCCGCCCGCCTGGCTCATCTCCCTGTTCCTCCAGTGGGGATGGTCGTGGGGCGGTGAGTTCGGCAACCCGGACCCGATGCACTTCGAGTTCCGCGGCACCGTCGAGCGGGCCCGGCAGCTCGTCGCGATGCTCGCAGCGTCGGACGTCCAGCAGCGACCCGTGCCCGTCCCGCCCGGCACGCCATCACCCCAGCCGCAACCAGCGACCGTCCCGAACGGAGGAGACGACATGGTGCTCCGAGACAACGAGAGCGGCGCCATCTGGGCCGTGTCCGCCACCCACATGCACCACCTCACCGGCCCCGAATGGCAGCAGCGGTCCGGCGTCGAGAAGGTGACGCCGTTCCCGGTCCCACCGCTGTACCTGATGAGCCTCGCGATGGCGGGCCGGCAGGTCATCTGATGCCCATCACCGTCCGCGAACAGCTCGGGGGCGGACTCCTCCCCGCACCCGTCCCACCAGGCTGGGCGCCCGAGCCGTGCCCCGACCTCGCTCCCAGCGCCGTGCCGTGGCACGACTGGCTGACGCCGTGGCGCACCGACATCACCACTGCCACGGTCGACGAGGTCCGCACCGCCGCCCTGTCCCGCCCCGACCTCGACACGCCGATCGACCTCGGCGTCCCCAACGGCGTCTACCAAGGCGCCACACGCGGGATGCCGCTGCAGGTTCCCGGCACCGACGCCCGCGCCCAGCTCGTGCTGGACCGCGGGCGACCGCCGGTCATCCGCACCGAGACCCGCCGCTTCCTGTTCTGGACGTGGCAGGTGCCGGTGTCGATCGAGCACCCGATCGAGGCGGTCACGATGCCGCCTGTCGTCCGACGCGAAGGCGACCCGCAGGGAGCGTGGGACCAGCACGCCTACCTGTGGCGCCCCGACGCCGGACGTCTGGTCGAGATGATCCAACTGGAGCACACCCCCATGTTCGGCGCCGAGTGGACTGTCGGCTGGGACGGCGGCGGGCCCGGCATCGCGGTGTGGGACACGACCAAGGCGTGGGACGCAGCGGGCCAGCCGCGAGGTGTGGTCGCCGCCCACATCCCGCAGATGCCGCATTTCATCCGCTTCGACGAGGTCGCCGCCGGGCGCGTGAACCACGCCGCCTTCTTCGCCCTGCCTCGCTACGGGCCCGGCCACACCGGCTACGCCCGGTCCTCGGACGGCAAGGACTCCACCGTGCCGCTGCGGGCCGGGGAACGCCTCCGCCTCACCGAAGCTGCACTCCGCCGTGTCATCGCCGCTCGGGGCGAGTCGTCGATGGAAGCGACCGTCGCCACCGGGCTGCGCACCCACGGCGCCGTCCTCGGCGACACCGGCTCGACGCCCAGCTTCATCGCCACGCAGGACCCCCGGTGGATCCGCCACGGCTGGAAGGGCCTCGGCCTGCGCCT
>JAKQDH010000096.1 GCA_029558835.1 Planctomycetota bacterium | reverse complement strand
TCGGGTCGGGTACACGGCTCCCCCATCCTCTCTGTCATACATGACGCGGAAACGTTGCGCGCGGCGTGTGAAAACGCTGAGAATCTCTTAAAAGGCCACCCTGGAGCCTGCCCGCCGCCCCAAAGCAGCGTTCAAGCCTACGGTGTTGGGCACGCATATTCAGTATGACACGAACTTGCCGCCGTCCTGCACCAGGCGCTGAGCCAACCCGGCGACGGCCGCCCGGGCCGTCGTTCTCGTTGCAGTCCTCGCTATCCCCGCACCCCGGACAGTCCGCCCAGGCCCCCGTGCAGGCGATGTCCCACGGATCAGGGATCCCGTTCCCGTTGCAGTCATCCTGCGTCACGCAACTCGTGCAGTTCGGGCAGGCGCTGCAATTGACCTCGCAGTAGTCGGGCACGCCGTTCGCGTCACAGTCCTCGCACTCGTCCGGCACGTCGTTGCCGTTGCAGTCGTAGCTGGGTCCGTACTCGATGTCGCACGAGTCCGGCCAGCCATTGTCGTTGCAGTCCGGCTCGCAGTGGTCGGGGATGCCGTTCCCCTCCTCCTCGTCATCGCACTCATCAACATAGTCATCCTCGAGGACCAGGCACCCCGAGGCCGTCAGGCTTTGCAGCGTCGGCCAGACGCTGTTGTGCTCGGCCGCGTTGAGCTGCACGCGCACTTCCAGGTACCGCCCGATCAGCGTACATGCGAGGAACCCGCCGTTCTGCGCGGTGACGTAGTTCGTCGTGCTCGCGGCCCCGAGGTCGGTATCCACGTTGGCCGCCCATGCCTGGACCAGCACCGTCCCGTCGCCCGGCGTCGCCTCCCAGGAGATGCGCTCCCAGGTGAACTCTTCATTGCCCTCCCCCGCATCGACGACGCCCAGCCACGTCCCCGCGGGCGCCACCGTCCACATCAGACTCATCCCCGTCATGTCACTGTAGTTGTAGGCGTCCGCGCCCACGCCCAAGTTCACGATGTGGTCCGTATCCACCGCCCCGAGCCCGTCCAGGCCTCCATTCGGGTCGATGCGCATGACTGTTGAGGGAATCTCGCCCTCACCCCGGTTGGTGACCCACACGAAGCCGTCAGCGTCTACGGCCACGCCGGTCGGGAGCTTACCGGGCGGAGCGATACCCTGATCCAATGCAATCACCTTCAATAGGGTTCCATCGCTGTCGAGGCGACTCACCGTGTGCGAGCTCTGATTGGCAATCCACACGTGGTTGTCCACGGGAGTAACCGATACTCCTTTACTGTGCAACCCGCCGGTCGAAAACTCCCACATGCGCCACGTGAGCGGGTCGATCTTGCGAACGGTGGCGTCGACTTCACGGGTGTTCCAGATCATCCCATCCAAGTCAACCGCAAGCCCGTAGGAGTGCCCTACTGGGAGACACGTCTCCCGCTCGCTGCCCACGTCAAAGCATAGTAACCGGCTGTTGTTCCGATGAGAGGACCAGAGAACACCGCGCCGATCTATGAGGCCTCCGTACCCACCGCAATCCATATCCACGAACTCGCGAATCGTGGCTCCTGTCCGTCCATCGAGGAGTCCATGCTCTGAATCTTCATATCCACCGATCCAGACGTTGTTGCTGCGGTCGACAGCAACGGTGCGTACACCGCTGGTGGGAACGCCTCGAAACAGGAGCACCAGCTCATCGCGCGGTGCGCCACTTGGCAGCCACCCCAGCACGGTGCCGTACTCGGTCGAAGTGTCGATGACACCGTTCGGCAGCTCCGGTCCCTCTCCATCCGGGTCCCGATCGACCCACTGATACGCTGCGCCCGTGCCGACCTTAACCACGGAATCGTCGATCCACGGTGTTCCGTCAATGCCGCGGTTGCCCACCCATACGTTGCCGTCGAAGTCCACGGTCGTTCGCGAGGGACGTTTCTGGAAGGTGTCGGGGGCCGTGCTGTATTCACCAAGTATCTGCCCGATGCTGACCTGAGGTGGATCGTGAAGTGGGGAGTAGTGCGCTCGGGTCGCGATCCGGACCACTGTGCCGCGATCTGAGCAGGCAACCCATATGTACGGGGGAAGGTCAGCGACTCCGTTGATCTGCAGCTCGTCGTTACCCCCGTTGGCGTTGACATACCAGCCTTCGTCAAAGTCGCCGGTGGTCGTCCATGTCTTCGAGAACGTTACCGACGGACAGTCGCCAAAAGCAAGCGAACCGTACAGGAGACCTACCGCCACGCCCAGTGCGATGCTCCGTGCCAAACAACCGTGCATGTCCCTCTCTCCTTCTGTTGTTCCCTAACGCGATACGAGTTGCAAGCACCATCGAGAATGTCGGCGCGCCTGCGCCGCGCGCCGAAAACCTGCGCCCGAGCTTCCGAGCACCCTTGCGCACCGACGTGCGGCGAATGACAGTGCGCGCATGGGGCGCGACCGTCTTGCAGTGCATCCACGCGCCAAGCGGGTGCCGCAAGACCTTAGCGCGCGCGGCGCGCGATGAAGCACACCGCACCAGTGATCAGAAGAACAAGACCCGTCGGCTCAGGAACGGGTGTGAACCAGAATGACCACACGATCTCCCCTTCGCTCAGAGACGTTGCCGCCGCGCTGCCGATCGGCACATCCGAGACGCAGCCGAGGAAGAAGAAGTTGCCCGAAGCGCTGAAGTATTGCGCATCCATCAGTGCGCCGCCGGCATCGTAAACGTACAGAACCGTCGTCCCCGGAAACGACACGCCCACTGCGCTCGCCGGAATCACGAGGTCGCCAACGATCCAGGCGTCCTCGTAGCTAGGATCGTACGCCTCGAGAGGGAAGTTCCCCTCAAACAGGGCCCCGATTTCCAGGGTGGGATTCGGTGACGAGAACGTCACGCCCTGGTTGGTGTAATTGAACTCCGGCGTAATGGGCGTGCGCGGGACGCTTGGAGTCCCGTCGGGCAAGGTCTCGAAGTCGATCTCCTGCACCGCCCCGGCCGCCGCCAGGAACCCGTCATAGTCGTTCAGAAACCACTGCACATCCGCCCGCGCTGGCGCTGCCCACCCCGCCGCGACGAGCACCACCGCGCCCACGATCCATGCCGCGCCTGCCGCGCTGAAGTCCCGCGCCCGACCTGGCGTCGATCCGTTGCACCCGCACATGCTCAAGCCTCCTCTGACTCGGAAATGTACCTGCCCGAATATGCTACACCGACACCTGGTGTGAAGTCAAGACATTAAATAGCACTTCACCCCGACCCGCGAGCCCGCTACCGCACCAGTCCGGCCAGCCGTTGTCGTTGCAGTCCGGCTCGCAGTGGTCTGGGATGCCGTTGCCTTGCTCCTCGTCGTCGCACTCGTCTACATAGTTCTGAGGCAGCACGAGGCAGCCGGAGGCCGTCAGGCTTTGCAGTGTCGGCCAGACGCTGTTGTGCTCGGCCGCGTTGAGCTGCACGCGCACCTCCAGGTACCGCCCGATCAGGGTACACGCCAGGAACCCGCCGTTCTGCGCGGTGACGTAGTTCGTCGTGCTGGCGGCGCCCGAGTCGATCGCCAAGTCCCGCATCTTTGAGGGGCTGGAGAAGCTGCGCGAGCACCGCTCGCTACTCGAAGGTGGGTAGAACAAAAAAGGCAGGCGCGCCGCGTTCTTGTGGTGGTGACCCGGGGCCCATCACGGCTACCAGGCCGTGCGGGCCCAGGTAACGCCCGGCAGTCGGGCATGCTGCCTCGCCTGCGGGTAACGCCACCCTGGGCTCGGTGTCGGTTTCCCTGTTGTGTGGAGCTCCTTGGCATCTGCCAGACCGCGGCGCAGGGGCCCACTTGCCGCTGGAACGGTCCGCACTCCGCGTGGTATAATGGTCGCCGTCAGTCAGCCGTCAGGCTGATTGGGGGACGAGGTCCGGGGACCTCGGGACGCGTTTGGGGGGATCCCGTTCTCTGAAGGGAGCATAACGTGTTGCGAAATCGTCCGCTTGGAGTTGGAGTGCGCGCGGGGTTGTTCATCGGCTGCGCCGCCGGGGCGATGGGCGTGCTGACCGCGGCGCCGGCCGGCGCGGCGGAGAGGATGGTACTGGGAGAGTACTTCACAGGCACGTGGTGAGGGACCTGCGGCACCGCGGGTCCCGTGGTCAGCAGCACGATCGACACTTATCCGAACACGTTCGCCGTGGTCGAGTACCACCAACAGGATGCCTACGCCGTTGCCTGGGGTGAGGCGCGGGGCAACTTCTACAACATCTGGGCGGACGGCATCCCGTGGTTCGCCTATGACGGCCTGTGGGATGCCTGGCCGATCAGCACCTACGTCAGCAAGTTCGTCGCCCGCCAGGCGGTGCCGACGCCGGTCACTTTGCGCGTCGGGGCTGAGCAGGTGTCCGGGCTGATGTACCAGATCACGATCCGGGCGTGCCTCGAGCCCGGGGCGACCTCCCGCACCGTACGCCTGTATGCGGTGGTGGTGCAGGATTACTACCCGTCGTCGCCGAGCTACTCGCGGAACACGTTCCGCGTCGCCACCAACACCGCCGATGTCGGTCTGCGGCCGGGAGAGTGCGTCGTGGACACGCGCACGGTCACACTGAACTCGGGCTGGACGTACAGCAACCTGCGCATCATCGCCTGGGCCCAGCAGCCACTGTCCGCGGGACCCGCGGAGGTGTACCAGGCGGCCAAGGACCACCCACCGTTCGACGGTCTGCCGGTGACCGGCGACTACAACATGGACGGCCCGATCGATCTGGACGATGCCGCTGACTTCGTAGCGTGCCTGAGCGGGCCCAACGCCAGTCCCGGTCCCTCACTGGTGTGTCGGACCGCCTTCGACTTTGACGATGACAACGACATCGACCTGGAGGACTTCGCCACGTTCCAGGAGGCGTTCACCGGGTCTTGACGGATCGGTGCGGAAGCGCTCGGGCCCTCCCGTGTGGCACCGGCTTTCCCGGGGCGGGCAAAGCCCGCCCCACGATGTCGCCTGCGGTTTCGCCGTGGTGGGCGGTGCTCACCCCACGTGTGCTTCGTCGCGTTCCCGTGGTGGGCGGTGCCCACCCTACGGCAGCGCCGGGAGTTGCTTGCCGAAGTACGCCTCCGGGTATGGGGAGGCGCCGTTCAGCAGGTTGATCAGCGCGATCATGTCAGTCACGTTCACCGCACCTGACCGGTTGATGTCAGACTGATGCAGCACCGGCGTACCACCTCCCAGGGCCGAGTTGATCCGGTTGATCACCTGCACAATGTCGTTGGCGTTCGAGGTGCCGCTGCTGTCGGAGTCAGCCGGCAGGTAGCCGAGGCGGATGCGGTCGGTGGCGTTCCCGCCCTGCAGGGTGATGACCGTCCACGCCTTGGGGTCGATCGGGCGGTCCAGGGCCAGGTGCACCGTCGTGCCGGAGGTGGCCAGCACGGTGGAGACTCCGGGCGCGGCGCCGTCGCAGGCGCCGCTGACGCACGTTTCGGTCACGGCGAAGTCGCCGGGGATGAGATTGTTCACATCCCCGTCGAAGGTGACCTCGAGACTCCACCAGCCTTGTATCTCGAGCGTACCGGGGTCAATCGGGACGCGGGCGTCGATCCAGCCGTCGGCCGGGTTGCTGCTGACGAGGTGGGGCGTCGGCCAGGCATGCGGGACGTGGATGGCGCCGATGGCGTCGAGGTCGAGCCCGTTGCTGCCGCCGCCCGGTCCGTCGCCGTTGCCGTCGATGCGAATGTAGCGCACTTCGCTGAAGCCGGAGCCGGCCAGGTCATACGAGCGGGCGAAGTTGTCGTTGCCGTGGGCCTCGTCGCCGGGGATGCGCACGACGGGTCCCTCGGTCCCTTTCACACTGACCCAGTTCTCGCCGTCATCACTGACGAAAACGTCCATGAGGGAGAAGTCGGGGCCGCCGAAATCGACCTCGTAGATGTTGAAGTCCGGACCGAGCCAGTCGACCACCGGCAGGAGGCCGAAGTCGTACTCGACGATCTGCCCGCCGATGCCGACCCACTGGTCATCCGGCGCGCCGAGAAAGAGCGTGTTCGGCTGGCCGGTGGTGTTCCAGCTGATGTCCGTGGGGAAGTGCCTCTCGACGAGGTGGAACGCGCCCATGGCGTCTAAGTGGAAGCCCTCGCCGCCGCTGTACCAGGTGCCCGCGACGCGGACGTAGCGAACCTCGCCGAGTCCGGACCCGGCCAGGTCATAGGACTTGATGAGGCTGGTGTTGCCGTGGGCTTCATCGCCGGGGATGCGTGCGGCCATGGTCCCCTCGGTGCTCTTGACACTGACCCAGTTGGTGCCGTCGTTGCTGAGCAGCACGTCGATCTGGGTGAACTCCGAGGATCCGGTGTCGCGCTGGTAGACGTTGAAGTCCTTCCCCGGTCCGTCCACGACGCGCAGGACGCCCCAGTCATAGTCGACGCGACAATCCCTGATGCCCTCATAGTAATCGTCAGGCGGGCCGATGAACGCCGAGTCCTCCTCGTCCGTTGTGTTGTCCAGCAGCCGGTAGGGAAACTGCCAGCGGTAGTTGCTCAAGGCGACGCTTTTCGGACCGTACGTCACGTTGAAGCCGCCGCCGTTGCTGACGGCCACATAGCGCTCCGCGTTGAAGAACCAGCCGGTGATTTCCGGCAACGAGCTTTTCAGGATGACGAACCTGTCGGTTGGCTCCGGGACGAATTGTTGGCGGAAGATGACTTGCAGGTCACCCCAGATGCTTGGCCCCCACACGGCTTCGACGTTGTCGAACTCACTGGAGTCCGTCCCGGTGATCTCGATCTGCAAGTCGCCGTAGTTATGGGTGAAGGCTGTGTGTACGAAGGTCGAGCCGATCGGAGTACCCGGCGCGATCGTACCGCCGTCGTTCACCAGATCCCCGTAGACCTCTCCCACGGTCAGCATGCCGCCGGTCAACGTGGGACTTGTCAGGAGGTCGCTACTGATGGTGTCGGCGATAACGCGCCCGCCGGTGATGGTCAAGGTTCCCTGGTGCAGGAGGATTTCCCCGGCTTGCAGGAGCCCGTCCTCGACGAGTACCCACCCGTCGTTGGTGGCCGGACCGTCGCTCCAGGCGGTGAGGGTGTCACCGACGGTCACGGTGCCGCCGCCAGTCACGGTAAGGGACCCTACCCCGCCCGAAATCGTGTCACTGCCGCCGATGTCGAGTGACCCGCTGATCTCCAGAGAGCCCCACGAATCGACGGTGATGTACCCGTTGCCGAAGCCGTCCTCGGGCTCCACGCCGCGCCAGCAACCGGCGCACGCATTAGGCACGGAGACGCTCCCGCCTTGCTCGATCACGAGGTACCCGGTGCCATCCCGCTCGGCAACCGACAGGTCGTCTGGAGCGGCCTCGTCCGGCGTGCGCGGTCCTTGCAGCCCGGGCCCGGGACAAGTCCCGACGCACAGGTAGGTTTCGATCGTCCAGCTTGAGTCGAGACCCGTCACCGTTGCGTCTCCTTTCCCGATTTCGCCCCAGCCGCTGTCCGCGCTGGCGCCCTCCGTGATCACAAGATGCCCGGTACCCAATGGCCCAAGCTGGAGGGTCAAGTCGACCGACAGCGACGAGTCCGGCCCGATCACCCACAAGTTACCCGTGGTGTATGCTTCCGGGGCGATGACCACGAGGCTGGCGCTCTCCACCTCTCCACCCTCGTCGACCGTCAGCCAGCCTGTCCCATGCGAGCCAACGACTAACCAGTCGTAGGGCGCGGAGTTGAGCGTGAGCCGCGCCCCGTCCGTCACCGTTACCTGGCCGTCGTCGGATATATACAGCCCCTCCGCCGTCAGACGCGCGGCATGCCCCACGCCGGGCGCCTGAAGTCGCAGTTCGCCTCCGTCGTCCACCTGCACGAAGGGCGTGGTCAAGATGAGCGAGTAGATATTCAGACCGCCGCTGTCAACCAGGATGTCCGATCCCACCGTGTAGGTCCTGACGTGAGGGTCGACGGAGTCCAGCGTCACGTCCCCGGCGCGAACCTCAAGACTGTCCGTCGTCTGGTTGTACGGGAACGCCACCTCGTACGTGCTGCCAAGCTGGAACACCGCGAGGTCGGCCGCGCCGGGAACCTGGTTCGGGTTCCAGTTCAGGTTGGTGCTGAACCACCCGCTCGGCGGCGACGCCCCGTTGCCGTCCCAGTAGTACGTGCCGGCCCGTGCCGCCCCCGGCGTCACCGCGAGCCATACCCCGACCATACCCAATGTCACCGATACCCACCTTGTCTGTGCCGTAGCCATGGGAGTCTCCTCGCGTCTGGGAACTGCCGCTCGGGGCGGCGTCGCAGCGACCGGTTCTTCGCGGTCCGAGCCCGCCGCCTAGTGTCATGAGCCATCATACCCGTTATGGGCCCTCACCCTCAACTAGACGTGGCCGGCCCTCGGTCTGTCAAAAAACTCGGCGCGGGCACTCCCGGGCCGCCTGGTTTGCCGCCCAGCCCGTGGCAGGGGCGTCTCGCCCGTGGTTGCTCCGGGGGTAGACGGTCGGACATCGGTAGCAACCCTGGGTTGCGGAGGGGCCGTCCGGGCGTGCTCTGGCAGCGGAGGCCCAATCGCCTTGCGCGATTCGGCACCGACGATCCGAACCACCCCGACGCAGGTCGGGGTCAGGCAGCGGCCGAGCCCCCGCGCCGGCGGCGCGGAATCGCGCGCGCTGCTGCAGAACTTCTACGTCGGCCACGGGGGGCCGACGCTACTTGCCTCGGTTTGGCGCGTGCGTCGGTTTCGCCATGGGACCGGACGGTATCGGCTGTTGAGCTTGCGGTGGGCACCCGGCGTTTGCGCGGGTATCCTAGCGGTCCGGGGATGTCCGGAAGATGTTCGGCGCGGGTCGAACGCGGCCCGACTGGGGCGGACATGGGGAAAACGAAGCGTTCGGTACGGCGTATGCGAAGACTGCTCGGCCAGCATTCCGCGCTCGGACGGCCACCCGGGCAAGCAAAGCACCGCGGGCGGCGCACACTGCTCAGGTCGAGGGTGCTCGGCTTGGGCACTCTCGCACTGGGCGTGGTCCTCGCGAACGTCGGCTGTTCGCGACAAGAGGACGTGCGTCCGGCCGACGTGCTGGCGGGCTACCGAGAAGACGCGGAGTATCCCGCGCTGACCATTGACTACCCGTGGAAGGAGACGCTCTTTCCGCCAGACATCGCGCCGCCGACCTTTCGCTGGCGGGAAAGTCAGCCCGAGGCGGACACTTGGCTCGTCTCCATCACGTGTGCGGACCAGGCCGGCCGGCTCGGTGTCATCGCGAAAGCACCAGAGTGGACGCCGGACACTACGCTGTGGGCGCAGATCAAGTGGCGCTCGCGGGAGAAGCCGGCAACGGCCATGATCCTCGGCTTCCACCGCTCCGCGCCGCGCGTGGTCCTCTCCCGCGGGCGCGTGACGTTCCGCACGTCCCAGGACGAGGTCGGCGCGCCGCTCTTCTACCGCGAGGTGAACCTGCCGTTTGTGGAGGCCGTCAAGGATCCCAGCAGGATTCGCTGGCGCTTCGGGCTCATCTCCGCTCTGGAGCCGCCGCCCGTGGTGCTGGAGAATCTGCCGGTCTGCGGGAACTGCCATTCGTTCTCGGCGGACGGCGCCATGCTCGGCATGGACGTGGACTACGCCAACGACAAGGGCTCGTATGCCTTCACGCCCATCCGTGCAGACATTACCCTCGCCACCAGCGACATCATCACCTGGACCGACTTCCGAAGGGACGACGGCCAGTTGACTTTCGGGCTGCTGTCGCAGGTGTCGCCGGACGGCCGGTACGCCATCAGCACAGTGAAGGACCGGTCCGTGTTCGTGCCCAAGCCGGAGCGGGCGTTTTCCCAACTGTTCTTTCCGATTCGCGGCATTCTGGCTGTATATGACCGGGCGGCGCAGACGTACCGCGCCCTGCCCGGTGCTGATGATCCGGAGTATGTACAGAGTAACCCCGCCTGGAGCCCGGATGGCAAGTATATAGTCTTCGCGCGGAGCAAGGCTCACCGTCTGCGGCAGGACCTGGGCAACGTGCTGCTCACCAAGGAGGAATGCGCGGAGTTTCTGGAGGAGGGCAAGACGTTCCTCTTCGACCTGTATCGCATTCCCTTCAACGATGGTGCGGGCGGCCTGGCCGAGCCGCTGGCGGGCGCGGCGCAGAACGGCATGAGCAACTACTTCGCCAAGTACTCGCCGGACGGCAGGTGGATTGTGTTCTGCAAGGCCCGCAGCTACATGCTGCTCCAGCCGGATAGTGAGCTGTACATCATCCCGGCCGAGGGCGGTGAGGCACGGCGGCTGAGCTGTAACACCAACCGCATGAACTCGTGGCACAGTTGGTCGCCCAACGGCAAGTGGCTGGTCTTCTCGTCGAAGGCATATTCCGACTACACGCAGCTCTGTCTCACGCATATCGACGAGGAGGGACGCAGCAGCCCGGCGGTGGTGTTGTCGCGTCTAACGGCGCCGGACCGGGCCGCGAACATTCCGGAGTTTGTCAACGCGGCACCGACGGCCATCGCCCGGATTCGCCCTGAGTTCCTTGATGACGTGTCTTACGTCCGGGCCGGGGATGCGTTCCTGGACGCCGGCCGGGACGTCGCCGGCGCGGCGCAACAGTATCGCAAGGCGCTGGAACTGAACCCACGCAACGCCGTGGCGCACAGCAACCTGGGCGGGCTGCTGGTAAATCAGGGCTTGCATGCGGACGGCGTCGCTCATCTGCAAGAGGCGATTCGGTTGGATCCCGCCAACGGAAGCCCCTATTACAACCTCGGGATGTTGCAGGCACGACACGGGCAGGTGGCGGACGCCATTCATAATCTCACGTTGGCAGTACAATACCGGCCGGGGGTGACCGACGCGCACCGCATGCTGGGCAGCCTGCTGTGCAATCAGGGCGAGTTGACATCGGGAATTGAGCACCTGGCCGAGGCGGTGCGTCTCGATCCCAAGGACGCTGCGGCCCAGTACTGTCTGGGCACGGCGCTGGCCGCGGGCAACCGTATCGACGAGGCCATCGCGCATCTCGCCCTGGCGGTCCAGCTTGACCCGCAGGACGTCACCGCCCTCGATTTGCTCGGGCAACTGTGGTTTCTGCAAGGGAAAAGCGCCGAGGGCATCGCGTGCCTCGCCCATGCCGACCGTCTCGAGCCCGACAGTCCCCGCCGGCTCGGTGATCTGGCCTGGATGCTCGCCCTGGCGCCGGACCCGGCGCAGCGCGACGCCGGCAAAGCGGTGGAACTGGCCCAGCGTGCGTGCGACTTGACCAAGTACGGAGCTTTCGCGCCGCTCGACGTCCTGGGGATCAGTTACGCTGCGGCCGGGCGGTTTTCCGAAGCGCTGGAGGTCACCAGGCAGGCCCTAAACCTAGCCCGTGCCGCCGGCGAGGACCAGGTCGCCGCCGGCATCCAGGCGCGGATCGACCTTTACGAGAAGAACCGGTCCTACGAACCGCTGCGGCCGGGCTCGTAGAGAAAAAGGGGACATCACTGAGTTTGCGCAGGATCACCAACGGTTATAGCGTTTACCCTTCAGCAATAGGCATTTACGTCACGATAGTCGATAATCAGTGATGTCCCCTTTTTCCCCCCTGCGTGACCGGCCGGCCGGCGTTGCGGAACGTGAATTCGAGCCCGAGGCGCTGCGCGACAGGCTGTACCCATTCATCCGCCCCCCAGGGGCGCCCGCGGCACACGCTCATCCGCAGCTTGTCCAGTTCCGTGTCCCCGATGGCGGTGTTGACCATCCGCTTCCAGTCCGGCGGGCGCTGCACCGGCCAAGTTGCCAGCACCAGTGGCTTGCTCTTCCGTTCGCGGGCGTACAGCGCGCCCCACGGCCACTCCTCGGCCCGGCGAACCACACCCGCGCGCAACGCGTTCGCCTCGACGTAGCGACACAACGTCAGGAAGTGAGCGTCGTCCTGCACCGGGAAGCTCTTGAATCGGCCTTGGTACAGATGCCCGCCCCCGCGGCTGTGATAGTGCTCGTGGTGTCGCCGAACGTGCGTTACCCCCACCCAGCCCATGAACCTGCCCAGGGTGGTGTTGGTCCTGGGCCGCAGGACGAGGTGCCAGTGGTTGTTCATCAGACAGTACGTCAGCAGTTCCACGGGGTATCGCTCGATCCCTTCCGCCAGCACCCTTTCAAAGGCCGCATAGTCGGCGTCCTTGTGAAACAGGCACATACGCCCGTTGCCGCGGTTGAGCACGTGGTAGATGAGACCAGCCTCCGTTGATCGGGCAGTACGGGGCATACCGGCGAAGCTACCGCCTCAGACGCCGGCCGTCAAGAACCAGGACCAAAAAGGGGACATCACTGATTTTACCGTGGCTGCGCGTTGCGGGCCACTGTCAACAACCGCCAACGCCCCGATGCTCCCACATTTCACGTGGAATTCGCGGCAAACGCGACTTGGACGCCACGCCCCGACAGGGGCGTGGGTCGTAATCAGTGATGTCCCCTTTTACGCTGAGGGATAATCAGTGATGTCCCCTTTTTCGGGGAACTGGACGTCGAGGATGCGCATCTCGACGCTGCGCCGGCCGTTGAAGTCGTTGATCATCGGCTCGAACGCGACGCGGCAACGGCGGTGCTGCTTGAGGTCCTCCAGCAACGGGGCCAGGCCGAAGCCGATCCCCCGCATCTGCACGCCGTTCTGCGCGAACACCGCCTGCAAGTGATTCTGCTCACGCCCCACCGAACGCGGCTCGTCCGCCAGCTCGACCCATTGAGTGGCCAGCCGCGGCTTGGGATTACCCGTACCGAAGGGACCCAGGTTGGCCACCACTTCGGCGGTGGTCAGCGTCAAGGCCGTCAGATCCACGGCCGCATCCAGCCGCAACTTCGGCACCAGGTCCACGCCGGTCAGCGCCTGGTTCGCCTGCGCCACGAACGCTTCCGTGAAGGCGGGCACGCAGTCGGACTTGATGCGCAGCCCGGCCGCCATCGCATGCCCGCCGTAAGCCAGCAGGTGCTCCCGGCACGCGTGCAGGGCGGCAAACATGTCGAAGTGCCGCACGCTGCGCGCTGAGCCCTGCCCCTCGCTGCCGTTGAGCGAGATCAGCACAGCAGGCCGGTGATAGCGATCGACCAGCTTGGCCGCCACGATGCCCAGCACGCCGGCGTGCCAGTTGGCGCCAGCCAGCACGATGCCGCGGTGCGCGTCGCCGGCAAGCCCGTCGCGTTCCACGAGCGCGCCGGCCTCCCGCGTCAGACGTGTTTCCGTTGCCTGCCGCTGCCGGTTCTGATCATCAAGGTACAGGGCGATCTCCCGGGCACGCTCGGGCGTCTCGCAAGTAAGCAGCTCGACGGCCAGGCGGGCATGCCCCATCCGCCCGGCTGCGTTGATCCGCGGGGCCAGCTTGAAGCCCACGTCGTAACTGTCGATCCGCGCCCCGTTCAGACCGGCGGCCTCGATCAGCGCCCGCAGCCCCGGCCAGGGCGTCTGACTCAGCGCGCTCAAACCGTGCCGGGCAAGGATGCGGTTCTCGCCCAGCAACGGAACGACATCGGCAATCGTGCCCAGGGCGGCCAGCGGTAGCAGATCGATCAGCAGTTGTCGCCAGCCGGGGGCGACGCGCGGCGCACCGCTGAGCCGCTGAGCGATCATCCACGCCAGCTTGAAGGCCACGCCGGCGCCACACAAATCCGGGTTGGGATACGTGCCACCCACGGCCGGGTGCACGATCACGTCCGCCTCCGGCAGTTCCGGCCCCGGCGTGTGGTGATCGGTGATAATGAGCGGCACACCGGCCTGGCGCAGGTCCTGTGCCACCGTGGTGGCCGAGATGCCGCAATCGACAGTGATGATGAGCGCGGCCCCTTCCGCGACCAGCTTCAGGGCCGCCTCGCGGTTGAGACCGTACCCCTCGTCGATGCGATGCGGAACGTAGAAGGAGACCTGCGCTTCGGCCGCACGCAGCACGTGGAGCAGAATGGCCACGCCGGCCGTGCCGTCCACGTCATAGTCGCCGAAGATGACGATGCGTTGGCGCGCCTGAATGGCCGCCACGACGCGGTCGGCGGCTGCCGCGGCACCGGCAAGCAAACGCGGTTCGTGGATGTCCTTCAATTGGGGTGAAAGAAAAGGCCCGACGGGCTGCTGGGGGGAGAGCCCGCGGTTCAGCAGCAGTTGGGCGACCAGCGGCGGTACCCCCCACTGGCGCGCCGCCTGCGCGCTGCCCTGCGGCTCCGGTGCGATAACCCACTCTTTCGACACAGCGTTTCCCCGCCTCCGCGCCGGTGGCGAGTCAAGCTACAGACAACCACGCAGGTGGAGAGCTGGAACGGCGGCACGCCCGGGCCGGCGGGCACGGCCTGCGGAATCGGCGACCGTTGACCCGCACCGTGGGCTGGCACAGTTACGCCCCAGCCGACCACGTCCTCCCGACGTTACTCGGATGCGTCGCTCGACCTCCCCATTGCATGGAGCCATTGAGGCTGACCCGAGAATCTAGCGGAATCGGTTGGTCCGGTAAAGTGGCGCGGTAGCCCAAGTCGCCCGCACGGGCTACGGCAGGGCGAACCGGCGCGGAGGGCACTCGGCGGCACGGGCAGCGGCTACTCCCCACGCCGGCCGCAGGTTTGGCCGCGCGGAAGGCAAGCCGGGGTGGGCTCTACCCCGGACCCGCCCTGTCGCAAAATGACAACAAGTTACCTCCGGAATCTTGCCCCCGCTGCGCGGGGTCTTTATACTGCGGGCGGTTCGTTCTGACGCTTCTCCGCCGGCGGGCCACTCCGCGCGTCAGGCATGGCATTGGAAATGCAGCGACGTCCTTTGCCTTCGTCGTAGGACGGGGCGCCCTCCCCCGACGTCGCTCGGCGACAAGGGTAATCCGTGTGGCGCCCCCGCGGTCCGGCCGGCCGTTGCAGAGGCAAGGGTCCAGCTTACCCACACTTGAGGGCACGACCGGGCGCCGGCCACGGCGGAGGCATACGCGGGAGTGCGGACGACCGCCGCAGCCCAGCAGCGACCGGTGCTGCTCTCCGCAGGGCGAGCAGCGGTTCTGCATACGTCAAGGAGGCTACCAACAGTGGCAGGTACTCTTGAAGGGAAAACCGTTCTTGTGGTCGATGACGACCCGGACATGGTCGCGGCCCTGAGGATGGTGCTGGACGAGACCGGCGCCACGATCAAGAGTGCGGGGGACGGCAACGCGGCTCTGACGATGGCGGCCGAGTTCAACCCGGACGTTGTCGTGCTCGACGCCATGCTGCCCAAGCGCAGCGGGTTCCTCGTCCTCGAGAAGCTCAAAGCCAAGAAGAAGAAAGGCGACAAGCCCTACGTGATCATGATCACGGGCAACCAGGGCAAACGCCACCAACTCTGGGCGGAGAGCCTCGGCGTGGACGGCTACCTCAACAAGCCCTTCCGCATGGACCGCCTGATCGGAGCGATCGAGGGGTTCTTCAGCGAAGGCCCCAAGCAGCCCGCCCCGGCCAAGTAGACCACCATCCGTGCGCCGCCGGTCGGCAGGGATTCAGCGAGCGCGGGGCGTAAGGTACTCTTAGCGCGCATAGTGCATCCGAGCGCCCGCGAAGTGCCCTCGATCCGGAAATACAGGTCGACTGGCCCGGCTCACTCCGAACCCTGTCGGTCAGGCGGCCACTGCCTGGGCGGCCGGCTTTGGCTGTCTCACTGCCGCAATCACGCCGCCGGCAACCAGGCACAGCACGCCACAGATCGTGAACGCCAGCGGAAAGCTGCCCATGTCGCCGAGCTTGCCGCCCAGCATCGGCCCAAAGATGCCGCCGACTGCGTACGCCAGAAACACCCAGCCGTAGTTCTGCCCAACGTACTTGTTCCCGAACGTGTCGGCCGTGATTGCCGGGAACAGGGCGAAGTTGCCGCCGAAGTTGAACCCGATCAGCACCGCGAACAGGTACAACGTCGCGGCATTGCCGGCCATGAACTGAAACAGAATGACGAACACGCCCTGCGTCACGGACATGATGATGATGGACGGCTTGCGTCCGATCTTGTCGCTCACCAGGCCCCAGACGATCCGACCGATCCCATTGGAGAGCGCGAAGAACACACCCATGGCCATGGTGGCGACCGCACTGGCAGCTTCCGTGTCCATGCCGCGGGCCTGGAGAGCCTGCATCGGAAACAGCTTCATCAGCCCGATGCTCATCAGGCCGGCGCTCGCCCCGAACGCGAAGGTCAGCAGGATCATGTAGAATTGCGGCGTAGCCAGCATCTGCCCCGAGCGGAAGTCCACGGTCCCGGCCGCGGGCCCCTTGGCCGCCGGCGTAACCGGGCTCCAGCCCGCAGGCTTCCAGCCCTCCGGTGGGAAGGCCATCCAGATGCTCCCGATCAATACGATGATGAGGTAGGCAATGCCGTAAATGATCCACGTCTTGCCCAGCCCCATCGTCGTCAGGAAGTGCCCACCCCCGAGCCTGCCCAGGGAGTCCGCCAGGGTCATCCACAGCGTAGCACCGAAGCCGAACCCCGCCACGGCCAAGCCGGACACAAGCCCCTTCTTGTCGGGAAACCACCGGATGCCGACGGCGATGGGAACCACGTACCCCAACCCAATGCCTGCTCCACCGATGACTCCCACGAACAGAAACGTCGGCCAGAAGCTGGTTCCGCCGCTTAACCCCCCGAGGATGTAGCCGAGCCCGAGGACGACGCCGCCCGCGATCGCCAGCTTGCGCGGGCCCAGCTTGGGCATCATGCGTCCGGCAATGACCATAACAATGGCGAACAACGCCAGACCGGCCGAGAACACCGCTTGCGTCTGCGCCTTGCTCCACCCGGCCTCGGTCAGCGGTTTAGTGAACACGCTCCAGGCATAGATCGCCCCCAGGCAAAGCTGGATAAGAATCGCACCCACCACGACCAGCCAGCGGTTCATGACCTTGGCGTTGTCCATTGGCACATTCTCCTCACAGGGCCGGCGGCTTCACCGCCGTGGCGTCCGCCCGACTGCCGCCGGACCGCACCGGCAGGCGTCGGACCGGGGCCGGCTGCACCGGGGGCGCACCTCAGAGCCAACCCCGCGTGTGCGCGCCGCCTAAAATCCAGGTAGCGTCCGGCCGGGCCGCGCCCCGGCACGGATGGCCGTCGTCATAGCACGTTGATGCACGGCTGGCAAGACCGGGCCCACCGTCCTGGGTGAGCGTCGCCCGGCAGGCACGGGCTCGGCATCCGCCCGCAGCGAAACCGGGTACAACGGGGCGCGGCCGCCGGCAACCGGCACCCCCCCCGGCTCCGCCGCGGAGGATTCCGACTAAACGCCGCCGGCCCGGTGAGCATCTGAAGCGGTGAAACCGGCACCCAAGGGGCAGGAAACGGTGACCAGGCGAAGCGAAGACTCGACCAACGTGGCCGTCTGCCCGGCGCGTACCACCGAGCCGGCGGACACGGGCCGGCGGCCGCCGATCACCGGCGATCTGCGGGACCGCCTGGTCCGGCTTGCCTACCGCTTCCTGTGGAACCAAGACGATGCGGAAGACGCCGTACAAGATGCTCTGGCAGTCGCCCACGAGCAAGAGGACCGGCTGCGGGTGCCTGCCCGTTGGTTCAGTTGGGTGTGCCGGATCGTGGTGCAACGCTGTCGGCTGCACGGCCGCCGAAGGCAACGCTGGCTACGCCAAGCGACGAGGTTCGCCCGGCCGGTGGAGGCTGAACCGACCACCACGGCCGGCAGGGATGAGCATGCCGAGGCCCTGCGGCAACTGGTGAGCGAACTTCCGCGCCGCCAGCAGGAGGTAATCGTGTTGCGCTACCTGCAGCAGATGTCGTATGAGCAGATCGCCGAGGTGCTCGGGATCGCGCCCTCGACGGCCAGGGTGCATGCCCAGGCGGGACTGGAGACGCTGCGGGACCGACTGCTCATGCAGCGTCCCGGCTGGTTCGAGGACCCGGACTCAGCAGGAGGGAATACAGCATGAGATGCGCCCTCGCCCGCCAACAATGGCATGCACGACTCGAGCAGTGTCGCAACGGTGCGAATCGACAATCGACAATCGACAATCGACAATGGACACTGCGGGACGCTCGACTCGATCAGCCCGGTAGCGACGGTGTGCTGGACCGCCACCTGGAGTCGTGTCCTGCCTGCCGAAGGTACGTCGCCCACCTGGAGCAGCTTCTGCGCGGGCTGGAAGACTTGCGGGTGCAGACCGAGTTCGTGGTCGCGCGGCGAGGTGCGGAGCCGGCGGTGGATGCTTCGGCGCGGCGTGCCCCGCGACGCCGGCTGCACGCGCTCCGGCTGGCACGCGTGGCCGCGGTCATTGTGCTGGCGGTCGTGGGAACGCGGTACCTGGTCTCGAGTCGGGATGGGGGCGAGGGTGGACTGGCGCCGGCGCCTCAGCCGGTCCACATGGCCCCGACTCCGATGCCCCAAACACCTGCTGACGCACCGTTGCGTCTGCGCGGGGAATCGGCCTCTCGTTACCTGGCCGTTGCCAGGCCGGCGGCGGACCCCAATGTACGCATGGTTTGGTTGTATCCGACGATCGGGAAGCAGGAATAGCGAAGTGCGAACGACGGCAGCGGCACGCGCGTCGTCCCTGCGGACGCCGCGGCGAGGAAGGGGCTTGCGGAATAGCGAACTCGGCCCCGTGCTGACGAACTGAGAACTGACAACTGACCACTGACAACTGAGAACTGGCACCTGAGCAACCCGCCCGACAGGGGGGTGGCTCGCTTCGACGGGAGTACACCGATGTTGATGAAGACCATGTATTACATGTTCGTGACCAACCTGACGCTCTGGGCACCGGTGGCGTTGCAGAGTGCGGAGGCGCAGGAGGAGCCCCGGCCGCCGTCCGAGGTGGCGGTGGTGCGGCTCAATCACCTGCAGACGTTCGAAGCGTTGAATCTGGTGGAGGAAATCTACGCCGGCGAGCTGGACGCCCTCACGGCTGCCGAGGCGACCGGCCAGCTTGTCCTGCGCGGCGAGCCGAAGGTTGTGCAGGCCGTCCGCGACCTGCTGCAGCAGGTCGATCAGCCGCCGGCCGAACGCTCCGCCCGCCGAACCAGGCTGCTGCCCGTGGGCAGTTATCCTCTGGAGGAGATGGCGAAGATCGTGCTCAACTCGTTCGGCGGCGAGCAGGTGCGGGTGGCGCCGGACATGTTGAATCGGCAGTTGGCCATCTCCGCCCCGCCGGCAGTGCTGGACGACATCGCCGGATTGGTGGGGGAGCTGGATCTCCCCACCCAGACGCTTACCGCGCAGTTCTTCTTCATCAGCGGGCGGATCGACCCGGCCGCCAAGCCGGAGGGTAGCAAGCTGCCCGAGGCCCTCGCCCCCGTTGCCCGGACGCTAAGTGCCAGCGGGCTCGCGGATCTCACGCAAGCGCGCATGATTCTCGTACGCAGCGCCCTGGGCGAGCAGTTCAGGCAGCGCGGGGAGGTCCAGGGCGGCGCCGGGGAGTCGTTCACCACCTCGCGGTTCGAAGTGCAAGGCCACCTCGGTGGGCGTGGGGACAGCGAGCAGGTCGAGCTGCAATTGAGCGCCAACGCGGAGATGTTCGGACAATTGCGGCAGGGGAACGCGGTGGCGGCGCAGGGCAACCTCGGCGAGTTCCGGCTGGAGACCACGCTGGCCGTCAAGTGCGGTGAGTACGTCATCCTCGGTGCGGCTCCCGCCTCCACCGACCGGGGGGACGCCATCGCCCTGGTGGTGCGCATCGTCCGCGACTGACATGATCCAGCCCCAGGCGCACACCCCAGGTGCCGTGTTCTCATGCCGCGTGGGCATGCACCGGGTGGCACGGCGGCGCCGCGAATGCAGTGCGCAGGACCGGCAGCCCGAGGGGTGGGCCGTTCTGCATTCCCCTCCCCTCGCTCTGCAGGATCGATGTCCTCCCGGAAGGCCCTACCCCAGCGGGGAATCAACAGCCGAATCCGGGCGGGATAGTCACACGCGGCGCCTTCGTCGGTGACTGGAACCACGCAAGTGGGAAACCGTGAGCGTGGCATGCCCAAGCCGAAGGCGACGGTATGCTGTTGCCGCAGCCACCCGTCGGCGGGAAGGCATGGTCGCGCTCCGCTTCCTCATGCCACGCTGGCCTCGGTGTCGGTTCCCCCGTCGTGCCGAGCTACTTAGGGCGCACTCACGTTGGTCACGATGTTGGTCGTGGTGAACGTGTTCGTCAAGGTTCCGCCCGAGTAGGTGCCGCCCGTGTACAGCCCGTCCAGCACGGTGCCGGTGCACGTTCCACCCCGGTACAGACCAAACGATGTCCCGGCGGTCAGGGTCGGCGCCGAGAAGACAACCGAGCGATACGTCTTGGAGGGCGCAAACGTGAGGATGCTGGTGCCTCCCGTCGTTGTCTGGATGTGCACCAGCGTTCCCGGGGTCTTCGAGGTACTGTAGGTGATCTTCACCGAGCGCTGGGTGGACGTGGTGCTGGGTGCCTGGGCCATGCCGGCGCTGCCCGCCGCGACCAGGAAGCCGCCGCTGATGACGAAGGTGCCGTCATAGTCGATCGCGGCGTTGCTGTTCACCGTCGGCCCGTGGACGATCACGGTGCCGCCGGTCATGGTGATGTAGCCGTTCGAGTCGATCCCGTCGCCCGCGGCAAACACGGCGATGTAGCCGCCGTTGATGCGCACGTAGTTGTTCAGCCCCGAGCCTCCGGCGGCGTTGATGCCGTCGTCGGTCGAAGTGAGACGGATGGTGCCGCCATCGATCGTGATGTCCCTCGCCTCGATGCCCTCGTAGCAGGTCGTAATGGTGATGGTCCCGTTCGTGATGCGCAACGTGTTGTCGGAGTGGAGGCCGTCCCCATAGCTGGCGCTCGTGCTGCTGTTGGTGGCAATCGTGAAGGTCCCACCGTTGATCGTGACGGCGCTGTTGGAGTGGATGCCGTCATCGGCGCAGTCGAGGTTGAACGTGCCGCTTCCTCCGATGACCACGCTGGTGAGCCCCTTGATGCCCTTGGCCGACCTGCTGGAGGGGATGGTCACGGTGTGCCCGCCGCCGGAAAGGACGGTGTAGTTGCCGCCGGTGATGTTGACGGCGGCGTCGGCCGTAATCGCGTCGTCGCTGGACGTGATGTTGACGTTACCGTTAGTGATGGAGATGGACGCCCCCTCGATACCCTCGAAGCAGGTCGTGATGGCAACCGTCGCATTGCTGATCTGCACCGCGTTATCGGCGTGAATCGCGTCACCGTAGCTGGCGGTCGTGTTGCTGTTCGTGGCGATGGTCAGGTTCCCGCCGCTGATCGTGATGTTGCCGTTCGTGTGCACGCCGTCATCGGCGCAGTCCAGGACGAAGGTGCCGTCCTCGATTCCTACGCTCGCGACGCCCTTGATCCCCTTGGCCGACAACTCCTCCGGAATGGTCACCGTGTGCCCGCCGCCGGCGACGATATCGAAGTCGCCGCCGGTCACGGTCACCGTGGTCTGGGCCGCGATGCCGTCGCCGCCGGAGATGATGTCAAAGGAGCCGGCCGCAATGCTGATGTATCCCAGCTCGGGGTCTTCCTCGTTGTCCGACTTCAGCCCGTCGCCGCCGGAGGTGACCGTGATCGTGCCGCCCTGGACCAGCAGGTAATCCTTGCCGCGGATGCCGTCGTCCACGGCCGTCACGTTGATCGTGCCGCCCAGGATGGTCAACTCATCCTTGCTGGCGATGGCGTCGTTGTAGTTGCCCTCCACGGTGAGCGACCCCGTGCCGGAGATGCCCAGCGAGTCCTTGCTGAACAGGGCCGCGTTGGGTTCGTCGTCCTCCGGGTTCTCGTACACGTAGGTCGCCGGGTCGGCCAGGTGGTTCACGGTCTGGTCCGCCAGGACGATCGAGACGTACTCGGCCGCCGCCACGTACATCGGGGCCGTCGTGGAGCTGCTGATGTCGATGCCGTTGAGGACCACCCCCACCACGCCGGCCGCCGCGCTGCTGACGACGATCTGGCCGTCCGCCAGCGCACCAGTGATGATGTAGGTGCCCTCGGTCGTGATCGTGGCCTTGGTACCGTTCACCGTCACGCCGCTGCCCTCGACGGTGATGTACGTCCCGTGCAGGTTGATGTAGGTGACGTCCGAACCCCCGGAGCCGCTGCCGCACGCGGGGTCGGCCGGGTTGCCTTCACCGCTGAAGCACAGCGCCAACCCGACGTAGTCCGCCATGTCCACGTCGCCGTCCCCATCGGCATCGGCGGCGATGAGACCGCCGGTGTCGGGGACCAGCGTGCAGGCCGGCGGCAGCGGGTCGTACGATACCGACGCTCCGGTGAGGCACTCCTGCCAGACGGCGAAATCGGTCAGGTCCACGTCGCCGTCCTCATCGAAGTCGCTCCAGGCGTACCCGATGATGCGCCCGGGGCTGCCGATCTCACCGCGGGTCGATGTCTGCGAGCCATACGCATCCCCGGCCGTGGCCAGTACCCAGCTTGTCTGCGGCGTGGTATAGCCGTAATCCGTCGCGGGAATGTTGCAGCTTCGGTTCTGCGTCCGCACCGTCCCGGGGAACGCCTCGTCGCCGTAGGTCAGGCGATCCATCAGGTTGCCCGCGGCGTCGAAGAGGTTGATTTCGTCGTTGCGGCCGAGGTTGGCGGTGTTGCCGCCGACAATGGCCACGCCGCTCAGCCCCCAGATGGTCGCGAAGTCGGCCGCCGTCTCGTCCGTCAGGATCACCGACTGCCCCGGTACCACGACGCCGAAAGCGCTAAGACTGATCGTCCCCGGTATTCGACTGTCGTCATCGAAGCTCCAGCCGGTCATATTGACGGGGCTGGAGCCGATATTCGTGAACTCGACGTACTCCCCCGTGCTGCCTGCGCCGGCGCCGTTGTACATCCACTCCGTAATCACGATCTGCCCGGCTGCCACCGGAGCCAGAGAGACGATCAACCCGAATACCAGCGCCCGCACCATGCTATGCTCCTTCTGCGTTGTCGCGGACCCCACCCGGCGGTACATCCGCGGTCAGACACTTGCCCGCAACCCGCGGCCGCGGGGCCGGCCGGCCCCACCTCCGCGGTAACAGGGCAATCCATGACGTACATGTCCACTTCCGCTTGCGGCGCTCAGGGCGAACGCCACCCCCCAAGACCTTCCGTCCCGCCCCACCGGACCGAAACGCGCGGAAACAGCGTCCAGCGCGTCTTCCTGATGCGGGAGCCGCGGGCCCTCCCCGGGGGCGACCCGGCCAACCGTGTCGGAATAGGGGCCGACCGGTGACAGGGTCTCCCGGGGCTGTCCGCGCAACCCCACGAACTAGTATCCTAACGTAACCACAATGAAACGAACATGAAATCCGAGGATCTGGCCAGGGCCCGGTGGCTTCTCGCCCGCTTTGGCTACCCCTGGTCCGGGAGGGCTGGAACCAGCCACGATGTCCCGGACGGCCCCGCCGGCTCGCTCGGGCACCAAACTGGGCTGACCCATTAGCCTGTCGAGGAAGCAGCGTCGGCCCCGGCGGGCGACGTGGCAATCGCCAAGCGTCCTTGTTCTCAAGGCTCCCGGCTTGCCCCGGGATCTCGTCAACGGGCTGCTATGGGACGTCGACGTGTCCGGCTACGGACTGGCGGTCAGCAGGGCGATCACCAGGATGACGTTGAGAAGCAGCGATACCCCCAGCACCACGCCCAGCGGAACCAGCCACGGATTGGCCGCACTCTCCGAGGGGCTGCGCTCCTCGGCCTTGGAGGGGATGATCTGCCCCGTGGTGGCCAGCGACCGCAGCAGGTCGTGATCATACCGCTTGCGCGCTTGCAGGGGCGGCTGCCCGTTGGCCACCGCCTGCAAGTCCTCGATCAGGTCGGACGTCGAGGCGTAGCGGTCATCCGGGTTCTTGGCCATCATCACTTCGATGATCTCGCCGATGCCGGAGGAGAGCCGGGTGTTGACGTGGTCCGGCGGGATCAGCGGCTCCTTGAGATGCTTGTGCATGACGACCGAAGGGGTCGGCCCGTCATAGGGCACCCGCCCTGTCACCATGTGGTAGAACGTCGCCCCGAGGGCGTAAATGTCCGCCCGGAAGTCGATCTTGATCTCGCCGCGAATCTGCTCGGGACTGATGTAGTAGGGCGTGCCGTAGGCCCGGCCCGCCTCGGCCGCGGCCGTCTCGTAGTCGCTGACCTCCCGCGCCAGGCCCATGTCGGCCAGCTTTACCACCCCGGCCTTCGTCAGCATGATGTTCTTGGGCTTCACGTCCCGGTGGATGAAGCCGCGGGCGTGGGCATGCTCCAACGCGCGGGCCACCTGCAACACGCACTCCAGGGCCGCCTTCTCGTCCATCCGACCCTTCTGCTGCAGGATGTCGTAGGCGGTCTGCCCGTCGATGTACTCCATGACGAAGTAGTGGTAACCGCCTGCCTCGCCTACGTCGTACGCGCCGACGATGTTGGGATGATTAAGCTGGGCGGCCGCCCGACCCTCTCGATAGAACCGGTCTACGAACTCCTGGTTCTCACTGAGTCGGCGGGGCAGGACCTTGATGGCCACCACGCGATCCAGGCTGAGCTGCCTGGCCTTGAACACCACCGCCATCGCCCCCTGCCCGATCTTGCCCAGGATTTGGAACCCCGGGATCTGCTGGGCCGGGCGGTACATCGAGTCGTCGTCGAGGTCGAGCGAGATGCGCTCCACCTGGCTGCGCGTAACGAAACCGCGCTGGACGAGCAGGTCGGCCAGGGTGGCGCCGTTGCCCTGGGCGAGCAGGTGTCTCAACTCGGTGCGGGCGAGGTCCACCTCCGCGGCCGTGCAGAGCCGGCGGTCCACCACCGCGCGAGCGAGCTGCGATTCTTCCGAAGCCGACGACATGGTGCATTCCGTCCGCCGGGGCAATTCCTGCCCCACTGTCACCTGCGCACCGCGGAGTCCCGTTGCCGTTGGCGGCGGATTCTAGTCGCCCCGCCGCTGCCCCCGCAACTTGTCTTCAGTGGGGGCGGCAGGAAATGCCCGGTGCCACCTCCGGGGGCCCTCCTCCCCGCGCGGCGCGAGTCGGAAACCACCCATTATAGCCCTTTGGCCTCCTGAGTCATCGGCAGATTCCAGGGATGTCACCGGCCCGGTACGTCACTTTCCCTCACCCAGCAGGGCTCGCAACATCCGGGCGCCCACGGCTTCCGGGGTACGTTTCAGGTCCGATAGGACGCCGCAGGCCGCTGCTGCCTGTCTCGCGGTGAATAGAACGGGTGCCGCCGGTTCCGCCGCAGGGACGCCTGCCGCCCGCAGGACGGCCTCCGCCAACGCCTCTACTCCCAGGCCTGTCAGGGCCGAAACCGGCATCCACGCGCCGCCCACTTCACCATCCTCACCGGGCCGCAACCAGACATCGGCCTTGTTCAGCACCGCCACCGTAGGGGCCCGATGAGGCGTTCGCAAAAGGCCCGCCAGACGCCCACTTGCGCGTTCCTCCGTGCCATCGAGCACGAGCACCACCACCTCCGCAGACTCGACCGCGCACCGCCCACCCTCAATCGCCGACAACTCAAGTGTGTCTTCAGATACTCTGTCTCCAGCGGTGTCCACTAGCGCGACGGCGACACCCAGGACCTGCACCTCCGCAGTGACCCAGTCCCGAGTCGTGCCCGGATGGGCTGACACGACGGCCGCGGCTCGGCCGACCAGGCGATTGAACAGCGTGGACTTCCCGCTGTTGGGCGGACCCGTCAGCGCGACCCTGAGGCCGTTCCGCAGCACCTGGGCCTCCCGGAAACCCGCCAGCATGTTCTCCAACCGCTGCCGCACGGCCGGAGGGTCCACGTCGCACAGGGACGCCAGTTGCCGCAACTCATCGGGCAGATGCAGTCGCTGCCAGGCGAAGAACCGCACCCCGCGCTCGGTGTGCGTATGCGCGATGCAGTCGAGGGCTTCCTCATCGATGATGCCGGCGGTTGGCCAGAGTGCGGCGAGCTCCGCCGTCGTGGCAAGGTCAGCCCCGGCACGCTCCGCGGCCGCGAGAATGCGCTGCGTCACCCGCGCTCCGCCATGGGCGCAGATATCCACGGCTGGCACACCGCGGTCGGCGGTGATGCACACAATGACGTCGTCAATCGTCTCGTCGTCGTCAACCAGCCTTCCGTAGCGCAGGCATCCGGGCGCCGTGGCACACAACGGCACCGGGGTTGCGGTATCGTCGGGGCGTTCGTCGGCTTCAGCGCCGGCCTGCGGGAACGACACTCCAGGTTCTTGCCGGGGTCTCCAGAGCCTCTCAACGACTTGCACGGCCGTCGGGCCTGCCACGCGAATGACCGCGATCGCCCCGGTGCCCGGCGGCGTCAGCACGCCAGCTCGGTTGGTACCCAGGTCTGCCGTGACCGATCTCCTGCAACGCGACGAAACACCTTACCCTGAGCACACCCTCGGCCCGTGTTGCCGGCGCGGTGCTTCAATCGAACAGCAACGCCGCCAGCACCATCGCGGTCATCAGGAAGGCGATGGCCGTCTTCAACGCGATCCCCAGCACGAAACCCGCGGCCGACACCACGCCCACGCGTGTCCCCTGCGGCAGCGTGCGCTGGGCAAGCAGTTCGCCGATCAGTGCCCCGGTGAAGCAACCCAGGACGGCCCCGATCGTCGTGCCGATTACCGGCAGCGGGACCGAGAACAGCAGCATTCCCGCGAACCCGCCGGCCAGTGCTCCCCACAAGGCCTGGCGCGATGCCCCTGCCCGCTTGGCCAGGGCGGCCGAGGCCAACGCCTCGCAAACCTCGCCGACGACGGCGATCCCGATGAGCACCGCGACGGATGTAATGCTGACCCGCCCCCACCCGCTCAGCCACCCGTACACGCTGGCGGCCAGCGCGATCAGCCACGTGCCCGGCAGGCGCACGGCCGTCAAACCGATGCCCACAACGCAGGCAACGCAGACAGCGGCGATTCCGGCATAGTCCCACACGAACGATTTCCCCGCACAGGAATGAGAGCCGATGATAACACCGGCCCCGGCCGGACGGCAGCGCAAAGGGTGGCATAGCGCGGCCGCCCAGTTCGCGTCCGGCATCGCCCGCCCTACGGCGGTGCGTCGGCGTCGGCCGTACGGCAAGCTGGCGGGCTTGACCGGACAACCGGGGTCGTGACAATCTGGGGTTTGCCAACACACCGCGAGTTAAGGTGTGACGCGATATTTGAAAGGAATAATGCACCATGCGGTACGCACTACGCAATCTGCTTGCTGTGTTGCTGGTGGGGCTGCTGATCGGACCCGCCCTAGCACAGGACATTGTCGAGGTCACGGTCACCGGCGAAGGGATGACGGAAGATGAGGCCCGGCGCGACGCCCTGCGCAAGGCCCTGGAAACCGGCGGGGGGGTCGAGATCAGCTCGCACAGCCAGGTCGAGAACTTCGTGCTGATTCGCGACACGATCTATGCCCGAGCGGAGGGGATCGTCACGGACTACAAGATCGTCGAGAAAGGCCCGGCGGCCGGCGGTATCTACTTCTGCAAGATCGTCGCCAAGGTGGACAAGAGCGTCATCGCCTCGACCTGGGGAGCGGTGCAGAACCTGCTGGATCAACTCGGCCAGCCGCGCATCGTTATCTACATCCGCGAACGCATCGACAACGTCCTCCAGGACGGCAGTATCTTCGAGAACAATCTCGAGAACCGGCTGCTGAAGGCCGGGTTTGCGGTGTATGCCGGCCAGCAGGTGCAGGCGATCATGGACAAGGAGGCGAAGGACGCCGAAGTGGAAGGCAACGTCGCCAAGATGCAGGCGATCGCCAAGGACTTCGGCGCACAGATCTTCATCACCGGCACCGCGAACGCCAACGCCGCCGGCGTGCGGGATCTCTACGGCGAGCCGACGGCCATGTACAACGGCGACGGCGCGATCAAGATGTTCTACACCGACACGGGGGAGATGGTCGCCAGCGAGTCGCTGGCCAACTGGCGGGGCGGCGCCCGTGGGTTCCGCGAGGGGTCACCGCAGGCCGGGAAGAAGGCGATCGAGAATGCCGCGGAGGAGATTGGTGCCCGTCTCTTCCAGAGCGTGATGGAGAAATGGTCCACGCGCATCAGTGCCGGGGGCGAGATCACGCTGGAGATCGAAGGCGTGTCCATGGCCGACGCCCTGAAGATCAAGCAGAAGCTCAGCCAGGTGCCCAAGGTCGAGCGCGTGGCGGGTCCGTCGCTGACCAAGGGGATCGCCACGTTCCGCATCGTGGCCAAGATGACCGCAGAGGATCTGGCGGTGTACCTGGTGGACGGTGATTGGCCGCAGCTTATGGAGATCGTGGACTTGAAGCTCGGGCGCATCCAGGCGAAGAAGCCGGGGTGATGACGCCCGCCAGAGCCGGCAGCGCAAGCTGCCATACGGGTGGCCCAGGTCCTTTGGACCTGTACGTGTCTAGCGTGGGTGCCGTGCCCTCACCCGCCGCAGGTGGGGGTGGGCATGTCGTCAGTTGCCAGGGCATGCTCACCGGCGACTGCTGTTGCGGGAAAGCATGGCACCCGGCGCCGACGCTTCAACCCTCACCCCTCCCCCTCTCCCTGGACGGGAGAGGGATATGCAGGCGACTGCAACGAAAGGTCGGACAAGTATGCCGCGGGAACTGAAGGGACATCTGCGGGTCGAGAAGGCGCGGTTCGCGCTGGTGGTGAGCCGCTACAACGAGTTCATTACGGCCAAGCTGCTCAGCGGTGCGCTCGACGTGCTGGAGCGGCACGGCTGCAAGGACTCGGCCATTACCATCGTGCACGTGCCGGGCGCGTTCGAGCTGCCGCTGATCGCCAAGCGCCTGGCGAGCAGCGGTGACTATGAGGCGGTCATCTGCCTCGGCTGCGTCATCCGCGGCCACACGCCGCACTTCGAGTACATCGCCTCCGAGGTGGCCAAGGGCATCGCCCACGTGGGGCTGGAGAGCGGATTGCCCGTGATCTTCGGGGTCATCACGGCCGACTCGCTCGAACAGGCGATCGAACGGGCCGGCAGCAAGGCGGGCAACAAGGGGGCCGACGCGGCCCTGGCAGCCATCGAGCTGGTCAATCTCCTCAACGAGCTCAAGCCCGGGCGGTGATTCCCCATGACCAAGGACCGTCGGGCAGCCCGTGTCCTGGCGATGCAGACTCTCTGTCAATGGGAGGTGCAGGGGGAATTCTCGGCGGAGGCCATGGCGGAACTGCTGGCGGCCATCGCGGAATGGCGTCCGGAACTGGAGGTTTCCCCGCCGGCTGTTGTGTACACCACCGCGTTGGTGCAGGACTTCCGCGCCCGGCAACAGGAGGTGGATGAGTGGATCGCCAGGACCAGCGCGAACTGGGACCTCGCCCGGATTTCGACCGTGGAGCGGAACGTGCTGCGGGTGGCCGTCGTGGAACTGCTCCGCGCGGAGGTGCCGCCGAAGGTCGTGATTAACGAGGCCATCGAGATCGCGCGCGAGTACGGCGGGCGCGACTCGCCGGCGTTCGTCAACGGCGTGCTCGACCGGATCCTGAAGAGCGCAGGGCAGAGTTCTCAGGGTTCTTGAGGGTGCCTGCGTAAACCCCTCTCCCGTCGGGAGAAGGGCAGGGGTGAGGGCGGCGGGGCATCCATTGACGATTGACGATTGCCGAGTGTCGATTGAGGGAGACGTGCAATGGTGGGGGGCGGCGTGGGCAATAGGCAGGAGGCCCGAGACAGTAGACCCCTCTCCCCGTGGGGGGAGAGCGCAGGGTGAGGGGGCAGGCGGCGTCCGCAAAGCCGCCAAGCGCAGCGTGGGATACAGAAGCGCAAGGTGAGGGCGGAATGCTCGGCCGCCTCGACCCTCACCCCTACCCCTCTCCCTGGGAGGGAGAGGGGCTTCTAGCCGCCGGGACAGAGGAAGAAAGCTGATGGGGTTGTTCGATCGGCTCAAGAAGGGGCTCGCACGCACGCGGGAGAAGGTCAGTGCCGGATTCCGCTCCGTCCTGCGCATGGGCAGGAAGATCGACGAAGAGACGCTCAAGCGACTCGAAGACACGATGCTGACGGGCGACTTCGGGCCGGCCACCACCGCCAAACTCATGGACATCGTGCGCACCGGCTGGCGCGGCGGGCAGATCGTCGAGGAACAGCAGGTCACCGAGTTCCTCAAGAACCACATCATCTCGATGTGGCCGGAGGCGGACCGCACGCTGCACTACGCCGCCTCCGGGCCGACCGTCATCCTCGTCACCGGCATCAACGGCTCGGGCAAGACGACGAGCGTCGCCAAACTGGCCTACTACCTCAACCAGCAGGGCAAGAAGGTCATCCTCGGCGCGTGCGACACCTACCGGGCGGCCGCCGTCGAGCAACTTACCATCTGGTCCGAGCGCATCGGCGTGAAGATCGTCCGGCACGACCAGGGGGCGGACCCCGGTGCCGTTGCCTACGACGCCTGCGAGGCGGCCACCGCGCGGCAGACCGACGTTCTCCTGATCGACACGGCCGGTCGGCTGCACACGCAGGACAACCTGATGCGCGAGTTGGGGAAGATTCAGAAGGTTGTGCAACGCAAGATTCCAGGGGCCCCGCACGAGGTGCTGCTGGTGCTCGATGCCACGATCGGGCAGAACGCGGTGAATCAGGCCCGGCAGTTTTCCGAGCACGTGGCGGTGAGCGGCATCATCCTGGCGAAGCTCGACGGCAGCGCGAAGGGCGGCATCGTAGTGGGGATTCGGGACCAGCTTCACGTGCCGGTGAAGTTCGTGGGCTTGGGCGAAACTCCGGCCGACATCGAACCGTTCGACCCGGCCACCTTCGTCGAAGCCCTCTTCGCGGAGTAGGTCCGTCCCCTCTCCCCCTGGGGGGAGAGGGTTAGGGTGAGGGGGGAGAGCCGCGGGCGTGAAGCGTCGTTCGTGAAGCGTGAAGCGTCGTTCGTGAAGCGTGAAGCGTCGTTCGTGAAGCGTGAAGCGTCGTTCGTGAAGCGTGAAGCGTCGCTCGTGAAGCGTATCTCGGGGAGTCTGTTAGGAACTCCGACGCGCTAGCCATGACCGGTGAATCGCAATTCGAGAAGTCGCGGTATTTGCCCGAAGACCCGGTCCTCGACACCCGGATCACGCACGCGTTGTACTGTGGCAAGTGTGCCTACAGCCTGCGGATGCTGCCCTACACGGGCCGCTGCCCCGAGTGCGGGCACGAATACGATGCCCATCCGCTGACGATGAAGGGCATTTTCCTGCCGCTCTTACCGCGTTTCCCGATTGCCGACATGGTCGGCCTGGTGGGTAGCGCGATGCTGAGTATCACGCTACTGGGGTGGTCCCTCAACCCGTTCGAATCGGGCCTGTTCTACCTGAGCATGCTCGCCACGGCCATGACGGCCGCCTTCACGGTCCACCTGTGGCGCCGGATCCGCAACTTCTTCGCGCACCTCACCCTTGCGGAACGCGTGCGGAGCCAGGAGGAGGACGGGGGGTAAGAAACGGAGGCGACGTGGGCGCGATGGGCGGAAGAAACATGCGAGCGAGTTTCTTGGCGTTGTCGCCGCGGTTCTCGCTTGTCGGGAATGGGCGTACGTGCCCGATCGGTGTGGGGCGCGGCGTGTCGGTTGCGCTGCTGGCGAGCGTGTTACTCTCCGCCGCCGGCTGCATGCCGTGGGAAAGCTACGACTCCGTCCTGGCGCGGGTGCCGGCCGGTGAGTTTGTGGACATCGAGGGGCAGTCGGTTCACATCGAGCGCGCCGGGGCGGGGGAGACCGTGCTGCTGCTGCATGGGTTCGGCGGGTCCACGTTCGAGTGGCGCAAGATCATGCCGGGGCTGGCCGGGTCGTTTGACGTGCTGGCCGTTGATCTCAACGGGTTCGGCTACACGGAGCGGCCGGTGGCGGCGGAGGCGTATTCACCGGCCGGGCAGCTTGAGCTGGTCATCAGGCTGCTCGATCGGCTCGGCATTCAGCAGGTGCACGTCGTCGGGCACTCGTACGGGGCCGGGGTGGCGCTGCACCTGGCCGCGCGGCATCCGCAGCGGGTGCGTTCGCTGGTGATCGTCGATGGCGTGCAGGAACTGGCGCAGTTCGGTGGTTTGCGGGTGCCGGCCGTGCTGAAGCCGGCGGCCCGGTGGTATCTCGGCAACGTCGTGCTGACCACACGCAACATCCGCGGGGCGTTGCGGGACGCGGTCTACGACAAGACCGTGGTGACGGCCGACATGGTGGAGGGGTATCTGACGCGCCTGCGGGTGGAGGGGTTTGACCTGGCATTTGATGGTTTTCTGGCTCCCGTGGCCGACCCGTTGCCGCTGCTGGAGCTGCCCGAGATCGAGCATCCCGCGTTGCTCATCTGGGGCGAGCATGACACGGTGTTTGACGTGTCGCTCGCGGTGGAGATGGCCGACGCGTTGCCGTATGCGCAGTTGGTGCGTCTCCAACGGTCGGGCCACCTGCCGATGGAGGAGGAGCCGGAGGCGTTTCTGCGGGCAGTCAGGACCTTTCTTGCGGCCCGGATGGAGGACGCTCAGCGCTGAGTGATTGACGGGCGGGCACGGTGTGGGGACTGTCGCGCGCCCTCCGGGCGAAGACAAGGAGAAGGGAGAGCAGGTTGCTCGCCTTCCAGGGACTTGAAATACCTGGCAACGACCGCGCGCCCTCCGGGCGAATTAGTTGTTGGCCCTCTGGGCGAAGATGCGGGTTCGCGAGGTGCGCGGGCGAGAACATTCGCTCCTCGCCCGAAGGGCGGACGAACGTTGCCAGGGCCTTCCAGGCCCTGGGACTGCTCCACCCTCCTCTTCTATTCTCTTCCGCCCGCAGGGCGGACGACAGTTCCCTTCAGAACCTCGGACCCGTATCAGAGACTGTAGTCGCGGCGGGCAGAGCCTGCCCTACGTCACCCTCTTGCCTTCCGCTTTCGCTGTTGGCTCTTCGCTATTCGATATTCCCCGCGACGGGCGGGGTTGGCCCTACGCTACCTGAGCGCACACCTTCTTCGCCGCGTCGGTCAGGTCGGTGGCAGTGATGATCTGCGGGATCTTCGCTTCTTGCAGCATCTGCCGGGCACGCTCGACGTTGGTGCCTTCCAGGCGCACGACGACCGGGACCGTGAAGCCCACCTCCTTGGCGGCCGCCACGACTGCCTCGGCGATGGTATCGCACTTCGCAATCCCGCCGAAGATGTTGACGAGGATGCCCTTCACGTTCGGGTCCGACAGGATAATGCGGAACGCCTCGGTCGCTCCCTCAGCGGTGACGGAGCCGCCCACGTCGAGGAAGTTCGCCGGCTCGCCCCCGTGCAGCTTAATGAGGTCCATGGTGGACATGGCCAGACCGGCGCCGTTGACCAGGCAACCGATGTTGCCGTCCAGCGCGATGTACGAGAGATCGTACTGCTTCGCCCGCAGTTCGTTGGGGTTTTCTTCGGTGGGGTCGAACATCTCCTGCAACCGGGGGTGGCGGAAGACGGCGTTGTCGTCGAAGTTGAGCTTGGCGTCGATGGCCACGATCTGCCCGGCCTTCGTCCGCACCAGCGGGTTGATCTCGGCGAGCGAGCAGTCGTACTTGTAGAAGACATCGACCAGGCCGCGCAGCACGCGCCCGGCCGCCTGCGCCTGTTCCTTGTCCGTCAGCCCCAGGGCGGCCACGAGCTGGGCCGTCTGGAAGTGCAACAGGCTCAGGTGCGGGTGCAGCCACTGCTTGAAGATGGCACCGGGGTTGCGGGCCGCCACCTCCTCGATCTCGACGCCGCCTTCGCGCGAGACCATGACCACGGGTCGGCGGCGGGCGCGGTCGACGACGACGGCCGCGTAGTACTCGCTGTCGATTTCGACGGCCGAGGCGATCAGCAGCTTCCGTACCGGCACGCCCGCCGGCCCGGTCTGCTTGGAGACCATGCGGTTGGTGAGCATGAACCCGGCGGCCTCGCGGACCTGCTCGACCGAGTCGCAGAGCTTGACGAAGCCGGCTTTGCCGCGCCCGCCGGCGAAGACCTGGGCCTTGACCACCACGCGACCCTGCAACTTCTCGTAGGCCGCCCCCGCCTGCTCGACGGTCTCCACGACCTCCGACGGCGGTACCGGCACCCCCGCCTCCGCCAACAACGCCCTGGCCTGATACTCGTGGACCTTCATGGCTACTCCCGACTGCCGTAAGGGCACTGAGTACTCGAAACCCGCCGCCGCGGGACCGCTTCCAGACCCGCGCGAGGGTCTTGATCGCAATCCGGGGGCATTCTGAACCAAGCTGGCTGACGAATCAACAGCGACGAGGCTTGACGTCGTGCTGCGGGAATGCGTGCGGGACTGGCGTCGCCCCCCGCGGGCGACGTAGGAGGGAAAAGCGCCGCGGTGGTTCCCAACGCCGGGCTCTTCGTCGTCCACGTCGGCCAAGGGGGCCGATGCTACGGCACATGCAGGGGGCAGACGCTACGGGTGCTGTGGCTCTTCACCGGACCGGGCGGTCTGTCCGCCCGGCGGAGATGCCGGTACAATGCGCGCCGTCCTGGCCGGCGGCTGGATGACGCCGGACTTCTCGTAGGATCCGTTAGGTGGGCTGCCATGACACACAAA
The DNA here is from genome assembly GCA_029558835.1 of Planctomycetota bacterium. Lineage (GTDB taxonomy): Bacteria > Planctomycetota > Phycisphaerae > UBA1845 > UBA1845 > JAKQDH01. Next base: position 54,528 of record JAKQDH010000096.1, on the reverse strand, counting down.
CCTTCGCCTGACGTACTGGCCCTGATCCTTTGCGATCAGATCATCACCGATCGGATCACCGGCAAGCAGTCGCTGATCGGGATGTTCTCGCGGATTCACGCTCTGCGCTTTCCCGCGGGGCACCCCCAGCTCTGCGTCTTCGTCGCCCTCACGGATGGGCATGGCCGCAACGACCTGATGCTGCGCATCGTGGACTCCAACGAGGAGCGCAAGCCGCTGATCGAAGGCAAGGGCGTGGTGGAGTTCAAGGACCCGCGGGCGATCGCCAACTTGGCCCTCCAGTTCCACGGGCTGGTTTTCCCCCAGTCCGGCGAGTACCGCGTTCAGCTCTACTGTAACGGCTCCCTGCTGCGCGAGGCCCGGCTCGAGCTCGTGCTGGCCCAGCCGCGGCCCACGCGCCCGCCCACGGGCGAGCCGGGCATGCCCCCGGGGCCCGAGTTCCCCGGAGAGCCGCCCCCCGGCGAACCACCGCCGTTCTGACCAGGGGATTTTTACTCCGTGGTCGCACCCCCGAGCGACCGGAGGTACACGCCGGTCCGGTCCACGGTGATGCGGATGGCGCCGTGGTCGGCCGTGCTGAGGAGCTCCGCCCCGCCCACCGCCGGCGCGAGAGCCTCCGGTGCATCCGCGAGACGCTGCGCGCTGGACCGAATGACGTACTGCGGCTTGACGGCCGCCACGAAGTCGCCCGTGCTGGGACGCACACTGCCGTGGTGAGGCAGAACGAGCACGTCAGCCGCAATGTCCTCCCGAGTGGCCAGCAGGCGTTGCGGATACTCCTCGATGTCGCCGGTCAGCAGGACCGAGTGTCCGGCATACGTCACGCGGAGCACCGTGGACGAATCGTTGGCGTCCAACTCCACCTCTTCCACCGGCGGTGGCCAGATGCGCTCGAAGGTGACCGGCCCGATCGACCAGCGCGTCGTCGCGTTGTCCAGCACCTCGACGGGGTGCCCTCGTTCGTGCAGCAGTTCCAGCAGATGGCGGCCCGCGGAACGCTCACCGGAGTGGAGCTCGAAGCGTTCGTTGATGACCACGGGTCCGGTGGGCAGGGTATCGACGATGCCGGGCAGGCCACTGAAATGGTCCACGTTCGGATGACTGACGTAGACCCGGTCCACGCGCGTGTGCCCACGTGCAAGGAGAAACGGCACGACCACGTGGGCGCCTACGTCATAAGGCCGCGAACTGCCCGCGTCGAACAGCACGACCCGTCCATCAGGCAACTCGAGCACGCTGGCACTGCCCGGCCCGACCGCAAGGACGGTCAGCGCCAAGCGTTCCCCCGGCGGTCGCGGCCAGCACCACGCGGCCGCCGCGAGGGCGAACGCCACCAGGGCCGCGGCGCAGATCCGGTGGCGCAGCAGCCGCGTCGCGTCGGGCTCCGGCGGGGCATGCCCACCCGCGGTGGCGTCCCGCGCCTGCGCCGTCGCGCGACTCCGCGCCGGTGGTGCGAACAGCCACGCCAGCGCCGCCAGCCACGCGTAATACGGTGCCATCACCCACGCCGGTGGCGCGGGAACGGTCAGTGACGACCACGGCAACTCCGCCAAGCGCTCGACGATCCAGATCAGCAGCGCGTCCGTCCAGGTCAGCAGCGGCGTCAGCAGCGAAGCCGCGGTCGGCGAGATGATCCCCACAAGGAGCTTCAGGTTGCCCAGGAACATGGTCACGCCGATCAACGGATACACGAGCAGCGTGTTGGGCGCTCCCCAGGGTTGCAGCCGCCCGAAGTAACAGGCCGTGATCGGCGCGGTCGGCAGCCACGCGCAGATCGACAGTCCCAGAGCCAACCCCATCCCGCGCAGCAGTCGCCCGCCGGACGCCAGCGCCGCGCGCCACCCGGCGCTGACGGCGCGCGCGACCCCATGCAGCGGCCGGGCCAGCGACCTGCCGAAAGACGACTGCTCCTTTCCCAAGTCCCAGTCCACGCTCCCGCCGTCCCACGCCGCGTCATTGTCAAGTTCAATCGCGTCAATGTCCGCGTCCGCCCGCCGCGCCCGCAGCCGGGTAACCAGCATCCGCAGAGCGTTCCCGGACGCCGGGCCCAGGCAGATCATCCCCAGCACCGCCGCAAACGACAGCAGAAAGCCCGCGTCGAACACGTTGGCGGGATCAACGAGGATCAGCACGGTGCCGCCCGCGCCCATTGCGTTCAACGCGGCGTGCGGTCGGCGCAGGAGCAAAGCAATGCAGTACAACACCCCCATCAGCCCGGCGCGCAGGATCGGCGGCCGTGGCTCCGTGACGGCCACGTAGAGAATCACCGCGGCCAGCACGATCCAGGTTGCCCGCCGCCGGCGCAACATGAGCATCCGGCAAATGCCCCAGGTGATCAGCATGACGAGCCCGACGTTGCTGCCGCTGACCGCCAGAAAGTGCATCAGCCCGGATCGAATGAACACGTCGTTCAGGTGGCGGTCAAGCTGGGTACGGTGGCCGATGATCATCGCTTGCAGGAAGCTGGCCTCCTCGGGCGCTCCGGCCGCCAGGTCGTCGGTCAGGATCGCGCGGGCGTGCCGGCGCAGCGCACTCAGGAAGCCGTGCGCCGGGTCAAACCGAGGTGGTGCGAGGCGGCGGATGCTCTCGCGGTGTTCGCAGCGGAAGCCGGCCACGATGCCCTGTCGGCGGTAGTACGAGGCCCAGTCGAATGCCCCCGGATTGGCCGGCGGTCGCGGTGCGGCCAGCATTCCGAACAGTTCCACCCGCTCAAGTTCGTGCAGATCGAGCACCCCCTGGTTTACCGTGACGCGGAGGCGACCGCGGACGGGTATGTTCTCCGTGTCCCCCTGGATCGAATCCACGTCGAGCAGGAACACGGTGCGCTCGGTGCGGTACATCCAGTATTTGAATGGCGCATCGTCATCCGTGAGCAGGCGAGGCGGATCGGCCACCGTGCCCGTGATACGTGCCAGAACGGGCGGATCGGCCGCGTAGCGAGCGACGCTGTCAGGGGGAACATAGCGCAGCTCGTGATAGTGCCGCAACCCGCCGGCCGCCATCGCGACCAGGAAGATGAGGACCGTGCCCGCCCGGCACCGCAACGCCGGCAGACAGGTTCCCAACGCCGCCAGGCCGAAGACACCCAGGTGCAGTCGCGGGTCAAGCCCACAGGAATGATCCAGCGCGACGCCGGTGGCGAGTCCCGCGGCCACCGGCAGCAACGGGACCCGTTGCTCGACGGCTCGCAGTGCGGCGCCCAGCCCGCGGGGTGACTCGTCGTCCGCGGCCAGGTCGACCCGACGGTGCGTTGATCCGCTCGCCGATGGAGTCATCCCGCAGGTCCGCCCCAGGTTGCCGCTGGGCGCCGCTGGCCGCCTGTTCGCCGGTACCGCCCGCCTCGTCGTTCGGCAGCCGCACCCGTGGTTCTGTTTGCCGACGCCGGAGTGACGTTATAATCCCGGACTCGGCCCGGACCAACCGTGCTCCCGGCCGACGGGTGGAGACCGAGGCGCAACGGCGATGATGGTGTTGATACTCTGGTCCGTGCTGGCCGGGCTGGCGGCCCTGCTGGGTCTGCTGCGCTGGCGCGTGGTCTATCACACGCGGGCCCGGCGGCGGGTTCTCAGCGCGGCCTGCCACCCCCAGCCGCCCCTGCCGCCGCCTGCCGTCAGCATTATCGTGGCCGCCCGCAACGAGGAGCGTGACATCGAAACCTGTGTCCGCAGCCTGCTGGCCCAGCAATACCCGGATTACGAAGTAATCGTCGTGGACGACCGCAGCACGGACCGCACCCCGTTGCTGCTGCGGACCCTGGCCGAGGCGTCGCGCGGACGACTGAAGGTCATTACGGTGACCGACTTGCCGCCCGGCTGGTTCGGCAAGTGCAACGCCTTGCGCGAGGGCGTGGCCGTCGCCCGCGGCGACTGGGTGCTGCTCACCGACGCGGACTGCCGCCACGAGTCGCCGCTGACGCTGCGGGCGGCCGTCGGCGAGGCCCTGCACAGCAAGGCGGATCTGCTGACCATGACCCCCCCGTTCCGGATGCCGACCCTCTGGGAGCGGCTCATCCAGCCCGTGTGCGTGATGACGCTGATGACCTGGTTCCGTCCGACGCGGGTCAACAACCCCAACCGCGCCACGGCCTTTGCCAACGGCATGTTCACGCTCATTCGCCGCCCGCTCCTCGAAACGCTCCTGCGCGACGGACGCATGCGTAACGTGTTGAACGAGGATATCCGCATGGCCCGCCTGGCGAAGGAAACCGGGTATCGGCTGCGCGTGGTCGAGGGTGTGGACCTGTACACGACGCGCATGTACGGTACCTTCGGCCGGGCGTGGCGTGGCTGGAGCCGGCTGTTCTGCGGTTGTCTCGAAACCGTCCCGCGACTGTTGGTGACGCTCCTGATGCTGGTGGTGTATGGCGTGCTGCCGCTGATCGGGTTGCTGACGGCCCTGGGCGGGGCATGGCGCGCCGGGGAGGGGCGGAGTCAGTGGTGGTGGCTGGGGTTGGCGGCCGGCTGGCTGCTGCTGTGGGCCGGGCAGGCGCTCGTGGATGGGCCCGTCTACCGGTCGCTCGGCGCCCCGGCCCGCTGGGCGTGGGGATTCCCTTTGGGAGCCGCGGTGACGATGGGCATGGTACTTCATGCTCTCTTGCAGGTGCTCGGGCTGGCCGGCACCACCTGGCGTGGCACGACCTACCGCCGCGGCGCCGTGCAGCCGGCGGCTGACGCGCCTTGCGCCCCGGAGGCGGTGTCCTGCACGCCCGCGACACAGTCGCCTGCGTTCCGCGTCTCGGACCGCGGCGGCGGCGTGTTCACCCGCGACCGCAGTCGCGGGTGAGCGTTTGGTGACAGCCGACGACAAGGGCCCGCGTCCGGGCCGTGGGTCAGGGTATGATCCGGCTGCAGCGTGCCCGCAGTGTCGCTCCCCAGGGGCGACGTCCTGGACGATCGAGCCGCGAGGCTTCGCGGCTCGGCCCCGGGGGGCTGACGCTGCTTCCACAGCGGACGGCCCACGCTGACCAGGAGTTCACGACGCATGGATCAACTCGATTGCCTTGCGAACGTCGAGCCCCCCGATCCGAGCCAACTCACCGAGCTGGTCCCCGGCGGACTCTGGCAGGACTTCGTCACCTGGACGGGTACTTGGCAGTTCAAGTTGCTGGTCGTCCTGGTGGCGGCGTTTGTGCTCGTGCGGCTGGGTCGGAGGCTGCGACGGGCGTGGCGTCGTCGCCGACCGGTCACACTGCACCCGAAGTTGCAGAAGTACGCCGGCTACGCCGAGCCCGATGAGAAGCTCAAGGCGCAGCGCCGCGCCGCGGCCGGGCGGATCGTCGCCACCTCGAGCACCAGTTCGATTGCCGGTTACGAGATCGCCGAGCAGATCGAGGCCGTCTTCGTCGAGGGCTTTCCTCGCCCCGAGGACGCACTCGAAGGGCTGAAGGCTGCGGCCGCCCTGAAAGGCGCCAATGCCGTGACCAACGTTCGTCACGAACGTGCCGACTCGGGGCGCTACAGCGCCAGTGGCGACGCGGTGGTCGTGTGCAGGCACGAGGAGGAGCAGGAGGACCCGTTGCCCCAGCCCGGTGCCGGCTCATCGACGGGCGTTCCGGGGCCGGCCTCGCCGGGGCGCCGTCCCACCGGCTCGGCCGCCACGCCTCCGAGGTCGGTGGACCCGACGCTGGAGAAACGGATGTTCGGGCCGGATTGGCCTGCGGGAGACGCGGGTACCCCCTGACGGAGTGTGTCATGATCTTGGCGAGCTGCCCTCGATCGGTCGTGGGTGTTGGTTGCGGTTTGGTGCTGACGGTCGTGGTCGCGGCGGGGGGGGCGGAGCCGGCGCTCGGGCCCGACCTCGCGTCCCGCGCGCAGACGGGGATCGACAAAGCCCTCGCGTATCTGGTCGCCTGCCAAGGCGCTGACGGCGGCTGGGAAGCCTTCGGACGGTCTAATCCCGCCGTCACCGCGCTCGTGGTGCAGGGGCTTGTGCAGCACGACAGGTACGGCCCCGGGCATTCCGCGGTCAAACGCGGCTTGGAGTTCATCCTGCGCTTCGCGCAGGCGGACGGCGGCATCTACGTGCCGGGGGACGGCCTGCCGGGATATCAAACGAGTGTCGCGCTCATGGCACTTGCGGCCGCCCGCGATCCCGCCTTCGCCGACGCCCTCAGCCGGGCCCGGACGTTCCTGAAGACCGACCAGTGGGACGAGGGGGAAGGCCGCGGACCCGCCGACGTCTGGTACGGCGGCAGCGGCTACGGGCAGGGCAAACGCCCGGACCTCTCCAACACGCAACTCATGCTCGAAGCGCTGCACCAGAGCGGGTTGTCGCCGGATGACCCGGTGTATCGCAAGGCCGTCGTCTTCGTGTCACGTTGCCAGATGCTCGGCGAGACCAATGACCAGCCCTTCGCGGCCGGCAGCACCGACGGCGGCTTCATCTACTCACCCGCTAACGGCGGTGAGTCCAAAGCGGGCACGGAAACCATCGACGGCCGGGTGCGTCTGCGCACCTATGGGTCAATGACTTATGCCGGTTTCAAGAGCCTGCTGTACGCCCGCGTCTCCCGCGACGACGCCCGCGTGCAGGCGGCCTACGACTGGATTCGCGGTCACTACACTCTGGATGCCAACCCCAACATGCCCGAGGCGCAAACCCGGGAGGGTCTGTTCTACTATTACTATGTCTTCGCCCGCGCCCTCCATGCCTGGGGCGAGGAGCGGATCACCGACAAGCAGGGTCAACCGCACTCCTGGCGCCAAGAGTTGATTGAGAAGCTCCTGTCCCTGCAGCACCCGGACGGAAGCTGGGTCAATGAGGCGGACCGGTGGTACGAGGGCAACCCCCACCTGGTGACCGCGTACTGTGTCCTGGCGCTGCAAACCTGCACGAAGTGATCCCACAATCCCCGGCACTCAGCGTTCTCTGTTCAGCAAGCAGCGTCGGCTCTCCCGCGGGCGATCCCGACGTGACGCAGGGTGTGGAGGTGACGGTGGGTCCGCCCCGGCAGCCCACGTGGAACTTGCCGCGGTCCCATTCGCTGCTGCGTCGCCCGCGGGGGAAACGACCCCGCGTTGGAGCAGCCGGGGGTGCGTTGCGGTCGGCCGCTCTTGAGGGGCGAGCAGCGTGCGTCAAAGACACTGTTACGATGGCGGTAACAACTCGTTCTGGAGCGCAGCGATGCGGTAGACGCCCGCCATCCCGGTCTGATCGAGTTCGACCTCGTCGCCGACGTGCCGGCCGAGGAAGCGCTCGGCCAGCGGGGTCTGGTAGTGATAGATGCCGTGGGCGGCGTCCGTGTCCCAGGGACCCAGGAAGCACAGCGACAGGGGGGGGCCGCCCGCGGTGTGCTCCAGCAGCACGCGCGTGCCGATCCCGACGTGATCGGTGGGTACCTCGTCGGCCGTAAGTGTCTTGGCAATATCGAGTTCACTGTTCATCTGGGCGAGCCGAGCGCGCAGCAGGTCGCGCTCCTCCAGGGCGAACTTATACTCGGAGTTCTCGCTGAGGTCGCCCTTCTCGGCCGCCTCGCCGATGGCCTTGGCGTTGGCTCGCATCTTGACGTTAACCAGGTCGTCCAGCTCGGCCCTCCGGCGCGTCAAACCGGTTCTGGTAGTGTAAAGAACATCCTCGCGTTTCCACGGGTGCACCTTGTGGCGGACAATCAGGTCGGGGAAGTGATGGCTGATGTCACGCAGCAGGTCCTCGCGGACGGCCCGCCCGAGCAGGTCGAGGCGGTTGAGACGTATGCGCAACGTCCGGGCCATCCCGACGTCAATCCCGGTCAGACACTCGCGGAAGCGCTGTCGACCACGGGAGCCAAGCACCGCGCGGGCGCGTGCCCCCAGCAACTTGGCCTGCTCCCGGTCGACCTGTTCCAGGCGTTGGGCCTGTTCGAGCGCGCCGAGGACGCGCGTCAGCAGCGTCAACGCCGGAAGGTCGGCACGCATCGGTGCGTCGGACGGCTGGTTCCACAGCCACAACAAGGCGCCGAAGTGCGCCGTGGGGTTCGCCAGTACCTCTTGTGTGATCGGTCCCCAATCGGCAGTCATCCCCGGCTCCATGAGCTTGCCGGCGGCCACCTCGCAGGCGTCCGGCGGCAGCAGCGGCAGCAACGCGCGCAGGTCGTCGCGGTACGTTGCCGGCCGGGCTTCCGCTACCGTGACACACAGCGTGCAGGCCGAATCGTCATCGTCGATGTGGTCCAGCACCGCCCGGATGTCGGGCAACCCGGCGGCCCATTCCCGGACCTCCCGCAACAGTTCCTCCGCCCCGCAGAGCTCCGCCGCCCGCCGCGTCAGCAGCCAGTACAACGCGGCGTCGCCGCGCTGCTGCTGCGCATGCTTCCGGGCATGTGTGACAAACCAGTGGCACGCGTGTTCGAGTGCGGCCGGTGAGGCTTCGACCTGCTTCTGCCGGCATTCACGCAGGTAGTTCTCCAGCTCCGTCATGTGCGCCCGCGGTGTGTGGGCGGCCGCAAAACGCTGCTGAAACTCCGCCGCCGGGTCGGTGGCGGTTTCCAGGAACCGCATCACCCAGGGAGCGCGACCCTCGATGCGGACGTGGGCGACGCGCCGCAACGCGCTGCGGGCATTACTGAACCACTTCTTCCAGGCCTCCTCGTCCAGAACGACGGGCACGAGTATGGCTTCGAGCCGGTCGCTGTCGATCACGTTGCCGTGTTGCTGACAGAGGCGAATGATCGTGCCGGCCGGGTCATCCCGGACCTGCTGCGCAAGCTCCTCGACGAAGAACCGGCGCATGACGGTCAGATGCTCGCGGGGGGCGGGGGCGTAGTGGTCCGCGAGGTTGACCGGATCGAGCACGCGGGTGTCGCCGCCGGTGTTCAGCGTGAAGCGCCAGGCGGGCAGGTCGATGCGGTCTACGCGGGCCGCGCCGTCCTCGTCACGCGCCACCAGGAAGGTGCCCTCGCGCGTTGCGAGGCACACGTCGAGCGTGCGCAAGGCGCGGCGTACGGGTCGGCCCTCCTCCAGGCCCGCGGCTTTCAGGAGCTCCTCAAGCCCTTCGCGGTCTGCATAGGCGGCTCGATACAACGTGGCCACCTGTTTGCGCAGCTCGACACTTTCGCTCAACGCCAGCAGGAACTGGCTGGCCAGAGGAAGGACCTGTGCCGGAGTGTGCCGGGCAGAAAGTTCCTCAGTCGCGGCCCAGGCGAGTTCCTCGGCCACCTGCGGCTTGCCGACACGCACCAACTCTGCCAGCACGGCGTCATACCGGGCAAGCTCGGCCAGCCCGCTTTCCGGGTCGCCCGCAATTCGCATCCACTCGTCCTCGACGGTGCGGGTGTTGCCGCTGCCGACAAGCTGTACCAAAGAATCAGGCTGCATAGATACCCGTTTCTGCCCGCAGACGAGGCCCCGGCAACCGGTCTCGGGCCCACCCAACGTCGTGCCCGGTGGTTTGCCAAGGCCCGGGCGTCACCGCAGGCCTCCGACCGCTGCCGCCCGTCAAAGAAATCGCTTCAGCGCGCGCTTCCGACGACCCGTGCGCCAAGCGCGTCAGCGAGGAAACGGCCAGTGTCGCCGGTGCGTGTACGTTTGTCGAGTGTGTCACCGAGGTTTGCGGCTCACTCCGCCCAAACTTCCGACATGCGGAGCCCAATACCCATCTTTGCCGAGCAAAGACACTCTGGGGAACGCAGGTGCCAACGATCGTGGCGCCGCTGGTGGCTGGTGGAGGCGAACTATAGGTGTTTCGTAAATGAGACACACGTCAAAGAGTCGGCTGCGCCGCGCTGGGCGCGGGTTTGCCGAGCGCGGCAGGGTCCATCACGCGGGCGGCCTCGGGAGCGGGGGCTTCCGAAGCGGTAGCCAGGGCTCGTTGGTAGACGGGAAGGAGCGTATTTGCGGATCGCCGCCACGTGTACAGGGCCGCGCGGGCTCGCCCGGCGGCAATGTACTGCCGGCGAAGGGCGATGTCGGAGACCAGGCGGTGCAGCGCATCGGCTGCGTCCTCGGCTGCGTCCGGGTCCACCAGCAACCCGGCGTCGCCCACGACCTCCGGCAGCGAGGCGCGGTTGGCGGCGATGACCGGGCAGCCGTGGGCCATGGCCTCGACGACCGGCAGGCCGAAGCCCTCGTCGAGGGAAAGGAGCAGCAGCGCAGCCGCCCGGCGGTACTCGCCGGCGAGTTGTCGATCATCGAGATGTCCGAGGAAGCGGACGGCCGTGCGCTGCGGCAGGCGGGCGAACTCCGCGCGGGCATCGGCGGGCAGGGTCCGCGGGGAGCCGGTGACGTGCAGTTCGAGCGTGGCCCGGTGGCGACGCCAATAGGCGTGCAAAGCGCGGAACAGGGCGGCGATGTTCTTCCGCGGCTCGTGTCCACCCACGTACAGGACGTAGGGGCGGTCGCAAGGGAGCGGTGGACCACTCACCGGGGCCGGCGGCGACACCCCGTTGGGAACGGCGAACACGTGGGCGGGGTCGAGCCTGAGCGTGCCGATGACTTCGTCGCGGACGTAGTTCGTGACGGTGGTGACGGCGGCCGCGCGGCGGGCGGAGGCGCGCACAGCGTGGCGGTGGCACCACCACTGGAGGCGGGTGGCGAAGTGTCGACGGGGTTCATGCCAGGGGATGAGGTCGTGGACGGTCAGGACGGCCGGGACGGGGCAGTGCGCCGGGACGCCGCTGTTCCAGGTGGCGTGGTACAGGTCCACGCCGGCTGCGGCAATGAGCCGGGGAAGATGTCGCTCCTCCCACCACAGGCGTCGGGTGGCCGAGCGGTCCGCGCGGCGGAAGTTGGAACGGATGAGCTCGATGTCGGTACGATGCGTCCAGGGCGGATAGAGTTCCTCGCCACACAGTGCCACGATTCTGACATCCGGCTGGTGCGTGAGCTCATCGACGAGGCTGGTTACCACGCGACCGACGCCGGAGAAGGTCCCGATGAGCATGCGGGCGTCAAGCAGGATGCGGAGGGGGTGCGTCATGGCACAAGGCTTCCGTTGACGCAAGGGGTACCGCCGGCCGGGCTCGCGTCGCCGTCGGCAGCGCGCCAGGCGAAGAGGACGGCGCTGAGGCCCATGAGGGGGTCGAGCCGCGACTTCCGGGCGGACCAGTCCACGCGCTGTTTGAGGATGCCTCGACACCACTGGTCGCCGCATGCCTGCCAGAAGCCGACGCACTGCGTCCGCGACCGGGCGAAGCCGGCGCGCCGGGCGCGACGCTGCAGTTCGCCGCGGCTATAAGGAATCTCAACTCCATAAGGCCACCAGCCGCGCAGCTCGAGATAGAGCTTCCACGCGCGATACGGAATGCACCAGGCATGCGGTACGCTCACGATGGCCAGCCCGCCGAGACGCAGGACATCGTGGTGGGCCGCCAGGGCCCGGGTTCGGTCGGCGCCTCGGAAGTGCTCGATCACGCCCGAGGACAGGGCCACGTCGAATCCGCTGCGCAGTTCACCGGGCGGAGTGAACAGGTTTCCCACGACGAAGTTCGCGGGCAGTTGCAGGCGTGCGAATCGCTCCCGCGCTTGCTCGAGCACGGTGGGGCTCAAGTCCAGGAGCGTCACGTCGGCGCCCTGTTCGGCCAGTAACGCGGCAAGGTCGCCTCGCCCGCTGCCCAGCTCGATGGCCCGCAGGCCACGCAGGCGACCGAACGTAGTGGTCAGGTGCTCGACAATGCTCGCCCAACGCGGCCCGCGACGCTCACGGTCCAGGTTGGCGTCGTCGCCGTCCGGAGTGGGTCGGTGCTGCCAGAGGCGTTCCCAGGTGGCGCGGTCGGGCGACAGGCCCGCGCGGAGCCGGGGTGAGTGTCCCGTGGCGGGATCGCACGTCACCAGGGCGCACGAGCGCGCGCCGGCGCTGAGGCTGTCGTCCGGAGTCCATGCCGAAGTTCCCGGCGCGCTGGAGAAAGGAACGGTCAATGGCGTCGGGGAGAGCATGGCGGCGCTGCGCTTGGCCATGCCGCCCGGCCTTGAGCACCGGGCCTCCGGTTGGGTCGGACTGCCGACGCACGCAGGCGCGGAAGCACGATCGCAGCGTTCGTGGTCGTTCGCTCCCTGACGGTCGCGGTTCAGATCGGCGGCGCGGAATCTCCCAACGTCATCTGAGCGACCGTGCACAATCGTGCGCCAGTCAGGCTCTTGCAGCACCGCGCGGGCTGAAGCCTGTGGCTCGAGGGCGGCACGGGCCGGCGCACGCTGGTATCGTGCCTCGGTCGGTGTGGCGTTTGGGGTGTCTGGAACTGATGGCCGCGACCGCCCGGTGACGGCGTCGAGCAGGTTGGCCAGGCGGCGGGTGGCCTCCTGCCGGCTGAACTGCGGCAGAACGTCGGCCGGGCAGCCCGGCGGAAGCGCGCCGCCTTGCCACGCCGACCAGTACTGTTGCAGGACGGCCGCGATGGCGTCCGGGTCTGCCGGTACTCCCCTGCCGGCGCCGACTTGCTCCACCAAACGCACGACGTCGCAGTCGCGGTCTCCCACGGCCAGGATGGGCCGCTGCGCGGCGAAGTACTCATACACCTTGGCCGGTATGACACGCTGACAATTGGTGCGACAGGGCGTCGAGAGCAGCAGCACGTCGGCGAGCAGCATTTCGCGCAACGCCTCACGGTGGGTGACGTAGCCGGTCGCGGTGAGGTGGAGACGCAAAGCGTCCGCGCGCTCGCGCAGTTTGACCGAGACGGGACCGACCAGACGAAACTCAAACGTTGCACGGTGCTGCGGGTTCGCCTGGAGAAACCGCGCGATGCCCTCATAGTACTCGGGTGTGACGCGGGTCTCGCGGAATTGGCCGACGAAGCTCAGGCGGAACTTGCCGTCAGGGTGAGCCACCGGGTCCTCGTCGTCCGACTGGCGCAGCGTGTGGAACTCCTCCAGGTCCGCGCCGTTCGGAACCAAGTGGAACTTCGCTTGCGCGCTCGGCAACTTCGCGGCCAGCAGGGCGATGCTGCGGTCGGTTGCGGTGACGGCGGCGGCCGCGTGCAGGCAGCGCCGTTCGAGCCGGCGCTCCGCCCAGCGGCGTCCGACCCAGCGTGGGCTGACTTCGCCGTCGTCGGTCCACAGATCGCGGAAGTCGGCGATCCACGGGATGCCGGTTGCCTCGTGCAGCCACAGCCCCAGCAGGTGGTTGGACGCGGGACTGAACGTGCTGAAGATCGCCTCCACGGGCCGGCTGCGCAGGCGCGGCAGAAGCTGCCGGAAGCTGCGGCGGGCCCAGAAGACCTGATCGTCGGGGAAGCCGCGTGCCAGCCACCAGCGTGCCCAGCGTGCCAGACGCCATTCCAGGCCGGTTGCCCAGCGGGCCCACGGGTCTCGCCAGGCGTGACAGCCGGCGAAGCGTGCGGCCAGCCATGCCTCCGGGTCCAGTGTGGGGACCGCGTTGTGCTCGACCTCGGGGGGCAGCTCGCGCAGGAGCTGCTCATCTCGGGGGAGCCCGGGGACGTGCGTGGCGGACCAGACCCAGGGTTGCCACCCGAAGCGTGGCAGCAGCTTGGCGAACTTCAGCGCGCGCAGCACGCCGACGCCGCCGGTAGGGGGGAAGGCGCAGGTGATCATCAGCACCCGCGCGGGGCGATCCAGCACGGTCGCAGGTTGGTTACCGCCGTTCCTCAGGACCGTTTCTCCGAGCGTCGCGGTCGAGACCCCGCGACCCGGGCTTGGCACCCGCGTGTGTCAAACCATGACGCGGGCGCGATCGAGCGCCTTCTCGAACACCTGCACCCATTGTCGCAGCACGGCCTGCCACTCGTAGTGGCGCTGCACGAGCGCCCGCCCGGCCAGTCCCATCGCCTGCCGGCGCGGTTTGTCGCGCAACAGCGTCAGCAACGCGTCGGCGAGTGCTTCCGGCGCCTGGGGGGGCACGAGCAGACCGGTTTCCTCGTGCCGCACCGTGTCCGGCAGGCCGCCCACCTCGGAGGCGACGACCGGCACCTGCATCGCCTGCGATTCCAGTGCCGCCAGCCCGAAGCTCTCGCACACCGAAGGCACGACACTGAGGGCCCAGCCGGCAAGGAAGTTGGGCAGGTTGTGATGCGGCTGACGGTCGTGCCAATGGACGTACGCCTCCACCCCGTAGAGTCCGGCCATCTGCTTGCACAGCAACAGATCGGGTCCGTCGCCGACCATGTCGAAGCGAACGAGGGGGAAGTTCTCGACCACGGTGGGGATGGCGCGCATCAGGTAGGGTGCCCCGTAGACCTGTCGAAAGCCCTTGAAGAATCCCACCCGTAGCGGCTGTTCCCCGACGCGTGCGGACTGTCGCGGGCGCTGGAAAAGTTCCAGGTCGACGCCCAGAGGCATCGGATCCACTCGGCTCTTGGGGATCTGGGCGTAATGAGCGATGGTGGCGGCAAACCGCGGCCCGAATGCTCCCACACCGTGGGCGTGGCGTAGTACGGCCACCCGGTTTGCAGTTAGCGCGTCCGACGGTGGGTCCTCGCCGGGCGGCGGCACGATGTCGGAGCCGAACGGCCAGGCCACTAAGCAGCCGCTGCGCATGACCTCCGGTGTGAAGCCCCAGTCCTGGAGGAAGCAGACGACCACGACGTCGAAGCGGCGCAGGAAGCCGCGCAGGTAGTGGTCTTGCCGTGCCTCCCACCGCCGCGGATTCGTCAAGCCCGGGCCCGGTACGGCGAAACGCTCGGTGGTGACCGCTGGGATGTCGGCCGTCTTGTGACAGACGACGTGCACGTCATGCCCGAGCCCGGCCAGCCCGGTCGCCCCGCGCTGCAGGTGAATGCTCTGCGCATCTCCGAACAGGCAAATCCGCACGTCAGCCTCCGTCGGGCGCGACCAGGGCCGCCGCCGCAGTCTCCGCGCCGTGCGGCGCGGCATGGGAAGGCGAAGTGCGTTCCCATTGGTGGTCCAGCGTGAGCGCGCCGGTCGCCCGGCCCTGGTCGTCGATGACCATCGGCGCGCAGGCGGGCGTGTCCAACTCGGTTGTCCCGCCGTCCGCGTCCCAGACGCGCAGGTTCCAGAAGTACTGCCCGCCCGACAGCGGAATCCCGGCGATGGTCAGCGTGAACTCGTGCAATCCCGGGACGACCTCGAAGAACCGCGCGTCCCGCCCGGAGTTGAAGCTCAGCAGGTTCTCCTCGGGCGTGGCCCGCAGGTTCAGCTCCAGCACCAGCCGGCGGATCGGGCGGTGTGCGTGCAGGCGCACCCGCGCGCGCAGCGACTCACCGCTACGCAGGAACGCGACCTCGTCGTCGTCCGCGTTGAGCAGCCTCAGGTTGACAAACTCGACGCCCGAGCCGCCGCCGCGCGCGTTCACCGGCAGATCCGTCGGCCGCAGGGCGAACGCCCGCGACATCGCCTTCAGGTACGTTCCCACCGCAACCCGTGCCTCGCCGGCGAAGCTCACCCGGCCGGCCTCGAGGACGACCGCCCGCCGGCAGATGGACTGCATCTGGTCGAGGTTGTGCGTGACGAACACCAGCGTAGTTCCCGTTTGCACCAGTTCGCGCATGCGCTCGACGCAGCGCAGGCGGAAGGCGGCGTCTCCGACGGACAGCACCTCATCCACCAGCAGCACTTCGGGGTCCACGTGGGCGGCGATGCTGAAGCCGAGCCGGGCGTACATGCCGGAGCTGTAGCGTTTCACCGGCGTGTCCAGGAAACGTTCCAGCCCGGCGAACGCGACGACGGCGTCCAGCTTGCCGCGGATCTCGGCCCGCCGCATGCCAAGAATCGCGCCGTTCAGGAAGATGTTCTCCCGCCCGGTGAGGTCGCCGTGGAAGCCCGCGCCCACCTCGATCAGGGCGCTGAGCCGCCCGTGGGTCCGCACCTCCCCCTCGTCGGCGCGGAGAATTCCGGCCAGCAACCGCAGCACGGTGCTTTTGCCGGCGCCGTTGGGACCGATGATGCCGAGAGCTTCACCCGCCTCGGCCGCGAAGCTCACGTCGCGCACCGCCCAGAGCGTCGAGGCGTCCTCCGTGGAACCGCGCCGCCCGCGGAGCCGGCGCACGCCGGCGGCCAGCAGGTCGCCCAGCGAATCGTGCGTCTCGCCGAGGCGAAACCGCTTCGAGACGTGCACAAACTGTACCGCCGGGCTGCTCATGCTCAGATGCACTCCGCGAACTTGAAGGCCGCCCGGCGGAACCATGCCCAGCCGCCCAGCAGCACGGCCAGTGACAAGACAGTGGCATACAGAAGCCCGGTGCCCTCCGGCCAGCGACCGTACAACAGGCAGTCGCGGTAGGCGGCCAGCAGCGGCACCAGCGGGTTGAGCCCCAGCAACCGCGCCGCCAGCGATCCGTCTGCGGGGATGGGGACCACCACGCCGGATACGAACAGCAGCAGTTGCAGCCCCACGGTGACGACCTGGCGCACGTCGCGGTAGAACAGGTTGGCCATGGCCAGCAGCATCCCCAGGCCCGTCGTCAGCGCCATTTGTACCAGGATCAGGAACGGCAGCAGTGCCAGCGCCGCGTGCGGCCGGAACGTCCACGCCCCCGCGGCCGCGAAGTACGCCATCAGTCCCACCAGCACCGCCAGCGCAATGGCGAAGTCCACCAGCGCGCTGCCCACGCACGCCAGCGGGAACACCTCACGCGGGAAGTACACCTTGGTTACCAGGTTGCGGTTGGCCACCAGTGAGTTGACGCACCCCGTCAAGGCCATGCTGAAGAACGTCCAGGGCACCAGCCCGCTGTAGGCATACAGGGCGTAGGGCAGGTCGGTGGCGAGGCCCGTCGCCCGCACCGCCCGCGTGAACACGAACGTGAAGATCAGCATCATCGACAGCGGCAGCAGCACCGCCCAGGTGACGCCCAGCAGCGACTGCTTGTAGCGCACGCGGATGTCGCGTGCGGCCAGGCTCCAGAGGAGCTGACCGTACTGCGCCAGTTCGGGTAGCGCACCGGCTCGGTATTCCGCGCGCAGCATCACCACGGCCTCCGCAGGTCCGTACTCGAGGTCCGAGTGCTTATCGGTCGTTCCCGGACGCGACTTTGCTTAGCTGCCTGTTGACGAAGTAGCGTCGGCCCCCCGCGGCCGACGTGGCGTTCTCGACGTGGCGTGGGGCAAACGCGTGCCGGTAGCGTCGGCCCCCGGTGGCCGACGCAGTGCGCCGCAGATGCGCCGGCTCTCAGCGTGCGACAAGCGGTCCGGGCGTTGCTCAAGAGACTGTCAGGTGCCCTCCTTCGAGATGTGCGTCGCGCGGAACGTCCCGAGCGTCCCGGGGCTCCCCCGGAACCGGTGAGTACCGGCACCGTCGCGATGGCAACAGCGACTCCACGGCTGGCGGTACCACGGAGGCACAGAGCGGGCTTCATCCGCAGATTGCGCAGATTACACAGATTGGGCACGACGGGCGGGCCGGTCCGTGGTGGGTGGTGGGTTGCCTGCGGGCGGGTTTCTCACCACGGAGACTCAGCGCGGGCATTGCCCGCAACCCAAGGCGTGGCACGGGCGTCTCACCCGTGGAACCAACGGCGGGACGCCGGCGCCACGGAATCCTCGCGGCGCGGGAAGAACCCGGCTGTTAGTAGTGCGGAGGCCACTGATAGGGAGACCGGTTGCGATGAGGTCTTCTCCGTGTCCCCGATGCCTCCGTGGCGAGCACAAGTACCGCCGGCCGAATGCCGCCGCGGACCTTACGCCCCCGATGCACCACGCCGCAACCCCGCTTGCGGCGCCCGGGTGGTTCGGGAACGGAGGCTCGTGGTGTCGTGCGTCCGAACCGCACCGATTTCGCGACAACCAGGGTTTGATAATTGACCCGTTGCCCGGCAAGGGGCTATGATGTGCAGTATTATTGCACTTCCTATCAGCAACGGAGGATCATACATGTGTGCTTGCGAGCGTTTACTTGGACGTTCGGCGCGTGCGTTGGCGTGCGTGGCCGCGGTGGTTGGGTTGCTCTTAGTATCGGGGATGCCGGCCGCACGCGGTGAATGCGAGCCGGCGTGGCTCCCGGGCGAAGGCGTTCCGGGGACCAACGGAGAGGTGTACGCGACGGTCGTCTGGGACCCGGACGGGGCAGGGCCGCAGGGGCCGGTGTTGGTGGCAGGAGGGATCTTCACGGTTGCGGACGATGTGCAGGCCAACAACATCGCCACATGGGATGGCTCGTCCTGGAGCCCACTCGGAAGCGGGACGGACTGGATCGTCTGGGCATTGACGGTGCTGCCGAACGGCGACCTGGTCGCAGGCGGGGAGTTCACGACGGCCGGAGGCGCAAGCGCGAACTACATCGCCCGCTGGGACGGTTCGTCGTGGTATCCACTCGGAAGCGGGATGAGCGACTGCGTCTACGCCTTGACGGTACTGCCCAATGGCGACCTGATCGCCGGTGGACGTTTCGGCGCAGCCGGCGGAGTGAACGCGAGTGGGATTGCTCGCTGGGACGGCTTGTGTTGGCACCCGCTCGGGAGCGGAATAAGCGGGCCGTTTTCTCGTGTTCAGGCCTTGACGGTGCTCGCCGACGGTGACTTGGTTGCCGGCGGCTATTTCACGACGGCTGGCGGCATGAACGCCAATGGGATTGCCCGCTGGGACGGCTCATCCTGGCACCCGCTGGGGGGCGGCGTGAACGGCGAGGTCTTTGCGTTGACCGTGCTGCCCAATGGCGACTTGGTCGCCGGAGGGCTCTTCACCACGGCCGGGGGGACGAGTGTGAACTGCATCGCACGTTGGGATGGCTTGATCTGGGCTTCCCTCGGAGGGGGGATGGGGGAGGGCCCCAGTGAAGTCTGGGCATTAGCGGTGCTGCCCAACGGCGACTTAGTCGCCGGCGGCTACTTCAATACGGCCGGCGGTGTGAGCGCAAGTTGCATCGCCCGGTGGGAGGGTTCATCCTGGGCTCCGCTCGGAAGCGGGATCGGCGGAGACCACGCCGGGGATTACATCATCGTCTACGCACTGGCGGTGCTCGCCGACGGCGACTTGGTCACCGCCGGCTCGTTCACCAGGGCTGGGGGCCTGACAGTAAACTACATCGCCCGCTGGGACGGTTTGTCCTGGGCTTCGCTTGCTAGCGGCATGAGCAGTTACGTTGACGCGCTGACCGTGCTGCCCAACGGCGACTTGGTCGCCGGCGGTCACTTCACTGCGGCGGGGGATGTCAGCGCGAACCGCATCGCTCGCTGGGACGGCTCATGTTGGAGCCCACTTGGAAGCGGGATGATGGGCTGGTACACGGCTTACGTCGTGACGTTGACCGTGCTTCCCAGCGGCGACTTGGTCGCCGGTGGCGATTTCACTACGGCTGGGGACGTGAGTGCAAACTACATTGCGCGCTGGGACGGGTCGTCCTGGCACTCGTTGGGAAGTGGGGTGGCCGGGAACGGTCCCGGCGTCTTCGCCTTGGCGGTGCTGCCCAACGGCGACTTGGTGGCCGGTGGGCATTTCACTGCGGCTGGGGACGTGAGCGCCAACAACATCGCCCGTTGGGACGGCTCGTCCTGGACCCCGCTCGGAAGCGGGATGGGGGGCGGCAATGTCGACGTCCGGGCGTTGGCAGTGCTGCCCAATGGCGTCTTGGTCGCAGGCGGCGACTTCACTACGGCCGGGGGCGTGAGTGTCAACCGGATTGCTCTCTGGGACGGCTCCTCCTGGGCCGCGCTCGGAAATGGGGTGAGCGGCAGCTACGCTGAGGTCCACGCATTGGCGGTGCTCCCTAACGGCGACCTGATTGCCGGCGGGAATTTCACCATGGCTGGGGACGTGAGCGCGAACCGTATCGCCCGCTGGGATGGCTCGTCCTGGACCCCGCTCGGAAGCGGGATGGAGAGCGGCAATGCCGACGTCCGGGCATTGGCGGTGCTGCCCGAAGGCAGCCTGGTCGCCGGTGGGTGGTTCACTACGGCTGGGGGTGTGAGCGCGAACCATATCGCCCGCTGGGATGGCTTGTCCTGGGCCCCACTTGGAAGCGGGATGGACAGCGGCGTCCGGGCGTTAACGACGCTGCCCGGCAGCGAGTTGGTTGTGGGAGGGCACTTCCTTACCGCCGGCGGCAATGTCTCCGCCTACTGGGCCCGCTGGGGATGTCCGTGCGACCTGGACGGCGATGGCGATCTGAGCTATGCGGACTTCCTCGCATTCCGTGACAGTTTCGGCACCTGCTACGGCGACGGCTCGGGGCGTTTCAACCCCAGGGCGGACCGCGACCGCGATCGCCGCATCACTCTGGCCGACTATGGCCTGTGGCTGGAGTGCTACACAAACGCGCGGCGATAGTGCTTGCGTGTTCTACGTGCGGCCCGTGCAGGCATCGTGCGTCGGCGATAAGCACCACGGGGGCACGGAGGCCACGGAGAGGAATGGGGGTGTGTCTCTGTCGTCTCCGTGCTCCCCGTGCCTCAGTGGTGAGACCGGTCATCCGGACGCTCGGCTCGCGCGCAAGCCCGTCGCACAGACATCACACCCGGAGTCGATCCTGAAATCTGAGCAATCTGAGTAATCTGCGGACAGCTTCCGCGCCGGCTATGACTCGCTGCGCAGCGGGCGGGTCATCAGGCGGTCGATAGCGTCCTGGGGGCGGCAGCCCTCGAAGAGCACCGATGCCACCCCGCGGGTGATGGGCATTTCGACGTTGTGCTTCTGAGCGAGCGCCAGAACGCTCCGCGTGGTGGCGATGCCCTCGATGACCGAACGCGTGGACTCGACGACCTCGGCGCAGGACATGCCCCGGCCGATCTTCTCGCCCGCACTGCGGTTGCGGCTGATCGGGGAGATGCACGTGGTGACCAGGTCGCCGATGCCGGCCAGCCCGCGGAACGTCTCCACCTGGGCACCCATCGCCACCCCCAGCCGGGCGATCTCCACGAGCCCGCGGGTGAGCAGGGCCGCCTTCGCGTTGCAGCCTGCCTCGATGCCGTCGCAGATGCCGGCCGCCAGGGCGATGACGTTCTTGACGGCCCCCGCGAGTTCCAGGCCGACGACGTCCGTGCTGGTGTACACGCGGAAATACCGGGTGCTCATGGCCTCCTGCACCCGGCGCGCCACTGCCTGATCCGCGCAGGCGACGACCACGCCGGCGGGCTTGCGGGCGGCCACCTCCGGCCCGATGCACGGACCCGACAGGCAGACGATCGGGCCGACGCGGGCGCAGGCCTGGATGACCTCGCTGGGACGCAGCAGCGTCTCCACCTCGATGCCCTTGGTGACGCTGACGACGGGCACGTTGGCGGGGACATGCGGTGCCAGCCGCGTCCACACGGAACGCAGGTACTGGCACGGCACGGCCGAGATGGCCAATTCCGTATCGGCGAAGGCCGCGTCCGCGGCGCTGGTGACCGTCAGGTCAGGCGGCAGCGGGTACCCCGGCAGGAACCGCCGGTTCTCGCGGTCGCGTGCCAGTTCCGCGATCTGTTCGGGAAATGCGCCCCAGAGCGTCGCCGGCGTACCGTGCTCCGCCAGCAGCAGGGCACACACGGTCCCCATCGCTCCATCCCCGATGATCGTGGCGTGTGAGAGCCCGTGTGCCATGATGCGTCACTTACATACGCGCGCCCAATCGCGGGGCAGGCCCCCGGCCGAAGGCGCCTGCGTGCCGAGGGCACTCGTGCCTGCCTGCCACTCGACTACGGGGATGCATGGCGGCGCTGCGCTTGGCCCTGCCACCCGTTCCGAGGGCGGGCTTCCCCACCGCGCGGAACGTACGTGTTCAGCCTCTTCGGCGTTGTGGGTGCCATGCTTTCCCGCGGTCGCGGGTAAGCATGCCTCTGCAGCCGCGGTACAGGCCCACCCCCGCCTGCGGCGGGTGAGGGCATGGCACCCATGCCAAACAAGTACCGAGGTACACCTTCAGCTTCCCGCGGCGAAAAGGGGATAGGGCGGGCGGCGTCAGAGCCCGAAGGCGGTGAACACAAACTGCTGCAAGACCGAGCTGGCCATCGCGGTCGCCAGTCCCGCCAGCAGTTCGTTCGCCGCGCAACCCCCCGCTTGCAGCAGCACGCCCGCCGCCAGCACCGGCCACAGTCTCCTCGCGTTCTTCCAGAGGCGCGCCGTCATTGTGCTCTCCTTGAGTGGTTCGCGGGCCGCGGCGGTGTCCGTTGGACAGCCGCGGCCCGGAGTCGTCTATTGCGGCTTTGCCTCCTCCTTGCCGGTCTGCGGCGTCGGCTGCTGGAGGGGCACCAGTTCGCTCACCACGTAGATCGGGATGATATCCACGCTGCCGCCGCGCAGCGGGCGAATCTCGGAGGCTCGGACACCGACGTAGCGCCCGATGTAATCCTCCGGCGAGAACGTCACCGACGGCGGTATCTCGATGTAACCGATGGTCTTTCCGGGCGGTTTGCCGGGCTCGACCAGGCGGTAGCGTCGCGGAGTCGTACCGGGCGGATAGGCGGCCGACACGCGGATCTCTCCCTGGGCGTCAAAGCCCCCGGGGACCGGCGGGACCACCCGCGGCAACGTCGCCCGCTCGTCCATCATCACCTGCCGGCTGCCCTGCACCACCTCCACCAGATGCTGCATCCGCTTCGCCGACTCGGCCGCCTCCTTCAGATACTCGATCTGCTGAACGCGTTTCTGGGCGTAGGCGCGGGCGAACTCGTCCTGCTCCTGCTGGGTGATCGGCTGGTAGCGGTCGATCCACGGCTGATACTGCCGCTCCAGCACCGGCTTCTTCATCTCCTCCTTCACCCCCGCGTCGAGCTGCTTCAACGTGCGACGTTCCTCCGTCGCGTTCATCAACTCGTCGGCCGTGGTCAGCGTGTCGGCCATGCCCATGGCCGCTCGGTCGATGGGCGGAAGTTCCTGCGCGTCGCCGGGAACCAGCGTGGCGCTCATGGGCTTCACCTCGCGCTGACCGCCGGGCCCCACCTCGGCCACCAGGTCCTGATGCACCCACAGAGTGACGCCGGTCGGCGGCTTGATCCGCAGGAACCCGTCGGGCGTGGTCCCCAAGATGACGACCTCGGCCCCGCGAGAGAGCTGCACCTGCACTTTCGAGCGGTCCTTGCTCCACTCCGGCAGCACGGAGGCCGCCCGCACGCGCACGTTGTCGCCGTTGACGATGCCCGTCTTGTTGTCCACCGTGTCCACGTACGTTTCGGTGATCAGGCTCTCGGCGCCGTCCGGCGCATAGATCTCATACCATTCGCCGGTCCGCCCGACGATCGTCACGCGGTTGCCAGCCTGAAGCTTCATCACGGGGTAGTGATTGGCGCTGGGACCGCTCCGGATGTACACCTCGTTGGCGACGATCTCGCCGTCCTTCGTCGTGGTCCAGCGCTCCGACACCGGTTCCTCGGTGGACGCCACCGTTGCGGTCCCCGGTGTCGTGGGCGGCACGTCGGGTTCGGCCGCCGTTGGGCTTGTCGCGGCGCCCGCCGAGGGTACCGGTTCAGTGGCGGAGGGTGTCTGCCCCCACGCCACGCCCGCGATGACCCCGACCGCTAAGATCGCTAAGCACGCCCTCACGCCGACCACCCGCCACGGACTTGTCATTGCCTTGTTGTGAACCATCTTGTGCTCAACCTTGCTGCCCGACATCTGATGTGCCTCTGGGCCGAACACCACCGCCAGACCACCGAAACGACGGACATAGCCCACGCACCTGGCAGGGGCCGCGCCACGTTGCCCGCTCGCTCGGACCAATCGTCGGGAGCGTAGCCCCACCGGGGTGTTCTGTCAATGTAAGCGTGGTCGCCAGTGGGCGTGGGCGCTATCCACCTTCCCCCCGCACTGCGAACACCGGAAAGGTGCGGGCTTCGGCGAGTTCCCGGCACGCCCGTGGTCCACCCCGCCGGGGCTTGGCCACGCTGTCGCCGCGGGGAGTCCGGGCTATACTGTGCCCCATTTCGTGGATGGGCCCGGCCATGACGGACACTGCGCGGGTAGTCGTAGAGCCGCTGAGCGTCGCGTGCGCTCCTGCCGCCGCGGTTGTGAGTTTCGCTCGGGGCGGAGACGCGGCGATACTCGAAAGCTCATGCCTGGACAAGAGTTACGGCAGGTTCTCGGTCTTCTGTGCCGAGCCGGTAGAAGTGTGGCAGGCGAGCCGGGACGGCGGGGCATCACACCCGCCGGACGCATTCCCCGGCGTCGTCGAGTGCCCCATAGCAGCGTTTGCGGAACGCTCCCAGCGGCTGCCGGATGCCGTGGCTCCGCGCGGCTGGTCGGGTTTTGCCGGGGGGTGGGTCGGCTACCTCGGCTACGAAGCCGGGCTGGGCTTTGAGCGGCTGCGGTCAACGGCGCGGTGGGAGGCGGATGTCCCTTTGCTGAGATTCGGGCTGTGCGATGCGGCCGGCGTGTACGACCACGTCGCGGGGCAATGGTACGCGGTGGCCGTCGATTGGGCGGGAACGCGCGGGCCGGATCGACCGGCCGTCGGGCGGCGCCTGGCGGACGTGCGGCAACGGCTGCGGGAAGCGCAGGGATACGAGGACGGGCCTGTCGCACGACCGGTCGGGCGGGTGGGTGTAAGGCCGAACCTTAGCGCTGAGGCGTATGCGGCGGCCGTTGGTCGGGCTCTGGAGTACATTCGCGCGGGTGACATCTACCAGGTGAACCTGACACAGCGTTTTCGAGCCCACACGACCGAGACGCCGTTGACCATCTACCGGCGCCTGCGACAAACGAATCCCGCCACGTACGGCGGGCTGCTCCTGTGGCAGGGGGGTCGCCGGGCGGTGCTGTCGTCTTCGCCGGAATTGTTTCTCCACGTGTCCGGGGACCGCGTGGTCACCCGACCTATCAAGGGCACGCGTCCCCGCAGCGGTGGCGCGGATGCGGATGCGCGGCGGCGAAAAGAACTGGCCACCAGTGAGAAGGAGCGCGCCGAGTTGAACATGATCGTCGACTTGCTCCGCAACGATCTGGGGCGCGTGTGCGAGTTCGGGACCGTGCGGGTACTGGATCCGGGCTGCATCGAGGAGTGGGCGACCGTGTTTCATCGCGTCGCGACGATCGAAGGACGCCTGCGCCCGGGCACACATTGGCTCGACCTGCTCGCGGCCACGTTTCCCGGCGGCTCGATCACCGGCGCGCCGAAGATCCGCGCGCTGCAGATCATCGACGAATTGGAGCCGACCGCGCGAGGCCCCTATTGCGGCGCGCTCGGCTACATTGGCTTGGACGGTGCGCTGTGTCTGAACGTGGCGATCCGCACCATCGTGCAGGTGGACTCCGCGGTTGACATCCACGCCGGCGGGGCGATCGTGGCCGAGAGCACGCCGCAGCGCGAGTATGAGGAGGTATTGGCGAAGGCGCGGGGGATGTTCGAGGCAGTAGGGTGCACGGCTCCCGGCGCGGAGGTTGTGCCGGCGTGGTCGGCGTCGGCCCAAGCGGAGGTGCCCGCGTGACGCGAACGGTGTGGTTCAACGGTGAGTTCCTGCCCGCGACGCAGGCCCACATCGACATCGACGACGGCGGCTGGCTGCACGGGGCGGGGCTGTTTGAGACCATGCGCGCGGAGCACGGGACGGTGTTTCGCCTGGAGGCCCATCTGGCTCGCCTCATGCGCTCGGCCGAGAAGCTGCTCAGTCCCATCCCGCTGGACGCCCTGCCCGGCCGAGCGGCGCTGGAACAACTTCTGCGGCAAAATGACTTGTCCATGGCACGCCTCCGCCTCACGGTGTCGGCCGGGCCGCTGCGCGAAGACGAAGGGGAAGACGGTCCGCGCCTGGCCGTGGCGGCGACGGCCCTGCCGCTTGCGCCACCCGCGGAGCGACTCTACGAACGCGGCGTCCGCGTGCTGATCTCGCCGTATCGGCAGTGCACGACCGACCCGACGGCCGGCCACAAGACGACGTGCTATCTACCGCGACTGCTTGCGCTGCGGGCGGCTCAGCAGGCGGGCTGCCAGGAGGCGTTGTGGTTCACGGAGTTCAATCACGTGGCGGAAGGCTCGATCAGCAACGTGTTCGTGGTGCGCGAGGGCGTGCTGCGGACGCCGCCCATAGAGACACCGGTGCTGCCGGGGATTGCGCGGGCGGCGGTGCTGGCTTTGGCGGGGGAGCAGGGCGTAACCACTCAGGAACAACCACTCAGCGTCAATGACCTCCTCGATGCGGACGAAGTGTTCCTGACCAACGTGATGATGCAGGCGATGCCGGTGGTGGCCGTCGAGCGCCGTGACATCAAGGCCGGTAAGGTGGGAGCCTTGACGCGAAGCCTGCGCACGGCCTTTCAGCGACTTGTGGAGAAGGAGTGCACGCAGCATGGGTAAACGTGCGAAGCGCAAGCAGGGGGCACTTGTGTTGGGGGAGGTTTGCACCGCGTTGGAGGCCCTTGCCCCTCCGGCGCTGGCACAGAGCTGGGACAATGTGGGCCTGCTCGCGGGCGATGCGACGGCGACGGTGGACCGCGTTCTGTGCTGCATTGACCTGACGGATGTCGTGCTGGACGAAGCCCTGGGTCGTCGGTGCCAACTCATTGTCACGTATCATCCGCCGATCTTCCGACCGATCATCGCGTTGCGTGCTCGGAGCGCCGGCATGGAAGCCCTGGTGTGGCGATGCATTCGTCATGGGGTCGCTCTGTATGCTCCGCACACGGCGCTCGACGCGGCCGAGGGGGGCACCAACGACGTGCTCGCGGAGTTGTGCGGCCTCACCGTGACCGAGCCGCTGGAGTACGTGGAGCCCGAGGGCGAGCGTGCCTGCAAGCTGATCGTGTTCGTGCCGCCCGTCCACGTTGAAGCGGTGGCGGACGCGATGTTTGCGGCCGGCGCCGGGCACATCGGCGCGTACAGCCGGTGCAGTTTCCGCACGCCCGGGCAGGGTACGTTCTTCGGCGACGAGACGACGCAACCGGCCGTGGGGGAGCGGGGCAAGCTCGAATACGTGGACGAAATCCGCCTGGAGACGGTGGTGCCGGCGCCGGCCGTGCCGGCGGTGGTGGCCGCCCTGCGCCGCGCTCACCCCTATGAAGAGCCCGCGTTCGACGTGTACCCGCTGAAACCTGCCCTGGTTCGCGGCATCGGGCGGATGGGGACGTTGCCGAAGCCGGTGTCGTTGGGCGCACTCGCCCGCCGACTCCGCCGAGCCACCGGAGCGACGGTCGTGCAACTGGTCGGCGACCCGGACCACATCGTGACGCGCGCCGTCGTGGCCGTGGGTTCAGCCGGCAGCCTGCCTCTGCGGGCGGCGACCTCGGCCGACGATGTGATCGTCACCGGCGAGATTCGCCATCACGACGCCCTGACGATCCATCGCCAGGGTTGCACCGCCATCGCCCTCGGTCACTGGGCGAGCGAGCGGCCGGTGCTGCCCAGCCTGGCCCGCAGGCTGATGGCCGCGTGCCCCGGCCTCGACGCCTTCGTCAGTGCGGCCGACGCCGACCCGTTTCGGCCCGCACGGTAGCTCGTCGGCGACACCCTGCCTGTCTTCCGGGCCGGAGCCGGCGCGGCCATCGGGGCGGGGAGGCGGGGTAACGCCCGCGGAGCGATTGCTGTGGGTATGCCTGCCGTCCGGCCCGAGAAGCCGACCCGGCGTGCCACGGCCGGTCCGGATTGGGGCTCGAAGTTCTCCCCTTGACGCTGGTGGTGGGCGCGTTAGGGTAGGTCGGCAACTACTCACGCGAAAGGTAGCTGCCCATGGCCCATCGGCGTCCCCTTCCGTACTACCCCGAACCCAGAATCGTCCAGGATGCGTTCACGTTTGACGACCTGCTGCTGGTGCCGCGGCGTTCAGCCGCGCTGCCCGACGAGGTGGATACCCGCACGCTGCTCACCGCGCGGATTGAGCTCAATGTCCCCCTGGTTTCCGCCCCCATGGACTCGGTTACCGAGTCGCGCCTGGCGATTGCCCTGGCACAGGAGGGTGGCATCGGGGTCATCCACAAGAACCTCTCGATCGAGGCCCAGTGCCGCGAGGTGCACAAGGTCAAGCGCTCGGAGAGCGGCGTGATTCTGGACCCCGTCACACTGGGGCCTGACGCGCCCCTCGCCCAGGCCAAACAGATCATGTCGCTGCACAACATCTCCGGCATCCCGGTAGTGGACGAGGGGCACCGGCTGGTGGGGATCATCACGCGTCGAGACCTGAAGTTCCGGGAGACGCCGCACGATCAGGAGCTGAAGGTCGGGGATGTGATGACCTCGCGGAACCTCGTCACCGGCCCACCGGATACGAGTCTGGACCAAGCGGCCGAGATTCTCAACCGTGCCAAGGTCGAGAAGCTGCTCCTGGTGGACAAGAACAACCGGGTGGCCGGCCTGATTACGATGCGCGACATCGAGCGCAGCCGCGACTACCCGGTAAGCTGCAAGGACCAGCGCGGCCGGTTGCGGGTGGGGGCGGCCGTGGGGGTGCACGAGCACGAGCGGATCGAGGCGTTGATTGCCAGTGACGTCGATGTCATCGTGGTGGACACCGCCCACGGGCACAGTGAGAATGTGCTGGCGACGGTCCAGGAGATTCGGCGGCGTCACGATATTGACATCATCGCGGGCAATATCGCGACGGCCGAGGGGGCGCGAGACCTCATCGACGCCGGCGTGGATGCGATCAAGGTCGGCATCGGCCCGGGGAGCATCTGCACCACCCGCGTGGTATCCGGTGTGGGTGTCCCGCAGCTCACCGCGATTATGGATGTGTGCCGGGTGGCATCGCCGGCGGGCGTGCCGGTGATTGCCGACGGCGGCATTCGCTGGTCGGGCGACGTCACGAAGGCCCTGGCGGCCGGGGCCCATACCGTGATGGTCGGGTCGCTGTTCGCCGGATTGGATGAGGCTCCCGGCGAGGTCGTCACCTGGAAGGGCCGGCGGTTCAAGGAGTACCGCGGTATGGGCTCCCTGGGGGCGATGGTGAAGGGGTCGGCGGAGCGCTACGGTCAACGCTCGGGGACGCCGTCGGGCAAGCTGGTGCCGGAGGGCATCGAGGGCCGCGTGCCGTATCGCGGCTCCCTGTCCGACTGCGTGTATCAGCTTGTCGGCGGCGTGCGGTCGGGCATGGGCTATTGCGGGGTGCAGACGATCGAGGCGTTGCGGACGGAAGTCATGTTCTGCCGGATCACGGCCGCCGGTGTGGTCGAGTCGCACCCGCACGACGTGGCCATTATGAAGGAATCCCCCAACTACGCCATGGAGGTGCCGGATGACTAACCGATGGACGATCGGCGGGGCGATTGCAGGGCTGGTGGTGCTGGCGGCGGTGTGGGTGCCGGGTTGCCACCTGCGGGCGAGTCCGTTCATGGACATCGGGACGGAGGGGTCGCAGATCACGACGCCGTCGGCCGAGGCGGCACGGGCATCCGGGCCGGGCCAGCCCAGCGCGCTCACCCGCGCGCATGAGCCGATCGTGGTGGCCACGGAGGGTGTGGCGGTTACGCATGCGCCTCTGTATTTCGAAACGTCCTCCGAGGTTCGTGAGGTGTCGGACGACCGTGTGGTCTGGATCGCACGCGACTATATGTTGATGCTGGGAGGCCCCGCGCGGTTCCTGGTTAACCTCGCGGCGCTGCCGGTCAGTCTGGTCGATACGCCGTTCTGGTGGGAGATGGCCAGCGACGGGCAGATGGGGCGGCGCACCTTCGGGCTGCCTTACGACGCGGTGCACGTCCGGTGACCCGGCCGGCGGGCGTCGGTGGCGTGCCGCCTCACCCCTACTGCCGGGCGTGCGGGCAGGGGCCCTTATCAGACGCGGGGTAACACGCGATGAACACGGCGTCTGCCCTGCAATCGGGGCCCCGGGCCCCGGACCGACAGCGCTGTCCGGCCTGTGGGCAGCGCTTTGCTCCGCCGGCACCCGCCGTGTGTCCCCTGTGCGGACTGGATTTCGGCGACCAGCGCGCAACCGGAACCGACGTGACGCCGTATGCGCACGCATACGCCCTGGGGGAGTCCCGCTGGTGGGCGATGTGCGAGTGGGTCTGGTACGCCCCCAGCCAGCGCTTGCAGCACCTGGCCTTGATGCGTGCGTCATCAGCGTCGCGGCGCTTCGCACGCCTCAATCTGGCGCTCCTGACGGCGTTGCTGAGCCTCTTCGTGGCGACTCAGGTCGGGTGGAAGTGGGTGGCCAACTCGCCAGCGGCCGACCCCACCGGGCACGTCGAGCCGCTGGGCGATGGCTGGCTGCATGTGGCCTCCGCCCCGAGGCCCCTGCCGACCGAACTGCCGCCGGAGGTGCACGTGGACCTCTGGTGGAATGTGCCGCAGGCCATCGTGGGGCTGGCGAACGCGTTGGTCGCCGGCGCGGTCATAGGCTGGCTGACGCTGGTATGCTTACGGAGGGGCGTGACTCGGGCCCATTTGCCGTCTTATCGTCCGGAACTGCGGATGACGGCCGCCCTGCACTACAACACGGCCTGGGTGGTCCCCATCTGTATTGGGCTGCTCGTGTTGCTGCTGCGGCCGGTCGTGTACATCGGCGCCATGGCCGACTGGGCCTGGTATCCGGCGGAGTTGGGGGTCAGGTGGGCGGGCGGAGTCGTGACGGCCTTTGGGGTGGGGATGTGGTGGTTCTGGCTGATTCGGCTGGGGGCGACCGCCACGCCACGCACGCGGGCCCGCGTGATTGCGTTCTTTGCGGCCGGGGCACCGCTCATCGTGGGCGTGCTGACCGGCGGCTGGTATTTCGGCGTGCTGGAACTGACGAAGGTCATCAGTAAGTCACTGAACCTGGAGTTCTGACCGGTGCGACGGCTTGTGGCTGCGCTGGATGATGAGACAAGAAGCGGAAGAGTGTGGCATGCCCAAGCCAAAGGCGCCGGCATGCTCCCGCGGCAGGTGTCCGTTCCGCCGCGGGAACGGCATCGCGGCGCTGCGTTTGGCCATGCCGCCCGACGCCGACCGGTGCCTTCCCTGTTGGCGTGAGTTCTTGGGGGCCGGACTCGTCTGGTGATCGATACATGCCAACCATGCCTGAAACCATAGCGATCGTTGACTTCGGTGCACAGTACGTGCAACTGATTGCCCGGCGCGTGCGCGAGAACCGCGTGCACAGCGTGATCGTCCCGCCGACGGTGACGGCCGCGCAGCTCCGCGAGCTGCACACGGTTGGGCTGATCCTTTCCGGCGGGCCGGCCAGCGTGTACGCGCCGGGAGCGCCGCGCTGCGGTCGTGATGTCCTGGACCTCGGTCTCCCGGTCCTGGGCATCTGCTATGGGATGCAGCTTGCCTGCGTACTGCTGGGCGGTGAGGTCCGGGGTGCTCCGAGCGCCGAATACGGACGGACCCCCCTGGAAGTGCTCGATGCCGCGGACCTGCTGGCCCACGTGCCCACGCCAACCACGGTCTGGATGAGTCACGGCGACGCGGTTACGCACCTGGACACGGACTTCGTGCCTCTGGCACGCACGCCACACTGCGCCTGCGCGGCCGTCCGCCACCGTACCCGACCCGTTTTCGGCGTTCAGTTCCATCCCGAGGTGACACACACGCCGGCCGGTGACCGGATCATCCGCAACTTCCTGTACGAGGTGTGCGGCTGCTGCGGCGATTGGCAGGTCAGCCACGTCGTCGACGACGCGGTGGATCGCATTCGCCAACAGGTGGGCAACCGGGGGCGGGTCGTGTGCGGTCTGTCGGGGGGCGTGGACAGCAGCGTGACGGCCGCCTTGGTACACGCTGCCGTCGGCGACCTGCTGACCTGCATCTTCGTGGACAACGGGCTGTTGCGGCGCGGCGAACGGGAGCTGGTGGAGGCGACCTTCCGCGAGCACTTCCGGCTCGACCTGCGCGTGGTGGACGCGGCCGACCGGTTCCTGGCGAAGCTGGAGGGCATCGTCGATCCGCAGGAGAAGCGGCGCATCATCGGGCACCAGTTCATCGAGGTGTTCCAGGAGGAGGCGGGCGGGTTCGACGACGCCCGCTTCTTGGCCCAGGGCACGCTCTACCCCGACGTGATCGAGTCGGGCGGGGGGGTGGCCGGGCACGCCGCCAGCATCAAGTTGCACCACAACGTGGGGGGGCTGCCGGCCAAGCTCGGCTTCGAGCTGGTCGAGCCGTTGCGGGACCTGTTCAAGGACGAAGTCCGCCGGGTCGGTGAGCACCTGGGGTTGCCGCGGGCGATCGTCTGGCGGCATCCGTTCCCCGGGCCGGGGCTGGCCGTCCGTGTCAGTGGGGCTGTAACCAGGGAGCGACTGGACCTCCTGCGGGCGGCGGACGCCATCATGACCGACGAAATCCGAGCTGCCGGCTGGTATGACAAGATTTCACAAGCCCTGACGGTCCTGTTGCCCGTTGCCAGCGTCGGGGTCATGGGTGACGAACGCAGCTTCGCGGGGCAGCAGGTGGTCGTGGTCCGCTTCGTCGAGACCACGGACTTCATGACCGCCGACTGGGTCCACGCCGACTACGAGCTGCTCGGGCGGATATCGACGCGAATCATGAACGAGATCCCGGGCATCAATCGGGTCGTCTACGACATCTCCACCAAACCGCCTGCCACCATCGAATGGGAGTAGCTTCGCCCCGGCCGCTGTTGCCTCGCCCGCGCGGGCGATGTGGAAGCGCCCCGGCGCACCTGCATTCGGGGCACACGCATGGGCGTCGGAGCTCGCCAACGAACCGTACGGCGAGCTCTGCCGGCCGTTTCTCGGAGCTCCCCGGGTCGTGGGTAGTAACGGCCTGGACGGTGGAACGTCCTTGGGGTGGAGGTGCAGAGGAGAGTCTCCGCGCGCCCATAGTGTTCGCCGGCGCCGGCGGCGGCGCGGGCGGGTCGCACCTGCCGTCGGCGGCCGGTTCCCGGTTCGTTGTCTGGGGCCGCGCGGTCGGCTACAATGAGTGTACTTGGACGATGGACGTTCCAGCGGCAGCGGCGTGGCCGGTCTGCTTTCGGCGGGTCCATCGGGTGCCGTCCCTCATCTCCGGCGACTCTGAGGATGTCCAGACCGCGTCGTGACTCCTGTTGGGCATGGTCGACCAGAGCGGCACTGGCGTGCGCGCTGGCTTGGGCTGCCCCGGCCGTCGCGATTCCCGTTATTGATGTCTTTCAGGTGGGGTATCCGACCCTGCGGGAGGGGCGCGTCTACCGCTCGGGTATGTGGGTTCCCGTGCGGGTCGAGGTGTCCTTGGAGAATGAGGCGGCATTTGACGGCTTCCTGCGCCTTGGGCAGTTCGACGGCGACGGGGACGTGTGCTACGACCGCGTCGAGGTGCATTTGCGCAGCGAGGGCAGCAACCACCTCCGGCAGACGTTGTACGTACCTGCAAACGCCGTCCGCAACCGCGGGGTGGTTGCCCTGCAACTTCTCCGGCAACGGGAAGGCGAGGAGCCGGAGGTGGTCCGGGTGTTGTGGAACGGGGAGACCGTGCCGACCGTGCAGATCCCCGAGCCGCTCACCTCGCTGGGCGACGATCGGCTGCTGATCCTGGAGGTCTCGACGGGAACGGCCGGGCGCGTTGCCGACCTCGAACCGACGCTGTACACGCGTGCTCCCGCCGTCGGGCACATCAGCCCCACCGAACTGCCCGAGCTGTGGCTGGGGCTGGAGATGCTGGACTGCGTGATCTGGGACGGCGCGGAAGTAACCGGCGACAGTCCGACCCCCCGCCAGATCGAAGCGCTGCTCCAGTGGGTGCGTTACGGGGGTACGTTGGTGATCGCCGCCGGGCGCACGGCCCCCACGCTGGCCCAGACCGCGGCCATCGACGCGGCGCTTCCCTGCGCCGTGGGCGAGATCGTGACCACAAGAGAACTGGCCGAGCTGCGCTTCAACCTGTTGTACCCGGACCTCGAGCAGCGGCGGCTTACCGACACCCAGAAGCGGACGCTCCAGTATCCGGGCCCGGTGCCGACGGTGCTGGCCACCGTCCGACGCGGTGCCCGGGTGCTGCTGCACGAGCCTGAGTTGCCCAGCGACGTGCTCACCGAGCGTCGGCTGGACCGCGGGCGGATCGTCTTCTGCGGCCTGACCCTCAAGGACATGTTCGCGCCGGCCGGCATCGGTAGTCCGACCGTCTTCTTTGAGCACATCCTGCACTTGCAGCGGCACGCGGCCGTGGAAACCCCGCCCGAGTCGGAGCGCACGTCGCTGCTGGGGGAGGTGGGTCGGACGATCTCGTTCACGCCCAACGTGGGGTTCTACCTGCTGATCGTGCTGGTGTTTTCCCTGGTCTACGTGGGGGTGGCCACGCTGGGTCTATGGGGTTTTCTGAACACGCGGGGCTGGCGCCAGCACAACTGGACTGCCTTCGCCGCGGCCGCCATCGCCGCCAGCCTGCTGAGCGTGGTCGCGGTGGGGGCCGTGCGGGGGGTGGGCAACCGAGTGCATCAACTGGTGATCGTGGACGCGGACGCCGGGTCGCATTTCGGTTCCGCGGCGGCCTTGTTCGGCCTTAAGTGCGGCACGGACAACCGGCTGGACGCGTGGCTGCCAGCGGACCATCTGAGTGCCGGCGTCACGGAGCCGGGCCCCTCGCGCGGTTTCCTGCGGCCGCTGGGAGAAACGGACCGGTTCGAGGGGGAGGCGATCAGCTTTGTTGATCCTACGGAGTATCGTCTCCTCCCGGGCAGCGCCGGACTGGACGAGCTGCGGGTGCGGGCCACGCTCAAGCGCCTGGAGGGGCGCTGGGAGGGCTCCATCGGTGGGACAGTGAGCGGGCGCCTCGATGCGCGCCCGTACAGCGGCTATCGGGATATGCGCTTCACCGAGGACAGCTACATCGCCAACGAACTGGGGTTCCCGTTGCACGATTGTTATCTGGTGCACGCGGTGAGCGACGTGTACACTCCGCCGCAGGAAGGTCGTCCCGCGCGTTTGCGGGACGAGCGCAGCGACGACGTCTATGTATATCCACTGGGCACCCTGCCGGGTGACGGCACGCGGGTGCTGGTGGCGAGGCTGTGCTACCGGCTGACGGCCGACGACGATACGTTCGCCAAGGCCATGGCGCGCAATCTGCTCTCCACGCGCCAGCAGGAGTGGGCACGGTCCTTCACCGGGTTGCGGGGCAGGCTGCCCGCGGGTCTGGAGGCGACCGAAGGCATCGGCCTGACCAGCCAGCGCCGGGCGCTGTTGCTGCTCAGCACGCTCGGGGAGTGGAACCAGGATCGCCACATGACGCAGGGCATGATGGGCGGTGGTTACGCGTTCACGCGGGACCGGCTGCGGTTCCTGGACCTGCGGGAGCAGTTGCAGCGGGACTCGGCCGTGCTGATCGGTTTCGCCGCTGATCCCGGTCCGGTGCGTCTGGCCGTGCGCCGCGGTGACCGCTCATTCCGCCCCGTATCTCCGGACCGCTACGCTTCGTGGACCATGTACCGTTTCCGGTTTCCTTTGAATGTGCCGGGCGGGACGCCGCCGCCGGAACCAGCCGCGGCGCCGGCGCCCACCGACGAGGATGCGTTACCGCCGACACCCTGAGCGCGAGGGCCCCGACCTTGATCGTCGAAACGATCAACCTGACCAAGCGTTACGGCAAGCTCGTGGCGCTGAACAACCTGCACCTGAAGATCGAGGAGGGTGAGTGCTTCGGTTACATCGGCCCCAACGGCGCCGGCAAGACGACGACCATCAAGATTCTGGCGACGCTCCTGCAACCGACGTGGGGTGAGGCGCGCGTCTGCGGGCACGTGGTGGGCTATGAGTCGCGCAAGGTGCGCCCGCTGATCGGGTACGTCCCCGATTTCTTCGGCGCCTACGAGGACATGGTCGTCCAGGAGTACCTGGAGTTCTTCGCCAGCGCCTACAACATCACCGGCAAGCAGCGTAAACGCGTGGTGGGTGACGTGCTGGAGCTTACCGACCTGGTGTACAAGCGCGACGCCCTGGTGGATTCGCTCTCCCGCGGCATGCAGCAGCGACTCAGCGTTGCCCGCGTGCTGCTGCATGACCCGAAGGTGTTGCTGCTTGATGAGCCCGCCAGCGGGCTTGATCCCCGCGCCCGCATCGAAATCCGCGAGCTGCTCAAGGAGCTGCACCGGATGGGCAAGACCATCATCATCAGCTCCCACATCCTGCACGAGCTGGCGGAACTGTGCTCCACCGTCGGCATCATCGAGCAGGGTGAACTGCTGTTTCACGGCCCGTTGAAGGAGATCCTCGAACGGGCCCGGACGGGCACCCGCGTGACCATCCGCGTGGCCGAACAGGTTGACCTGGCGGCCGCCCTGCTTGAACGCGCCCGCGGCGTCAAGAACGTGGACCAGCAGGACGGGCAACTGATCGTCGAGCTCGAGAAGCAGACCCATGACTTCACTGACCTGGCGCGCCTCCTGTTGCAGAACAACTTCAAGGTGCGCGAGATCAAGGAAGAAGAAGTGAACCTGGAGACCGCGTTCATGCGGCTGACGAAGGGATTGGTCCAATAGGAATGGCGAATGCAGAATTGAGAATGCAGAAAGGGGGAGTGAACGTGACGAGGGTCCGACGCGGCCTCTGCGTCATGGGCGAGTGGCTCGTGAAGCCTCCAGTGCCGCGTATTGCTTTCTGCATTCTTACTTCATCATTCTGAATTCTTGACGTTATGCTGACGACCGTACTCGGCAGACTGTGGCTGTGGTTCTGGCACCTGATCCCCGCGAACCCGATTCTGGTGCGGGTGGTGTTTGGGGGGTCGCGCCGGATTCGGCACTTGTGGCTGCGCGTCGGCTATCTGGTGTTGCTCCTGCTGGTGGTGCTGGTGTCGCTGTTCAATTCGATGAGCGGGTCGGGTGCGTCGCTGGCGGAGTTTGCGAAGGCGGCGTCGCAGACGTTTGCCTGGGCGTCGCGGACGCAGTTGTTGTTGATCTGTTTCCTGGCGCCCG
The DNA here is from genome assembly GCA_029558835.1 of Planctomycetota bacterium. Classification (GTDB taxonomy): domain Bacteria; phylum Planctomycetota; class Phycisphaerae; order UBA1845; family UBA1845; genus JAKQDH01. Next base: position 18,047 of record JAKQDH010000096.1, on the reverse strand, counting down.
TGTTCACGGCTGCCGCGATCACGCAGGAGCGGGACGCGCAGACGTTCAACATCCTGATTTCCACCCCGCTCACCAATGCCCAGATCGTGTTCGGTTCCCTGTTGAGCCGGTTGTTCTTCGTGGTGATCCTGCTGGTGGCCGGCCTGCCGATCTTCCTGCTGACGATGGTGTACGGGGGCGTGACCACGGGCCAGATCATGGAGAGTTTCGCCCTCGCCGGGGCGACGGGGATTCTGACGGGGGTGCTGGCCATTACCGTCGCCATGATCCGCGTGGGGACCCGGCGGACGATCTTCTCGTTCTTTCTCGTCATTGCGCTGTACCTGTTGACAATCTACATATTGGGCCGCTGGCAGCAGACCTGGGTGCCCGAGGCACCCGAGAACGTCGACGGCATGCGGATGAGCTGGCTGACGCCGCTGCATCCGTTTCTGGCGTTGGAAGTGGCGTTGAATCAGGTGCAGGCGCCGGCGGTGGAGCAGTTGGGCGGATACTGGGGTCCGGTGCGGTACGCGCTGGCATACCCGTCGGCGACCTACGTGCTGTGGACGTTGACGCTGGCGCTGTTGCTGACGACCCTGGCGATGCTCTTCGTCCGCCGCGGCATCAAGACGGGCGAGCCCACGCCCCTGACGCTGCTGACGCAGCGCCTGGGTTTCGGTCGGCGCGGACAGCGCACGCGACCGCCGCGCACGGTGTGGTCCAACCCGGTGGCCTGGCGGGAGGCGTGCACCCGGGCGTCCGCCGGCGGCGCCGTGCGCTGGGTCGTGGCCGGCGCGGGGCTGGTCGTTGCCGGCGCGATCCTGATCTACCACCTCGGCGGCGGCCTGACGGCGAGCGAGGTGCGCAAGGGGCTGGCCCTGCTGATCTCCGTGCAGTTTGCCATCACGCTGCTCATCGCCGTCAACGCGGCCGCCACCACCATGACCAGGGAGAAAGACAGCAAGACCATGGACCTGCTGCTCACCACGCTGCTGACCAGCAGGTACATCCTCTGGGGCAAGCTGCGCGGGCTGGTGAGCTTCTGTTTGCCGCTGGTGGGTGGGCCGGTGCTGGCGCTGCTGGTGTTTGGGCTCCTGGGTTTGTTCACGACCGATCCGCACCGCCCGGTCTGGATCGAAACCGCCCTGCAGCAGGGCGTGCTGATGGTCGTGTATGCGGCGTTTGCGTGCGTACTGGGGTTGCAGATTTCCCTGACGGCGCGAAAGAGCACCACGGCCGTCATGTACGCCGTGGGTACCCTCATCCTGCTCTGCGCGGTGGCCAGCGCGATCGGCACGGCCTTAGTCGAGGCGGCCGACGGGGCGGTCGGCTGCCTGCTGGCGCCGTTCACGCCTTTTACGGCCATCTTCTACGGCGTCGATCCGACGACCCTCTTCCAGCCGGTGGCGAACTTCGCCGGCTGGGCGCCGACCGTGCGCGTCTGCGCGCTCGTGGGCACGGCCATGGCCGCGGCTCTGTACGTCGGCGTCATCTTCAGCCTCTACCGCCCGCTCGTGCGCAACTTCGACATGATCATGCGTCGCCAATCGGGAACTTAGAAACGGCGACGCCGTTGGTTGCGTGGGGGGAACGCCGAGCCCGCTGAAAACTAGTTGCCTCCCCGTTTCTCGGCTACCGATAGCCTAGCTCGTCCAGGTCGTGCTCATCGAGACCGAAGTGATGCCCGACCTCATGCAGCACGGTCTTGCGGACTTGCGTTACCACGTCGTCGGGCGTGCGGCAGACGCGTTCGATGTTACGCTGGTAGATCGTGATCCGATCAGGCAATCGGCCACTGTGCTCCACGCTACGGTCCGGAAGCGGCACCCCGTGGTACAGCCCCAGCAAGGCGCGGCGGTCCCGCAGCCCCATGCGCAGACAGGTGCGCCGGTCCGGGAGCGGCTCGACATCCACGACGACGTCCTTGAGGTAGGGCGCAAAGGACTTAGGAATGCCGGCCAGCGCCTGTTCCACGAGGGCCGCGAACTCCGCCTCCGTCAGCCGCACGCTCCCACTCCTGTTGCTCCAGACACGCCTGGCTCTCCGTTCCACCCCCGCGGATCCACACCAGACGGTGTGCTCGCCATCCCGTACGCGGCGCGTTCAGCCGGGCCGGGGTTCAGGTGCGTGACGGCCTCGGCGAGCATCGCGGGCAAGAGAGGTAGCATCGGCCCCCGTGGCCGACGTAGAGCGCCGCGACGGTGCCGTGTCCTACGTCCCCCACCGGGGGGGCGATGCTACGCAGCCACCGGTCCCGCTCCGCCCAGCCAGCCTCCTAATCGGTCACGCACGACCGGGGTTCCACCCGGACTGCCGGTGGTCGCCCGCCGCCCGCTGTGCCGTTACCATAGCCGATGCGGTACCGAAGTCCCAGCCCCGGCCGTCCCGCTCGGCCGTCGAGAAGTGGACGCGGGCAATGCCATGCCCGAAAGAGGTCGGGAGACTGCCGCTTGGTAGCGTGGAGGCAAGTAAGGCAATGACCAATCCGGACATTCGCATCGGGGTCGGCAGGTGCATCTATGGCCTGCCGCTGCTGGTTCTTTCCGCGTTCCTCACCGGCTGTCCCGGGCAGAGCTGGCTGATCACGCCGGTAACCAGCCGCCGCGAACTGACGGAGACACGGATTCACCGGGACGCCTGGCCGGCTCTAGATAAGGTCGCGGTGATCGACGTGACCGGCATCATTCGCAACACGCGTCCCGCCCGGCTGCTCGGTGAGGGGGAGCAGCCCGTGAGCCTGCTGGCGGAGGAACTGGACAAGGCCCGGCGTGACCCGCTGGTCAAGGCCGTCATCCTGCGGATCAACTCCCCAGGGGGCACGGTCACCGCCTCTGAGCTGATGCACGACGAGATTCGCCGCTTCCGCAAGTGCGGCAAACCCGTGATTGCCGTGCTGATGGACGTGGCGGCCAGCGGCGGCTACTACATCGCCTGTGCCTGCGATGAGATCATCGTCCACCGCACGACGATCACCGGCAGCATCGGCGTGATCGTGCAGATGTTCGACATCAGCGGCACGATGCAGCTCGTCGGGGTGAAGTCCGACGCCATCACCTCGGGCCCGCGCAAGGACAGCGGCAGCCCGTTCCGCGCCATGACCCCGGAGGAACGCGCACTGTTTCAGCAGGTCGTGAACGAGCTCTACGACCGGTTTGTGGAGGTCGTCCGGGAAGGCCGACCGGCGCTCGACGAAACGCAGGTGCGTTCGCTGGCCGACGGGCGAATCTACACCGCCCGACAGGCCCTCGAAGCGGGGCTGGTCGATCGGATCGGCACTTGGCACGACGCGCTCGACGCCGCACGGCAACGCAGCGGTGCCAAGCGGGTCCGCGCCGTCCTCTACCATCGCCCGCTGGACTATCGCCCAAACTACTACGCGGCTGCGCCAACCCTCCTGCCGACGGAGGTGAATCTCGTGGGGTTGAACGTGGGGCAGGCGTTGGAATCGGCCGCGCCGGAGTTCCTGTACCTCTGGCAGCCGGGGGTATTTAACGTCGCCCAGCCCTGAGGCAGCGCGCGTCGCAGCGAGGAAGGGCCGACTTCATATCCCGTCCGTGGCCACCTGTTCGGGACGCTGGGCCAGGAAGGCTTGGGTGACGCGCTGAAACAGGCGCGTCAGTTCCACCTCGTCGGCCGTGGCGCGGTTCTTGGCTGCCCGGGCCAGGGCGACGGAGGCGTCACGCAGATAGGCCGCAGTCTGGGCCCGATCCGGGCCCAGGGGATGGCACAGAGAGACGTTGGCCAGTTCCGCCAGGATTTCCGCGTGGCGCACGAGGTCGGCCCGGGAGCGCCTGGCGGGCGGCACACGCAGGAGCGCGGCCAGCGTTTCCACTTGCAGCCGTTGCTGCTCGTCGAGTGTTTGGAGCGACGCGACCGGCTCAAAGCGTGCGGAGGCAGGAGAGGGCGTCGTCTGGCCGACCTGGGCCACCAGCGTCAATGCCCAACCGCACAAGACGAGCAGGCACACCGTCAATGCGACGCGGCGGGTCATAACGCTTTACCGGTACCGTGGGATTACTGCAACTTGCAGAGGGTCGCCCAAGCGGCGTTACTCCGAGCGCCGAAAGAGCACTCGACCAATGCCGCGTCTATCGGCATCGGGGCCCTGCTTCCGTTACTCAAGTCAATATGATTACCCGAGGCGCAGGTCTCGGTCCACCCGGTTCTGCTCCTCGCAGTAGGCGAGCAGCAATGATACATAACTGCGCTGTTCCGGCTCCGCTTCCTGCAATCCGAGCTCGGTCTGCACCGCCTCGATCGCGGCTGCGTCCGGTCCCTCGATCTCAACGTAAGTGCCGATACCGGGCGGCTCGTCAAGTTCCACCGTACAGCGCTGCCAGCGCCACGTCTCGCGTCGCTTCTCGTAGCGCAGCACCTGGGTGAAACCGAGACGCTCCAGCAGGCGCAGCGCCGTGGATGCACTGTTGATGGTCAGTTCGAGTTCCTCTCTGACCTTGAGGGGGCCGGGCTGACGCGGGCCCTTGAACGTCAGGGTCGCGGCGCCGGGCTCACCCTCATCCGCGCGCACCGAGCGCACCCGCAGACCGACACCCTGCCGACGCAGGCCGGCGTCCGGGCGGTCGAAGATGCGACTTGTCTCCACGCCGCGACGCACGAACGTCGCCCCCAACGCGCGCAGCCGCTCCCGCACCTCATCCAGAGAGGCCACCCGCAGCTTCACCTCTGTCTCACGCGCCATCTCGCCTGTCCCATCGCAACCGCCACTCAGTGGCCGGCGTGCGTCCAGTACTACTGTACGTGCCGCCGGGCACCCAGCCCTGCGAACCTGCCTACCTGACGATGATGTTGACCAGCCTCCCTTTGACCACGAACACCTTCTGGACCGACTTGCCCGCCAAGGCGGCCGCCACCTTCGGTTCCGCCAACGCTGCTGTCTTCACGTCTTCGTCGTTCGCGCCGGCGGGCACGGTGATGCGGGCCTTGATCTTCCCCTGCACCTGGACGGCCAACTCCATCGTGTCCTCGACGAGGTACCGCCCGTCACAGGCGGGCCACGGGGCGTAGGCGATGCTCTCACTGTGCCCGAGCCTGTGCCAGAGCTCCTCGGCCAGATGCGGGGCGAACGGTGCCGCAAGCAGCACAAACGGCTCGATCACGCCCCGCGGACGCCGTGGGCACGGTCCTACCGCGTTGACGAACTCGAACATGGCCGCGATCGCGGTGTTGAGCTTGATCTGCTCAATGTCGTCCGTGATCCGCTGGATCGTCTTGTGCAGCAGCTTCAGGGCCGGCTCGTCCGGCGGATCATCAGTCAGGGTTGCCGTCAGGCCGCCACTGTTGGGATCCACGACGAGGCGCCAGATGCGTTCGCACAGGCGGAACAGCCCCGGGACATCGCGCGTATTCCACGGCTTGGAGGCCTCCAGCGGCCCCATGTACATCTCGTACAGCCGGAACGTGTCCGCGCCATACTGGGCGATGATCTCGTCGGGGCTGACGACGTTCTTGAGCGACTTGCTCATCTTGGCGACGATTCGGGTCACCGGTTCGCCTGTGTCCTTGAGTACGAAGGCGTCCTGCCCGCGCTCCTCGACGCGATCCGGCCCGACGACCACCCCACGTGCGTCGCGGTACGCGTAACTCTGAATCATGCCCTGATTGAACAGCCGCTGAAACGGCTCACGCGTGCTGACGTAGCCGCGGTCCAGCAGGACTTTATGCCAGAAGCGCGCGTAGAGCAGGTGCAGCACGGCGTGCTCCGCGCCGCCGATGTACTGATCCACCGGCATCCAGTACCGCTCGGCCGCTGAGTCGCAGAAGGCACGCTGGTTGTGCGGATCAATGAAGCGCAGGTAGTACCAGCACGAGCCGGCCCACTGCGGCATTGTGTTCACGTCATGCCGGTAGGTCTTGCCGTTCCGCTCGAAGGTGACCCACTGGCGCGCCCGGCCCAGCGGCGGCTCCGGCAGCGCGTCCGCATTGTCAGAAGTTGTCGGTTTGAAGTCCTCCATCGGCGGCAGTTCGAGCGGCAGCTCCTCGTCGGCGAGCGGCTCGATCGCGCCTTCGGGCCCGTGTCGCACCGGGAACGGCTCGCCCCAGTACTTCTGGCGGCTGAAAACCCAGTCGCGCAGCTTGTAGTTGACCGCGCCCCAGCCGAGCCCCTGCTCCTCCAGCCAGGCGGTGATGCGGGTCTTGAACTCGGCCGTCGGCAGCCCGTCGAAGCGGTCGGAGTTCATTGAGGTGCCGTCACCCACGAATGCCTCCGCAAAAACCGCGGGGTCCTCCGCGAACGCTGATATCACAACCTGCCGGAGCCAACTCGGGTCCGCATCCAACCGGGAACCCGCCTGCAATCCATAAACACCCTGCATGGTGCCGGGCGCGCACCCCATGTCGGCCTGTACGCGTTGCAGCCACCCGCCTCGATTCGTCTTCTCGCAGTAGGTCCCGTCGACCGCCATGTCCCGCAGTTGCTCGCGGAACCACTCGTCCGGCGGGAGGACCACCGCGATGATCGGGATATCGAACTTCTTGGCGAACTCGAAATCGCGCGTGTCGTGGGCGGGCACGGCCATGATCGCCCCGGTGCCGTACCCCATGAGCACGTAGTCCGCGACCCAGATGGGCACCTTGTTGCCGTTGACGGGGTTCAGGGCATACGCGCCGGTGAAGACTCCGGTCTTCTCCTTGGTCTCGGCGGTGCGGTCCAGGTCGGACTTGTGCCGCGCCGTCTCGACGTACTCCCGCACGGCCGCACGCTGCGCCGAGGTCGTGATCTCCTCGACCAGGGGGTGTTCCGGCGCGAGGACCATGTATGTGGCGCCGAACAGCGTGTCGGGCCGGGTGGTGTAGACGCGGATGCTGTACGGGACGTCGGCACGCTGCCCGGGTCTTAACTGCACACCCGGCTCGTTGCAGCGGAAGCGCCCGCCTTCGCAGGCCCACTTATCGGCGCGAAGGAACAGGCAGTCGGCGCCGGTGCTTCGCCCGACCCAGTTACGCTGCATGAGCTTGATGGGCTCGGGCCACTCCAGGTCCTCAATGTCTTCGAGCAGGCGGTCGGCATACTTGGTGATGCGCAGCATCCACTGGCGCAGCGGCCGGCGATAGACGGGGTGTCCGCCGCGGGCGCTGCGACCCTCCGCGTCCACCTCCTCGTTGGCCAGCACGGTGCCCAGGGCGGGGCACCAGTTCACGGGCACCTCATCCAGGTACGCCAGCCGCTGGCCATCAATCACCTTGCGCCGCTCGGCTTCCGACAGGTCGGACCACCGGCGCACACCCGGGGCCTGCGGATCGCGGGCCAGCCCGCCAGCCGGCGTGACGCCCAGTCGACCGGCCTCCAGCTCCGCTTGCAGCTCGCTGATGGGCCGCGCCCGGCCGCGGGTGCGATGCCCCTGCGGGTCTACCCAGACGCACCGGTCGTCGTACCAGCTCTCGAACATCCGCAGGAAGATCCACTGCGTGAACTTGTAGTAGGGCGGATCACAGGTGGCGACCTCGCGGCTCCAGTCGTAGCTGAAGCCGAACATCTTGAGCTGGCGGCGATACGTATCGATGTTGTGCTTCGTCGTCACCCGGGGATGGACGCCGTGCTCGATGGCGTACTGCTCCGCCGGCAGGCCGAAGGCATCGAAGCCCATCGGATGCAGCACGTTGTAGCCCCGCATCCGCTTGTAGCGGGCGATGATATCGGACGCACAGTAGCCCAAGGGGTGGCCCACGTGCAGGCCCGCTCCGCTGGGGTACGGGAACATGTCGAGGATGTAGAACTTCGGCCGCGACGGATCGGCGCCGCCGTCGCCCGGGTTCAGCGTCTTGAAGGTCTGGTGTTCCTCCCAGTACTGCTGCCAGCGGGCTTCGATGGCCGTGAAGTCGTACTTGCCGGAGCCTGGTTTGTTGTCGGTTGGGGGCATCAGCGTCGCGGCCTCATCCAAGACACTCCTGGCCGGTGCGGGCTCTGCCCGTACCGGTCGCCGGTCGGGGGGCCGCCTGCGAGTCGGGCCTGCCAACCCCGGTTGCGCCGTGTGGGTACGGGTGGATGCCCGCTGCCGGCGGACGCGCAGGGACGCCCCGCAGGTAGGGGGGGACGCCCCGGCCGTCTGTCACGTCCACCGCGAACGTGGCCGGCGCGAGGTGCGGGCAGTCTAGCCTCCCGCCTGGGCACTCGCAAACTGTGGTAACGGGTTGGCCGACCCGCCGCGGCGCGCTAAAATAGGCGTATGCCTCAGCCTGAGAGCCTGCCCCAGCAACACGACGCCACGTCCCCCGCGACGGACCCTCCGTCCGCTCCAGAGGAGATCCTGCCGCCCGGCGACCACCCGCTGGAGATCGCGGCCCGGAACGGATTTGGACCGTTGAGCTCTGCCGCGCGGCAGGTCTGGCACGGCGACGCGGTGCCCTGCGTGTCCTGCGGGCAGCTCGTTCACCGGGACGACACGACCTGCGAGTCCTGTGGCCAGGACCTCAGTGAGCAGATGCTCCAACGCATGCGAGCCCATGCGGGGCCGTGGTACGTCCTCGAGCACGTCCGGCCGTTTCCGGGGGTGGCGCTTGAGCGGATCGTGCGGCAGATTCGCCGCGGGGTGCTGACGGACACCTCAATCATCCGGGGGCCGGCCACCCATCATCAGTGGCGGTTCGCGGTGGAGACGCCGGGCATCTGCCGGTTTTTCGACCGTTGCTGGCACTGCCACGAGCCCATCACGGCCGAGCAGGAGTACTGCCCGGCCTGTCTGGTCACGCTGGATTTCGAGGAAGAGGCGTCCGGTGATGCCCCGGCCGCGCGGGCTTCCGAGCCCGCGCCGGTTCGCGGCGGGCATGCCCCGACCGGTGGGCGTAACGCATGGGTTGGTGCCGGACGGGTCTCTGCGGGCTTGCCAACGCCGCAGACGCCGGTCACGCCGCCTCCCGGACCGGGGGGGACCGCGAACGGCAGCGGGGCTGGGGCTGCGGGCGTGGGCGCGGTTGCCGTGGGCGGGGGCTCGCCGCCGCCGGTGGTGCCGACCGGGCCGGCTACCGGAACGACGGGGCCGACGCTGCCTCCGGAGTTGCAGCGACTCAGCGCTGTGCTGGAGCGGGCGCCCGTTCCGCGGCGTCACGAGACGGATGTGGCGCCCCGCGTCGGGTCAGTCCCGGCCACCTGGATCGCGGCCCTGCTCGTCGTGGTTGTGATCGTGGGCTTCCTCGCCATCGGCCAGTGCCGCAGCCGCTCCGTTCACCAGACGCGACCTGCGACAACTGCTTTGCTCACTGAGTTCGCCCCCTAGCGAGACCCTCAGGGGAAGATGGCGTGGCATGGCCAAGCGCAGCGCCGCTACGTCGGACCAGGGTGGCATGGCCAAACTCAGCGCCGCTACGTCGGACCAGGGTGGCATGGCCAAGCGCAGCGCCGCCATGCTTTCGCAGCATCCAGCAAGCGTCCTCCGCACGGCATGCCGGCGCCCACCCGCGGTTGACCTAGGGATCCCACCCGACGCCCGTCATGCGGACGGTTTGGCCGCGTGGTCAGTCTCCATCGGTCCCTTTCTCAAGAGCGCGCAGCTTCCGCTGCAACTCAGGTAAGGCCGGGTCGTCGGGTGGAACGGCGGGCAGCCCGCGCCGCAGGGCGGTCAGCGCCTCGTTGTGGCGACCGAGGGCCAGCAGCACCGACACGTACGTATCGATCACGTCGGCCTTGCCTGGGTCAAGCCGCATCGCCTCCCCGGCGTGCGGCAGAGCGGCCGCCGGGTCGTACACCTCGGGCGCGGGCGAAGTGAGCAGGTACCAGGCGAGGTTGTTATGAGCGGCCGCTGAGGTGGGGTGGCCGGCGAGGTGACGCTGCAACACCGCCACGGCCGTCGCCCAATCACCCTTGGCCTTGAGGGCGGCCGCGAAGGCAAGGGTCGTCGGCTCGTCGCCTTGCCCGCCGCTGTCGAAGTAGCGGGTCAGGCAAGCGACCGCGTTGTCGAAGCGTCCCAGTTGGGCGTGGGTTAGCCCCGCCAGTCGCCAGGCGGGAACGTACGCCGGCAGAATCCTGAGTGCCTGCTCCGCGGCTTCCACCGCGCGGGCCCAATCACCGGCATTGTAAGCGTCGGTCGCTACCGCTCCCCACAGGCGGGCCGAACGCGGGTTGGTCCGCAGATCAACGGAGTTGAGCGTGGGTTCGGAGTGGTAAACAAGATTGCGTCGCACCGTCAGGGCCGCCCCAGCCACCAGACCGGCGGCCAGGAGCAGCAGCAGAGCCACTGATCCCGCTCGCCACGCGACGTGTCCGGGCCGGGCCGCACGCCGGGCGGCAACCTCCGCGACCAGCCCGCATAACAGGCAGAAGCCGACGCTGGGGAAGTAGAGGAACCGCTCGGCGAAGATCGTGCCGATGACCAGATATGTATTCGAACAGATGCTGAATGTGAGGATGCTGAAGCCCACCGCCGCCAGCGCCAGCCGCTGCCGTCGCCATGATTTCACCATGGCTACGACCGTGACCAGCGCGACCCCCACACCCACGAGGAGCCGTGGGTCAGCGACGGTGCGGACGCTGTCGATGGCTGCGTAGGAGTAGTCCCAGCACAACGGGTGGGGTTTCACCAGCAGCAACGCCGCTTTGCCAAAGACTGCCAGCGGCGTGCCCCAGCGCGGCAGTATGGTGGTCCGGCCGGGTTCGAGGCCGTAGGCAGGGTGCGCGATGACATTGTCCACGACCGCAATGCTCTCCGCCGGTCGGACCGGGGCGTCCAGCACCGACGTGCGCACCGCGAGATAGGCAACTGTTACAATCGCCATGGGAACGTAGCAGCGGAGGACGCGGCGCCGAAATGGGGCTCCCCCAGCCAACGGCAATTCGCGGCGGGGCCGGCACAGGTCCAGCAGCACGACCACCGCCGGCACCATGATCGCGTTCTCCTTGCAAAGCAGTGCCGCCGCCAGGCTCAGAGCGCCCAGGGCGCTACGGTACCACCAATGTTGCGAGTCGGCCGCCTGATGGCCGGACGGCATGGCGGCGCTGCGCTTGGCCATGCCACCCGATGTTGGCGGTCTTGCTGTCCTGAATGGAAAGGCGTCAGAAGGCTTAAGAAGCGAGATGGCCGCCAAGCCGAAGAACGCGGCGCCGATCTCCGCGCGGTCCACGATACAGTTCAGGACGCCGGTGTGGATGGGATGCACCAGAAACAGCGCGGCCGCCACGCTTGCCACGAGCAACGAGCGGGTCAGGGATCGCGCCCACCCGAACAACAGTGAAGCTACGCCGACATGCAGCAGGAGATTCACCAGCCGGAACGCCCAGGGCTGCGGCAGCAGTCGCCAGTTCAACGCGAAGCTCAGCGAGACCAGGGGCCGATAGAGCAGGTTAGAGGTGGGTTCGGGCCAGTAGTGTCCGGTCAGCAAGGCCCCGTACTGTTGCTGCTGGACGCGCGCGTCGTGAAGAATGAGGATCTTGTCATCGAGCAGAAACGGGTTGGGCAGCGCGTTGCCATACACGAGCAGCCCGCCCGCGAGCAGAAAGACGGCCGCCAGCACGAACGCCAGGTGGGAACCCGAGTCGGAGCACGCCACCTTATCGGCGTGGGGGGGCGTGGCCGACAGTGTTGATCGGTTGCCCGGCATACGGCCTCGCTCGTTCATCCTTAAGAGCGCCTGACGGAACCCCTCTCCCCCTTGTACCTGTTTAGCGTGGCGGGTGCCATGCCCTCACCCGCCAGAGGCGGGGGTGGGCATGTGCTGCGGTATGCAGAGGCATGCTTACCCGCGACCGCGGTCGCGGGTAAGCATGGCACCCACAATGCGAAAGACGCTAAACACATACTCCCCCTTGGGGGAGAGGGTAAAGTAAGGGGCGAGTGCTGCTGAAACCCGACCCTTCCCCTTGCCCTCCCTGGAAGGGAGGGGTGTCGTGTCAGGGACTTCAAGAAGCCAGGGCCCCGTAGCGATGGCGAAGCGCCCGACGACCGCACCCAGAGCGCCTCAACCCGCATGCGAGGCCCGCGTCACTGGTGTTGGCGTCCGGCTGCCGCCGGTGGTTGTCCGGGCACGGCTGCTCTGAACCGCTCAGACCTCCACCCGGTTGAAGTGCCGAGCGCCGATGGCCAAGGCGGCCACGCCGGCCGCAACCGCACCCAGCACCGCCAGCACACAAGGGCCCAGTATATACAGGTCCGGCAGCGTCCGCTCGTCCAGATACCGCGCCCGCCACGTCGTGACGGCGACCCCGGTCAGCACCACCGTGACCAGCACGACCGACGCCAGCAGGTTCGTCGTGCCCCCGAACCCGTTGGCGATGCGGGCGACGTTGGTCTCCCGGAACATCGGCAGGCGTGCCCCCAGCCCCACCGCGAAGGCGCACAGGCCGAAGCAGACCACGGTGATTACCACCAGGTGGATTGCCGCCCACAACGGCGCCAGCTCCAACTTGACGATCGACAACAGCATGGCCCCCAGCGCCACCAGCAACGTTACGGTCATGGCGAAGGCGAACTTCGCCAGCAGAATCCGGCTGCGCCGGATGGGCAGCAGCCCGATCAGCCACAGCTTCTGACCCTCCAGCGACACCAGCGGGAAGACGAAGCGACACGTGAAGGTCGCCAGGATGAGGCTGATGGCCGAGAGGTTCAGAAAGGGAACCAGTAGCGCCCAGCCCGCACTGGCCGACCGGAAACGCAGGTGCGGAACGTTGGTCAGGTAAAGTACCAGCAAGCCGAAGAGAATCAGCAGTTGTCCCCATTGCAGCGGATCACGCACGAACGTACGCAGGTCCTTGGCCGCCACCAGACGCGGCTGCGGGGCCAGGTACGGGAAGAACCACACCGGCCAGCCTCCGCCGCTGCTGCCTCCCAGCCCCAGCCACCGACCCACGACGCTCCACCCCGACGCCACGCGCCGCGCCGGCGGTGAGGTGAGGGAGGCCGCGGTTGCCGCGGAGGGCAGGGCACGCCGCCCACGCCGGTAGTCACGCCCGCCGCCGCTTACCGCCCGATCGAACGCGACGGCGTAGCCGCGCGACACCACGAGCACGGCCACCCAGCTTGCGAAGAGCGCGTTGGCCACCGTGACGCCGAGGTAACAACCGGACAACGCCAGCCGCCCCGCCTGGGCGTGCTCGATTCCCAGCGCCACCCAGTTGTTGGGCAGCAACGCTGTCTGCACGAAGCTCATCTTGGCGAAGAACGTGCGCAGCCAGGTCTCCGCGGCGGCATCCGTCGGTTGGAGCATCCGCAACGCGGTCAACGTGCCCGCGATCAGCAGGACCGCCGCGACGCCCACCACCCAGCGCAATACGCGCCGGGGGAAGAAGCGCGCCGCCGCCCAGGCGGCCAGCATTCCCAGCGCCCCGGGAATCGGAATGAACGCCAGGAAGAACGCCACAAACAGCGGATAGAACGCCGGCTCGTCCGTCTGCCGCGCAATCGCCAGCATCAGCGGCAACCCCAGCACGAACAGCGACCAGCTCGACATCAGCAGGCTTTCCAGGTACTTCAGCCCGATTACGTCACGGGCCCGCACCGGCAGCGACAGCAGATACCCCGCCTCCGGGCTGCCGAACAGCATGCTGTACGAGATGAGCGCATTCGAGAACGTCAGCAGCACCAGCATCGCCACGAAGAAGAAGTTGAACACGAGCGGAATCGCGACCGTTGCCTCCAGCGGCGTACGCCGAAGCTGGTAGAACACCAGCTCGAACAGCACCCATAGCCCCAGCCAGATCAGGGCGATGAGCCCGGCCGTGGCCAACACACGCACCGGTGCTTCGCGCAACGCCTCCCGCAGCCGGTTCACCGTGCGTCGCCCGCGCACCCACAGCAACAGGTGCAGGTGGGAGTCCGCCGCGGCCAACCCGCCGGCGCCCGGGGACGCGGGTCGCGCTTCAGGTCCCGTCGCCGGCATGCTCTGCCTCCGTTACGCTCAGGAAAATGTCCTCCAGGGCGCTGCCTGCCCGTCGCGACTGCGCCCGCAGTTGTTCGAGCGTGCCCACGGCCAGCAGCTCGCCGCGATGGATGATCCCGATCCGATCGGCCATCGCCTCCGCCACCTCCAGAGTGTGCGTGCTCATGAAGATGGTCCCCCCCGCGCGCACGTGGGCGCGGAACATGTCCTTGACCGTGCGCACCGTGCGCGGGTCCAGCCCCACCATCGGCTCGTCGATTACCAGGACCAGCGGTTCATGCAGCAGGGCGGCCGCCAGGACCAGTCGCTGCTTCATGCCGTGGCTGAAGCCGTCGGTGAGACGGTCCACGAACTCCGCCAAACCCAGTTGCGGAATCAGCCGGGCCAACCCGGCGTCCCTCTGTGCCGGCGACAGGCCGTACATCTGGGCCACGAACTGCAGAAACTCCCGCCCGGTCAGCTTCTCATACAGAAACGGCTGATCGGGGACGTAGGCGAGTCGCGCCTTGGCGGCCAGCCCGTCCCCCTGCACCGGGTGTCCGCACACGTGCACCGTGCCGGCATCCGGCCGCAGCAACCCGGCGATCAGCTTGATGGTCGTCGTCTTGCCCGCTCCGTTGGGGCCGACGAAGGCAAATAACTCGCCGCGTGGGATGCTCAGCGACAGCTCCCGCACCGCCACCTGATGACCATACCGCTTCTGGACGCCGCTCAACACAATGGCCGGCTCCGCCGCGTCAGGCTCCGCGGCCTGCGACTTCAGCATGCTGGGGTCGGCCTCCTCGTGGTCTGCGGGCATCTTTGGGGATGGTTCCATGTCGTTCCTCGCGGCTGCGGCCCTGCTGCTCAACGGCCAGGCGCGGTTCTGTAACGCCGATCCGAACCGCGACCGTAAGGGAGCGGCGTTACGGAAGCGCGCGGTAATCCAGACTCCCTGACACAACTCCCTCCCTTTCGTATGTGTCTAGCGTCTTTGGCATTGTGGGTGCCATGCTTTCCCGCGACGCAAGTCGCTCGTAAGCATGCCTCTGCATGCCGCAGCACATGCCCACCCCCGCCGGCGGCGGGTGAGGGCATGGCACCCACGCTAAACAAGTTCTCCCTTTCAGGAAGGGGGGGCAGTCGAGTCACGGCGACATTCCCCCTCACCCTACCCTCTCCCCCAAGGGGAAAGGGGCTCTGGACGCTCTCAGTCTTCCGGTCTGGAACCCGAGCGCAAGTCCCGCCAGCGGACCTGCGCCGCCTCCTGGGTGCTCTCGTCGAACGGCTCCCGCACAATGCGAATCTTCCCCACCAGCGGCAACGCGACTTCCTGCACTTCCACGACGCCGCGCTCGCTCACCCACGCCTTGACGCCCGGTGCCTCCACCACCAGATACGAGCGCCGTTCGCCCGTGCTGGTCGTGATCGTCTCCCGCCCGACCACCTCGACCAGCATCGGCGTGAACCGCTCGCCCATGCCCAGCACCGCCGCTACCGGATTGAACACCTGCATCCGCCACCGCTGACCGACGCGCAGGTCGCACAACTGGGTAAACGGATTGAGCGCATCTGAGATCATGCCGGCCTCGGTCAGCGGCACCTTCGCGGTGGTAAACCACGCCCCGCTCTCGAAAGTGAACGAGAAGTCCGCGTGGAAGCGCTCCCCGTGCAAGTGGGCGGCGGTGGCCGGGCAACGCAGCCGCAGGTCGAACTCGTCGAGCAGACCGTCCGCGCGATACGTCGACGATACGCGTACCCCCAGCGGAGTGACGGCCGTGCCCGCGGGGCCCAGTGCCTTGCCCAGGCTCTCCACGAGCAGCAGGTCGTCACGACGGATCGGTGCCTCTTGCCGCCCACCGTCCGCGGCCTCGAACAGGAACACTGTCCAGAGCTTACCGATGCGCGTGCCGCCCGCGTCGTACAGACCGTATTGCCGCTGCTGCCCCTCCGTCCGCAGCCACTCGGTGACCTTCAGCGAGGGCGGGTCCTGGGCGGTCCAACTGGGCGCCACGTCGTGGGCGACCACCCAGATCATGGCCGTCAGCCAGAACGGAATGATGACCAGCCCGTCACCGCGGGTAAACATACGCAACTCTCCCGCCTCGGTGACCGGGCTCGCCGCCCAGTCACCGTGCGCCCTTCGGCGCCGGCGCTCCGAACCCTCCCGACGCGCGTCGGGTACCTGTCTGGCGTCTTCGGCGTTCCGGGTGCCATGCTCTCCCGCGACCGCCGTCGCGGGTAAGCATGCCTCTGCCGCCGAGGCCCCTGCCCACCCCCGCTTGCGGCCGGTGAGGGCATGACACCTGCGCTGAATACGCAATGCGTCGGGACCAGCGAGCGACCGCATCCCCACGCCGGCGGCGCGTGGTCGCGCACACGCATCGAGAAGCGGCGCTGGGGCCCTCACCGTGCCCCGGACCCTCGGCCCGTCGTCCTCGCGGCCTGTCCCGCTTTTCCGCAGCTTCGTTCCATTGTAGGTTGTAGGCGAAAGTGCAGTCAAACGGACGCCTGCTTGTCTGTGTGCCGCGAACACGTTTCGACAAGCACGCGAGAGGGTCCCTGCCGTGCACCCCAGGAGACGCCGACCTCAGTGGCCCAGGCTGAACCAGCGTGTCCGCCTGAGCGTCCTCGGGTTGGCGGCGGTGGCGCTGCTGGGAACCTACCTGGCGGCCGAGCACATCCCCGGCTGGTATCGCCCGCCGGCGCTTACCGACGGTGATCTGCGTCGCGTGCGGGCCGAGTTGACCGAGCTGTTCGACGGCATTGGCCTGCGTCTGGCCGGCCGTGAGCCGTTCACCGTTGTCATCGAGGAGCAGCAGGCCAACGCCTGGCTGGGCGCCTTGCCGGAACTGGGGCTCGATCTTGACTGGGGCCGAGATCTTCAGGACCTGCGTCTGCCCGCCGGCTTCAGTGCGCCGGCCGTCAGCTTTGCCCCGGACACGATCCGCTGCGGGGCCCATTTCATCCGCGGCGGCTGGCAGGCGATTCTCAACGCCGACGTCTCGGTTGACTGTCGCATCGACGCCGGGGACGTCGTCATCAGTCTACAGCGCGTCCGCAGCGGCTCGCTGCCCGTGCCCCTGGCCGTCGCGCGCCGCCTCGTGGCTCCACCGTCGTTGGTTGCGTCGTCGCTGCCTTCGCCATCGGCGGACGCTTGGCGTGACGACCTGACCTTCCGCAATCGCTTCCTCTGGCCCAACGGCAAGCTGCCCTTCCGCATCCGAGCGGTCCACGCCGAGCGTGGCCTCCTTACCGTGGAACTCGAGCCGCTCTGACCCCGGATTATTCACCAGCTTTGTGAGCGTTGACCCAAACCCGTTCCGTTTCACGGCGCAAAGCAAGCGTGCAGACACACGTAACCCACGGAACGGGAGCAGCACCTCATAGGTGAAGGCCGGGGACGGGCCGGTCAGGCCGGCGGATGGTTGTTTGAGCCCACGTTCAACCGCGCGATCAAGCTGCGGCAGGCCGATCCACGGATCACCTCCGACGCCGGCGCGCTCTTGCTGCGCGAGGCCGATCATCGCCTCGGCCTGACGGCCGATCTGGCCGCGCAGCTCACGGACCCTCGCCGACCGGACCGCATCCACTACCTCCAGGTTGAACTGCTCCGCCAGCACCTGTACGCGCTGGCGTTGGGCTACGCGCACCAGGACGATCAGGACGCCTTGGCGCACGACGTGGCTATGAAGCTGTCGGTATGGGACCGCCCGGGCCGGTCGCTCAAAGAGGGCGACGAGTTCGCGGTAGAACTGGGGTGGTATCAGGCCGCCGAATGGACGCGGCCGTACCGGGTGGTGCTGGTGGTGATCGACCTGCCGGATCCCCAGACGGGCCTGCGCGAACTGTTCCCGCACTACTTCGTCCTGGTGACCAACTGGCGCATCGAGCAGCGTAGCGGCTGGGAACTGGTGGAGCACTACCGCCGGCGCGGGACGTTCGAGGACCGGCTGGGCGAGTTCAACGGTGCGATCGGCAACGGCTTGTCGGCCGGATCGTTCGAAGCCAATGAGGCCAGTCTGCTGCTGAAGCTGCTGGCGTTCAACCTGGCGGGGGTGCTGCGCGGGGAGTTGGAAGATGCGTCAGGCTGCGGCTGGGACCTGAAGCGTGTGCAGCAAACGGTGCTGAAAGCCGGCGCGCGGGTGGTGGAACATAGCCGACGGGTGTTTGTAGACGTGGCCCGTGCGGCGGGCGTGCTGTGGGACCGGCTGCTGGACCGGATCCAGCGCTGGTGGCGGGCGGACGCGTGGGGCCGGCGTGGC
>JAKQDH010000094.1 GCA_029558835.1 Planctomycetota bacterium | reverse complement strand
CGGGCACGCCTGGCGTGCCCTGCACCCGGACGATCCGCTGACCGTCGAGCTGCGTTTGCTGTGTCGGGATGAGATCAGCCTCATCGCACAACGGACGGCATTGATCAACGAGCTCCGCGCCGCCCTGCGGGAATACTATCCCGTGGCGTTGCAGGCCTTCGAGGATTGGACGATGCGCTCCTCCTGGGCCTTTGTTGAGCGTTTTCCCACGCCGGCGGCTCTGGTGCAGGCGGGCCGTGAGCGCTCGACGAATTACGTCTTGAAGTTCGCGCCCGCGATTTGCGATGATGCCGCGGGAGGTGCGGCATGTCGGAGCGTGCGCGGTATTGGCGGAGGGTGCTGGGCGAGTGGCGACGGAGTGGCCTGAGCCAGGCGGAGTTCTGTCGGCGGCGGGGAATCAAGGCGGTGACGTTGGCCTGGTGGAAGCGCCGCTTGGGCGGGAGGGACTTGGGTAGCGGACCGCCGGGGCGACGGGCGAAGGGTCCGGCGCCGGCGGGGTTCGTAGAGCTGGCGCTGCCGCGCGCGGTAGTCGCCGGCGGTGCGCGGCGCGCCCTGTCCGTCGCTCCGCCCGCAGGCCGGTACGAGCTCGTGCTGCCCGGTGGCGTGGGGCTGCGCCTGCCGGACGATTTTGATCCGCAGCGGGTCGCCCGGCTGGTGCAGGCGGTGGTGGCGGTCGGGGTCGCCGCATGCTGACGCTCCCGCCGACGGTGCGTATCTTCGTCAGTCTCGCCCCGGCGGACATGCGCTGCAGCCTGGACGGTCTGGCGGCGCTGACGCGTGCGGTGCTGCACGAGGATCCCCTCTCGGGTCATCTGTTCGTCTTCTTCAATCGGCGTCGCAATCGGACGAAGATCCTCCTGTGGGACCGCAGCGGCCTGTGTCTGTATTACAAGAGGTTGGAGAAGGGCGTCTTCCGCCTAGCGGCGTTCGAGCAGCCGGGGCGTGCGCGGGCTGAGTTGGAGGCGGCGGAGCTGGCTTTGATCCTGGAAAGGATTGAGCTGGCGCACGCTCGGCGGCGGGCGCGGTTTGTGCCGCAGAAAACTACATGATTCGTTGGTTTTCTTTCATACCATGTCTTGAATTCCTGCTGTTTGGGGTAGAGAAGATTAACCCCAGGAAGGGATGACTGGGGTCTGCACTGCGTGAGTCTCCTGACCTTGAAACCCCAGCCGCCTAAGCCACCCCCGTCCCCCGAGCTGCCCTCCGACGTGGCGGAGTTGCAAGCGCTGGTGGCTCAACTGCGCGCGCAAGTCGCGTATCTCACGCGGAAGCTGTTCGGCCGGCGCCGCGAGAAGCTGACCGACGATCCGCACCAGGGGCGGCTCCTCGGCGGCGCCGATCCGGCGGCAGAGCCCGCGCAGGAGCAAGCCCCAGAGGGGGAAGACGACGACGGCGCTACCCGCCGGCGGCGCCGTCACCGCGGTCGCCGCCCCCTGCCGGCGCATTTGCGGCGGGAGATTCATGAGATTCATCCGCCGGCGGAGGAGCGGACCTGCCCGGAGTGTGGCGCGGCGAAGGTGATCTTCGGGCAGGACGTGACCGAAGAGCTGGAGGTGGTGCCGGCGCAATTCTTCGTGAACCGTTACGTGCGCTACAAGTACGCCTGTCGGCATTGCCAGGGGCACGTCAGCGTCGGGCCCTTGCCGCCGCGGCCGTTGGACAAGGGGATTCCGGGCCCGGGCTTTTTGGCGCAACTGGTCACCAGCAAGTACGCCGACGCGCTGCCGCTGTACCGCCAGCAGCAGATCTACCGGCGGTACGGCCTGGAGCTGCCGCGTTCGACGCTGGGCGGCTGGGTGGACTATGTGGCCACCACGCTGGCACCGATCGTGGAGGTCATGAAGTCGGGCGTGCGCAGCTCGCGCAAGGTGCACACGGATGATACGCCGATCACGGTGCTGGACCCGAGCGTCCAGCCGATCGGTTCCCGCCGGGGGTACCTGTGGGTGTACATCGGCGAGCACGACGATGTGGTGTTTGACTACACCAACTCGCGGAAACGTGACGGCCCGGAGTCGTTCCTCGAGGGGTACCGCGGGTATCTGCAGGCCGATGCGTTCGCGGGGTACAACCGGATCTACGCCGGGGGCGAGGTGGTCGAGGTAGCCTGCTGGGCACACGCCCGGCGCAAGTTCTTCGACGCCCAAAGCTCACACGCCCCCGAAGCCAAGCGGGTGCTCGCCCTGATCGGGCGGTTGTACGCCGTCGAGCGGCGGGCCCAGGCGCGGGGCCTTGCCCCCGAGCGCTTGCTGGCCTGGCGTCAACGGTTCGCGCGTCGGCGTCTGGCCCGCCTGCGCGTTGAGCTGGATCGCCTGGCGCTGGTGGTGCTGCCCCGCAGTCCGCTGGGCGAGGCGCTCGGCTACACGTTGAACAACTGGCAGGCCCTCACCCGTTACACCGAGGCGTCGTTCCTGGCGATCGACAACAATCACTCCGAGCGGCAGATCAAACAGTTGGTCATCGGCCGCAAAAACTGGCTGTTTGCGGGCAGCGAGACCGGGGCGGAGAACGCGGCGCTCCTGTACAGCCTGGTCGTCTCCTGCAAACTGGCCGACGTCGACCCGTTCGCCTACTTCCGCGACGTGCTCCTGCGTATCGCCACCCACCCGGCCGATCGACTGGGCGAGCTGATCCCCCGCGTCTGGAAGACGCGCTACCATCCCGCTGCCCTCGCCCCGGCCCCACCGCCGCGTAGATGATCTACCCACCTCGCCCGAGAAAACCAGCCCATCCCCGAAACCCCACCAACCTGTCCTTCATCGAGCGCTTACTGCCGGACGGCCCGGGCGGCCGTCGCCGGGTAGGCTCAGCACCTGG
This sequence comes from Planctomycetota bacterium, assembly GCA_029558835.1. Lineage (GTDB taxonomy): Bacteria > Planctomycetota > Phycisphaerae > UBA1845 > UBA1845 > JAKQDH01. The sequence continues at coordinate 191 of JAKQDH010000094.1, read as the reverse complement.
TGCAGGACGGCGGCAAGTTCGTGTCATACTGAATATGCGTGCCCAACACAGTAGGCTTGAACGCTGCTTTGGGGCGGCGGGCAGGCTCCAGGGTGGCCTTTTAAGAGATTCTCAGCGTTTTCACACGCCGCGCGCAACGTTTCCGCGTCATGTATGACAGAGAGGATGGGGGAGCCGTGTACCCGACCCGA
>JAKQDH010000092.1 GCA_029558835.1 Planctomycetota bacterium | reverse complement strand
CGGCGCATGGTCCACGTCCATGGCGTCGCTTGCGGAGGAATGGCGATGAAACCCGTATCGAGCGTTTCCGCGGTACGTGGTCGAGCGCGCGGGTGCGAAGCGTCCCCCCCGCGCACGTCCGATCATGCGGTTCTGCCCACTCGCTGCCGCTCGGGCTCTGTGCCGTCGGGTCGCGCCGGTGCGCCTTGCGCGCTCGCTGCCGCTCGGGCTCCAAGGGCGGCGATTGCCCTGAGCTGGGGCACGTTACTCCTGCTATGCGCCGCGCTCGGCGCGCGCGCGGAAGTCCGGATTCCGCCGGGGTTCGAGATCGTCCAGGTGACGAATGATCCGATCGACGATCGGCACGTACAGATGAACAACTGCGGCGAGATTGTCTATACGAAGTACCGCGCGGATGCAACTTCGACCATCTATCTCTACGATAACGCCCGAACGACGGCCCTTCCCGAGGCGGGTGCCCGGAACTACTACCCGGACATCAACGACGATCAGGTGATTGTCTGGAGTGCGGACGCTACGCTCTACGGCCCCCTGGCGATCGTCCGTTACGCCAATGGGGTCTGCACGCACGTCACGAGTCCGCTTGTGGACGACCGCTCGCCGCGCATAAACAACCTCGGTCACATCACCTGGTACCGCTGGTTCGGAGATGGGTGTGAGAATTCCCACGCCGAGGTTTTCTTCTACGATGGAGCGGGCGTCAGCCAAGTCAGTACCAATGGGTTCTCCAACTCCATGGCGTGCCTCAATGATTCCGACATGCTGGTGTGGACCAAGTACAACTTCTGCTTGGAACCCTGGGAGTCCGCGACCCTGGTACGCCGTGATGGGCTGACGACGACGGCCCCTGACCAGCAGGAGCCACCGGAGCCGCAGATCCCCGGCATCAACAACCTGGGCCAGGTGGTTTGGGGTGGGCCCAGTGGGATCGAGCTGTGGACCTGGCTGGCAGGGACCTCGACCATCATCACTCCGTGGGGGCGCAACCCGGACATCAACAATCACGGCGACATCTTCTTCCTCCGCTGGCATGACGATAGCGAGACGTGGCAGGTCTGGTGCTGCGTGGACGGCATGTTCTACCAGCTCAGCGACGATCCCTTCTGGAACACCGATGGGGACATCAACGACGCCGGCGAGATCGCCTGGCGACTGAGCCCTCCGTCGGGCAGAGACGTACGGATGCTCCGCCGGATTCGCAATGGCGACACGGACTTCGATCTCGACGTAGACGTGGGCGACTACGCACCCTGGCCGGACTGTCTGACCGGCCCGGTCGAGACGGACCGCCTCTGTGATTGTCGCTTCCTCGACATGCAGCACGACCGCGACGTGGACTTAGCCGACTTCGCGCTGTTCCAGAATGCGATGGGCACCGTGGTGACCATCGACGATCACAACTGTTGCGAGGCCCACTACGACCCCGGCTGCACCCACCCGGACATCATGGCCTGCGTCTGCGCCGCCCTGCCGGAGTGCTGCCAGACCACCTGGACCGCCGCCTGTGCGGTCGCCGTGAGCAGCCTCAGTTGCGGCGAGTGTCCGTAGGAGCCAACGGGCGCAAGCTGTCAGCCATAAGCTGTCAGCCACAAGCTATCAGCTTTCAGCTACAGGCCGTCGACGTTCAGCCATGCGTTCTCGGTGCCCGGTGGTCCGTTGCCACGTGCTGGACGCCCTCCATCCGAGCCCGAGTGGTAACGAGGTGCCCCATTCTGAGGCCCCAACAGCAGTGAGGGACTCCATCCGAGCCCGCCGTGCCTCACACGACCGGCAGGGGCGTGGCGCTGCCAGTGGGTTGGGTCGCAAGCGTGGCGATCAGCTTGCCGCGCTCGATGGGCTTGGTGAGGAAATCGTCGCAGCCGGCGGCAAGGCACTTCTCCCGGTCGCCGGCCATGGCGTGGGCCGTCAAGGCAATCACCCGGCCGGCGTACTGGTGCTGCCGGAGCAGGCGGGTGGCGTCGTAGCCGTCCAGGACGGGCATCTGCATGTCCATGAGAACGACGTCGAAGGGCGTCCCGGCAGCGCGGGCGGCTAAGGCGGCGTCCACCGCGAGCCTGCCGTTTTCCACCACCGTGACCTCGGCGCCCCACTGGGTCAGGAAGTGGGCAATCAAACGTTGGTTGTCCTGCCCGTCCTCCGCCAGGAGGATATGGCAGCCTGCGCCGGAACGGGTGTCGCCACTCCCGGCGTGCACCGCGTCCACGGATCGCACGACGGTCTCCGTCCGGGGGTCCTCCAGCATCCTCACGCCCTCCAGAGAACCGGCGTCGACGGTGATACGGACGCGCGTGCCCACGCCCGGGGCCGTCTCGACGATGGACACGTCGCCGCCGAGCAACTCGGCCAGGCGTTTGCTGATCGTCAGCCCCAGCCCGGTGCCGCCGTACTTGCGGGTGGTGGAAGTGTCCGCCTGGTTGAACGGCTCAAACAACTGCGCCGCCTGCTGCATGCTCATGCCGACCCCGCTGTCCACCACGTCGATCTGGAGCCGACAGCGCGCGGCGTCGCGAGCCACCCCAACGATGAGTCGCACGCTCCCGCGTTCGGTGAACTTGACTGCGTTGCCCACCACGTTGAGCAGGATCTGGCGCAGACGCACCGGATCGGTAAGGATGGTCTCCGGCACAGCGCCGTCGTAGGCGATGTCGAGCTGTAAACCCTTGGCGTCACAGCGCACGCGCATCAGCGAAGCCACCTCCGCCATCAACTGACACGGCGAGCACGGCACGCGCTCGACGGTCATCTTGCCGGCCTCGATCTTGGACAGGTCGAGGATGTCGTTGATGATGTTGAGCAGGAACTCGCCGTTGCGCTTGATGGTCCGGGCTGCCTCCAGCCGCGGGGCGGGAGCCTTCTCGATGTCACCCTGTTCGAGGAGCAGATCGGCGAAGCCGAGGATGGCCGTCATGGGCGTGCGGATTTCGTGGCTCATGTTGGCCAGGAACTCGCTCTTGGCGCGGTTGGCCGCCTCGGCCGCCAGGCGGGCCTCCACGAGTTCGCCTTCCGCCCGCTTGCGCGCCGTGATGTCCAGGGACACGTTCGCCAGATATTGGGGCGCTCCCGTCTCCGGGTCCTGGATCGTGAAGGTCATGGCGTGCACGTCGGTGAGCGCGCCGGTGGCCAGGTTGCGGTACTGCAAGTCGCCCTCCCAGGTGCCCCCCGCAGTCAGCGCCGCTAGCATCTCGTTGTGCACCACGGGCAACCAGGCCTCGGGAATTACTTCCACAATCTGGTGTCGCCCAGCCTCCCGCGGATCGATCCCCAGCATCCGGCCTCCCGCCTCGTTGAGAAAGACCATCCGCCCGTCGAGAGTCGCCAGGTTCACCAGTTCGCTGCTGTACTGGACCACCGACGCGAGCTTCTGCAACTCCTCCTCTACCCGCTTGCGCTCGGTGACATCCTCGCCCGAGCTTAAGGTGCCGACAATGGCTCCCGACTCATCGGTCAGGACGGTGTTGTGCCAGGCGATGGTGCGTTCGGCGCCGCTGCGGGTGAGCACCGGGCCCTCGACGTACTCCACGTGCGCCCCCTTGCCGGCCATCAACTGCCCGAACACGGTCTGCACCTGTTTCCGTATTTGCGGCGGCAGACAGGTTTCGAACCAATTGCGTCCGGTGAGCGTTCCGTCCTCGTACTCGAGCACCGCGTAGCCTTTTTGGTTCATCAGGGCAATCTCGCCCCGTGCGTTCAGGGCGACCATCATGACCCCGGCGATGTTCAGATACCTTTGCGCCTGGTCGCGTGCCTGGTGCAGCTCCGCCTCGGCCCGCTTGCGCTCGGTGACATCGAAGCCCATGCCGACGAAACAGGCGAGTCCGTCGAGGGTGACGCGCCGGCCGGTCAGGAAGTACGGGGTGCTGCGCCCGTCCTTGGACACGAAGCCGGCCTCCTCCGTGCTCTCCCCCGTCCGGAAGACTTCTTCCGCCCGCTTGATGATGCGGGATACGTCCTCGCCGCGGAAGAAGTCCCAGGGACGCATCGCGGCTAGTTCCGCGGACGAGTACCCGGACACTCGCCGGAGGTTGTCGTTCCAGCGCAGGAAACGTCCGTCGGCGTCGAACGCATAGAAGATGCCGGGCAGGCTGTTGACGATGTGCTCGGAAATCGCCCGCTCCCGCTGGGCCTCGCGCAGGGCGCTCTCCTTGAAGCCGTCCAGCAGCGAGGACAGTGTCAACGCCAGCACGAGCAAGCAGATGAGCACGGCGAACTGCACGAGCCGGTGGTCCGCGCGTGAGAGATCGTCGGGGAACGCGAGTCCGGCGTACTCCGCGGCCGCGAAGGCCGCCAGGGAGGCGACGACCAGGGCGGTCCAGACCATGGCCGACCGCCGACCGGTCAGGCTGACAGCCATGATGGGGATCGAGGCATACCAGGTCAGCGGCGGCGCGTGCGAGCCTCCCATGCAGAACGCCAAGGCCGTCAGACATAAGTACAGGATCGCGATGCCCACGTGCGACGCTAACCGCGACGAGCCCGTCGTCCGCATGACCAACAGCAGAACGGGAGTCGCCAGCAGCGTCAGGATGACGATGACGGCACCCGTAGTGCTCCCCGCCCAGTAATACAGCGACGTCAGCGGACCGCCCATCATGATGACGCTCAGCGCAACGGCCACCAGCAGACGCGCGCGGCGGAGATCCTCGGCGCCCGCGTTGCGCACGCGCTGCGGAATGAGCCGATCGAGCCAGGCATCGGCGGCCGTCACCCTGGCGTTCTGGCCGAGCATCTCCGCGTTGCTCCTACCAGCTAAACCCGAACCCGATCAAGAGACTATGCTGGACCTGTTCGACCCGGCTGAGGCCATAGTCCAGCCCCAGCGGGATCCGACTGTACCCGCCTCCGCTCATCGAGGCCTCGAAGCCCAGGACGTAGCCCGCTCCCACCCACCACTTGCTACGCTCATAACGCAAACCACCGGTCAAATGATGCTGACAGAGCGTCGAGCCCATCGGCAGCAGGCTCGCGCGCTCCACCGGGTCGCTGCCATAGTTGTACCCCAGCCCCAGAATCCACCGGTTGGTCAGCCTGATATCCGTGCCGGCCGCCAGCACCCACTGGTCCTTGTAGCCCAGCGGCAGCGGCACACGCAGCCCGAGGGCATCCGTCTCCACCGTCAGCGAGTTGAACGAACTACCGTGGTAGTTGAGCCAGCGCACCTCGCCGGCCAGCTTCACGCGCTCCGTGACGTCCCACGCCGCCCCGGCCGTGATCTTCTGGGCCAGACGCAACGACTCAATGCGCCCCCCGCCCAAGTCCACCGGCAGCACGCCGAACAGGGACGCCCGGGTCCTGCCACCCTGCAAGTCCCCGAACCAGCTTGGCGAGCGGTACCCCAGCCCGAACGTGAGATCATCAGTGGCGTGGTAGAGCAGGCCAAGCTGGAATCCGCCGCCATAGGCGTAGCCGCGGCCAAATTCGACGTCCGCAGGCCCGAGGACCAGGCTGAACTCCGACGTCGCCGCCTCGGCCCGGACGCCGGCTCCCACCGCCAACTCGTCCGTCAGTTCATACCCCAGGTTGAGAGACAGCCCCACGACTTTGGCGTCCGCTCCGACCTCCCGCGTCATCCACGGGATCAGCAGGTGACGCATCTCATACCGAGAAGCCAGCCCGGCTTTCGAGTGCAGCGCCAGCCCGAGGGTCAGTTCGTCGTGCACAGGCCAGGAGACGGCGGCGTTCCCCAGCGGCACAAAGCCCACCTGGGACTCCGCTGTCCCCCAAGGACCCTCCCAGCGGGAAGTCGGGAAGCAGAACTGGCCCGAGAAGTCGAGCCGCGGCACGTCGTGCAAGCTCAGGCTGGCGGGATTGTTGATCTGGGACAGCGCGGAGTCCCCCACGGCCACATCCGCCCCGCCGCGCAGGCGGGCTTGCAGACTGGTGTCGATCGGCTCCACGCCGTTGGTTCCGAGCGTGGTCCCAGGCAGCAGCCCCAAGAGCAGGAGCACGCGTCCGACCACGCTCCAGCCTATGCCCCTGCCGCGGCACACCCTGTCCGGATTGCAGTGCCCGGTGCCTTGCCCGCCATCCGAACCGCGACCCTGCGGGACCGGCCGGTGGTTGGAGCCCGCGACGCCTGTTCGCGCGCGCTCTGTCTGGTGTGTGCCGATCGAACTCACGGCCACGTGTACCCCCGCGTACGGGTTGATCGAGGTCCAACGAAGCGGGTGCGTTGAGCACGCACCTCACGGAGAACCACTGAACCTGACGTGCCTTAGCGAGCGCGCGCCGGCGGCGACAGGAGTGCATCGGCTTACCAGGGCCGACGGGCGACATTCCCCTGGGTCCGAGGGTGTCGAGGCGTCCGGTAATCCGTCCGTCTCCCGGACGGTCGCGGATCCCGTCCGGTGTTGGGTGTTGGCCGGGTTCAATCATTGTGCGCGATCCGGTGCCGGCGATCCGAGCCTTCGCGACATGGATCTGGTCTCGGGGGCGGCCAGATCCGAGCGCCGGCGGCGCCTCGTTGCCCACGCCCGCTTGGCTGACTGCCTGCGAACTCCGTTGTCCACGGTTGTGCCTCGTTGCCCCCCGGCCTGAATGCTCGGGGCGAGACCCGTCGGAAGTTGGGCAACCCATGTTGCCTCGCCGTCTTTTGCCATACTTCCGCTGGCCTCGGCGACGGAGTTGCTCCAGGCCCTGAGACCGTAACGGCAACATTGCGCTTAACTACTTGCGCTATAATTGATTGCGTAGTTTGCCCCCGTACGGCCGCTCGCCCCGGGGTCATCCGCCGAGCGAAGTCGCTTCCCAGCGTTACATCGAGGCGGATGCGGCTGCGGGAACCGGCTCGAATCGAGAGATGGCCTGCTGCCGGGTGAAACGGAACCTGCCGCTTGGGGTCAATCCCGGCCTCTGGAACGGTACTTGCAGCGTAGTATGCGGACTGACGATCCATCCCCGTCCCGGTCGGCGGGTCTCCGTTGGCGGTTCCCCGGACTGGAGACGGGGCGTGAGGTTCGCCGGACGGGGCCACTGGCCAACCGCTAGATGATCGGACACGCCGCGCGCATGGCGGTGGGGCAGGTACCAACCGATACATCTACCAGGTTCAACACGAGGATGGGACGCCGGTTGGCGGAAGCAGGCGATCCGGCGGGGCCGGGCAACGCCGAGCGGGGGGGCCCTGGAGTGCCCTGTCCAGGCGGTTGTCCGCGCGACCGGTCGGCACCGGCGCTCAGACTGAATCAATAGACTCGCGGAGTGACACCATGAGTGAGTTTACCGTCACCATTGATGGCAACGAGGCAGCGGCCGACGTGGCGCATCGCCTCAGTGAAGTGATCGCCATCTACCCGATCACGCCCAGCTCTCCGATGGGGGAGTTCGCTGACGAGTGGGCGGCCAAGGGCCGACCCAATCTCTGGGGCACGATCCCCAGCGTCACCGAGATGCAGAGCGAGGCGGGAGCGGCCGCGGCCGTCCACGGCGCCGCCCAGGCCGGCGCTCTCACGACGACCTTCACCGCCTCCCAGGGGCTGCTGCTGATGATCCCGACCATGTTCAAAATGGCCGGGGAGCTGACCCCCACCGTGTTTCACGTTACCGCCCGGACGGTGGCAACGCACGCGCTGTCCATCTTCGGTGACCACGGGGACGTGATGGCGGTGCGCTCCACAGGCTACGCACTGCTGGCTTCCGGCGGCGTGCAGGAGGTGACGGACTTAGCGTGCGTCGCGCACGCGGCCACGCTCAAGTCGCGGGTGCCGTTCCTGCACTTCTTCGACGGCTTCCGCACCTCGCACGAGGTGCTGAAGGTCGATCGGATCACGGATGAGCAGCTTCGCGCGATGATCGACGAGAAGCTGGTGCTTGAGCATCGCGCGCGGGCGATGAACCCGGAGCACCCGGTGCTGCGCGGGACGGCCCAGAACCCGGACGTGTTCTTCCAGTGCCGCGAGGCGTGCAATCCTTATTACCTCAAGTGCGCCGACATTGTCCAAGAGGCGATGGATCGGTTCTACAAAGTCGTCGGGCGACGGTACAACCTCTTCGACTACGCCGGCGCGCCGGACGCCGACCGCGTCGTGGTCATCATGGCCTCGGCCGGCGAGACGGTGCAGGAAACCGCCGAGTTCCTGCGGGAGAAGGGCGAGAAGGTGGGCGTGATCCGCGTGCGCCTGTATCGCCCGTTTGACAGCGCGCGCTTCCTGGCCGCCTTGCCCAAGACGGTGAAGACGATCGGCGTGCTCGACCGCACGAAGGAGCCGGGCGCTCTGGGCGAGCCGCTGTATCAGGACGTGATCACCGCCCTGGTGGAGCACCAGGCGAGCGGCGGCAACGGCTTTGCGAAGCTGCCCCGCGTGATCGGCGGCCGGTACGGGCTGTCCAGCAAGGACTTCACGCCGGCCATGGTGAAGGCGGTCTACGACGAGCTGAAGAAGCCCCAGCCCAAGAACCATTTCACTGTCGGCATTGAAGACGACGTGACGCACACGTCGTTGCCGTACGACGAGAGCTTCGCGATCGTCCGCAAGGGCACGGTGCGGAGTCTGTTCTACGGCCTGGGCTCCGACGGCACCGTCGGGGCAAACAAGAACTCGGTCAAGATCATCGGCGAGGAAACCCCCAACAGCTCCCAGGGCTACTTCGTGTACGACTCGAAGAAGGCCGGGGCGGTGACCGTATCGCACCTGCGCTTCGGGCCCCAGCCGATCCACTCGACCTACCTGGTCGAGACGGCCAACTTCATCGCCTGTCACCAACCGGTGTTCCTCGAGCGCTACGACATGCTGGCGAAGGCGGAGCCGGGGTCGGTGTTCCTGCTGAACACGCTGGCCAGCGCGGACGCTGCCTGGGACACCCTGCCGCGCGAGGTGCAGAAGGACCTCATTGACAAGAAGATGAAGTTCTACGTCATCGACGCCTACAAGGTGGCCAAAGAAACCGGCATGGGTGAGCGCATCAACACCATCATGCAGACCTGCTTCTTCGCCATCTCGGGCGTGCTGCCGCGCGACGAGGCCATCGCCCAGATCAAGCACACGATCAAGAAAACGTACCTGAAGAAGGGCGAGGCCGTCGTGCAGAAGAACTACGAGGCGGTGGACCGCACCCTCGCCAACCTGCACGAGGTCAAGGTGCCCGGTCAGGTCACCAGCAAGTGGAGCCGCCCGCCGTCCGTGGCGCCGGAGGCTCCCGAGTTCGTGCGCAAGGTGTTGGGGCGGATCATCGAGAACCAGGGCGATGCACTGCCGGTCAGTGCTTTCCCGGCGGACGGGACGTTCCCGGTCGGCACCGCCCAGTGGGAGAAGCGCAACATCGCCCTGGAAATCCCGGTCTGGGACCCGGACACCTGCATCCAGTGCAACAAGTGTTCGCTGGGTTGCCCGCACGCGGCCATCCGCCCGAAAGTGTACGACCCGCAGAGCCTCCAGGGGGCGCCCAAGACCTTCAAGTCCACGGAGGCCAAGGGGTCGGAGTTCAAGGGCCTGCGTTACACGTTGCAGATCGCGCCGGAGGACTGCACCGGTTGCGGGCTGTGCGTCGAGGTCTGCCCTGCCAAGAACAAACAGGAAGTCCGACGCAAAGCGATCAACATGGCCCCGCAGCCGCCGCTGCGGAATGCCGAGCGCGAAAACTACAGCTTCTTCCTCAAGCTGCCTGATCCGGACCGGTCGAAGCTTGCCGTCAACACGGTCAAGGGGTCGCAGTTCCTCCGCCCGCTGTTCGAGTACTCCGGTGCGTGTGCCGGCTGCGGGGAGACGCCCTACGTCAAGCTGCTCAGCCAGTTGTTCGGCGATCGGGCGATCATCGGCAACGCGACCGGCTGTTCGTCGATTTACAGCGGCAACCTGCCCACCACGCCGTATACGGTCAACGCGGACGGACGCGGGCCCACCTGGTCGAACTCGCTGTTCGAGGACGCGGCCGAGTTCGCCATGGGGTTCCGCCTCTGCGTGGACAAGATCACCGAGTTCGCCCGCGAGCTGGTCACCAAGCTGGCCGGCGCGATCGGCACCGAGCTCGTGGACGGCCTGCTGAAGGCCGATCAGACCACCGAAGGCGGCATCAACGCCCAGCGCGAGCGCGTGGCCGCCCTGAAGGGCAAGCTGGCCAAGATCGACAAGCCCGACGCGAAGCAACTTCTCCAGGCCGCGGATTACCTGATCCGGCGGAGCGTCTGGGGCATGGGCGGTGACGGCTGGGCCTACGACATCGGTTACGGCGGGCTCGACCACGTCGTCGCCTCGGGCCGCAACGTCAACCTGCTCGTGCTGGACACCGAAGTGTACTCCAACACCGGCGGGCAGATGTCCAAGTCCACGCCGTGCGGCGCCGTGGCGAAGTTCGCGGCGGCCGGTCGGCCCAACAACAAGAAGGACTTAGGCTGGATGGCCATGGCCTACGGCAATGCGTACGTCGCCGCCGTGGCCCTGGGCGCGAACGATCAGCAGTGCGTCCGGGCGTTCGTCGAGGCGGAGAGCTACGACGGGCCGTCCCTGCTGCTGTGCTACGCCCACTGCATCGCCCACGGCATCAACATGCGGGTGGGCATGGACCATCAGAAGCGGGTGGTGCAGTGCGGACACTGGCCGCTGTATCGCTTTGACCCGCGGCGCACGGCCGAGGGGCTCAACCCCTTGCAGCTTGACTCAAAAGCCCCCAAGATCCCGTTCCGCGAGCACGCCGAGGCTGAGCAGCGCTTCCGCGTGCTGATGAAGAGCGACCCGGAGCGGGCGCGGACGCTGATGGAACGGGCCCAGGCGGCCGTGCAGGCCAAGTTCGACGGCTACACCCGGGCGGCCCAGCCGTGGGCGACATCGCAGGAGGAGCAGCCGCAGGAGTCAGCCGCGGCGACGTAGACCTGCGCGTGGTCGCGAGCGTGCGGCAGATGACCCCTCTCCCTTGCAGGGAGAGGGGCAGGGGTGAGGGTGGCGGCGGCGAAGACACCCCCGGCGGGGCCAGGCGTGCGGGCACGGGCACGCGACAGATGACCCCTCTCTCTCGCAGGGAGAGGGGTAGGGGTGAGGGTGGCGGCCGTATGCCGCCGGCCGGGTGCATCAAAATGCTCCCCCGCGGATGCCGGCGGGGTCGGCCTGTAGGTGGAGGAAGACCATCTTTCCGAGGTTTGTGCTATGGATTTAACAGTAGAGTATCTGGGCCTGAAGCTGGCGAACCCCCTCGTGGCTGCGGCTTCGCCCTTGTCGCGTGAGGTGGACGGCGTGCGGGCGCTGGCGGATGCCGGCATCGCCGCGGTCGTGTTGTACTCGCTCTTCGAGGAGCAGATCGAGCACGAGCTGGCCGAGCACGCCCACTATGAGGAAGCAGGCACCGAGAGCTTCGCCGAAGCCCTCAGTTACCTGCCCAACATGGACTACTTCCCGCGCGGGCCGGCCGAGTACATCGAGCATGTACGTAAGGTCAAGCAGGCGGTGAAGGTCCCCGTGATCGCCAGCCTGAACGGCACCACGCGCGGCGGGTGGATCAAGTACGGCCGCATGCTCCAGGACGCCGGCGCCGACGCGATCGAACTGAACATCTACCACATCGCCACTGACCCGCAGGTCAACGGCCGGGAGGTCGAGGCCCGCTACCTGGACGCCGTGGCCGCGGTGAAAGAGTGGGTGCGCATCCCGGTGGCCGTCAAGCTGGGCCCGTACTTTAGCTCGCTGGCTCACCTGGTGCGCCGCCTGGAGGAAGCCGGTGCCGACGGCTTCGTCCTGTTCAACCGCTTCTATCAGCCGGACATTGACCTTGACACGCTCGAGGTGTTGCCGGACCTGGTGCTCAGCAGCCCGCACGAGATGCGGGTACCCCTGCGCTGGATTGCGATCCTCGATCCGCTGGTCAAGGGCAGTCTCGCCGCGAGCACGGGCATCTACAGCGCCGCAGACGTGCTCAAGCTGCTGCTGGCCGGGGCGGACGTGACCATGCTCTGCGCGGCCCTGTTGCGGAACGGCCCCGGCATCGTGCCCGCCATCCTCAAGGACATGCAGGCCTGGCTGCAAGAGCACGAGTACGAAAGCGTCCGCCAGATGCAGGGCAGCATGAACCACCGCGCCTGCCCGAACCCCAGCGGCTTCGAACGTGCCAACTACATGAAAGCGCTCCAGTCGTACAAGTAGACAGCCTGCGGCCAAGCCCCCGGCGCGAAGCCCGTGACAGGATTCGCGGCGGCCCACAGCCGATTCCTGGCCCTGGAAGGGCCCCAAGTCAGTAGCCGGGGGTTACCGACCCCCGGTGGCCGGGCCGACCGTGCAGCGCCTGAACCCCTCTCCCCCCGGGAGAGGGGCAGGGGTGAGGGCTGCGAAGGCGAGAGACGATTGTCGATTGCCAACTGTCGATTGTCGATTGGCGCGGCCAGGGGCAGGGGCGAAGGGCGGGGTACCCTCGGTCCAGTGCAGGCGAACAACGCTAACTCCGGCGTAAGAACCGCTCCCGACGCGGGCTGCGCCTGCGGCCGAGCGCCCATGCGCTGCCGAGCAGAAATAGGCAAGACGCCGCGGGCTCAGGCACGGGGTTCAAGAGGAAGGCACGAGTCACGCCGTCGTGATATCCCTGGCCGACGATCTGTCCCACGTCGTTGATGTCGATGGCCAACTCGAGAACCCAGCCGCTATCCGGGGGGATGAGATCGTTCAGATCGTATCCCACACCATCTTCCCAGAGGACCGCGTGTTGGGATCGACCGGTCCATAGTTCGTTAACCACCACGCCTTCACTGTTGATGCTCGGGGCGTTCAAACTGCCCACGTATCCGGGCAGATTGGGCAGAGACGTCACCTCCCCCTCGTCCCAGAGCGCGTTCTGACAAGGCCAGCCCACGATACCCGCGATCTGGCCGTTCTCGTTGATGTCGGACGCGAGGCTGTTGGTCTCGCCGAGATCAGGCAGGTCATACACCACACCGTCGAGCCAGATACACGCGCGGTTTTCATCTTGCAGCGAACGACGCCCGACGATGTGCCCAAGGTCGTTGATGCCCCAAGCGTCTGTAGAGAAACCACCACTGCTCGGAAGGCCGACCATGACGCCGTTCTGCCACAGGAAGGCCTGCGATACGCCCCCATGTATGTACGAGATGCCCACAACTTGCCCCTGGCTGTTGATGGAGCGAGCGTGACTGGCGGGGTGTCCCAGGGTCCCGAGGCTGCTCATAGCGCCGTTTTCATAGATAAACGCCTGCAGGTCCGTCCCACCGGTGGGGATGGAACTGCCCGCGATCTGTCCCGCATCATTGATTGCGGTCGCCCATCCCCAACTCCCGCCCAGGGTGCCCAGATCAGTCATTCCAGTGCTTTCCGTCCACAGGAAGGGGTGGATGGCTTCATAGACAGCGCTGTCTGCCCATCCGACGACCTCCCCACGGTTGTTGATCGCATATGCAGCACTCTGCGGGCCGCCGAGTGTTCCAAGGTCTACAACGGTGTACTCAGGTGGAACAGCGCTGGAAGTCGCAGCAAGCTCGACCACTGCAAGGCTCACCATGCACAGCACACACTTCTGAACACGCATCGCACTTCTCCTTTCGACCTGTACCGTGAGATAGAACCCACGGGCGTACGCGCCGCTGGTTACCGTAGTCACTTGTAGGATACATTGTACTTTGGTAAGGGGGTTGAATGCAACGCCCAGGTAGTGATCGCCCGCGAGCAGGGTGCGTGACGATTCAGGCGGGTTCGGCGCTTGGCTCTGAAAGGGGCAGAGGATTGTCCCGACAAGGTCGGGACGGGTGAAGCCCGGGCGCTTACGCCCCGACGCAACCCGTGGAACATGGACGTAATCAACAGTCCGCCCCGGCGGGGCGGAGGAGGAACGGAAGGGAGAAGGTTGGCCTCCGATCCCCAGGGTTGGCACCCTGGGCTACCGACTTCGACCCCTCCGGGGTCATCCCGTGCGTGGCGAGTCGCAGCCTTCGCTTCCCCAACGTACGCTTGCAGAGCGAGCCAACGCTGGGTAGGCTCCTGCACGTCATGATCCGCATCACCAATCTACGCAAGTCTTTCGGCTCGCTGCTGGCCGTCGATGGCGTCTCGTTTGAGATTCCGCCGGGGGAGACATTCGGGCTGTTGGGGCCCAATGGGGCGGGGAAGACTACGACCATCAACATGCTGGCGGGGCTGCTGCGGCCGGAGGCGGGGAGCATCGAGATCAACGGGGCGGCTGATCCGGGGCGGGCGGAGGTGCGGCGCGGGCTGGGCGTCGCGCCGCAGGCGCTGTCGCTATATGGCGAGCTGACCGGGCAGGAGAACGTCGCGTTCTTCGGGCGGATGTACGGGTTGGCCGGCGAGCGGCTCAAGGAACGCGTCGATTGGGCGCTCGACTTCGCGGGGCTCACCAGTCGCCGCAAGGACCGCGTGCGGACGTATTCGGGCGGCATGCAGCGCCGGCTCAATCTGGCCTGTGCCCTCGTGCACGACCCGGAGACGATCTTCCTCGACGAGCCGACGGCCGGCGTCGATCCGCAATCACGCAACTTCATCTTCGAGAACATCGAGGCCCTCAAGGCCCGCGGCCGGACCATTCTGTACACGACGCATTACATGGAAGAAGCCCAGCGCCTCTGCGACCGCGTGGCCATCATGGATCACGGCCGGGTGCTGGCGCTCGACACCGTGCCCGGCTTGATTGCCGCGCACGGCGGGTCGTCCGTCGTCGAGGTGGAGTTCGATCGCCCGCCGGCCGACACGAGCGCACTGCCCGGCAAGCTGGAGGGGACTCGCGTGCGTTTCGAGGCGAAGGAGCCGTTGCCGGCCCTGGCGCGGCTGGGCACCTGCGGGGCGGGGTTCCTGCACTTGCAGGTGCAGCAGCCCGACCTGGAGACCGTGTTTCTGGCTCTTACCGGCAGGAGGTTGCGCGACTGATGCGAGCGATTTGGACGCTGGCCATCAAGGACCTTCGCCTGCTGACCCGGGACCGGTTCGGCATGTTCTGGGTACTGGGGTTTCCGTTGCTGTTCGCGTTGTTCTTCGGCTTCATCTACCGGGGCATGTCGGGCGGCGGCGACACCGGCAAGATGCCGGTGGCCATCATCGACCAGGACCACACGCCCGACGCCCAGGCCTTCACGGAGCGGCTGGCGGAGTCGAAGGCGATCGACCTGCGTACCGACCTGTCGATCGAGCAGGCGCAGGACCTGGTCCGCCGGGGCAAGCTCACCGCGTACGTCGTGATCGAGCCGGGCTTCGGCAGCTCGTGGGACATGTTCACCGGTGGGGCGGCACCGTTGCAGGTGGGGCGCGACCCCACCCGCCAGGCCGAGGCCGCCTACTTGCAGGGCATCCTCATGGAAACCTGCTTCCGCGTGCTGCGCGACCGCGTTGCCGACCGCGAGCGCATGCACCGGGACATCCGCGCCTGGTCCGAGGACGTCAGCGGCAATGAGAACATGAACCCCGTGCAGCAGGTGGTGTTCACAACGTTCCTCACGGCGCTGGACCAGTTCGTGGGTACGGTGGATGCGGACCTCTACGGACGCGGGACCGGAGCCGGCAGCGACACCGGCGCCGCCACCCCGCTTGCCGGTATCAAGGAGGTGGCCGTGGCGCGGAAGAGTCAGCGGGAGTTCTCGCCTTTCGAGATCACGTTTCCCTCGGCCGTGCTCTGGGGATTGATTGCCTGCACCGCCACGTTTGCGATGTCCATTGTGCAGGAACGTGTGGGTGGCACGTTTCATCGCCTGCGTCTGGCACCGATTGCCCGCGGGCAGATCGTCGCGGGCAAGGGGCTGGCGTGTTTCCTGGCAGGCCTGGGGGTCGTGGTTGTCCTGTTGGGGATCGGCGTGCTCGCCTTCGGCGTACGGGTGCAGAACGCGCCGGGGCTGGTGGCGGCCGCGGTGTGCACCGCCCTGGCCTTCACCGGGCTGATGATGGTGTTCTCGGTGCTCGGCAAGACGGAGAACGCGGTGGCAGGGGCAGGCTGGGCGGCGCTGATGGTATTCGCCATGCTGGGCGGCGGGATGATCCCGCAGGTGTTCATGCCGCGCTGGATGCAGACGGCCGGCAGCATCAGCCCGGTCAAGTGGGGTATCCTCGCCTTCGAAGGAGCCATCTGGCGCAGCTTCTCCCTCTCGGAACTGCTGCTGCCTTGCGGTATCCTGACGGCCGTCGGCGTCGTGGGCTACCTGGCGGGCACGGCCATCCTGGCCCGGCAGGATGCCTGAAGCCCGCGACCCGCGCGGAGCCGCCTGTCGTGACCGTCGCACGTATCCTGGCCATTGAACGCAGTAGCCGCGTCTGGCTCGCGCTGGTCGTGCTCGCGTGGGGCATTCAGGCGATTGTCACGCAATCGCTGCTCATCCGCGAAGCCCTCGTTGTTATGTTCGGCAGCGAGTTCGCGTGGGGAATTGTGTTGTTTGCCTGGTTATTGGGCGTGGCCGTGGGCGGCGCGTTCGGTGGCCTCGTCGGCCCGAGGCTGCGTCAGCCGGAACTCGGCCTCGTGGTAACGTTGCTCTTGCTGAGTGCCGCCGCCTGCGCCCAGTTGTGGGTCTTCCGCGGGCTGAGGGGGTGGCTGGGCGTGGCACCGGGCGAGCTGGTCTCGCTGCCCATCACGGCCGCCACCGCCTTGGCATGTGTGGCCCCCGTGGGCGCCTTGGTCGGCTTCGCTTTCCCGCTGGCGTGCTGTGCCCGCGACGCACTACGCACACGTACGCCGCGGCGCCCCGCCTCGTCGGGTCACGCCGATACCTCGGTACCTGCCGCGGCCTCGCCCCACGCCGCCGCCTCCGACCTCGGTGCCGGCTTCTGGTCGCTGGGCAACGTGTACGCCTGGGAGTCGGCCGGCAGCCTGCTGGGCGGCGTGGCGTTCAGCTTCTGGGCGGTCGAGCGCTGGGCGCCGATCGAGACCGCGCTGCTTTGCGCCGCGCTGACCACTGCCGCCTGTGCCGGCATGTTGACGGCCACGCGCCGGCACCCGTGGTCCGCGGCCGTCCTGGCGCCCACGGCCGGGGCGCTCCTGGGGCTCATGGTGCTGGCCGGTCCGATGCTGGATCGGCATTTGATCGCCCGCCGCTGGCGGGACCTGGCCGCCGGGTATGAGTTGTGTGCCACCGTCGAATCCAAGTATCAGAACCTGGCCATCGCCCGCCGTGCCGACCAATACACTCTGTATGAAGACGGCCACGTCGCCGCGGACTTCCCCGACCCGTATAGTTACGCACCGCTGGCCCATCTTTCTCTGTGCATGCATCCTTCGCCGCGGTACGTGCTCCTGCTGGGCGGCGGGGCCGAGGGCCTTCTGGCCGAGGTTCTGCGTCACCCGATCGAACACGTGGACTATGTAGAACCCGACCCGCGGAAGATCGCACTCCTGGAACCTTACCTGCCGGGGCGGGACCGGGCCGCCTTGCGCGACCCGCGCGTCATCGTGCACCACGGGGACGCCCGACACTACATCAAGACCCAGCACGGCCGGTTTGATCTGGTGCTCGCCTGTCTGCCGGAGCCGATCTCCGCGCGATGCGCGCGCTTCTTCACGCGGGAGTTCTACGGCGAGCTACGTAGCGCCCTGCGGGCGGAAGGGGTGTTCTGCACGACCGTGGCGGCCACGCCTACCAGCCTGTCGCCGGCCAGTGCCCGGTACGTTGCGGCCGTACGCGCGACGCTCCAGCCGCAGTTCCCGGAGATCATCGTGGGCTGGGACACGCCGGCAATGCTGCTGGCCGCCACCGCCGGGGGGTTGCTCTCCACCGATCCCGAGGTGCTCGCCCAGCGGTACGTGGAGCGTGGCGTGGAGTCGGACCTCTTCGACTCCGTCTGGTTCTCCGGGGCCACCGACTGGCTGCAACCCGACAAGGTCGCCCAACGCGCCCGTGAGTTGGACGCCGTGGCGGAGCCTGACATCAGCACCGATCTCCGCCCGCTCATCTACCTTGACCGGCTCATCCTCTGGGAACGCATGACCCGCGGTGAAGCGGCCGCCATCGTCGGCTACCTGCGCGGCCTGCGCTTGCGGACGCTAGTGGTCGGTACGGTTGTCCTGGTGGAGTCCGTGTTGCTGATTGGTTACCTGCGCCAGCGGTGGAGCCGGGGTGCGACGACTCAGCCGCGCGGGGCATGGCTGGCACGTCAAGCGGTCCTGCTCTCCGTAGCCGGCACCGGCCTCGTGACGATGGCGCTGAGCATCATCTGGCTTTTCGCCTTCCAGAATCTCTACGGCTACGTCTACCAGCGCATCGGCTTCATCATCGCGGTCTTCATGGGCGGCCTGGTCATCGGTTGCGCCGCTGCCCAGCGCCTGACGCGAACGCGGAGTGCCTCCGCGCCCGACGCGCTGCGTCATGCGTGGCGGCGGCTGATCGCCGTGGACGTGCTGCTCGCCGCCCTGGCGCTGCTCGCCCCGTTGGCGCTGCCGTGGCTGGGGCGGCTGCCGGCGACGCCGGCCGCTCTGGTCTTCATTGAGGGGGTGGTTGTCGCGTTGGTCGTGGCGACCGGCGTTCTGGGAGGAGCGGCATTCGCCTTGGCGGGCGGCTTGCAGGTGGCCGCCACGCGCGGCGTCGGCGCCGCGGCCGGCAGCATCGTGGGCGCGGACCACGCCGGGGCCTGCATAGGGGCGCTGCTCACCGGCCTGGTCCTGGTGCCGGTCTTCGGCACGGTGACGGCCGCTCTCTTCCTGGCGGGCCTCAAGCTCTGCTCGGCGATGCTCCTTGCCCTTGGGAGGAACGCGGCGCGCGTGACCTTCGCTGACCTGAGGGTGCCCCGTCGCCTCGCGTGACGCGCAGAAGTCCGTGCCGGGTCTTTCCCTGGTCGTTCAGGGCCGTCGCGTCCTGCGCTGCATGCGCGCGGGTTCCGCGGATTCAGGTGGGTTGTCCTACGGCGTCTCGTCGCGCTCGTCGCCGCGCTCCTGGCGGGCGCGGGCCTCGCGCAGAGTGGCCTCCGCGTCGAAGACCAGGTACTTCTGCAGGAGGCGCCAGTCGTCCAGCGCGTTACGCGCGCGCGCCAGGTCGGCGGAGGTGGCCGCCTGCCGCTGCAGCGTCTCCTCGACGAGGGCCATCAGCTCGGCCTGCTCGTCCGTGGGCAGCGTCCGGATGACCGCGACCAGTTCCTGTACCTGAGTGTTGAACTGCTCCAGCGTCATGCTTTCCCCCCTCGTGGCTGTCGTCCTAAGGTGCGACGCCCGGACACGCGGCGCGTGTCTGCTCAACTATACGCAGTTCCGCCCGCTCGGGCGAGCGAAGCACGGGGGAGACTTGCAGTGAGGATAAGAGTGAGTCTGCCGGCCCGCGGCAGCGGAGCTTCTCGGAACGTCCACGTAGCGCAGGTGTCGGAGGCCCGCGCTTATCGCCCCGTTCAGTTGCAGGCCGCCACTGCCCGCCGCGACGGTGGACCTCAGTGCCAGCGCAGCAGGCTCAGCAGATTGGAGTACTGGTCGGTCCAGACGGGCAGGTGGGGTGGCACCGACGTGGGCCGCCACCGCCCCTCCTCGGCCAAGCCGCGCAGGCCCGCCGCGTCCCTGGCAAGCACGACCCATTCCGAAGCCGTTTTCCCCTCGGCTTTCTCGTCCGCATGGAGATGGGCATCGGTCCGATACCGACAGACCAGACCCGCCTCCTCGGCGAGCCCCGCCAGCACCGGCTTGAGGTCCAGGTAGCGATTGGACACATGAAACACCAGCAGCCCGCCCGGCTGCAGCTTCGCCAAGTACAGGCGCAGCGCCTCTCGCGTCAGCAGATGCGCGGGAATCGCGTCGGCGCTGAAGGCATCCAGGATGATCATCCCGTAACCCTGCTGCGGCGCATCCGCCAGCGCCAGCCGGCCGTCACCGAGTACGACTTCCCAGGCGCCGCGACATTGCTGGAGAAACGTGAAGCACTGCGGATCGCGCGCCAAGCGGACAACGGCCGGGTCGATCTCGTAGAACGTGAACTGCGCTCCCGGCGTGGCATAGGCGGCTATCGACCCGGTGCCTAGGCCGATGACGGCCACCCGCTGCGTCACGGGGGTGTCGGTGAACGCCCGGAACACATCTCCCAGCGGCCCGGTCCGATGGTAGTAGGTCAGTGGCTCCGCGCTGCGGGCCGGGTCCAGGCTCTGGCACCCGTGGATGACACCGCCGTGCACCAGCGTTCGCAAGCCGCTCTGGGCATCCACGGTAATGCGCTTGACTCCGAAGAAGTCACGTTCGCTGTGCACCAGCGTGCCGTGCTGACGGCTCGTCACCTGAGCCCCCGCCGCCAGCACCACCGCGAGTGCCAGCGCGAAGCGCACCGGCCTGGACTTGAGCCCGAAGCACACCAGCGCCGGCACCCCGAACGCCACCGCACGCCCCACCGCCCCCTCCAACTGCCCCCCCGCGTGCAAGCCCCAGATCAGCCCGGCCGCGGCGACCCCCAGCAGGCCCGCCACCAGCACGTCCCCCACGATTGCGTCCGCTTCCGAGCCCGAGCGGAAGCGACGGGCAGGTTCTCCGCCCCGGCGCCGCCACGGGGCCATCGCCAGACAGGCCAGCACCAACGCCAGCGGATACTCCACGATCGACGTGAACACCACCGGCGCGATCAGCGCGTTGAACAGCCCCCCGAGCACGCCCCCCATCGACATCCACAGATAGAAGCCCGTCAGATGTGCTGGTGCCGGCCGACTCCCGGCCAGGCGCGTATGACACACCATCGCCGCCACGAAGAACACCAGCAGGTGCAACGGGATGACCAGCCAAGCAATCCGCCCCAGCTCCTGAAACATGAAGGCCGCCAGCGGGAGCACCACAAACGGCAGCATGCCCGTCCACGTCCGCGCCGGTACCACGGCCCGCCGCGCGAACGCGAGCACAAACGTGAGCAGGTACAGCGCGAGCGGAATCACCCACAGCAGTGGTACCGTCGCCAGGTTCGTCGTGACGTGCGTGGTCACACCCAGCATCAGGCTCGACGGCACGAACGCCAGGAACAACCAAGCCAGGCGTAGGCGCAGGCTCGGTGCTGCCGTCGCGCCGTCCGCCACGGCCCCCGCCGTGTCGCCGCCGGTCTTCGCCGACTGCGCGCTGCTCAGCGCCGCCGCACGCCCAACCCGCTGCGCACAAAGCGTCATCAGCAGCACCAGCAGCGCGTACCCGCACATCCACGCCCGGCTCTGCTGCCGGACCGTGAGCGCCGGCTCGACCACGAACGGATACGCCAGCAGCGCCAGCAGGCTACCCGCGTTGCTGGCAGCGTAGAGGAAGTAAGGGTCCCCGGCCGCGGCGTGTCCGGTGGACGCGAACCACTTCTGCACCAGCGGCGCGCTCGTCGAAACCACGGTAAAAGGCAACCCCACCGCGACCACCAGTTGCCCCAGCAGCCACCACGAAGGAGACCCATCGGCCGGCGGCGCCGTCCCCGGCGACACGGCAATGGGCAACACCAGCAGCGGCAACAACAGCACCGCTAGATGCAGCCCCCCCTGCCCCCGGACGCCCACGCGCGTCGTCACGACGTGCGTGTAGCCGTACCCGGCCAGCAGCGCCGCCTGGAAGAACACCATGCACGTGTTCCATACCGCCGGCGTCCCGCCCAGCAACGGCAGCAGCATCTTGCCCACCATCGGCTGGACCGAAAACAGCAGCAGCGCGCTGACGAACACCGCGCCGGCGTACAGCGGCAACAACAGGGCCTCCGCCCACGCCGCGGTGCGGACCGGCGCCGCGGCACTCAGCGCTGCGGCCGCGCCGGGCTCCTGCCATGTTCCGGGTTGGTGAGCCATGAGGAAGTCCCATAACGCGCCGGGCCGCGCCGTGCGGGGCGGGCCCCGGTGCCACTGGGAACTATCGGCAACCCAGGCAAGTCCCGTGGGTTGCCGCACTCAGAAGGGAACTGCCGGAGGTGGGACTCGAACCCACACCCTGAGAACCAGGACGGGTTTTTGAAACCCGCGCGTCTGCCGATTCCGCCACTCCGGCCCCGCGACCGTACCCCGCACGCCCGGGGTGCTTCCCGGTCAGGCCCGCGCCCGTATTCTGGCCAACGGGCAAACCGCCGTCAACGCTACGGGGGCCACCTCCACCGCGCGCACACGAGAGCACTCACCTGGCTTCTGCCCGGCACTTGATGCGCGCGACAGGCACTCAACCGCGGCTTGACGACCGGAAGACTCAAGGTCGATGGAGGGACTGCTCACTCTGCAAGCGCTGCAGCTCGGTCTGCTGGGCGGACCAGCGGGCGGAAAACTCGGCGTCCGGCAACCATTTCACGTCCAGGCGTCGGTTGTGGAAGATCAACACCGCCCGGCCGTCGCGGGCGAGCCAGAGGCCCTGCGAGCCGCCGTAAGCCACGATGACCGGTCCCTCACTCTGCCGCAGCCTGCTCGCCGCCTCCCGTTCCAGCCATTCCCAACGCCACACCGGCGTGCGCGTCGCCAGTTTCTCATTGGGCTCCAGGCGCAACGGCAGCAACCCGGATTCGTTGAAACGCTCCTGCTCGAGCATCCGTCGATAGCGTTCCGCGAATTGGAGCGCCGATCTCCGGCAGTGCTCATCGCGCAGAACAACCGCCAGCACAACCAGCGCGATCACCCCTGCACCGAGGTGCACCAGCGTCCGAGCCAGACGCCTCTTGCGCGCGGCGGCTCGGGTCGGTTCCACTACGGCGGTCATCGATGACGGCCCCACCCCTTGACCTCGTGTTCTCTATCAAGCGGTAGGGTGCCGGGCACCCGTTCCCCGGCGCCCGCCGGCTCCGCTCCCCACCCGGGAACACCCGGCTTCCTGCCCCCGGCACGGGATCGGCTGCTACCGTGCGCTCGCCTTCCGGCCCCCCTGAGCGCATCCGACACCCACTCGCCGCCCGCCCCTCGCTGGATTACCAGGCTAATCCTCGTCTTCAGGATTGATCGCGGTCTGATCCGCACTGGAGGCCAACGCCTCCAGGGCCGCGATCGGATCGACTTCATCCTCGGCACTGACCTGCCGCGAAGCGCTGACCCGTGGCCCCGCCGCACGCGCGTCGTCATGCGCCCGGAGCTTAGTCCGAATCTTGATCATCTCGTCGAAGGCCGGCTCCCCCCCGATTTGCACCGTAAACACCACCGGTCCCACCATCACCTGATCCCCGGGTTCGAGGTCCTCCTCCGTGATGCGGCGGTTGTTCAGATACGTCCCGTTGGCCGCCCCCAAGTCCCGCAACGTCACCCCGTCGTTCTCGACGACGATCTCCGCATGCCGTCGAGACACCTCCGCCAACGGCACCCGGATGTCGCAGTCCTCCTTCCGACCAATGGTGGTCGCGCCGCGTCGGAGCGGAAATTCCCGGCGACTTCCGTCTTCCCGGAACATCACAAGTTTCACGTCCATGGTGGGAGATGCCTCGGTAGCCAACACCTCGGTCGCGCCCCTTCGCGTGCTTCAGGGGGCGGGCACACGCCGTATCGCAGGAGCGCACCCTACCCGCCACTCACTATATCCGCACCCTCGGGAACGTTCAAACCGATTCGGTTCGATCTTGACACGCACACCGGATGCCCCGGTGTGCCGACGCTTCCCACAGCCTGCAAACCCGACCCCTCCGTTTGACACGTCGCCCCGGCGCCGGTTTCGACCGTCCCGGCAACTCTCCAACATAGCGCCCGCATGCAGCACAAAATATAATTCTCACTTCATATTCGAGACGAATCGGGCCGAACCGGCAACACGCGAAGCCGTTCCGGCACCGCCCGGCTTCCCATGCCTGCGCGGGCAGGTGGTACCGCCCGGCACGCAGACTATGATCCATGCGCGGAGCGTGGGGACGCCTTCAACCGGGGAATAGAGTCCACCCCGGATGACGCGCGCCCGCGACCGTCGGCGGTACGCACGGGCCATTAGCGCGCTGGCGAGCGACGGCCCGCGTTGTCCGCGCCGTCGTGGGGAGCGGGTCGTCACGTTCCGCGCGACAGGTCCCTGGACGCTGGAACGGGTCCGCGGCATGAATGTCAAAGAGATCACGCGCTGGCTCCGAGAGGACGATGACGCCCGCTTGGACGAGCTCTGGCGGGAAGCGGACGACGTGCGCCGGCGGTCCGTTGGCGACGCGGTCCACTTGCGCGGGCTGATCGAGTTCTCCAACCACTGCGGGCGGCTCTGCCTGTACTGCGGTCTGCGGGTGGAGAACCGCGCCATCGACCGCTACCGCATGTCGGCGGACGAAGTCCTGGACTGCGCTCGGCAGGCCGTCGAGTTCGGCTACGGAACCGTGGTCCTCCAGTCCGGCGAGGACCTGGGCACGACGCGGGAGTGGCTGGTTGACGTGGTACGGCGGATGAAGGCGGAAACACCGCTGGCCGTCACACTGAGCGTCGGCGAACGCAGTCTGGATGATCTGCGGGCGTGGCGGGCGGCCGGGGCCGACCGCTACCTGCTGCGGTTTGAGACGTCGAACCGGACGTTGTTTGAGCGCATCCACCCGCCGCGCGACGGCCGGCCCTCCGATCGGCCGGCGATGCTGCGGCAATTGCGTGATCTCGGTTACGAAGTCGGTAGCGGCGTGATGATCGGGATTCCGGGGCAGACGTATGCTGACCTCGCCCGCGACCTGGAGTGGTTCGCCGAGCTGGACCTGGACATGATCGGCGTCGGCCCGTTCCTGCCGCACCCGGCCACGCCGCTGGGCGCGGCCGCGGCGCCTGCGTCTGTCGTAGCGTCGGCCCCCGGTGGCCGACGGGGAACCTCCGCAGGGTCGTCGGCCACTGCGTCGCCCGCGGGGGGGCGACGCTACGGGCCCGTTGTTCCACCCACGTCGGAGGACCCGCCGCCTCCGGCAGCGACGTCCGGGCAGGTCCCCAACACGGAGTTGATGACGTACAAGGTCATCGCGTTGGCCCGGCTGCTGTGCCCGCTGGCGAACATCCCCAGCACAACCGCCCTGGCCACCGTCAACCGCGCGGAAGGGCGGGAACTGGGCCTCCGCCGGGGCGCCAACGTCGTGATGCCCAACCTGACGCCGGCGGTCTACCGCCGCCAGTACGAGATTTATCCCGCGAAGGCGTGCATCAGCGAGGAGGCCGATGCCTGCCATCACTGTCTGACACAGCGGATCGCGGCCCTGGGGCGCAGCGTGGGTTCGGGTAGAGGAGACTCGCTCAACCGCCTGCGGTGCCCGGCTGGCGCGCGTATTGCTAGGGAGGCCACCCCGTGAAACGTACCCTGATCCAGCCCGCGGTAAGCGGCGTCGCGACGGATTTCATCAGCGACGCCTGCCTCGCCGACCTGCTTGCGGCGCCGCCGGCCGAGGCCGCCCGCGTGCGCGACGTGCTCGACAAGAGCCGCGCCAAGCAGGCCCTCTGCGTGGAGGAGACCGCCACGCTGCTGACGGTAACCGATCCGCGGCTCATCGACGAGATCTTCGCCACCGCCCGCGAGTTGAAGCGCGACGTGTACGGCTACCGCATCGTCCTGTTCGCCCCGCTCTACATCGGCAATGACTGCGTGAACGACTGCCTGTACTGCGGCTTCCGGCGCAGCAACGTCGAGGCCGTCCGGCGGACGCTCGATCCGAACGAGATTCGCCGGCAGGTTGAGGCCCTCGAGGACCAGGGACACAAGCGTCTCATCCTCGTTTTCGGCGAGCACCCCGCCTACGACGCCGACTTCATCGCGCAGACCGTACGTTCCGTGTACGCGGTGAAGAAGGGGCACGGCGAGATTCGCCGCGTCAACATCAATGCCGCGCCGCTCGACCACGACGGCTTCCGCACCGTCAAGGAGGCGGGCATCGGCACCTACCAGATCTTCCAGGAAACCTACCACCACGACACCTACGCCCGCGTGCACCCGCCGCGGACGCGCAAGGCCGATTACCTCAACCGACTCGACGCCCTGAGTCGGGCGATGGAGGCCGGCATCGACGACGTCGGCCTCGGCGCCCTCTTCGGCCTGTATGACTGGCGCTTCGAAGTGCTGGGGCTGGTGACGCACGCTCTGTTCCTGCAGCGGCATTTCGGCGTCGGGCCGCATACCATCAGCTTCCCGCGCTTGCAACCGGCCTCGGGCGTTCACTTTCACGAGCAACACCTGGTGTCCGACGAGGACTTCAAGCGCCTGATTGCCACCCTGCGCCTGGCCGTGCCGTATACCGGCCTCATCCTGACCGCCCGTGAGTCAGCCGACATCCGCCGGGAGGTCATGGAATTCGGCGTGTCGCAGATTGACGCCGGCAGCCGCATCGAGATCGGTGGTTACACGGAGGTGGGCGACGCCCAGTGCATGGAGCGCGAGCAGTTCCAGCTTGGTGACCTGCGCTCCCTCGATGAGGTGATGCGCGAATTGGTCGTCGACGGCTACATCCCCAGCTTCTGCACCGCCTGTTACCGGCTGGGACGCACCGGCGAGCACTTCATGGAGTTCGCCATTCCCGGCTTCATCAAGCGTTTCTGCACGCCGAACGCCCTCACCACGCTGCTGGAGTACCTGACCGATTACGCCTCCCCCGCCACCCGGGCGGCCGGCGAGAAGCTCATCGCCACCGAGCTCGCCCGCCTCGAGGATAGCCGGCTGAAGCAGGAACTTGTCGCTCGCCTCCAGCGCATTCGGGAGAGCAGCGACCGCGATCTGTACTTCTGAATGAGAATGCAGAAGTAACAACGAAGGAAGCTCAGCGCGAGAGTCGCCCGCACGTCTTGCGGTGACAAGGGCGCCTCGCCCGCGCGAGCACCGCCAACACGCCGGCGCCACGGCACGGCCGCAGCTTGGAAAGAGATCGAACGTCAGTGGTAAGGAGTGACTTGAGAATGGCCTCGCTTACGCCGCCACCGCCTCCTCCCGCACATTGCGCAGAAACGGCGAATCCCCCGTGGCCCAGTCCCGCTCACGCAGGAACACCACGCTGATGCTCACGGCATGGGCCAGGGAGATGGCACTCACCGGTTCGCCGGTACGGTCCACCTCGGTTCCGTAGGAGCTGAAGTCGTCCAGCACGATCAGGAAGTCAAGGTCGGACTCCTCGTCGTCGTCGCCCCCAGCGTAAGAGCCGAACAAATACAAACCGCGGAACCGTGTCCCGTACAGTTGCCGCAGTTCCGCTTGCAACCGCCCGGCAACGTCCGCGACTGCACCTGTCATGCTCAGCCCCTCTACCGTGTCGCTCAAGCCGGCAGCGCAGCCTATCGGCACCAGCGGCTCCGTCACGTTCGCTCCTGCTCGAGGAGCGTCTTGAGCAGCCCGGTCACCGCGGACACCGTCTCCGCCGGCGGCAGCTTGCGCACCTCGCCGCTCTTGCGTACCGCCAACTCAACCACGCCATCACCCAAGCTGCGCTTGCCCACGTTGATCCGTAGCGGGAAGCCGATCAGGTCGGCGTCGTTGAACTTGAAGCCCGGGCGAGCGTCCCGATCGTCCAGCAGCACCTCGACCCCGGCCGCCTCGAGCTCATCGTGCAGCCGCCGGGCGGTCGCCAGCACCGACTCATCCCGCACGTCCAACGCGCAGATCACAACGTGGAACGGCGCAATCGCCACCGGCCAGCAAATGCCCTTGTCATTGTGCCGGGCCTCGATGGCGGCCGCCATGATCCGGTTCAGCCCGATGCCGTAACAGCCCATGATGAGCGGATGGGCCTGGCCCTGGGCATCGAGGTACGTCGCGCTCATGGCGTCGGAGTACTTGGTTCCCAGCTTGAACACGTGCCCCACCTCGATGCACTTCTCGAAGCGCAGCGGCTGCCCGTTGGGCGCGCGGTCGCCTTCCATGGCCAGGCGAATGTCGGCCACTTCGGTGAGCGCGAAGTCACGTCCGGGGTTCACGCCGGTGACGTGATAGTCCGTTTTGTTAGCGCCGGTAACGGCGTCGTGCATGGTGGTGACGACCCGATCGGCGATGATGCGGGCCTGCAGCCCCACCGGACCGGCAAAGCCCACCTCCGCCCCAGTCACCTGCCGGATCAGTTCCGGCGAAGCCTGCGTCACGCCGCGGACGCCGGCCGCCCGGGCCAGCTTGGCCTCATTCACCTCGTGATCGCCGCGCACGAGGGCCACCAGCGGCTCCCCGTTCGCCTCGTAGATGATCGTCTTGATCAGCTTCTGCGGCGTGCAGCCGAGGAACCGGGAGATTTCCTCGATGGTACCGTGACCCGGCGTGTGGACCTCGCGCAGCGGCTCATGGCGCCCGTCGCCGGCGTCGGGCAGCGGCGCCACCTCCGCCCGCTCCAGGTTGGCCGCGTAGGAGCCGTCCGCCGCACGCACTAGGATGTCCTCGCCCGCGTCCGTGGGCACCATGAACTCGTGCGAGACGCTGCCGCCGATCGCGCCCGACTCCGCTTCCACGGGGACGTACGGCAATCCGCAGCGCCCGAAGATCGCGCGGTACGCGTCGTACATGCGCTGATACGTCTCGTTCAGCCCGCCCGGCCCTTCCACCCGCTCATGGAAGGAGTAGGCGTCCTTCATCAGGAACTCGCGGGTGCGCAGTACGCCGCTCTTGGGGCGGGCTTCGCCGCGGAACTTGGTCTGAATCTGGTAGAGGTTGATGGGCAACTGCTTGTAGCTGACCAGGTACGCGCGCGCGAGCTCCGTGATGACCTCCTCGTGGGTAGGCCCGAGCACGGTCCGGCTGCGCCAGTCCTCTCCCCGGCCCTGCAAGCGCAGGAGCACGTCGCCCATGGCGGCCACCCGCCCGGTCTGCTCCCACCACTCGATGGGGTGCATGGCCGGCATGTGCAGCTCGATGGCGCCGGCCGCGTTCATCTCGTCCCGCACGATCTGCTCGATCTTGCGCAGCGTGCGGTACCCCAACGGCAAGTACGTGTACGCCCCCGAACCCACCTGCCGGATCAACCCCGCCCGCAGCATGAGTTGGTGTGAGGGTACAAAAGCGTCAGCCGGGACTTCCTTGGTCGTCGGTATGAAGTAGCGGGTCCAGTTCATGGGGGCATCAATACTCCGCCCAGCCACCGCTGGCAAGCAGCCGGGGCAGGTGGCGGAACAGCTCAGACGGCGGAGCGCAAGCGTGGACCCGGCCGGGCCGGGCCGCTACAGTCCCTTGCATGGGTCCGGACGATGAGGTTTGCTATTGCTTTCACGTCTCGCTGCGCAAGCTGCTCAATTACAGCCGGCGCGTCCGTCCGCAGCATGCCAGCCAGATGACCGCGTGCCTCGGTGCAGGTACCGGCTGTGGGTGGTGCATCCCCGTCTTGACCCGCATCGCCCAGTCGCCCGACGCGCCGGAGCTGGAGGCCATGCTCGCGGAGGACTATGGCCGGCAGCGCGAGGCGTACTTGAAGGAGGACGCCCCGCGGCACACCTTCGAGGAATAGTGCCGGTGTATTGAGGGGGAGCCGCACTGCGGTCGATCGACCTGGGCCGGACGGTGCGACGGTGCCGGTGGCCGCCGCCGTGATTGCCAACTACTAGTGATGGCGGTAGAATGTTAACCCAACCCCAGCGGTTGGGGGTTGCCACCGCCGCACATGGCGGTCGGAGAGCCGACAGGGAACCAGGTGGGGTGCGGGAGGGTGCGCTGGGCAGGCGGAGCGGGGCCCATGAGTGCCGAAGCGCCGAAGGTGGATCGCGTGGTTTGCGGGGACTGCCTGCGCGGGATGCGGCGCTTGCCGGACGGCTGCGTTGATCTCACTTTCGCCGACCCGCCGTTTAACATCGGCTACGACTACGACGAATACGACGATCGTCGGGCGGCCTCGGACTACCTCGACTGGTCCAGGCAGTGGATGGCCGGGGTCATCCGGGTGCTGAAGCCGACCGGGACGTTCTGGCTGGCGATCGGCGATGAGTACGCGGCGGAGCTGAAGGTGGCGGCCACGCGCGAGCTGGGCCTGACCTGCCGCAGTTGGGTCGTCTGGTATTACACGTTCGGCGTGCACTGTGAGGCGAAGTTCACGCGCTCACATGCGCACCTGTTCCACTTCGTGAAGGACGCCAAGCAGTTCACATTCAACGCCGACGCGATTCGCGTGCCATCCGCCCGGCAGCTCGTCTACGGTGATCGCCGGGCGAACCCCAAGGGGCGCGTGCCGGACGATACGTGGATCATGCGTCCGACGCCGCATGCGTCGTGGCTGCTGAGGCCGCAAGACTTGCCGGGTGGCTTCGGCGCGGACGGCGACACCTGGTACTTCCCTCGCGTTTGCGGCACGTTCAAGGAGCGCATGGGCTTTCACGGCTGCCAGATGCCCGAGCAGCTTCTGGGTCGGATCATCCGGGCCTGCTCGAACGAGGGCGACGTCGTGCTGGACCCGTTTGCCGGCAGCGGCACGACCCTGGCTGTAGCGAAGAAGCTGAACCGCCGCTACCTCGGCTTCGATACCTCGAAGCAATACGTGACACAAACCCGGCGCCGCCTGGCCGCGATCACCCCGGGGAATCCGCTCGACGGAACCGAGGACCCGCTCACGAGCGTCCCCAACACGGCCAACGGTACCGCCCTCGGCCCCGGGAACACCCGCCAGCGCCGCAACGGGGCGGGTCGGTGCCGACGGCGCGGCATCCCCAGTTCCCAGCCGGAGCTATGGTGCTAGCCTACGTGGTTGGTCCAGTCAGCGCACGGGGCCGAGCCCGTCGGGTCACCTTCCGCGTCTGGGGGCGCGTCAGCACGTTCAGGCCCTTACATTCTCCGACTCAACAATACGTGAGTCTGTGCGCTTGCTCATCGGTATCCGCCTGCCCGAAGGGTAGCCCCTGCTGTTGGTGGCCTTGTGCGAAGACCGACACAATCTCCCCCAACCCCAGCGACACCGCAAGAAAAGTCCGAAAGCGGGTAGGCGCGACAAGCTCGGGCGCTGTACAATGACTCAATGCAGTTCGGCGACGCCACTGTGGAGAGTCAAGTGCGGGGTCTCAGCTTGATTAACGACACGTAGAGTCTGGTCTAGCGGCGGCGCGTTCTGAAGCGCAAGTGCAACAGGGGAACGGAATCGCGGTCCATGTCGGTGAAGCTGGCGGCTAAGGAGCGCCAACTTCGAGGGCGTCTGCGGCGACCATGCCCATCCGGGCATGATTCCGTCCGCGGGTTACCGGCTGCGCGCTGCGCAGCGACTGGATACGCAAGCGGACGAGTGTGCAGTCAACGAGATGTGGAGGAAGCGCAATGAACACCACTCTGGGAGGGAAGGCGAGGCCTCTGGTTGGCCTCACTCTGGGACTCAGTCTTGCAGCACCGGCGGCGGCCGGGGTCGTTGAAGGCCAGATCGAGACGAACATCCGTCCCATCGTCTGGCTGCGGTACTCGGGGACGACAGGTGGCACGCCCGAGACGCGCACTGCGGTGGGCATCTTCGACACCGGTGATCCGTGCGACACACTCTCTCGGGAAACCGCGGCCTTGTTCGGCCTGACGCCGAGTACCCCTCTACATCCTCAACTGGTGTGGGCTCGCACACGCAATGAGGGCACCGTTGCCGCTCAGACCATTACCAGCGCCGGCTGGTTCGGAGGGACGTTCAACCAGCCGGAGCGTACCAGCGTCGCGTGGCCCGCCGGCGTGGATCCGGCGGTTCGTGCTGGCGACCCGGCCCATACCTTCCAGACGGCAGACCCAGCGCGCACGACCGCGATGAGCTGTGCCGGTCTTCACCCCACGTACTTCGATTACAACTTCGGCTTCAGCGAGAACCATACGGGCGACGCTTTCGTGACCCGCGCCGACCCCGAAGCCAACCTGTCTGTCTTCATCGATCCCATCAATGCGACACCCATTGCCTTTGCCTACGATGGTGTAACGGGCGGCAACGGTCGCGGGCTCAGCGGCCCCAGCCTGGAGTTGGACCGTCGCGCCTCAAGTGTGAGCTACTTCGCCAACGACGATTCGCGGGTGCCTGTGCCAGGGCGAAACGACAACCCGGGATTCGTGCACTTCGTTGATCTCACGCCCGTGGAGTTCTCGTCGACGACCCTTACCCCGGCACCCGGCAACGCCGTCGTCAACGCGGCGCTACCCGTGGATCGACGACTCACGATCACCGTCGCAGACGCGGTTGGACCGGACGTGGCTCGGATTGTCCCGTGGAATTTCGCGGGGCTCGAACCCGGTTACCGGCCGGCGAACGCCGACGGGTCCACTGTCCTGGCGTACACGAATGCCGCCATGGAGGTGAGAGAGGCCGGCATGAACATCGGCGGTCAGGAGAACCCCAGTGGTTTCGTCCGGTCCGATGGCACGGTGCAGGTGATCGTCCGCCAGGTAGATGGAACCGTGCGTCTCAATCAGACGGTGCAGCTCCCTTCCCAAGCGCCGCGCACCTACGGCCAGATCAACATTCCCGGCTTGATTGCCGACACGGGCTACCAGTTGATCGACACTGGCGCCCCGACCACGCGCCGAGGCGGACCCGACGCCATCACGGGCACGGACGAGCTGAACAAGTGCGGCCAGTTCTTCGACTTCAGCCCGGTGGGTGGCGGCGGCGCGGGGGCCAACCACGGCCGGCTCACGCTGATTGCTCCCTCCGACCCGCGGATTCGGACGATGAGAGGCAACGGCATCTTGATGGGCGTTGATGCAGGCACGGTCGGTCTTTCCAGAACGGCAGTGAACCAGGAATCCCAGTACGGCAGCATCCCGCAGCTACAGGTGGGGGCCAATACGCTCGTGACTCCGGCGGTACCCGGCGAAGCCGGCGGTACGATCTTCCGTACCCACCTGACCGGCAGCAACGCCAGCTACATCGACGAGGACGCCACGGCCCTGATTCGCGGCGCGGACGTCATCGACGCCCAGTCTCTCGGGGGCGACGGGATTACCCCCCAGTCGCCGCTGTTCTTCTCCGTCGGGCGGAACTCCGTGGGCCAGCCGGGATCGGCCGTCAACGGGCAATCTATGCTTAATCAGGTGCCCGGCGATATCTTCGAGATCCCGGGTGACCAGCCCCCGTATCAGCGCGTGCAGCGCTTTGCCGGGCGGACGAACTCGCTCACCATCAACCAGGAGGTCATGGGATTGGGGCCCAACGTCGGTCCCCTCGCCGCGGCAGTTCCCAGCCCCGACAATCTCAACAGCTTCGACCTCTACACGCAGGCCGCCCTGCCACCGGTGTCGCTCTCCAATCTCGACTCGCCGATCATGGCGCACAACGATGGGGGAACGGCCGACCGTCCCCGGGTCGGGGCCGACCGACTGGCGGTGAATTTCGACCTGTACTTCTCGCTTGAGGACGGCGAGGACATCTACCGGAGTTCTCTCGCCCAGGTCTTCGCCGACGGCTTTGACGACATCGGTCTGGCGGAAGAGGGGGACGATATCGACGCGCTGGCCTTCTTCAGGCCCTCCGTGGCGCCCGGCATCATCGGCGAGAGCCTCCTGGACTTCGGCCCCGCCATCTCGACGAGCCTGATCTTCAACGGGGCGCATGGAGATGATACGTACGACCCCAACCTGGAGGCATTGTTCCTGGGAATAGACGCGTTCCATGGCGGGCCGCCCACGGACCTGGCCTTGTTCAGCCTGGCCCCGGATTCTGCGTCGTTGCTCGCCCTCGGGCTTTCTGCCGCGGACATCTTCATCACGGATTTCGACGGGACGTTCGCGATGTACGCGACGGCGGAGAGTCTGGGCCTGCTCTTCGGTGATGACGTCGATGGCCTCGATGCCATCGTACCGGAGCCGACCACCCTCGCCCTGTTGGCGCTGGGCATCGTCTTTCTGCGCCGCCGAAGGTAGGCGCGGGCGGGAACACAGTCAGCCGCTCTGTTTCTAATCGTCCCCGGGTGCCCTCTGGGGTGAGAGGGGGGACCGTGTCGCGCAGTCGGAATCGACGAAGCCCGCCGGCGGGGCATCACGGATCACAACACCCGAGCCAGCGCTCGATGAAGGACACGGCTGCGGGTGAGCCGGAGGAAGGCCGGGCTGCTCGGCGGCGCGCAGCACTCCTGTGATCTGTGCGCGCCGGCTCACCGGACGCGGAACCGCCGGGCGGTAAGCAGCAGGCAACCGGGAAGCAGCAGCGCGAGGGCTGCGGGCTCCGGGATCAGCAGGATGCCGTGCGCCTCGCCGTTGGGGCCCACGCCGGTGCCGGCGATCCAGCCTAAGTCGTTGATGTCCGAGGCCATGATGATCTCCCAGCCGGTGCCGGGCGGGAGCAGGTCGTTCAGATCGACCATCACGCCGTTCTGCCAGAGGAAGCCGTGGCCGACGCCGGCGGCCGTCTTCGAGTAACCGACGACCTGCCGCTGCTGGTTGATCGCGTAGGCGATGCTGCTGTCGCCGTCCAGGGTGCCCAGGTTCTGCATCTCCCCGTGGCGATAGATGAACGCGCGGATGTCCTGGACTCCAAACGTGTAGGAAGCCCCGACGATGTCGCCGTGCACGTTGATGTCGTAGGCCTGACTGATGTCGTGACCCGGCAGGGTCTTCAGATCAGACATCAGGTCGTTGATCCCATCACTGTCGTCGTCACGATACCACACGCCGTTTTCCGGCGTGACCACGAAGGCATGCAGCGGCACGGGGCTGCCCGGCTTCTCCGCCGCTCCGACCACCTGGCCGGCGTCGTTGATGCCATGGGCCACGCTGCTGTAGCCGCCGAACGTGCCCAGGTCGACGCGTCCCATGCCGGCCTGCCAGATGTACGCGTGGTGGCTGGCGCGCCCGACGACCTGATCGGAGTTGTTGAGCGCGCCTACCTCCAGGAAGCCGGGCCCCAGATCGATCTCGGTGAAGCCGGTGGCCTCATCCCACAGGAACACGGCGTCATCGCCCCAGCCGACGACGCGGCCGGCGCTGTTGATGCCGACGGCGTTGCTGGTGCTGTAGCCGCCGAGGACGCCGATGTCGAGCATGCCCATTCCGCTCTCCCAGTAAAAGGCGCTGGGCGGGGCGGGAGGGGGTGGCATGGGCACTCCGCCCGAGCCGACGACCTGACCGGCGTTGTTCAGACCATAGGCCCCGCTAACCCAGGGTCCGTTCGGAGTACCGAGATCAGTGAGCTGCCAATCGGCCAGCGCAGGCGATGACACCCCGAAAGCGACAACGCACAGCACCGCCACCGTCACATAGCGCAGCAACAAGTCCA
Organism: Planctomycetota bacterium; assembly: GCA_029558835.1. Classification (GTDB taxonomy): domain Bacteria; phylum Planctomycetota; class Phycisphaerae; order UBA1845; family UBA1845; genus JAKQDH01. Next base: position 45,990 of record JAKQDH010000092.1, on the reverse strand, counting down.
TGTGTATCCCACCTCCATTGTGTGCCCTTCAACCCTGTGGCGCTTGCCACTTGTTCCCCCAGAGATTGGCAGCCCGTATTATAACGCTTTCGGTGGCATCAATCATAGCAGGAAAGCGGCGCTGCTCGGCGGATAGCACCGGAGGCGTGCTCCCGCCCCTGTTGCCCAGGGGCGAGGGGGCGGCCCCGGAGCGGCGCAGACGCCCTGCCGTAACGGTCGGTGACTGTGGCGACCCGGTTCGTCCTGAATGAGCATACGCTCACGGGCGCCACCGGCGTGGGGCTCGGCCGCTTCCTGACGGCCGCGGTTCGGATCGCCGATACGAATCGCAAGCGGTAAGTCAGTGTTCCTCCGGGCTGCCGGTGTACCTGGGCACCGCACAGGGGAAACAAGGCTCGGCCGGGGCTACCGGCTGCGGCCGTCCGATTGCCGCGGACCGACGCTGTCTCCACCGCGGCCTGGCGAAGTAGAGGTGAGGCACGCATGAGCGAGGACTTCCGACTGGTGGAACGTGTCCCGACGGGCGAGGAGTACCGCGCGTTGCGGCGGGCGGTGGGATGGGGCGATGTCGATGTCGCAGGCGTGGCGCGGGGGCTTGCCGGCAGCCTGTATGCCGTGTGCGTGGAGTGCGAGGGGAGCATCGTGGGCTGCGGACGGATTGTGGGCGACGGGGGCGTTTACTTCTACCTCCAGGACGTCGTCGTCCTGCCGGCCTTTCAGGGCCGGGGATTGGGCGCGCGTATCATGGGGGCGCTGATGGGCTACCTGGACGCCCATGCGGGCCCCGGGGCGTTCGTGGGTCTGATGGCCGCCAGCGGGGTGGCGAGCTTCTATGAGAAGTACGGCTTCACGGAGCGGCCGGCGGACCGGCCGGGGATGTTCCGGCTGTGGCGCTGAATGGGACCACCCAAACGGGAAACTGGGGGGTGCTCTGCCCAAGCCGAAGGCACCGGCATGCTGGTGCAGACGGCAGCATTGGGCACGTGGGAGCGCATGGCGGCGCTGCGCTTGGCCCTGCCACCCTGGCCTCGGCGTCGGTTTCTTGACTGCGCGGACCTATTCAGGGCCGCCGCGTCAGACATGCAGCAGTGCCGCACCGGGCAGCGCGCGGAGGAACCCCAAGACGATGCGCAACGAGGCGCTGCGCGGGCGCTCCTTCTTCAACGAGCTGCCCGGCCGGCAATGAGGTTGCCCGTCACGGTCCGGGTTCGGTGCTGGGCTCTTCGGTCTTGCCGCGTTGTTCCTGGTCCTCGCGCTGCTTCTGGATGTCGGGGTCCTCGATGCGGAAGCCGTATTCATAAAGGTTCCGCTGGAACTCCCAGTAGGTTTCGTAGGCCTTTTCGGCGTCCTTGCGTAGGGCTTCCGCTTCGCGTTGGATTCTGGCCTGGGCGCCGGCGCCGCTCCCGGGACGCGGGCCCCCGGCGCGGTCCTGCGTGAGTTCCTGCATATCGACCTGGGCGCGCATGTACTCGCGGAGGCAGGCGCGGGAGGCGAAGTCCCAGAGACGAATGAGTTCGTCATCGGCCTCGACACCGCCCAGGACGCTGGCGATCTTCATGGACTGCTCGTACTTGCGCGCATCAGCCAGGATGCGGGTGAACACACCTTTCTTGGTGTCATCGTAGAGGGCCACGCGCGTCGCGCCGCGCGCCGAGGGGGAGACGTACTCGCCCCGGAGTTTGCCCTGGGTGCCCAGCAGGCGGGCATCCTTCAGGTAGATACGGATTTCCTTGATGCGCTCGTCGGCGTGCACCATTCCCGCCTGGGCAAAGGCGTTGGTGTCGCTCAGCGGTTTGCCGTTGAACGTGTTCTCAGGGAAACGCTTGAGCACGGCCGAGCACGCCTCGGCATAGGCCACGATGTTGTTGTTGCGGGCCTTGGACGCTTTCCGCAGTCCCTTGGCGGCGTCCTCGTACTTGCCTTCCCGTAGCGCGATGACGCCCTCCAGGAGGGCAAGGTGATCCTTCTTGACGTTGGGGTACCGGCGGAGGCTGTCGGGCTCCATGAGCGCGTCGAACTTGGTCCGGGCGGCCGGGAGGTCGTCGCTCTCGATCCGCTTGACGACCTCCTGGATGTCCCAGTCGCCGTCCTTGAGCACGCCCGGCAGGCCCAGACCTGCCACGCTGCCCAAGCCGTAGCGGACCACCTCAATGGTAAGCTGGTCAATGTCGCCCAGGCTGAACCGAATGGGCAGGTTGACGGCCGCGATGGTGGCCTGGATGGGGTCGCTGGTGAACTCGCCGGTGATGCGTCGCCCGTCGCGCAGCTTCACCAGGCGCTGACCGTCGGCCCGGCGCTCGACGCGGGCGACGCTCTCCAGGTCCACCTCCAGGGTACCCGCGCGGCTCTCCAGCTTGGCCTTGCCCTGCACGTCCGTGAGCACCAGATGGGCCTGGTCGGCGTCAAACTCGAGCACCTTGGGCGGCAGAGACTCGATCTTGCGGTCCGAGGTGCGGAACGCGACCACACCTACGTCGTCGAATTCCAAGTCCGTCAACTGCCCGCCCTTGGGTTCGAACTTGAAACTGGAGCCTACGGCCGTGGCGCTGATGCGGTTGCCGCCCTCCAGGTAGAGGTTGCACCCGTCGGCGTGGCTCATCACGTAGGCCACCACGTCGAGGGGCACCTCGAAGGCACCCAACGGCGAGTTCCAGGTGATGTTCTGCGTGGTGATCTTGCCGAAGTGACGATCGCCATCGGGGAAGTACACCGCCTCGCCGTCCCGGAGGCGCGGGAACTCGGGGAGGATGACCTTGCCGTCCTCGTTGGTGAGGATGCTCATGAAGGGCGTGAAGTCGGTGCCCGGATGGATCTTGCCGAGGGCGTAGGCATTCCGCACCATCTCGCGGGTGATCTTGGCCGGCACCAGCCCGGTGTCGTTGGCGGTCGTGTCACGGTCCTCGGGCTTGGCCATCAGGGTGACCGTTCCGACGAGGTACCCGTCCACGTTGACGCTGGGACCGCCGCTGTTGCCCGGGCGGGCTTGGGCGTCCACGTAGACCATCCGGACGCGCCCGCCGGGCGTGCGCGGCAACTGGCGGATGTGGCCGGTGGTGACGGTCACCTCCGGGTGTTGCTGACCCGTCATACGCTGGCTGTCCGCGCCGGGGAAGCCGAAGTTCCAAACCTGCATACTTTCGTGCAGGCGAGACTCGGGCAGCAGCGGCAGGAAGTTAGGTGTTTCCAGCTTGTTGCCGTCCTCGTCGATGGCTTGGAGGAGGTGCTGGTCCGCCTCGTCGTTGCCGTAAACGTCAATGCACTCCCAGATCTTCTGCTTGTCCGTCCCGGAGTCGACGATCACCCTCCAGGTGACCCTGCCCGCGTTGTAGTACGTCCGCTGCTTCTCCAGGTCGCTGCGCTGGTGGGCGATGTCGGCCACGTGGTTGTTGGTCATCAGCAGGCCGGTGCGGTTAATGAAATACCCCGACCCGAAACCCACGGGTCGATCGCCCTTTTCGCGTTCGGAGACGGCGGTGGCGACCATGACGGTGGCCCCCTTGACCCGCTTCTCGACGGCCGGTTTCATCTCGTCGGCCGCAAACGCCCGACCCGTGGTGCCCAGCGCGGCGGCGGCCAGGGCACAGGGCAGCACCCACCTGCGGTAACGGTGGCTCCTCATGCTGGCATGGGTTGCTGATACCAATCGGCAAACGTGTCTCGGTGTCATGGCAGCAGTCTCCGGTGAGAGCAAACGCGCGGGCACCTCCCGCATGAGCGCGGATGCGCAGCGGGCGAAGGTTGCATCCTACTCCAAGTATTCTATCGGCAGGCCGCGCCGGGTGTCAACCGCAGTCCACCCTCCCCGCGGGTACCCTCCCCCGTCCCGGCGGCCGGCAGGTAAGCCCGCCGGCGGTGTCACCACCGGCCGTACCGGGTACGTAACGGCCCCGTCACGAGCAGCGGCGGGCCTCCGGGACGCGGCCACTTGTCTGCCGCGCAGCACCAGGCACGGGTGGTCTTGCCGAGTAGCAGGAGGCGGGCAGGGCGGGCGGCCGAAACGTACTTGCGGGTCTCAGTTCGGCCCAGTTTTCCGCCGAGATTTGCGGGATCGGCATGCCTCTGGCGGGAAGGCAGTGGGACGAGGAAGATAGCGGGCCACGGGGGTTTCGTCGCGAGCGGCGTGCGCTCCCGGCGAGCACCCGGTCAGGCGGGTACCGGTCACAGGAGCTTGAGTTCATGGGTCGCTTTGGTGGTCAGCCGCGCAGTGCCGCCGAGGAAACTTGGCGCGTGTTCCGCATCATGTCGGAATTTGTCGAAGGTTTTGACATCATGTCGCAGGTGCCGGCGGCCGTCTCCGTCTTCGGGTCGGCGCGCATGCCGCGCGACCATCGCTACTACGCCCAGGCGGAGCAGCTTGCGGCCGAGCTGGTGCGACGGGGGTTCGCCGTCGTCACCGGCGGCGGGCCGGGGATTATGGAGGCCGCGAACAAGGGGGCGGCCGAGGCGGGCGGCGAGAGCATCGGGCTGAACATCTACCTGCCGCAGGAACAGATCGCCAACCCGTTCCAGACCGTGGCCCTGGAGTTCCGCTACTTCTTCTGTCGCAAGGTCATGTTCGTCCGGTACGCGGTGGGCTTCGTGTGCTTTCCGGGCGGCTTCGGCACCATGGACGAGTTCTTCGAGGCGATGACGCTGATCCAGACGCACAAGACGGAGCGCTTCCCGATCGTCCTGGTGGGCAGCGAGTTCTGGCTGCCGCTGGTGAAGTGGATCCGGGAGCATCAACTCGGGGTACCCGGTTACGTGTCCACGGAAGACCTCGATCTGTTCGAGGTGACGGACGACGTGGTGTGGGCGGCCCAGCACATCTCGGAAGTCTACGAGCGGAACGTGGCCCAGCGGAAGACGGCCCTGCGGGCGCCGCTCACGGCCGAGGGCACGGTGGCCGGCCGGCAGCCCCGACGCCCCGGCATGGCAATGCCCTACGAAGACCTGCACCCGTAGCGTCGGCCCCCGGCGGCCGACGTGAACTGTCCGCAGCGGAATCCTCTCCTGCGTCGCCCGCGGGTACGGGTTTAGCGTCTTCCACGTTGGGGGTGAGTATGCTGAGGCACCCGGGACGGTGTCATCGCTTCCGTCGCGCTTCCCCCTGCGCCTCTCCCGCGGGAAGAGGGGTTCAGACGCCGCGCCGCTCACCGCTTGCCCGCGGCGGGTGGAAGGCTTAGAATTGCAGCAGTTGCAGCGGCGTCCACCCGGAGCCGAGGTTGCACGCCGGGCAGCACGGTTACGACCCCGACGCGAGGAGGTGGTGTCGTCTTCGCAGCCAACCCGCCGGATGAGTTTCCGTCCGTCCTGGATACCAGCGTCCTGGTGCTGAACGCGCATTACCTGGCGATGCGTGTGATCAGTGTGCGCCACGCTTTTGCGCTGTTGTTCAAGCAGGACCGGCAACTGCGGCCGGTGGCCGAGGTCGTCTGCATCGAGGACGGGCGGTACGTATCCTACACGTTCAACGACTGGTTCGAGCTGAGCGTGCTGCAGCGGCCCGGCGGTCGGGACGGATACGACTGGATCCGCACCGTGCGTGCCGAGTTGATGGTGCCGCGGATCATCCGGGTGCTGACGTTCGCGCGGCTGCCGCGCCGGGAGGTTAAGTTCACGCGCCGCAACGTTTTCGCCCGCGACGGCAACACGTGCCAGTATTGCGGGCGCCACTTCGGCCTGTCCGAGCTGACGCTGGACCACGTGGTACCGCGGGCTCGCGGCGGTCAAACCACCTGGGAGAACGTGGTCTGCTCGTGCGTGTCCTGCAACGTCCGCAAAGGCGGGCGCACGCCGTGGGAAGCCTGCATGCGCCTCATCCGGGCACCCGAGCGCCCCCACCGCAGTCCGGCGTTGACGGTCCGACTATCGGACCGGCGCTATGGCTGCTGGCGGGCGTTCGTGGAATCCGCGCACTGGAACATCGAGTCCATTTAGCGGACCACGCCCCGTCCACGTCCGGCATGGGGCCGCCGCATCCGAAGTGTTGCTGGATTCTGTGATCCAGACGACCCCGACCCGCGCCGATGAGTAGTAAGAGAGGCGGTGTGTACGCCTTCGACTTCCGCCGGAACCGAGTCCGTGCGGAAGCGAGCGGGCTTCCTGGCGCGCTCGGAGATGCCCCTCGCTTTCGCTCGGGTTCGTTGGCGCTGGGCGGACGGGCGCGGGACACGGGGCACCTACCGCACGAACAGTGAGGTCTACCATCGTGGCGGAAGTGGACGTCTGCGTCATTGACGATGAGCAGGACCAGCGCCGACTGGCCGCCAGGCTGTTGACGGAGGCGGGGTTCTCGGTCGCCGAGGCGGGGGACGTCGCCGCGGGGCTGGCCGTCATCGCCGTGCACCATCCGAAGATCGTGCTCAGCGACTACCATCTGCCCGACGGGAGCGGCGCGGACCTTTGTCGCCGCTTGCGGGCGGACCCGCACGGGGTGGCCGTGCACTTCGTGCTGATGACCGCCAGCGGCAAGCAGGATTCCCTCGTCGAGGCGATCATCCCCGAAGCGGATGACTATCTTCCCAAGCCGTTGGACAAACAGTCGCTGCTGGCCCGGGTGCGGGTGGGCCTGCGCATGCAGCGCATGCACGAGCAACTGCACACGGCCGCCATCACCGACGGCCTGACCGGGCTACACAACCACGACTTCCTCACCCGCGTGCTCGAACAGGAGATGGCGCGGTCGCGCCGTTACGGGCATCCGCTGGCCCTCATCATGGTCGATATCGACCACTTCAAGGTGGTCAACGACACGTTCGGGCACCTGGTGGGCAACGCCGTGCTCCAGGAGGTCGCCCGGGTTCTGCGGCAAGCGGTGCGTGACGTGGACACGGTGGGTCGGTTCGGAGGCGAGGAGTTTGCGGTCATTCTGCCGGAGGCAACGTGCGCCGAGGCGGCACACGTGGCCGAGCGCATGCGCCGGGCTGTGGCCGATTCCATCGACGTGAAGGCCCTGCGCGGCCACACCGTCACCGCGTCGTTCGGCCTGGCGGACGCCAACGACACCCGGGTCACGAACACGGCGCAACTGCTCGACCTGGCCGACCGGGCGCTCTACCTGGCCAAGCGGCGCGGGCGTAACCAGGTGTCGTCCTGCTACGAAGTGGACGAACAGGCGGAAGTGGCGGCCACGTTGCAGACGGACGAGATCGAGTCGCTGCGCCGGCGGGTGGCGATGCTGAGCACGCGGGCGAAGGACGTGTATGTGCAGAGCATCGCCTCGCTGGTGCAGGCGCTCGATGAGAAGGACCCCTACACGGCCCGCCACTGCGCCAACGTGGCCTTCTACGCGGAGCGGGTCGCCCACGCGCTGGGGTGCAGCACGGGTACCATCCAGAGCATCAAGAACGCCGCCCTGCTGCACGACATCGGCAAGGTGGGCATCCCCGACCGCATCCTGCTGAAACGCACCGCATTGAGCCCGGTCGAGCGCATGGTGATGGGGCAGGTGCCGCTCATTGGCACGCGCATTGTGGACCACTTGCGTATCCTGGAGGCGGAGGTGCAGATCATCCGCCACCAGCGGGAACACTACGACGGCACGGGGCAACCCGCGGGCTTGCAGGGCGATCAGATTCCGATCGGCTCGCGCATCCTGCTCGTCGTGGACGCCTTCGACGCCATGACCACGGACCGCGTGTACCGCGCCCGCCGTCCCATCGAGGACGCCCTCACGGAACTGCGGGACCTCGCTGGCCGGCAGTTTGACCCGCGCGCCGTGGCCGCCCTCACCTCCGCCCTGCACGACGAACGCCCCGTCTGGCAACTGCGTATCGACGAATCGGTCAACCTGCTGCGCCTGCCCGACCGCGCGCTCGCCGACCACGCCGCCACCAGCCGACTCTAGCCGATTGTCGATTGTCGATTGTCGATTGACGATTGACGATTGACGATTGTCGATTGCAGCGCGGCGGGTGCACACCGCCCACCGGCGCGCAGTCCGTGGGGTGAGCCCCGCCCACCCGCGGGCTGGGAAACGCCTGTTGCAGCAGCGCGCGTTTTCGGCGACATTGCCACCCTGCGTCGTGGCGTCGCCGCCCGCTGGCGACGTCGTAGTTGACGGTGCCCCGGAAGTTCTGCGTCGGCCGCGGGGGGGCCGACGTGGCGTTTGCGGGGAGGCGCGGGCGAACGACGCTAGCTTTGCGGTTGGTCGTAGACGGCCGAGAAAGAGTCCCTTGTAGACGGGCAGGCGGCAAGGAGGCGAGCATGCTCAAGCGGACGGTGACGCGCGCGGCGGTGGGATTGGCGTTGGCGCTGCTGGCGGGCGGCTGTCAGCCGGGGCTGCGGCACGCGGGGGGTTTTCCGCCCCGCGAGCCGATTCGGGCGCTCTGGGTCACGCGCTGGGACTACAAGTCAGCGGCGGACATCGGCGTCATCATGGAGAACTGCCGCCGGGCGGGATTCAACACCGTCCTGTTCCAGGTCCGCGGCCACGGCACCGCGTTTTACCGCTCCCGTCTGGAGCCGTGGTCGGAGGAACTGGGCGGACGCGACCCGGGCTTCGATCCGCTGGCCGTTGCCTGCAAGGAGGCCCACCGGCGCGGGCTGAAGCTGCACGCCTGGGTCAACGTCCTGCCGGGCTGGCGCGGCAAGCAACCGCCCGCCGACCCCCGCCAACTCTACAACGCCCACGCGGACTGGTTCTGGCGCGATGCCCAGGGACGACGCCAGCCGCTGGGCTGGTACAACAGCCTCAACCCCTGCTACCCGGAGGTGCGCGGTTACCTGGTGGCCGTCATGCGCGAGATCGTTGCGGGCTATCCGGTCGACGGGCTGCATCTGGACTACATTCGCTTCCCCAACGAGTGGAACGCCTCGTATCCGGCCGGGGTATCGGTGCCCGACTACCCACGCGACCCGCGCACGCTGGCACTGTTCCGGCAGGCGACCGGCGCCACGCCGGAGCAGGCACCGGGCAAGTGGAACGAGTGGCGGGCGGCGCAGGTGACGCAAGTGGTGCGGGACATCCGCGCGATGATGCGGCGGGTGAAGCCGGGAGCGTCCCTCAGTGCGGCCGTCGGCGCCGACCCGGACGTCGCCCTGCGGGCCCACTTCCAGGACAGCCGTCGCTGGATCACGGAAGGCCTGCTGGATGCCGTGATGCCCATGAACTACGCGGCCGACATGACCGTGTTCAGCCGGCGGGTGCAGCTCTGGTCGGCGTACAGCGGGCGAACGCGGGTGGTGCAGGGGCTCAACCTGGAGGGGCGTCCGCCGGCAACCGTGAATCAGCAGATCGCGGTCGTCGTACGCAGCACGCGGCACTTCGCGTTGTTCGCGTACAACCTGCTGTTCGAGCGTCTGGACGCCCGCGGCCGGCCGGCCACCGGTGCCGACAGCGCCGCGCGCACCGCGCAGCGCCAGCAGGTGTTGCCCTACATCCAGCGCCTGGCTGGGCAGCGCGGGTAGCAGGTGACGTTCGCCAGAGCCACGGCACGGAGCGCGAGGGAGGCATGCGCAGCCCACCCCGAGAGGATCAATGGCAGGCGTTGGACGACCTGGTGTTCGACGTCGTCATCGTCGGCAGCGGCATCAATGGCGCCTGCCTGTACCACCACCTCTGCCGGCAGGGTTTCTCCACGCTCCTCATCGACAAGGGCGATTTCGCCAGCGGGACCAGTCAGGCCTCGGCCATGATGATCTGGGGCGGTTTGCTCTACCTGCGCCACGGACACCTGCGGACGGTGGGCCGGCTCTGCGCCGCCCGCGAGCGCATGTTGCGGGAGCTGGGCGACTGGATTCGCCCGCGGCAGATGCGTTACGTGGCCACGCCCGGCACCCGGCCGCACCCGTTGCTGGTGCAGGCCGCCCTGTACTTCTACTGGTTGCTGAGCGGTTGCCAGCGCCGTCGTCCCCGCTGGGAGCCCGGCTACCCGGAGCGCGTCCTTCTTGCTGAGCGCCCGCGGCGGGTGGCGCTTACGTATGAAGAAGCGATGGCGGAGCCATCGGACGCCCGCTTCGTGCTTCAGTGGCTGCTCCCGCACCACCAGGCGACGCAAGTAGCGCTGAACTACTGCGCGCTGGAGGGCGGTGGGTTTGATGCCGGTACCCGGCGGTGGCACCTGGAACTGCGGAATACGCTGCATGCGGCCGGTTGCCGCGTGCGGGCCCGGGTGGTGGTCAACGCGGCCGGAGCCTGGGTGGACCGCATCAATGAGAGTTTCGGGTGTCACTCGCCGTATAAGCACGTACTGAGCAAGGGGGTGTTCCTCGGCCTGCGGCGTCACCCCGCCCATGAACTGCCCCTCATCCTCCCGACCCGCGACGGGCGCGATGCGATGTCGCTGATTCCCTGGGGATCCGTGTCACTCTGGGGACCGACGGAGACCGTTGTGGAGACACCGGAGGAAGGGTTTGCGGTGCAGCCCGAGGACGTCCGCCTGCTGCTGGATGAACTGCACGCCTGCTGGGCGAACCCCCTGTCGCCGCGTGACGTCGTGTCCCTGCGCTCGGGCGTGCGCCCGTTGGTGGTGGAGCGTCGCCACGCGAACACGACCTGTTCGCTGGCCCTGTCCCGCCGGCACGAGGTCCATGCCGACGAGCACCTGCCGTGGATCAGCGTGTACGGCGGCAAGCTCACCAACTGCGTCCCGCTCGCACGGCGTGTGGAACGTCTGGTCAGGAGCAGAGTGGCTCGCCCCGGGCGCGCTGCTGCGCCGACGCCCTGCCCAGAACCGGTGCCCGTCCTGGAGTATTTCCCCGATCTGAAGCCGCCGGTCCCCAACTCCCGCTGGTGCGCGGAGCAGGAGATGTGTCAGACGCTGGAGGACTACTTGCGGCGGCGCACGAACGTTGCGCAATGGGTACCGCGCGGCGGGCTGGGCCCGCGGGACGAGTACGCGGAGCATCTGGTCCGGGCCGCCCGGCCGTTCTGCGCCGACGAGCCGGCCGCACGGCGCGCCGTGGCCGCGTACCACCGGACGGTGGTGGAGAGTTTCGACGACGTACTGGCTCACTGTTGAGCAATGAGGAGAAGTGATGCCCCGCCCGTTTGCTGCAACGGAAGCGGCGATCTTTGGCGGCCCGCCGGCCGTCACCCTGGACGCCCGCGTCGCCAACCGCTGGCCGATTCTCACTACCGAGGACGAGGCCGCGGTGTTGCGGGTGCTGCGGGACGGCGACCTGTCCCTGCACCCGGTCACGCGCGAGTTGGAAGCGGACTACCGGTCCTGCTTCGGCGTCCGGCACGCCCTGGCACACTGTAACGGCACGGCCGCCCTGTTCGCGGCCTTCTTCGCCCTCGATTTGCAGCCCGGCGACGAGGTGCTGGTGCCGTCCGCCACGTTCTGGGCGTCCGTGGTACCGATGCTCTGGGTCGGTGCATTGCCGGTCTTCTGTGAGAGCGAGCCCGAGCGGATGGGGCTGGACCCGGAGGATGCGGAGCGCAAGATTACGCCCCGCACCCGGGCCCTGGTCGTCGTGCACTTGTGGGGCATGCCGAGCAAGATGACGGAACTGTTCGCGCTGGCCCGGCGGCACAACTTGAAGATCATCGAGGACGCGTCGCACGCGCATGGGGCGAGCTGGCGCGGGCGGCGCTGCGGGACGCTCGGCGACCTCTCCGTCTTCAGCCTGCAAAGCAGCAAGCTCGCTCCCGCCGGCGAGGGCGGCATCCTGCTCACCGACAGCGACGCCTACTTCGAGCGCGCGGTCTGCCTGGGCGACATCATGCGAGTTCTCGAGCTGGAGTCGCCGGCGCAACGCTTTGCCGGCACCAGCTTCGGCATCAAGACGCGGATGGCGCCGCTCTCGGCTGCGGTCGCCCGCGTGCAACTAGCGCACCTGCCCGAGCGCAATGCCCGCCGCAATGAGAACCTGCGCTACCTGTCGAAGGCCTTGGAGGCCCTGGGGCTGCAAACGTACCTGCCGCCCGCCCACGTGGAACGCGTCTACTTCGAGTACCTGATTCGCTGCGACGCAGCGCGTTGGGGCGTGCCGATCGAGAAGATCGTCGAGGCCTTGCGCGCGGAGGGGTGTGACGTGAACTGGCCGCGGTACCCGCTCGTGCATCAGCAACCGCTGTTCACCGAGGGGCACTTCGCGCGGCTCGCCCGCCTCGACGGGCGTCCGGACGTGCCACTGCCCGTCTACCACCCGGATGCCCTGCCGCGCACCACGGCCGCCAACCGCGAACTGCTGCGGCTGCCCACCTTCCCCGGTGCCGAACGCGAGCTGCTGGACGAGTACATCGCCGGCTTCCGCAAGGTCTTCGCCGCGGCCACGATCGCACGGTTGCGCGGATAGACGCGCTGTAGCCGCCCGGAGACCGCGCACGGCCGGGGGTGCCGTCAGTCGCGCGGTCGCCGACGGAGCACACCGCGACGCGGAATGACCGGGGTGGTCCGCGCGGCGACGCGGACTATAATGCCACCCGCCACCGGCCCGTGTTAACGCAGATGCCCAGGAAGGCTGCGTACATGACAAAGAACCGTCGTTCGGCGCGAGAACTGCGTCAGCAACAGCCGCGCGCCCGGGAACGGACCGGGCCCGCGCGACCGAGGCGCGCGGCGCGGTGGGAGTGGCAGGTCATCGGCGTCATTCTGCTGGTCGGGCTGGGCTTGCGCGTGGCCTACCTCCGGGAAGTGAGGCAGAGGCCTGATTTCGACTCCCCCATCTCGGACGCGGGCTACAACGATTACTGGGCCCGCGGGCTGGCAACGGGCGATTGGAAACCGCCGGGAACCGAGCCGGATCCGTTGATCTCTTCGACGCCTTACTTCCGCCCGCCAGGTTACGTGTACTTTCTGGCGCTGATCTACCGCGTGGCGGGCCTGGGGTACGTGGCCCCGCGCGTGGCGCAGATGGCGTTGGGGCTGGCGAGCTGCCTGCTGGCGTGGCGCCTGGGTCGGCGCGTGCTGAATCCAGTCGGTGCGCTGATCGCCGCCGCCCTCATGGCCACTTACTGGGCGTTTATCTACTTCGAGGGTGAACTGAACGAACCGCCGTTGCTCGCCTTTCTGACAGTGTTGCTGATCTGGGTCCTGGCCCGCTGGACGGTGGCACCGGGGTATCTGCTGGCCGGGGCAGCCGGCGTGCTGCTCGGAGTGGTAGCGGTCATTCGTCCCAATGTGTTGCTGTTTGTGCCCGTGGTGCTGGTGTGGACGGGGTGGGTGTTGTGGCGGCGCGGCACGCTGCGGCGGTGGGTGGGGGCGGCAGTGACGCTCGTGGTGGGCACGGCCGTCATGATTGCCCCGGTGACCATCCGCAACTACGTAGTGGGCAAGGACTTCGTGCTGATCTCCAGCAACGGCGGGGTGAACCTCTACATCGGCAACAACGAGTACACGAGTCTGGTGACGCCGCGGATACCCGACATCGAGCGACTGGCCGGGCGCACGGGGTGGAGCCTGTTCGCCTACCCGCAGATCGTCCAGGGTGTGGAGAAGGAGCTGGGTCGCCCGCTGCGGCATTCAGAGGTGTCGAAGTACTTCGCCGATCGGGCGTGGTCGTTTATCCGGCAGCAGCCGGGCACCGCGCTGAAGTATGCCCTGCAGCGCGCCGCGTTGCTTTGGGGACCGCACGAGGTCTCCAACGAGAAAGTGCTGTACTACGAGCGGCTGTATTCGCCGGTGTTGAGGTTACTGCCGCGCTTCCCGTTGGTGGCGTCCGGGTTCGTGCTGGGGCTGGTGCTGTGGGTGTGGGACTACCGACGGCAATCAGGGCCGGGGCAGCAGGACACGACCGCCCCGCCCCATGTGGTCGAGCAACACGCCCGTCTCGAGATCGTAGTGCTGATGTTGCTGCTGGTGGGGGTGTACTTCGCGTCGTTCCTGCCTTTTCTTGTGGCCGGTCGGTTTCGGGTGCCGTACCTGCCGTTGTTGGCACTATTCGCGGCGTACGCTGTGCAGCGGCTGGTGGATTGGATACGGAGTCGGCGCTGGACGCCGGCGGGGATCGGCGTGGCCGCGTGGGGTGGGTTGGGGGTACTGGCCGTCCAGGCGCTGGTGGCTTACGAGCCCGAGCGGGTGTCGTGGCACATGGACCGGGCCAGTGCGTATCTCCAGAAGGGACAGTTCGCCGAGGCGATTGCTGAATACCGGGAGGGGATCAAGGCCAAGCCGGGTTTCCCTCTTGTGTACTCCGACCTGGGGGCGACCTTGGCGCGAGAGGGGCGTTTCGAGGAGGCCATCGACGCGTTCCGTCAGGCGATCAAGCTCAACCCGCAGGTACCGGAGGTGCGCCGGAAGCTGGCGGCCATGCTGCTGGACCTGGAGCGTCCGGCCGAGGCGGCGGAGGAGTTCAAAGCCGCCCTGCAGCTCTCCCCGGATCAGGCAGACACCTGGTACAAGCTGGGCCGCGCCCTCATGAAGCTGCGTGACTGGCCGGGGGCCCGGGAGGCATTCGCGCAGGCCGCCGAGCGGGACCCGAAGTTGGCGGAGGCGCGCGTCAACCTCGGGTTGGCGTTGCACGAACAGGGCGACGACGAAGGTGCCTTGCAGGAGTTGCAGCGCGCGCTGGACGTCAATCCCAATCTGTTCGAGGCGCACTACAACCTCGGGATCATCCACGCCCAGCGCGGCGAGGTGGACGAGGCGATCGCTGCACTTCAGATGGCCTTGCATATTCGCCAGGAGCGGGCGGCCGTGGACGCCTTGCGCGCGTTGCAGGACATGAAGCGCCGGCGTCCTGAGGCGGGCGGCGCAGGCGGGTCGGACAGGCCCCAGCCGTAGGCTCTGCGGTGGGCACCTCGCTGGGGCGGGGCGGCTGCCGTCGGCAGCCGACCCCCGCGCCCCCCATCTGGGCGTTCGACAGTAACCGGCGTCGCCGGTACACTCGGAACCATGCGCCGTTCCGGTCAGGTTCGCCGCGCGGACGCTCGGGGGGTGGAAGCGCCGGGCGGGTGCGAGGCCCGTTTATCACCGCCGCGCACCACGCGGCATGAGGCCGTGCGGGTGCTGCTGGCGATCGGCGGCGTCGCGCTCAGCGTGACCCTCGTCCACTGGCCCGTCCTCTCCGCCCGCGCCCTGTCCTTTGACGACCAGCCGTTTCTGGTCGACAACCCGGCGGTGCGGCAGCCGAGTTGGCGGTCGGTGGGACAGTTCTTCGGCGAGGTACTCGAACCCTCCACGGTGCAGGGCTACTACCTGCCGCTGACGATGACCTCGTTGATGGTGGACTACGCGCTGGGAGGCCGGCCCGACGACCTGCGTCCCTTCCATCGCACCAACCTGACGCTCCACGTGCTCTGCACGGTCTCGTTGCTGATGCTGCTGTACCTGCTCTTCGGCCAGGTCTGGCCGGCTGCCTTCGTCGCCGTGCTGTTCGGGCTGCATCCGCTCACGGTGGAGCCCGTCGCGTGGGTGGGTGAGCGCAAGACGCTGTTGGCGACGCTGTTTGCGTTGTGGTCATTGGTCCTGTACGTGCGTTACGCCCAGCGCGGCAGCCGCCTGGGCTACGGCGGCTGCCTGGCCGCCTTCGTGCTCGCCCTGCTGTCGAAACCCACCAGCACGCCGCTGCCGTTACTGCTGGTGCTGCTGGACTACTGGCCGCTGCGCCGCCTGAGCCGAGCCACCCTGCTGAGGACCATCCCCTTCTTCGCGGTCGCCGGGTTGTCCGCGGTTGTCACGCTCATCTCGCACGCCCGCACGGCCTGCGTTGAGGTGCCGATCGAGAGCGGCGCCGCCCGGCTTCCCCTGCTGGTGGCGTACCTCCTCAGCTTCTACGCGGGCAAGATCATCTGGCCGGTGCACTTGACCTCGGTGTATCCGATACCAGCCGCACTGCCTGTCACCGACCTTCTTCTCGTTATCGGAGTGGTGGTCGTGCTGTTGCTCTCCTGGTGTCGGACGCGGGCGGGGGTGGTCAGTGCCGCGTGCTTCGTGGCGGCTCTGGCGCCCACGCTCGGTCTGGTCAGGTACAGTTGGGTCCTGGCCTCCGACAAGTACGTGTACCTGCCGGCGGTGGGGGTGTGTCTGCTGCTCTGCTCGCTATTGACGCACGTCTGGAGCGGCGCGCGCGCACAGGCGCGCACGTCTGCGTATCGGGCGGTGGTCGTCGCCGCTGTGATCATCGTCGGTTTCCTGGCGGCGCGCGCCACTCGGATGTATCTGAGTAAGTGGCAGGACACGGAGACGCTGTACCGTCACATGCTGACCCACGCTCCCGCGTCACCGTATGTCCACAACAACTTGGCCAGTCTCCTGAGTGATGCCCGGCGTTACGAGGAAGCGCTCCGGCATGCCCGGCGTGCCCTGGAGCTGAAGCCGGGGTACGCGAGTGCCTATTGCAACCTCGGCATCATCCTCCGCGAACTGGGACAGCCGGCGGAGGCTCTTCCCTATCTTCGTCGGGCCCTCGCCCTCGAACCGGATTTCGCCCTCGCGCGTGCGCAACTCGGTCTGACGCTGCTCAAACTGGAGCGGGCGGAGGAGGCGGTGGAGGAGCTGCGGGCCGCTCTGCGAATCACGGGGGACCGGGCGGACATGTGGTACGGCCTGGGCTGCGCGCTCCTGCGGCAACGTTCCCCAGCCGCCGCCGCGGAGGCGTTCGCTACGGCGGCCCGGCTCGACCCGAAGCTCGCGGAAGCGCGGGTGAACCTCGCGCTGGTGCTGCGCGAGCAGGGGGATGAGGAAGGCGCGCTGCGGGAGCTGCGTGCGGCCGTCCTGGCCAACCCCAACCTGTTCGAGGCGCACTACAACCTCGGGGTGATCCACTCCCGGCGGGGAGAGGTGGACGAGGCGGTTGCCGCACTTCAGACAGCTTTACACATTCGGCAGGAGCAGGCGGCGCTCGAGCTTCTGCGCGGGCTGCAGGAGCGTCAACGGCGACGCGCAGGCACGGGCGCGCCCGCGTCCCCGGACGTCCAACCGTAACGCAGAACGCCGGTCAGGGACGACACGCCCGCGGTTCGGTCCGCGGGTACTGGACGCAGGCAGGTGTGAGTGCAAAAGTGCCGATTGCGCTGCGCTCACGATGGCCGCGGGCGCGGCCGGCGAAACGGCGCTGGTTTGTTGATGGAGTTGTCGGCCGCAGTCCGATAGTTCAGTTAGTGGCAGACGAAGCGGCACGGGGGCGGGACGTTTCGCAGGAAGTGGGGTTGGCGCCGCCCGCGTCAGGAGGTAGCATGCGCTTACCGTCAGCGTCATCGCGACGCTGACGCGGCACTGCGTGGTCGTCGAACACCGCGATTCGACGCCTGCCTTTGGGGGCGGTGGGCCACGCGCCGGGGAACAACGGAGACGAGCAGTGTCGCGACCGCGCACGGCTGTGCCGATTTTGCATCGGCGGGCTGAGGTCATCTGGGGCGACGGTGCGCGCCGCCCGGACCGGGTCGCCCGGTGGGCGGCGAGTGCGGCGCTGCTGTTGTCGCTGGTTCCGTTGGCGTTGGTCGGGGCCTGCCCGCGTGACGAGGAGCCCGCCGGCGAGCCGAAGCGCCTCTTGGCCGACGCCTCGTGGCCGAATGTGGTGCTCATCTCCATCGACACGCTGCGCCCGGACCACCTGAGCTGCTACGGCTACGCCCGGTCGACGAGCCCGAACCTCGACAAGCTTGCGGGTGAAGGCGCGTTGTTCGAGCAGGCCGTCAGCAGCACTTCCTGGACGTTGCCGGCGCACGCGGCGTTGTTCACGGGCCTCGCGGACACCGTGCACGGCGCGCTGGACACCGACAAGGCACTGGCCGAGGGACACGTCACGCTGGCGGAGCGGCTGCAGGCGGTCGGTTACACGACGGCGGGGTTCTTCTCGGGGCCGACGCTGTACCCGGCGTATGGCCTGGGACAGGGTTTTGACACCTATGTGGACTGTACCTCCTATGCCCAACTCAGCGCCGAGGAGGTCAGTATGCCGGGTATCGCCACCGGGGGACCTCTGCAGCGCGCGGCGATGGCGGACATCTCCAGCCCACGCGTGTTTGAGGCCGTGCACAAGTGGCTCGCGGATGGACCACGCCGACCGTTCTTCCTGTTCGTTCACCTGTACGACTGCCACTTCGATTTCATCCCCCCGGCGCCGTATGACCGCCGGTTCGACCCTGATTATCACGGCTCCGTCACCGGGCGCGACTTCATCTACGACGATACCATCAATGCCCGGATGCCCAAAGGCGACCTCGCGCATCTCATCGCCCTGTACGATGGGGAGATCGCCTGGACGGACGCCCACGTGGGCAAGATCGTGGCCGACCTCGAGACCCACGGGCTGAAGGACTCCGCGTTGCTCATCGTGCTGTCCGATCACGGCACCGAGTTCTTCGAGCACGGGCAGAAGGGGCACCGCCATACGCTCTACGATGAAGTGATCCGCATTCCGCTGCTGGTGCGCTTCCCCGGTCGAATCACGCCCGGCTTGCGCCTGGCGGGGCAGGTCAGGATCATCGACGTGGCCCCGACGGTACTGGACCTTCTGGGGCTCACCGTGCCGCCCGAGTTGATGGGTCAGACGCTGGTGCCGCTGCTGGAGGGCCGCGAGTTGGCGCAGGAGAACCTGGCCGTCAGCGAACTGTTCACAATGGGACGGGCACTGCGTGCCTTCCGCCGGCCGGACCGCAAACTGATCCGCCAGGAGCAGACCGGCGAGGCCGTGGCGTTCCATCTGGCGACCGACCCGGCCGAGCGGAACCGCCTGACTGATCCCAGCCACATCGTGGTCCAGGCGGCGTTGCGCGACGCGGAGAAGGCGGGCAAGTGGCTTACCCAATTCCGGCAGCTCTGGCCGGTGCCGGCGGTGGTGCCGCACCTGCCGGAGAAGGTGCGCGAGCGGTTGCAGAGTCTCGGCTACATCGGGGAGGAGGAGAAACCGAAGTGAGGCGGGTCCTGCGAGGTACCGGTCTCCTGCCCTTGGTCTTGGCCCTGCTGCTGCCCGTGACGTGCAGCCGACGGGACGCCGGCACCATCAGGAAGCCGACGGTCCAGGCGGATGCAACCTGGCCGAACGTACTGCTCATTTCGGTCGATACGCTCCGCCCCGATCACCTGGGCTGCTACGGTTACCAGCGCCCGACGAGTCCGCGGATCGACCAACTGGCGGCGGAAGGCGCGTTGTTCGAGAACGCCATCAGCAGTACCTCGTGGACCTTGCCCGCCCATGCCGCCCTGTTTACCGGCCTCGCTGACAGCGTGCACCGCTGCCAGGACATGGATCAGCGTCTGGCGGACAGTCACACCACGCTGGCCGAGCGCTTGCAGGCGGCCGGGTACGCGACCGTGGGCTTCTTCTCCGGTCCGGCGCTGCATCCGGTGTTCGGGCTGGGGCAGGGGTTCGACAAGTACGTGGACTGTACATCGTTCAAGGACCTGACACTGAAGGTACTGGCGGCCGGGCAGAGCCTCGACGGCGGTGTCGTGCAGGGCGCGTCCAACGCCGACGTCACCAACCCGCGCGTCTTCGAGGAAGTGAGGAACTGGTTGCATGACCACCAGCGGCGACCGTTCTTCATGTTTGTGCACCTGTGGGACGTGCATTTTGATTTTATTCCGCCCCCGCCCTACGACCGCATGTTCGACCCGGACTACACCGGGACCGTCACGGGACAGAACTTCCTGCTCGACCCGGCCATCAACGCCAAGATGCCTCCGCGTGACATCCGGCACCTCATGGCGCTCTATGACGGCGAGATCGCCTGGACCGACGCCCACGTCGGCAGGATTCTGGATGAGCTGGACGCCCTGAACCTGCGCGACTCGACGATCGTCATGCTGGTGGCCGACCACGGCGAGGAGTTCTTCGAGCACGGGCACAAGGGACACCGTCACACGCTCTTCGACGAGGTGATCCGCATCCCCTGGATCGTGCGTTACCCGGGCCGGCTGACGGGCGGGCTGCGCGTGCCTGCCCAGGTCCGCATCATTGACGTGATGCCCACCGTGCTGGAACTGCTCGGCATGCCGCTGGCCACCGACGTCATGGGCAGCAGCCGGGTCCCGTTGCTGGAAGGGACGCCCACGAAGCCGACCGATGGAAGTGACATGGCGGTCAGCGAGTTGTTCTCGGCCGGGCGGGAATTGCGGTCGTTCCGTCGCCTCGAAGGCAAGCTCATTCGCAACGAGCAGAACCAGCAGACGATAGCCTTCGATCTGCGGGCGGACCCGGCGGAGAAGCAGGCCGTGGTGGACACGCGGCATCCGCTGCTGCGCCAGTTGCAGACGGACATGGAGCGCGCGACGGAATGGCTGAACGGCTTCCGGAAGCGTTTTCCGGCCGCCGCCGCCGCGCCCAAGCTGCCAGATGATGTCCGCCGGCAGCTCGAAAGCCTCGGGTACGTGGGGGGCGACGATGCGCAGCCGGATACCGCTGCCGAGCAACAGCCCAGCGGGTCACCGACGCAGCCCGATAACCGGCCCTAGCCCCCCTGCCTCCCCACCCCCGGTGCGTACTGGTTGCTGCGGAAAGCGACCCGTCGCCGGGGACGCCCGGTCCGACGGGCGGCTGTGCCCGAGCCCAGGGCCGGCATGCCCGCCGCCAATCGCGTGCCTGGCTCCAACCGCAGCGTGCCGCCCCGTCGCGGTGGGCATGTCGCGCCACGCGCGGGCGTGGTGCACACGATTCACGAGCCGTTTTTCCGTTTGAAGGCGGCGCCCCGTTGCACTACAAACTCATCAGTGATGCCGTGGCACGGGCCTCCCGTCCGCGGGTGGCACGACCCGTGGCACGGGCGTCCCACCCGTGGGCTCCAGGGCAGGACGCAGCGGCCGTTTGTGGGGTAGAATCCCTGACCCAGGGCTTCGACGGCAGTCCCACCGCGGCGGGTGAAGCCGCCCTGCGGAAGTGAGTAAAGCAGTGCGACGTGCAGGTTTGAGGCTACATCACCGTGGGGAATGCCGCGACGCCAGCGCGCCGCGGGTTTCGTGCCTGTTCAGCGTGGCGCGTGCCATGCCCTCACCCGCCGCAGGCGGGGGTGGGCATGTCGTGCGGCAGCAGAGGCATGCTTGCCCGCGACTGGGGTCGCGGGAAAGCACGGCACCCATGACGCCGAAGACACTGAGAACGTGCCGGGCCGCCGCCCGCGCGGGGCTCGGATATCCGGATGGGCGCACAATTGCGCTCGGCGCCGTACTGATGCTGGCGGTGACCGCCCCGGCTTTCGGGTACATCGGGCCCGGGGCGGGCTTCGCGGTGCTGGGTTCGTTCCTGGCGGTGCTGGCGGCCATGGCCTCGGCGTTGCTGACCTTGCTCACCTGGCCGGTGCGGTGGGTCGTGCGGGCAATCCGGGGCCGGCGGGCGTTTGCCCGCAGCCGGGTTAAGCGCGTGGTCGTGCTCGGGCTCGACGGGCTGGAGCCGACCCTGCTCGAGAAGTATATGGCCGAGGGGCGGCTGCCGAACTTCGCTCGCCTGGCGGAGATGGGGACATACTGCCGGTTACGAACGACCCTGCCGGCCCTGACCCCGGTCGCCTGGTCGTCGTTTCTGACCGGCTGCAATCCGGGCAAACACAACGTCTTCGACTTCCTCACCGTGGATCGCAAGGGGTACGTGCCGGTGCTTTCCAGCGTGCACATCGGCGGCAGCACGCGCACCGTGCGGCTGGGTCCCTACCGCGTGCCGCTGGGGAAACCCGAGGTGCGTTTGCTGCGCAAGGGCCGGCCGTTCTGGAACGACCTCGGCGCGCACGGCATCTTCAGCAGCATCATCCGCATGCCCATCACGTTTCCGCCGGAGAAGTTCCGCGGGACGCTGCTGTCGGCCATGTGTGTGCCGGACCTGCGCGGCAGCCAGGGGACGTTCAGTTTCTACACCACCCGACCCGAGGCGGAGGACATTTACACCGGCGGGGAGCGCATCCGCGTCCAGCGGCAGGGCAAGGTGATTGCGGCGCACCTGATCGGACCGCGCAATCCCCTGCGTGCGGATGAGGAGGTCATGCGCGCTCCGTTCACCGTTACCTTCAACGGTCGGCCTGACTCTGTGGAGTTGAAGCTGTGCGGCACGAAGCACACGCTTATGCGCGGTGAGTACACGCCGTGGATCCGTTTCCACTTTCGCGCGGCACCGGGGACCAAGGTGCACGGCATCTGCCAGTTTCTACTGTTGTCCACGGAGCCGCACTTCGAGTTATACGTTACACCGCTGCAGCTCGACCCGGCGCAGCCGGCCCTGCCGATTTCACACCCGTGCGTGTTCTCCACGTATCTCGCCAAGGCGCAAGGGCCGTTCGCCACGCTGGGATTGGCGGAGGATACCTGGGCTCATAACGAGCGCATCCTGCAAGACCCGGGTTTCCTGCACCAGTGCGTGGAGGGCGATGCTGAACGCGAGGTCATGTTCTTCGATGCGCTGAACAAGGTACGGCGCGGTCTGGTGGTGTGCGTGTTCGACGGCTCGGACCGCATTCAGCACATGTTCTGGCGTTATCTCGATCCACGGCATCCGGCGCACGAGGGCTTCGGAGAACCGCGTCTGCGCGACGCCATCCCGGAGATGTTCGAGCGCATGGACCGCGTCGTGGGCCGCGCCTTGGCCAAGTGCGACGACGAGGATACTGTACTCTTCGTCATCAGCGATCATGGGTGCAAGAGCTTCCGCTATGGGGTCGACCTGAACCGCTGGCTGATTGACAACGGATACCTGCACCTCAAGGAGCCGCCGGCAGGCAGAAAGTACCTGGCCACCGTGGACTGGTCGCGCACCCGCGCGTATGCCCTGGGCCTGGCGGGCATCTATCTGAACCTGGAAGGGCGCGAGCGGCAGGGCATCGTGAAGCCCGGCGCGGAGGCGGCCGCGTTGCGGGCCGAACTGTGTACGAAGCTCACCGGCCTGCGCGACCCCCGGCATGACGACGTGGCAGTGGTAAAGGCGTACAACGCGTATGACTCTTATGTCGGCCCCTATACGGAGAACGCGCCGGACGTGCTGGTTGGTTACAATGAAGGTTACCGCGTGTCCTGGGAGGCGGCCATCGGGGACATCACGGACACCGTGTTCCACGACAACCGGAAAGCGTGGAGCGCCGACCACTGCATCGACCCGCCCCTCGTGCCCGGTGTGCTGCTCTGCAACCGGCGCATCACCACGGAGGGGCCGCGCATGACCGACTTCGCCCCGACGATCCTGAGCCTCTTCGGGGTGGACGTGCCCAGGCACCTGGACGGCAAGGTACTCGGCATCGACGCCGCCGAGCCGGCGGCAGGCGGGCAGGCGAAGGAGGTGGCGCATGTCGGGTCGTAAGCGCGCCCTCGGCCGGCGGGAGTTTCTGAAGACGTCGGCCGCGCTGGCGGCCGGGGTGGCGAGCGGTTGGCAACCGGCCGGCGCGCGGGGGCGAAGCTCACGCGCGGGGCGGGGCGGCAAGGTCATCGTCATCGGCTTCGACGGCATGGACCCGTTCCTCACCGAACGGATGATGGACGCCGGTGAGCTGCCTGCCCTCAGCAGCCTGCGGGCGGCCGGGGGCTATCGCCGCCTGGGGACCAGCATCCCGCCGCAGACGCCGGTGGCGTTCTCCAGTTTCATCGTGGGAGCCGGCCCGGGCGTGCACGGCATCTTTGATTTCATCCACCGTGATCCCGCCCAGCAGTACATGCCCATGTTTGCAGCCGCCGGCAACTCGCGCGGCAGCGGCTACTGGGAGGTGGGCGAGCACAAGCTGCAGATTCCCTGCTGGCCGTTCGGTCACGATCCCGCCCGCCCGGTGATCTTCCGGCAGGGCACCCCCTTCTGGGACTACCTGGACGGGGCCGGCGTGTCGACGCATGTGTATGAGATTCCTTCCAATTATCCCGCAACCCCGTCGCAACATGGCCACCATCGCGCTCTGGCGGGGCTGGGGACGCCCGACATGCTCGGGACATACGGTACGTATCAGTTCTTCTGTGAGCATGGTCCCGCGGAGCCGCGCCCGGAGGCCGGCGGCCTGCGCAGGGGACTGACCTTCCAACAGGACACGGCGCGGGGGCGCATTACCGGCCCGACCAACACCCTCCTGAAGAACCCCGCCCCGACGACGGTTGATTTCGCGGTCCACCGCGACCTCGACGCGCAGTCGGCCGTGATCGACGTGCAGGGTCAGCGTCTGCTGCTGCGTCGCGGCCAGTGGAGCCGCTGGGTCCGACTGAAGTTCCGTTTGCGCATGCCGAGCTTCCTGCCCGACGAGCACCAGAGCGGCATCTGCCGTTTCTATTTACAGGAGGTCGGGCCGAGGTTCCGGTTGTACGTGACGCCGATCAACATCGACCCCGCTGACCCGGCGCTGCCGATCTCCGAGCCGCCGGGGTTTGTGCGGCGGATTGCCGACGACCTGGGGCGGTTCTACACGGCCGGTTTCCAGGAAGACCATAAAGCGCTCTCCAACGGCGTCTTCACGGATGAAGAGTACGCCGCCCAAGCCGATTTCGTGTTGCAGGAGCGCCGCGAACTATTAGAATACGCCCTGCGGCACTACGATGACGGCATGCTGTTCTTCTATTTCGCCTGCACGGACTTGCAGCCGCACATGTTCTGGTGGGACTCCGAGCAGAAGCACCCCGTGCGCGACGCCGAGCAGGCACGGGCGGGCCACGAACGAGTGAAGGAACTGTACCGGAAGATGGACGGCATCGTCGCCGACCTGCTGGCCCGCTACGGCGAGACGGCCACGCTGCTGGTGATGAGCGATCACGGCATGGGCAACTTCCGGCGGCAGTTCAATCTATGTAGTTGGCTGCGCCAGGAAGGGTACATTCACCCGGGCGACGCGACCTCGCTGCTGGGCGGCGTGGACTGGTATCGCACCCGCGCGTACGGGCTGGGACTTAACAGTCTGTACTTGAACCTGAGAGGGCGGGAGCGCGACGGCATCGTCGAGCCCGGTCCGCAGCGGGAGGCGTTGCTGGACGAACTGGCGGCCAAGCTGGAGGCGGTGCGCGATCAGGATGGTGCCCCGGTGATCCGCAAGGTGTATCGGGCCGAGCAGGTGTATCGGGGCCCCCAGGCGGCGTCGGCACCCGATCTCATCGTCGGGTATCACCGTGACTACCGCGTGTCGTGGGGATCCGTGCTGGGCGAGATGGGCAAGAGCGTGCTCGCGGACAACAACTCGGCGTGGTGTGCGGATCATTGCCAGGCGGCCGAGGACGTACCGGGAGTGGTGTTCGCCAATCGCCCGCTGGCGGCCGAGGGACCGCAACTGGAGGACCTGGCGCCGACGATTCTGGCGCAATTCGGCGTCGCCGCGCCGCCGGAGATGGTGGGACGCAGTATCCTGTCCCCGCCGGCCCCGTAGCCGGGGTCGGGAAAGGAGTTCGCTTTCGTGCCCAAAATCAAGCTCGATCCGCATCTGTACGAACGCGCCCGCCAGGTCGCCCAGGCCGCGGGCTACGCCAGCACCGAGGAGTTCATCGTCCACCTGATCGAGAAGGAACTTGCCCGGATCGGCCCCGCCGACGACGCCAAGCAGGTCGAGGAGCGTCTCCGCGGGCTGGGGTACATCGAGTAAGCGAGCCGGCAGGCGTCGAATGGTGGAAGCAATCAACTGGCTCCTGCTGACCGTCGGTGACGCCGTGCAGTGGCTCTGGCACGACGGCTTGGCGTACTTGGGCGCCCCGTTCGTCTGGGCAGGGCAGGCGGCCAATCCGGCGCTCGCCCCCGTGTTCACGTGGCTCAACGCCGTTTGCAGCCCGGTCGCGCGGGTGCTGCTGGCGCCGGTGGCAGTATTGCCCGGCTGGCTGTCGAACACGCTTCTCTCGGCCGGGGTCGGCGTCCTGCTGCTGGTCGCCTTCAAGTACACCTCCAATCAGCAGGCCATCGGGCGTGTGCGCGACTGCATCAAGGCGAACCTGCTGGCCATCAAGCTGTTCAAGTACGACCTGCGCGGGATGTTCAAGGCCCAGGGGCGGGTGATCTGGTCGGCCGCGAAGCTGCTGCGCTATTCGCTGTTCCCCCTGCTCGTGATGCTGGTACCCATGCTGCTGCTGCTGGGGCAGATGGGGCTGTGGTATCAGCATCGCCCGCTGGCGGTTGGCGAAGAGACGCTTGTAACGCTCAAGCTGGGAGGCGAGCCGGACGCGCCGTTGCCGGCCGTCGAGGTGACGGACGTGGCCGGCGCGGTGCTCACCGGTCCGCCGGTGCGGGCGACGAGCCTGCGCGAGCTGGTCTTCGGCATCCGCGCGACGACGCCCGGCTATCATCAAATCATCTTCGACGCGGGTGGTCAGCAGGTGACCAAGGAACTGGCCGTCGGCACCGGCCTGATGCGCGTCAGCGCGGTCCGCCCCGGACCCGGCTGGACCACGATGATCCTGCATCCGGCAGAGCGCCCCCTGGCCGCGGACTGCCCGGTGCAGTCCATCCGGATCGACTACCCGCCGCGGGACTCGTGGACCAGCGGCAGTGACTGGTGGGTCGCGTACTTCTTCGTCGTGTCGCTGCTGTGCGCGCTGCTCTGCAAACCGCTGCTGAACGTGCGCATCTGAGTGCCGGGTGCCAGGCTTTCACCGCGACGCAAGTTGCGGGTGAGCATGCTGCTGCGCCCTGTGTGCGCCCTTGCGTCTTCCACCCTCACCCCAGCCCCTCTCCCTGGAAGGGAGAGGGGTTCAAGAGTCGCGTGCTTCATCAGTCCCCCAGGTCCCAAGGACCTGGGCCACCCGCCACGGGCCCGGGCCGCCTACGCTCATTTCGCAAGTTCGGCGGAGAACTCGTACTGCCCGGCCTCCAGTTCGCATGCCAGGGCGTTGCCGGTCGTGTCCACGACGCGCACGCCGGTTGCCTGGGCAACGGGCCGGCCGCTCTCCAGCGCAGTCTGGGGATTCCCCGTCGGCAGGTACAGGGTGGCCGACGTGTTCGCCGGGACCGTGACTGTCACCGTGATCCGGGCATCGTCGAGCCGCCAGGCACACGCGATGCGCCCGCGAATCGAGTGGTACGCGCCCTGCGCCCACGTCAAGCCCCCGCCCGGCTGCGGCCGGAGGATGAAGTGCCTGTAAGCGGGAACCGCGGGATCGGGGTTGATGCCGATGATCGTACGGAACATCCACTCGCCGACGGACCCCAGGGCGTAGTGGGCAAACGAGTTCATCCCAGGATCCTGGAAACCGCGCCCCTCGACGTAGCCGTCCCAGCGCTCCCAGATGGTGGTCGCGCCGTGGTCGATGGCGTAGCCCCACGACGGCATCTTCCGATTGGTAACCAGCCGATAAGCCTCGTCCAGGCGTCCCGCGCGCGTCAGCTCATTCATCAAGGGAACGGTGCTGTGGAAGCCGGTGGAGAGCTGGCCATCATACTTGCCGAAACACGCGACCATGCGCTCGACGGCCGGCGCGCGCAAGGCCTCCGGCAGCAGGTCGAAGTCCAGGGCGATGGCATAGCCGGCCTGTGTATCACCACTCATGCCCCCCTCCGCATCGACGTAGGCCTGCTGGAAGGCCCGGCCGACGTCGCCGGCCAGTTGGGCGTAGCGCCGGGCGTCGTCGGTTCGGCCCAGCACCTCGGCCATCTGGGCGACGAGTTGAGCGGAGCGGGCGAAGAAGGCCGTGGCGAAGGCGTCCTTCGGCATCGCGGCCCCCGTCTCCGGCCAGCCCGCCAGCTTCAGCGTATCGGCGTTGAGCCAGTCGCCGTAGTCGTTGCCGCGCTGGTTCTTCCAGAGCAGGTCGGGGTTGTTCCGTTGAATCCAATCGACCCAGCGGCGGGCCGAGTCGAAGTGTTGCTCGAGCAGGCGTCGGTCGCCGTAGTTGCGGTAGTGACACCAGGGAACGAACACCCCGGCGTCACCCCAGGCCGCCACGCCGGAGAAGCGCGCCTCAGGATCGAAGGGGTGGGGAGCGAAGTCAGGGTAGCGCCCGTCGGCGGCCTGGGCGTCGCGCAGGTCCGGAATCCACTTCGTAAGGAACGCCGCCATGTCCATGCTGAAGCACGCGGTCTGTGCAAAAGCGAGGATGTCGCCGGTCCAGCCCAGGCGCTCATCACGCTGCGGGCAGTCGGTGGGCACGCCGTGCAGGTTGGCACGCTGCGTCCAGACAATGTTCTGCCAGAGCCGGTTGAGCAGCGGTTCGGAACAGTCGAACTCCCCCACGGGGCGGGCGTCTGAGTGCACGACGCAGCCGACGAGGGCGTCGGTCGAGGGCGGTTCGGTCAAGCCTGCGACTTCGACGTAGCGGAAGCCGTGGTACGTGAAGCGCGGCTCGTACACTTCGACACCCGTGCCGCGCAGCGTGTAGCGTTCGGTGGCCGCGACGGCGCGCAGGTTGTCGGTGTAGATCGTGCCGTCGGGGTTGAGTACTTCGGCGTGCCGCAGCGTCACCGTCCGCCCGGCCGGGCCTTGCACCTTGAGGCGACACCAGCCGGCGAAGTTCTGCCCCAGGTCGAATACATGAACGCCCGGCGCCGCCTCCCGCACGGACACGGGGACGATCTCGCGAGTGATCCGAATCGGCTCATTGGGTTGAACCGCCAGCCGGGCCTGCGGTACAAGCGCCTCGAGCGCGCCGGCCGCCGACCAGCTCGAATCGTCGAAGCCCGCCTGGTCCCAGCCCGGCATCTCCTGCCGGGCGTCGTAGACCTCGCCGTCCAGCAGATCGGCCGCGCGCAGCGGCCCGCCGGTCGTGCAGCGCCAGGACGCATCCGACAGCACGCGCTCGCACCGCCCGTCCCCATACTCGACTTCCAGTTGCAGCAGCAGGCGCGGCTGTCGCCCGTAGAGCGCCCGCGGCCGACCGCCGGGCACGATGTGCGTCAATCCCACCCGTCCGGCGTACCAGCCGTCCGCGAGTTGGGCGCCGATCACGTTGTCGCCCCGCCTCAGCAGCTCCGTGACCTCAAACGTCTGGTACTGCACTCGTTTATGATAATCCGTCCACTCCGGCGCAAGCTGATGGTCGCCGACGCGCCGCCCGTTGAGGCGCAGCTCGTACAACCCCAGGGCCGTCACGTACACCACTGCCCGCCGGGCTGTGTCGTCCTCGGGGAGGCGAAACGTCTTGCGCAGCAGCGGCGGCGGCAACGGGTCCAGCCCGGTGAAGCCGTGTGACTTCAGGTCGCTGTCGACGAGGAAGCGGGTGGACCACTCGGGCCGCTCAATGCTGTCGGAGGCGGAGACTGCCTTGCCCACGGCGACGCTACGGTTGGCCGACACCACCTGCAACTCCGCCAGTGCCAACCCGTAGTGACCCGGATCACGCTCGCGCAGCCGCGTCGCCACCAGGCGTACGTAGCGTCCGCGAAGCTGCCGAAAGTCATAGGTCTCAAAGTCGTTGCCGGGGTTGGGAACGTCTTCCCGCGTCCGGTCGAGCGCCGTGACGGCATCCGAGAAGTCCGGCTGCGACGCCACCAGGATGCGGAAACGCAGGGGATACAGGAAGCCCGGCGTGTCGGGGGACCAGTTGTAGGGCCGCGCGGGGAAGAGACAGATCGTGTCGATGTCTACCACGTCGCCCAGATCGACGCCCACCCACTTCTCCGTGTCCGTCGATTCGGCGAGTTCGCTGTGGAAGCCGTTGTTCGGAGGTCGCACCGGCGGAGGCGGCGTCGGATCACCGATCCAGCGGGCCTGCCAGTCGGTGGGCTCCAGCAGTCCCATCGACCAGCGCGCCGGCGCGCTCCACGACGACGGCTGCCCGTCCTTGTCCCAAACCCGCACCTTCCACCACACCTGCTGCCGCGCGCGCAGGGGTGGACCGGCATACGCGATGTGCGTCGACTCACTCGAGGTGACCTTACCGGTGTCCCACAGGCCGCCGGTATCGCTCTCGAGCGTGGCGCGGTCCTGGGCCACCAGAATCTGATAGGCACTTTGCACGGCGCCGCGGCGTGAGTCGACCACTTCCCAGGACAAGCGGGGCTGCGTCTGGTCGATGCCGAGCGGATCGACCAGGTACTCACAGCGCAGGTTCGCGGGCCCCGCCGGCCCCTCAGGCGTCGCCCCGTCACGTCCGTCTCCGCGCGGCGCGGCCAGAGTGCCCATCACCATGAGTGCTACGATGCTACGCATTGGATTCCGCTCCATCCTCGCTGGTGTTCCACCGGGTCCGCCGCGGCGCCCGTGGGGCGCTACGCGCGGCAGCCCGGACGCTACACCCGGCTGGAGCGTCCGTCAAAGCGGGATGCCCGGCGTGCCGCCGTCCGGTTGTGCCGCCGCCTCGGTTTCCGCTATGCTGCCGCCGGTAAGGGGACGCGCCGTGAATGCAGCCATGCTGCCTTTACCCAATGGGACCACGCAAATGGGAAACTGGGAGGGTGGTATGCCCAAGCCGAAGGCGCCGGCATGCGGTTGCGGGAGCCGCCTGTCGTCGGGAAGGCATGGCGGCGCTGCGTTTGGCCATGCCACCCCGGGTAGAACCCGCGATATTGCGCGTGACCATGCCACCCTGGCCTCGTTGTCGGTTTCCCCCATGCGGGGAGCCGTTTAGTACAGGCTTGTCGGAGGCGGGCCGTCCTGAGCCGGTGGTGGTCTCGCCCCCCAAGGAGCACGCCTTGACCAACGAATTCACTGGGCGATGGCCGCTCGCCATGCATGCGCCGGACGGCCTGTTCAGCATGTCCGTCAACGTGCTGTTCGGCGTGGTCGTCGTTGCGCTGCTGGCGGCCGCCTGCCGGTCGCTGACGCGGCGTTATGACCAGCGAGCGGTGCCGGTGATGGGCGTACTTGCGGCCTTCGTGTTCGCGGCCCAGATGGTCAACTTCCCGGTGGCCTCAGGCACCACGGGACACCTGTTGGGTGGCACCTTGACGGCCATTCTGCTGGGCCCCTGGGCGGGGCTGGTGGTGATGACTGTGGTCGTGGGTTTTCAAGCGCTGCTGGGCGATGGCGGCATCACCGTGTTGGGGCCCAACATCTTCAATATGGGTGTCGTCGGTACCTGCCTGGGCTACTACGTGTACCGAGCCGTGGCGGGCCAGCGCGAACCTGGAGGCAACGCCGCCCGCGTCGTCGGGGCAGCCTGTTTCGCGGCGTGGCTGGCCGTCGTGCTCGCCAGCGCCTTTGCGAGCGTACAGCTTGCGGTCTCCGGCACGGCCAGTCTGTCGCGGGCGTTGCCCGCCATGGTGGGTGTGCACATGCTGATCGGCATCGGCGAGGCGCTGATCACGGCCGGCGTGGTCGCGTTCGTCGTGCGGACCCGCCCCGAGCTGCTGTATGGGCAGCAGGCCACCGATGCCAAGCCATCCGGACGCGGCGTCATCGTGGTGGGTCTCACCGGTGCGCTGGTGGTGGCGGCCGGGTTGTCCCTGCTCCCGATGTTGTGGGACTACCCGGACGGGCTCGAACGTGTCGGCCTGGAGCGCGGCTTCATCTGGGAGGAGCCTGAGTACGGCCCCGACGGCGCCCTGGCGCAACTGCCGGCGTATCCGCTTGGCGTGCGCCTGGGTATGCTCAACGATCAAGTAGGAGTGGTGCACCGCTACGACTCGTGTGCCACGCCGTTGGCCGCCGGCGATGTCCTGCTGCGGATCGATTCGACGAGCACGCCTGACCTGGCGGCCGCGGCGCAGGCGCTGGGTTTCGACGCCCAGCGGCGCTGCTTTGGCACATCCGTGGGTAGCGGACTGCATGTGATGCTGTGGCGCGATGGACAGGAGCGCCAGTTCGACATGTCGTCCGCGACCGCACCACGCGCCGGTACCGTTACGCCGCTGCTGGCGCTGCTCCCGGACTACGCACTGCCTGGTATGCCTGTGCTCCTGGGCACCAGCTTGGCGGGTGTGCTCGGCGCGCTCGTGATGTTCGTCGTGGCCGGAGCCATAGGACGGCTATTGGTGCGAACGCCGTGGCGTCCCACCCACGTCCCCGTCCCCCCGACGCCCAACTCGCCATAGCCCACCCCCGCCGGACAGACCGCCGAACGGGGTTGCACGGCCGGGCCGGGCGCGTATACTCCCCCGTCGGTCCGGACGGAGGAATTACGGCAGTCACACGCGGTCAACTCAGCGCGGGCCTTGCCCGCAACCCCAAGCGTGGCACGGGCGTCTCGCCCGTGGGTCCACCGGGGGAGTATGTGTTTAAGGTCTTAGGCGTGATGGGCGCCATGCCCTCCCGCGACCGCGGTTGCGGGTGAGCATGCCGCTTGCAGCCGCGGCCCATGCCCGCCCCCGCCTGCGGCGGGTGAGGGCATGGCACCCCCGTTGAACAGGCACCCGGCGGGACGCCGCTGCCACGGAATCCTCGCGGCCCGTGAAGCAGCCGCGTGTTAGTAGGGCGGAGCGAATCCCCCACGGATGGGGACGGGGGCAGATAGGGTCTCGATCACTGCCGGACGCCCGTGCGGCGTTCGGGGACAAGTGTGCTGCATGCACGTACCTTTGTTGTCAGGAGTCAAGGCAGATGTTCAAGAAAGTTGCAATGTACCTGGTGGCCGCGCTCGTGGGAGCCGGCTTGTTTGCGGCGGCCTCGGCCATGTCCGAAGAGCCCCAGCAGCCGCCGATGAGCATGGAAGAGATGATGAAGAAGTACGCGGAGCTCAGCAAGCCCGGACCCGAGCATGCCCAGTTCCAGAATTGCGTCGGTAAGTGGAAGACCGAAACCAAGATGTGGATGGGCCCTGAGCCCACCGTCTCCGCGGGTACCAGCGAGATGGAACTGATGTTCGGCGGCCGGTTCGTTAAGGAGCAGTTCCATTGCCTGTCGGCCGAGATGCCCTTCGATGGAGTCTCCATCACCGGCTACGACAAGGCCAAGAAGAAATACGTGTCCATCTGGTTCGACAGCCTGTCCACCGGCTTCATGGTGTCCGAGGGGACGTACGACGCGACCACCAAGACCATGACCATGTTCGGGGAATCGGTCGACCCGCTCATGGGCCCCGTGAAGAGCAAGAGTGTCATACGTGAGGTCTCCAAGGACAAGACCGTCATGGAGATGTTCATGCTGCTGCCCGGCGGCCAGGAGCAGAAGTCCATGGAGATCACCTACACCCGCGGCGGGGCATAATCTCCGGCGGGCTTCAAGGGTGGCATGCCCAAGCCCGCTGACAGCGGGCGCCGGCATGCTTCGCCGCCTGCCACCTGCTTGCATAGAGGGAGGGCATGGCGGCGCTGCGCTTGGCCATGCCACACCGTGGGGCGCGCGGCGCTGCGCTTGGCCATGCCACCCTCTGCAGGCTGCCGGCTCTCCCCCTTGCGTCCCCCGGTGACAGCCCGCCGGGGTGGCCAAGTGCCCTCGTTTGGGGTAGAAACCGCTGTCGCGCGGCCCGAGAGCCTGCGCGATCCGGGCGGCCCGGCTGCGGGCCGCCGCGGGGTCCGGCTCGGCGCCGGGGCGGGGGCCCCGGACGCGGGCCGTGGCCAGGGAAAGTCGGAGCGAGGGAGTAACGCGATGCTACCGCCGTATGCACCGGAACCGTACGTGAACTTCAGTGAACCCGGTCCGCGCGACAAGATGCTGGCCGCCCTGCAGAGGGTCAAGGGCGAGCTGGGGCGGACGTATCCGCTCTGGATCGCCGGCGAGGCCATCACGCCGAAGGAGACATTCACCTCCACCAGCCCGGCCGACCCCGACCGCGTGGTCGGCGTCATCGCCAAGGCCAATGCCGACCTGGCGGACCGTGCCGTCAAGACGGCGGCCGAGGCGTTCCAGACCTGGAGCCGCGTCGATCCGGACGCCCGCGCCCGCATCCTCATCAAGGCGGCCGCCATCATGCGCCGGCGCATCTACGAACTCAGCGCGTGGATGGTCTACGAGGAAAGCAAGAGCTGGATCGAAGCGTACGCCGACGCGTGCGAGACGATCGACTTCCTCGAGTTCTACGGCCGCGAGATGATGCGCCTGAAAGGCGCCCACCCGGTGACCCCGTATCCCGGCGAGGAGAACGAGGTGCGCTACCTGCCGCTGGGCGTGGGGGTGGTGATCCCGCCGTGGAACTTCCCACTGGCGATCTGCACGGGGATGACCTCGGCCGCCCTGGTGACGGGCAACACCGTGGTGCTCAAACCGGCCAGCACCGCGCCGGTGGTGGCGGCCAAGATGGTCGAGTGCCTGCACCAGGCGGGTTTGCCGAAGGAAGTGCTCAACTTCGTTCCCGGCCCCGGCGGCAGCGTGGGCGACACGGCCGTGTGCCACCCGCTGACGCGCTTCATCTCGTTCACCGGGTCACGCGAGGTCGGCTGCGGCATCTTCGAGAAAGCGGCCAAGGTGCAGCCCGGCCAGATCTGGCTGAAGCGCACCGTACTGGAGATGGGCGGCAAGGACTGCATCGTGGTGGACGAGACGGCGGACGTGGCGGCCGCGGCCGAAGGCGTCGTCGCCGCCGCGTTTGGCTTCCAGGGTCAGAAGTGCTCCGCGTGCAGTCGGCTGATCGCCCAGGAGTCCGTCTATCAGAAGCTCCTGGACGACGTGGTCGCGCGAGCAAAGACGCTGACCATCGGCGACACCACCGGCCCCGAGAACTACTACCTGGGCGCCGTGATCGACGCCAAGGCCCACAAGAACATCAACGAGTACATCAAGATCGGCAAAGGCGAAGGCCGGGCCGTGCTCGCCGACGGCAAGGTGCCCGCCAAGGGTTACTTCGTCCCGCCGACCATCATCGCCGACGTGGCGCCCAACGCCCGCGTCGCCCAGGAGGAGATCTTCGGCCCAGTGCTGGCCGTAATCAAGTTCAAGACGTTCGACGAGGGGTTGCAGATCGCCAACGGCACCCAGTTCGGCCTGACGGGGGCGCTGTACTCGAACGATCGGATGCGCCTCGAGCGCGCCCGGTACGAGTTCCACGTGGGGAACCTGTATCTCAACCGCAAGTGCACGGGCGCCTTGGTGGACGTGCAGCCGTTCGGCGGCTTCAATATGTCGGGCACGGACTCCAAGGCCGGCGGACGCGACTACCTGCAACTGTTCCTGCAGGGCAAGAGCATCGCCGAGCGACTGTGAGCCCGTGCGGGCGGGAGGCTGGACCCATGCCGGAGTGGAGCGGCGAACTGCTGGGGCGTGAGTTCACGCTCAGCGCCGAGCACGCCGTGCGCCTCTTGATCGCCCTCCTGTTGGGTGGGGTGATCGGGATCGAGCGCGAGCTGCGCGACAAGCCGGCCGGCCTGCGCACGATGATCCTCATCTGCGTCGGCGCGGCCCTCTTCACCATCATCTCCGAGGAATTCGGTCCCCCCATCGGGGAGCGCACACGCATCGCGGCCCAGATCGTCACCGGCGTGGGCTTTCTCGGCGCGGGGGCAATCCTGCGGGAGGGCAACTACATCTTCGGTTTGACCACGGCCGCCACCATCTGGGCCGTCTCCGCGGTGGGCATGGCCGTAGGCTTCGGACGCATCGCCCTCGGCGCCTTCGCCACCTGCGTCATTCTGATCTCCCTGTTGGCCTTCCACGAGGTCCAGCGCTGGCTCGACAGCCTGCGCGACCTCGAGGAGTACATCATCGCCACCCGCAACACCGACGAGGCTCTCCAGCGCGTCTACGCGCTCTTTGCGGACGCGAGGCTGCGCATGCTCTACCGCAACTGGCATGAGGAGGGCAACCAGGTCGTCTTCACCATCCGCGCGATGGGGACCAAGAGACGCCACGAACAACTGCGCTGGAACCTCGTTCGCTCCACCGAATACACCTTGCGCCGCGGGACCATGGGGTAACGGCTACGGACCCGTGTGCCACGACCTGACCACGCGCCCCCGCGGCGCGCCCGCGGACCGTACAGTGCCGATGCGAAGCGTAAGGGTGCCCTGCCGCTCCGAACCGCGACCGCCAAGGAATGGCCCGCCGTCCGCGCCGCCCCTGGCCTCCCACCTCGGGCGGCTCAGCTTCGGTCCCGGTGACTCTTGCCCGGCGGGCCGGGATTCGGTAGGTAGTTGTCGCCGCACCCCCGGGGGGCCGGGCCTCCGTTGGCGGCTGCCGGGTTTGGCGACAGGCGGCGCGGACGCCGCTGGAAAGGAGAGCACGACGATGACCACGTCCCTCTTGGGAGTCCTGTTGTGGGCGGCTCTGCAGACGGCAGCAGGTCAGCCCAGTCCCCCACCAACCGCGACCGGCCGGCCGGCGGCGCCGCAGCCCGCCCCGGTGACCGTGGAGGAGTGCGTCACGTGCCACACGACCACCACGCCGGGCATTGTCGGCGACTGGAAGCTCAGTCGGCACAGTGGCTCCGACGTAACCTGCATCACCTGCCACGGCGATGGGCATCGCACCAAGGAAGACGTGGCCAAGACGCGGATCCCCACGCCCTCCACCTGCGCGGAGTGCCACGAGGAGCAGGTCGAGCAGTTCACCCACGGCAAGCACGCCCTCGCCTGGGCGGCCATGAAGGCCATGCCCACCGCCCACTGGCAGCCCATGGCTCTCATGGAGGGCATGAAGGGCTGCGGCGGCTGCCATAAGATCGGGCTGAAGACCGAGGCGGAGATTGCGGCGCTGAAGAAGGACGGCGCCGGCTTCGGCGTCGCCTCCTGCGATGCCTGCCACACCCGCCACCTGTTCTCCGCCGACGAGGCCCGGCAGCCGGAAGCCTGCCGAACCTGCCACATGGGCTTCGATCATCCCCAGTGGGAGATGTACTCCGCCTCCAAGCACGGCGTCCGCCACGCGCTCAAGCAGACGGGCACCCTGCCGCCCGCGACGGCCGCCCCGACCTGCCAGACCTGCCACATGGTGGAGGGCAACCATGCCGTCAGGACGGCCTGGGGCTTCCTGGCCGTGCGCCTGCCCATGCCGGAGGACCCGCAGTGGGCGGCCGACCGCGCCACCATCCTCCAGGCGCTCGGCGTCCTCGATCCGGAGGGCAAGCCGACGTCGCGTCTGGACGTGGTGAAGGCGGCTGATGTGGCGCGCCTCACGCAGGAAGACTGGCAGAAGGAGCGCGACCGCATGCTGAGCGTGTGCAACGGCTGCCACTCGCGCAACTTCGCCGCGGCGGAACTGGCCAAGGGCGATGACATGATCAAGCACGCGGACCACCTGATGGCCGAGGCGATCCGCGTGGTCGCCAAGTTGTATCAGGACTCGGTGCTGCCCAAGCCCGCCAGCTACGGCCATGCCTTTCCGGACCTGCTGACCTTCCACGACGCGCCGACGGTCATCGAGCAGCGGCTCTTCGTCATGTTCCTCAAGCACCGCATGCGCGCGTTTCAGGGTACGTTCCACGCCAACCCGGACTACGCCCTGTGGTACGGCTGGAGCGAGATGCAGCGTGACCTGACGGAGATCAAGACGCTGGCCGAGGAGTTGCGACAGCGCCCGCACGCAACAACAGCCGCGAAGGCTACGCCGCCGCCGACATAGGTTTACGCAGAAGGAAACACAAGCTCATCCCGGCGCGCTGCCTGTGTGGCATGCCTGCCCGGGTGGCACGTGTGCCCGGGTGGCATGCCCAAGCCCGCCAACGGCGGGCGCCGGCATGCTCTGCCGTCCGACGCCCGTTGGCACAAGGAAAGGCATGGCGGCGCTGCGCTTGGCCATGCCACCCCGTCGATCAGGCGGCGCTGCGCTTGGCCATGCCATCCCCTTGGCACGAATCACGATGCTTCGCGCAGCAGCGTGGCGGGGGGCAGGCCCGTCGGTTCAGGCGGACACGGCCGCCAGCTCGGGTGTGAGTGCCGGCGTCGGGGCGGGAGCGGCCGGGGCGGGCGCCGGCGTGTCGATTAGCTCCTTGGCCAAAGTGGCGAAGTCGCCCTCGCGGGTGAGAAACGCCTGCACGATCTCGGGATCGAACTGCGTGCCAGTGCCCTCCTTGATGATCTGGAGGGCCCGCTCGTGCGGCATGGCCGCCTTGTACACCCGTTGGGTGGTGAGGGCATCGTACACGTCGGCGACGGACGCGATCCGCGCCGCCAACGGGATGTTCTCGCCGGCCAGACCACGGGGGTACCCGTTGCCGTCCCAGCGCTCGTGGTGCCCGCTGGCGATGCCCTCGGCCATGTGCAGGAACGATACCCCGGGGGTCCGCGCGATGATCGACTGGATCGTCCGCGTGCCGACCTCCGTGTGGGTCTGCATGATGACACGCTCTTCCGGCGTGAGCTTGCCGGGCTTGAGCAGGATGCTGTCGGGGATGGCTACCTTGCCGATGTCGTGCAAGGGCACCGCCCGCTGCAAGTCGTGAATGAACGCGTCGTCGAGGACGGCACGGTACTTCTCCGACCGGCCCAGCTCCTCGGCCAGCAGCACACAGAACCGCGTGACGCGGTCGAGGTGCTTGCCGGTGTCGTCGTCGCGGTGTTCAGCAAGCTGGGCGAGGGCCACGACGATGGAATCGCGGGCTTCCTCGCGTGCCCGGCGGTTCAAGGCGTCGTGGATCGCGCAGCCGGCCACGCTGCACAGCAGATTCAGGCACTCCAGCTCCGCCGAGCTGAACGGCTTGTTATCGTAACGCTCGGTGACGTTGAGGACGCCGACGGTGACTTCCGTCTCGTTCATGGCGCTGCACACCAGCGGCATCGAGGCGTAGATGTCGGTGCTGTAGCGGGCAGGCTGGTCCGCTGACTGGCTCGCGTGCTGACCGACGGTGGCTTGGCGCCTCTGGAACACTTCCCCGGCAACGCCCTTGCCGATGGGAATCTGGATACGCTTGGCAACTTCCGGGTCGATTCCCACGCTGCGCGCGATGGTCAGATACTCGCGATGTGGGTCAGGCAGCAGGATGGACAACCGGCGGCTGCACGTCAGCTCGGCCGCGGCCGCCAGCGTCGCGTCCAGGATGGCTTCCAGGTTCTCCGCATTGGAGAGCGCCTGGGAGTAGTCCACCACGTGCGTCACCAGCCGCGTGTGCTCGCCGCGCTCCTCGTTGAGGTGCACGAGAATCTTGTGGCTGCGGCGCAGGCGGGCCAGCACGCCGGCTCAGTTCATCCAGGTCCACCGGCGCCGGCAGGTACTGCTCCGCCCCAGTCTGCAGGGCGGTGAGCATCTCCACCGGGCTGCCGCCGGAGCCCAGCACGAGCACCGGCACGTCGTGGGTGGCCGCGCTGGCCTTCATGCGACTGATCAGCGACACGCCGCTCACCCCAGGGGCCCGGTACGCCGTCACCACCAGGTCCGGCGGCGAACGATCGATGACATTGAGCGCCGCCTCCAGACCGTCGGCCTCCGTCACCAGGTATTCGGCCCGTTCGAGGGCGGCCCTGCACAGGTGGCGCCGTTGCAGGTCACTGTCCACCAGGACGGCCCGCAGGTGCTCGTCCCCGGCGGCCTGGCGCCGGTCCGGAGCGGGCTGGGCGTTTGGTTCCTGCACGATGGCCGCTGCCTGGGTCGGTCGGCTGCCTTCCGCATTTCCGGTGGCGTTCGGATCAGCGACGCACACCCGGTTCCGCCCGCTGCGCTTGGCCGCGTAGAGGGCATCGTCCGCCGCCTTCAGCATGTCATCGGGCGCCTGCATCTGCGCCGTGCGTCCCGCCACCCCCAGGCTGACGGTTACCTGGACCTTCTGGTCGTTGAGGGGAATCTGGTTGTGCTCGACGGCCGCGCGCAGGCGTTCGGCCGCTTTGGTGGCTTCCGGCTCCGTCGTTTCCGGACAGAGCACCAGAAACTCCTCGCCGCCCATCCGACAGGGAACGCTCCCGGCACGCAGACTGGTCCGCAGGACGCGGGCCATCTCCTTCAGGACCGTGTCGCCGAACGCATGCCCCCAGGTGTCGTTGAACTTCTTGAAATGGTCTATATCGAGGGCAATGCACGACAGTGGAGCGCCGGTCCGGTCTACGATCCGCCACTGTTCCGTCAGCCGCTTCATCGCCTCACGCCGGTTGACCAGCGTCGTCAGCTCATCGGTCGTGGCCAGGCGCAGCAGCTTCTCGTTCGCCTCCTCGAGCTTGTCGGCGAACAGGGCCATCTCCGCGTTGACACGGTGCACCTCGCGTGTGCGCTTCTCCAGGGCACCCTGCAGGCGGGCGATACGCTCACCGGCACGCAACCGCGCGATCAGCTCCCGGGCGCTGAAGGGCTTGGTGAGGTAGTCGTCCGCCCCCGCCTCAAACGCGGCCACGATGCGATCCGTCTCCCCGTGCGAGGTCAGCACGATGATGTAGATGAAACCGACCAGCTCATGCGACCGGATGGCCTGGCACAATTCCAGGCCCGTCATCCCCGGCATGCTCCAGTCCGTGATGACAATGCGCGGCGCCTCCGTCAGGATCATGCGCAGCGCCTCTTCGCCGTTGTTTGCCTGAAACACCGTGCGACCTGCGTCGGTCAGATGCCGACGCAACAGAACGAGCGCCGCCGGGTCGTCATCAACGATCAGAATGGGGAAATCCTCGGCTTCCGTCATAGATGCCTCCCCGGCAGGACCGGTCCCCACGGATTGGGACGCACGCCTCGCGGAACTGGGCGCGGGCCGGCCACGTCGACTCCTTGCCCGCACTACCTCGAAGCCGGCGCCAGACGCAAGTCCGCGTGACGTCTTCACCGCCGAGAAGCTCGGGGCACGGACCAACCCGCGACACTGACGCTTGTACATCGGCACTGGCGCAAGTGAACCTGACCGGCAACGCCGAATCCGTCTGCCGCGCGGATCGACGCGCCGCAAGCGCGGACAAGAGACTTGCTTATCGGTCGGCTTGAGGATGCCCAGCCAACTACCGGACGTTTGCCGTCGGTACCGGTAAACGTCGCCGCTCTGACGGGTTGGCCGTTGGCCGCGGGCTGCCGGACGGGCGTCAGGAGTGCGACCGACCGCCCGGACGCTGACCGCTCTTCAGGGTCGCATTGGCCGACGCCCCGGGCGAGCTTCGCGCCGCCTGCTCGTCGTCGTTGAACGGGCAGCCCGCGCAGTACGGGTAGTTGACCCGGCGACGCCCCCGGCACACCGCATCCGAGATGAGGATCTTCGGCTGGTCGGGGCAGTAACGATGGTACGCGTTAACGTCCTGCGTCATGGGTCCGCGGCGGAGATTTCGCCGCCTCACTGATCTTGGGTAGCCGAGCCCCAACTATACCCCCCGCGGGGGCTCGTCTCCAGTCTTCCGCCGCCCAGGACCCCCCCGATCTCGACCCGTCAGCCCCCCTTCTCCCTGGGGCCACCCTCCCCCGCCCCCCCCCCACCTGCGGCGCCGCCCGAGACCCCGCCTTCGCCGCGACCGCGTAGCGTCCTTGCCGTCGTGTGCGGCGTGGCTTGCACTTTCTTACACAGACCAAGTACTTCGCCATCCCGCCCCGGATTGACGCCCACTGCCGACGCCTGCTACACTTCGCCGCGCCCCAGACTCAGGCGGACTGCACCGCGGCGCGGGTGTCGGCTCCGCACGCTGCTTTGTACGTTCCGGGACGCCCGCCGGCGACCTCGAGTACTTCTTCTGGAGCGGATGGATTTTATGAACCAGCGCGCATACCCAGGTGTCGGGGTCGTGGCCATCGCAGTAGGGTTGGCGATCCTGTTTGGCCCACGTGGATTCGCACAGTCGCCCGACGACAGTGGGGCACCCGCCCAGCCCTTTGCCGGCGATTCCGGTGAGCCGACGCCGGCCCCCGAGCAGGTTGCCCAGGACGAACCGCCCCCGGCGGAGGCCCGACCCCAAGCGGACCTCGTGCAGGCGCTCATCACCGGCGACGCGGCGGACCCTGCCAGGCTGCTGCCCTACTTCCCGGATCCCGAGGCGGCCCGCACGGAGTCCCTGCGTGTTGCGTCCGAGGCCAGCGCGGCCGCCAGAAGGGACGACACCTTCCTGCATCAACGCTTCGTCTCCTGGGTGGAGACGATCCGGCGACCGGAGCGCCAGGTGCATCTGACTCTCGAGGACGCGCTCCGCCGAACGCTGGCCAACAACTACGGGCTGAAAGCACAAGGCTACAACCCGGCCATTGAAAACACGCGCGTCGTCGAGGCGCAGGCGGCCTTCGACGCGGTGCTCTTCGCGGGGACGAGTAAGGAGAAAACGGACCAGCCGACGGCCACCGCGTTCAACGCCAACCTGACGGACACCTTCGCCGCCCAGGTCGGCGTGCGCAAGCTGTTGCCCCTGGGGACGCAGGTCAGCGCACGCCATGAGATCTCGCGTCGCTTCACCAACCTCAGCTCCCAGTTCCAGTACCTTAACCCGTCCTGGACCAGTGACGCCGTGTTCGAGCTGCGCCAACCGCTGCTGCGGAACTTCGGCGTCGATGTCAACCGGGCCCAGATCGTCGTCAGTCAGAACAACCGCCAGGTGAGTGATTTGGCCTTCCAGCGCGAGGTGCGTGACCTGGTACGCAACGTCGAGGAGCAGTACTGGCGGCTGGTGCAGGCCCGTCGCGACGTCGTCATCTCCGCCCAGGTGCTGGCCGATTTCGAGCTCATCTATCAGCAGTTGGAGGCCCGCAAGGACTTCGACGTTACCCAGGTGCAGCTTGCGGCCACCAAGGCCCGGCTCGAACGCAGCAAGGCCGCCTTCGTCCAGGTGGCGGCCAACGTCCGCAATGCCCAGGACCGGCTCCTCACCCTGCTGAACGACCCGGAGCTTGACCTCGCCGATGAGCTGGAGCTCATTCCCGATGACTTCCCGCTGCCCCAGCCCCTGACCGTGGACCGGCTGGCGGAAGTCCAAACCGCGTTGGACTGCCGACCGGAAATCCGCGAGCAGGAGCTGCGCGTCGCCAGCGCCAAACTGCTGGCCGGACAGGCGAAGAACGCCCAACTGCCGCAACTTGATCTGGCCTTTCGATTCACCTCCAACGGGCTGGCGCCGAATGCCGACCGAGCCTTTGACCAGATGACGACCAACAACTACCTCGACTACTACGTCGGGGTGGAGTTCGAGTGGCCCATCGGCAACCGCGGCCCGCGCGCCGCCTACCGGCGGGCCCTGCTCCAGCACGCCCAGGCGGCCGCCGCCCTCAAGCAACAGATCGAGTCCATCATCCTCGACGTGAACCTCTCCCTGCGGCAGTTGCTCACCGCCTATGAGCAGATCGGGCCCAACTTCGAGTCCGTCCTGGCCGGCGAAGAGGAGGTGCGCTCCATCGTCGCCCGCGCCGAGCGCAAGGACATCAACACGCTGAACACTGAACTGAGCGCCCGCGAGTCGCTGGCCCAGAGCCGCCGCAACGTCATCGACTCCATGATCGGGGCCAACGTCGCCCTCATCGATCTGGAACGCGCCAAGGGGACCCTCCTGCGCTACAACAACATCGTCGTCGCGCCCCAGGGAGAATGACGACCCCGGCCCTCCCCCGGCTCCGGCGCGGCAAGGATCACGCACTTTGACACTGCTGGTGACGCTCTGGTGGCTTGGGTTCCTGACGGCCGTGGGGCTCTGCGCCGGCAGCTTCCTGAACGTCATCATCTACCGCGTCCCGCGCGACCAGTCGTTGCGCGACCCACTCTGGTCGGCTTGCCCGGTCTGCGGGCACCGCATCCGCTGGTACGACAATCTCCCGGTGCTCAGCTTCCTGTTCTTGCGGGGACGCTGCCGGGACTGCCGCCGGCCGATCGCCTCGCGTTACCTCGTCATCGAGCTGGCGATGGCCCTGATCGTCCTGGTGTTGCTCGATGCCTTCCTCATCGGCCGGGTGCGCGGCGGGCTGGGTACCACCCTCTTCAACCTTACCGAGCGACTCGCGTTTGACTGGCCGATCCTGGCGGCGCACGTCATCCTCTTCGGGTGCCTGCTCTCCTTGGCCGCCATCGACCTGGAACACTACTGGGTGGACATCCGCTTTACGAACTACGCCGTCGCGGCAGGCTTCATCCTGCATATGTGCTGGACGCCGAGCTACCCCGGCCAAGCCACCGCCTGGTTTCGCCCCTCCCCGGTGCTGGCCACCGCGGCCGTACTGGCTTTGGCCGGCCTTACCGTCACCTGGCTGTACCTTGTCTTTCAGACCGCGCTGGCCTTG
This sequence comes from Planctomycetota bacterium, assembly GCA_029558835.1. Classification (GTDB taxonomy): domain Bacteria; phylum Planctomycetota; class Phycisphaerae; order UBA1845; family UBA1845; genus JAKQDH01. Next base: position 2,441 of record JAKQDH010000092.1, on the reverse strand, counting down.
GCCGTCCAACCGGACGACGAGGCGGACGACCTCGGGGCTCCACCGCCTGGACCCGCCGACAGCGAGCACCCAACGCCCCGCCCGCCGCGGAGGGGCCTGGCGTGGCTGACCGCATGGGTCGCGCTGGCGCTGTTTCTTGCCCTGGTAGCAGTCGACGGGCTGGGGACCAAGCTGCCCCACGCGCCCCGGGCGCTCCTGCCGCTGGGGTTGTTCTTTCTCCTCATCCTCCAGCAGAGCAGCATCCCCCGCGAGGCCGACGAATGGATCGTGACCGCCATCGAGGAAGAACGCGGCAGCGCTCGAACGATGGTGATCGAGGAGCTTCTCTGGCTCTTGCCGGCCGTGGCGCTGGGGGCGTTCGGCATCTGGCTGGCGGCCGGCAACACCGAGGTCGCCGCCCGGATCACGGACCTGTGGCGCCAGGAGTTCCCCATCCCGGCGGTGGCGCCCCTGCGCCACTGGGCACCGCTGACGGGGCTGGCGACGGCCGCCGCCGGCTACGTGGTGGCCGGGGCACTGGGTTGGGCCGTACGCATCTTCTTCACCCTCCTGTTCGGACGCGAGGCGTTTGGGACGGGGGACATACACCTGATGGCGGCCGTGGGGTGTGTCGCCGGCTGGCCGGTGGCCGTGCTCGGATTCATCGTCACCTGCGTGCTGGCTCTGGCGGGCTGGCTGGCGACGCTGCCCTTCAAACGCACCCGGGCGATCCCGCTGGGCCCCTGGCTAGCGCTGGCATGTTTGACCGTAACGGTGTTCTACGACCGCATCGTGGCTTGGCCGCTGCTCAGCCGGACCCTGGACGCCTGCCGGATGTTGCTGCGGGGCTGACGGCCCCCGCCGCCTCGTCGCCAGGTGTGCGGTGCCTGAACCCCTCTCCCCGCGGGAGAGGGGTAGGGGTGAGGGCGGGGGAGGCGAAGGTGCCCCCACGGGCCACGAACGTGCCCGCCCGCCATGGGGGGAACTCTCAGTACGAAGGGAGAGGAGCGGGACTCAGACACCGCACACGTGGGCGTTCATCCGTCCCCCAGGTCCCGAGGACCTGGGCCACCCGCCACGTGGAGCGCTTGCGTTCGCCGGACCGCCCGGTATGTTCAGCACCGGGAGGGGCCCGGGCCGGCCGGTTGCAGTCGGCTCCGGAGGCGCGGAACGTGCGGCCCACAGGCCCCCCGCCGCGATCGGCAGCGAGTTGCTCTCGGGTTGCCCGCGCGGCAGGAGGACAAGCAACGCAACAAGCCCTGCCGGTTGGCATCCGTTCCGCCCGGCTCGGCGGTCCCGATCCAGACAGTGAATATACCAATCACGGGAGATGAGCAATGAAATACGCACAAGTGACAATGGCTTTGGCACTGCTGGTCCTGGCCGGCGGCTGCGCCAACAAGGACGCCGGGCAGCGCCTGGGACTGCTCGAACAGAACAATCGTGATCTGGCCAACCGGGCGAGCGCCTTGCAGGGCGACCTCTCCAGTTGCGTTGCCGAGCGCAACCAGCTCGCCCAGCAACTGGCGGCTGCCCGCGGCGAGGCCGATCAACTGCGCGCCCAGCTTGCCAACCTGCCCATCCCGGAGCAGGCTCCGCCGGGCTGGACTCCCGTGCCGGGCGGCGCCATGATCGCCATCGAGGACAGCGTGCTGTTTCCAGTGGGCAAGGCCACCCTGCGCGACGGCGCGCGGCGCGTCCTCGATCGGGTCATCAGCACGCTGCGCAGCGAATACGGCGACAAGGACGTCCTCGTCATCGGCCACACCGACAACCAGCCCATCAAGAAGAGCGGCTGGGACGACAACTGGCAGCTCAGCACCGAGCGGGCCCTCTCGGTCGTGCGGCACCTGAGTACCCAGGGGATCGACGTCGAACGCCTGGTGGCGGGCGGCTGTGGCGAGTTTCGGCCGCTGGTGCCTAACACCAGCACCGACAACCAGACCCGCAATCGCCGCGTGGAAATCTACGCCCTCGAGCGCCAGATTCGCTAGAACGATGGCGATCCACGTGCCCGGCGTACCGCGCCGCCTGGGTGCCACGCGTTCCCGCGACAGAGTAGGTGTTTTGCGTGGGTTCATGCCCTTGTGCGCCTCGGGCAAGGCGACGCGTGCGGTGTCGAAACCCCTCTCCCCCCGGGAGAGGCGTAGGGGTGAGGGCGGCGGTGGCAAAGGCGTTCCCTGGTGCAGGAGCGTGCTTGCCCGTAACGCGGAAGACGCTGAAACCGTATGCGACGGCAGTCGCGGGAAACCATGCGCAGGCCCGAGCGCGCAGCGACCCATCATCAGGCCCCCAGGTCCTGAGGACCTGGGCCTAGTGTTTGGCCATTTCATAGTAATCTGGGCGGGTTCGCAAGCGAACTTGGCGGAATGACCGAGGGAGAGTGGAGCGGGAACGCCTCTTGACAGCTTCCGGGCCTGGTGGTATCTAGTTATATGACTAGATACCGAAAGGAGGCTGTC
>JAKQDH010000074.1 GCA_029558835.1 Planctomycetota bacterium | reverse complement strand
TCGGGTTCTCCTTCTGCCCCACCACCTGCGAGACCCGGGCCGCCATCGGCACCGCCGAAACCCCCGCCGAACCGATCAGCGGGTTGACCTTCCCGCCCGAAACGAAGTACATGATCACCCCGAAGAGCACCCCCCCCGCCGTGCCCACGCAGAAGGCCAATAGCCCCAGGATCACGATCGAGATCGTCTGGAAGGTCAAAAAGTTCTCCGCGCTCGCCGTGGCCCCCACCGTCGTGCCCAGAAAAATCGTCACGATGTTGATCAGCGCGTTCTGCGAGGTGTCGTTGAGCCGCGCCACCACCCCGCACTCCCGGAACAGGTTGCCCAGCATCAGCATCCCGATCAGCGGCGTGGCGTCCGGCAGCATCAGCGAGCACACCAGCGTCACCGCGATCGGGAAGATGATCCGCTCGGTCTTCGACACCGGCCGCAGCTGCTCCATCACCACCCGCCGCATCTTCTGCGTCGTCAGCAGGCGCATGATCGGCGGCTGGATGATCGGCACCAGCGCCATGTACGAGTAGGCCGCAATCGCTATGGCCCCCAAGAGGTGCGGGGCCAGCTTCGAGGTCACGAAGATCGCCGTCGGGCCGTCGGCCCCCCCGATGATCCCGATCGAGCCGCACTCCTGCGGGTTGAACCCCAGGTAGAGCGCCCCCATGAACGTCGTGAAGATCCCCAGCTGCGCCGCCGCCCCCAAGAGCAGCGTCTTGGGGTTGGCGATCAGCGGCCCGAAGTCCGTCATCGCCCCCACCCCCAAAAAGATCAGCGGCGGGTAGATCCCCAGCTTCACCCCCTGGTAGAGGTACCACAAAAGACCCCCCACCACCGTCTTCTCCTTGCCCGTCACCGCGTCGATCTCCACCGTCGGCGGCGACATCAGCCCCGCCGCCGGGATGTTGGCCAGCAGCATCCCGAAGGCGATCGGCAGCAGCAGCAGCGGCTCGAACCCCTTGACGATCGCCAGGTACAACAGCACAAAGGAGATCCCGAGCATGATCGCCTGCTGGTAGCTAATCGACATGAACCCCGTGCTCTGCACCAGGGCCTGCACGGCATGCAGAAGGTTGATTTCCATCGGTGTATCCTTTCCCCGTTGAGGCCGCCGCGGATCAGCCGATCACGGCCATCGTGTCCCCCGTGTTGACCGTGGCGTTGACGCTCACCCCGATCTGCTTGACCACCCCGTCGCGGCCGCAGAAAATCTCGTTCTCCATCTTCATCGCCTCGAGAACCAGGATCAGATCCCCCGCCTTGACCGCCTGGCCCTGCTGCACCGCAATCGAGAGGACCTTGCCCGGCATCGGCGCCGCAATCACCTCGTCGCCCGCCGCCGCCGCAGGGGCCGCCGCAGGCTTCGGGGCCGCCGGGGCCGCAGCCGCCGCAGGCTTCGGCGCCGCCGCAGGCTTCGGCGCCGCCGCAGGGGCCGAACCGCTGATCTCCTCCACTTCCACCTCGTACGACTTGCCGTTCACGTGAACGCGAAACTTCTTCATGTCCGCCGTCTCCTTTTCTGGCTTCTGTCTCACAGGGCGCAGCCGCCCACGCCCCGTCGTGTCTCCCTGAGCGGCCCCTAGCGGCCCTTGCCGCGCCAGGCCTCGATGGCCGCCGCAATCACCGCCGGCAGCTCCCCGTCGTCCACCGCCGCCGCAGCCCCCGCCGGGGCCGCAGCCGCCTTGGCCGCCTTCGGCGCCGACGCCAGCCGCGTCGCCCGGCTCATCAGGTTAATGAAAAACACCAACAGGACGAGGGCGAAAAACACCGTCCCCATCCCGATCAACGCCACCGTCAGGCCGAACATCAATTTCAACACGGT
>JAKQDH010000068.1 GCA_029558835.1 Planctomycetota bacterium | reverse complement strand
GTTGACGTTGGCCAACGACGAGACGCAGATCATTCCTGGTCATGGCCCGCTGGCCCACCTACCTGAGTTGCGGGCGTACCGGCAGATGCTGCAGACCGTGCGGGACCGCGTGCGGGAACTCGTGCAGCAGGGCAAGACGCGCGACGAGGTGATTGCCGCCCACCCCACGCAGGACCTGGATGCGCAGTGGGGTCGCGGCGGCATGGCGCCTGAGGTTTTCGTCGGCGTTGTCTACGACGGCATGACGGCCAGGCCGAGGCCGTGACGCGGCGGGAGTTACCGGAAGAAGGTGGCAAAAATATCCGGAACGCGCACCCTCGTTTGACAAGGCCTCTCCTTTGGCCGCGGCGCTTACGGTTGCCTGTGGCGTCGCTTTCACCCGAACGGGTTGTTGTCAGCCGGAGCAAGTTCCTCAAACTCGCCCGGTGACGTGCAGCGCGCGCACCGTCACTGAGCGTGCCTCGCCTGCCGGTGCGTCCCCGCGAAAAAAAGAGAGCCCTGCCCGCGCCCCACGTGTCGTGGGGGCGGACAGGGCGCCCCGTGTGCTGTCCTTCGGGCTTGGGCAAGCCGCGCAGCCGGCAGCCCTTCCCCGCCGGGCGGAACCCAGCCCGCGCCCTTGCGCCGGCGTTGGCTCCGCTTTCCATGAGCCGCAGGGGCGGCACTGCACGGGACGTCCGGGCGCCCCGTGTCCCGGACCCGGCCTATTCGTGCTCCTCGTCGGGTTCCTCTTCGTCCTCATGTTCAGGGGCGGGTGCCGGCTGCGTCGGCGCCGGTCGCCGCTCGCGGACGCGCCGTCCCCGTTCGTCACCCTCCCGGTTCATCCGCTCCTGCTCGCGCTTGAGCGTCTCCTCCAGGCGGGCGCGCTGTTCATCGGTAAGCTGCTCCATGATGCGCTTCTTCATGTCTTCGTACAGGCGGTCGAGGTCGGGCCTCTCCCCTTCGTCCGGTCGCGCCGACCGGCGTGCCTCGCGCATCACGTCGCGAATCTTCTCCGACTGCTCCTCCGAAAGCCCGAAGTCCGGCGCCAGCACGGTCCGCCAGAGAAGCTGGAGTCTCTCGCGCCCCTCGCGCGGCTCCATGCCCAGGTGCAGGCGCTGCACGATCTGCATGAAACCCTCGATCTGGTCCCGCTCGAGCGTGCCCCGCAGATTCTCGATGAACTCGGCCGTCGCCTGGCGGAAACCCTGGGCGCCGCGCTGCCACACCTCGCGCATCTTTGCCTGGAGCTCCTCCATCTTGGCGCGATCGCCGGCTTCGCGCGCTTCCCGCATCTGCTCGCGGAGCTCCGCGAGCTCCTGCTGCAGGGCCGCCCGCTCCTTCTCGCTCTGCTGGAGGTTCCCCTTCGCCTCTTCGAGCTTCTCGAAATGCTCCTCGAACATCTCGTTGATGGTCTGTACCTGCTCCCTGCTCAGCTCCAGCTCCTCCTGCATGGCCGACCGCAACTCCTTGAGTTGCTCGATCGTGTCCCGCAGTTCCTGAGCCGCGTCCCGCTGTTGCTGCCGTTGCCGGGCACGCCCCCCCGGCGCGCGGTCCTGACCCGGCTCCTCACCCTCCGGGGCCGCCTTCGGTTCCTCGGCGGGCGCAGGCTCGTCCCCCGTGGCCGCCGCAGGCGGCGTCTGGCCCGCAGCAGCCTGGGCCCAGGCCCCGTCGCTCCCCCACGTCAGAACGACGACCATTCCCAACACCCACCAGACCCATCCACCGCTTCTCATAGCCGCACACTCCTGGTAAAAGCATCGCCTGTCGCGCGCCGCCGGAGCAGGCACGACGCAGCGCCTGCCGCGACCTTATCGAGCGTAACGTATGGCATTCCGGTTTGTTTCGCCGACGTCCCCCGACACGACCCGCCGCGGCCGCCCGCACCCGGGTACATGGAACCTGTCCACACCGCCCGAATTAGGTTCATGGTACCGATATTCGTCAATACCGCTATCCGCATCCCCAGGTTGCACTCGCAACACGGAAAACTGCTACTGCACGATTTAATGCATATTTACATATTCATCATCATTGCGTACGGGCTGTTGTTCTGGCGGTCGGACCAGAGGGTCGCTTGGTACATGGTCTCCGCCAACGATGTGGCGTGGACGCTGCTCGTGGCGCTGGGACCGATCCCCGCCTGCTGTCTTGGAGGTTGGTGGGCGGGACGCCGGGCAATGGTACGGCTCAGCGCGACAGCCGCAGGACCGGCTGCGGCTCAGCTCTTCCATCACCGCATGACGCTCCTGCTGCGGAGCGCGTTGATGCTTGGGTTTGGCGTGAGCCTCTTCTGCACCCCGTGGCCGAACTGGTTTGCCATCCAGTCGCCGGCACTGCGTACTCTGGGTGATCTTGCAGTGCTGACGCCGTTCCTGGCGGGCCTCGTGCTGCTGTGGCTGGTGGCGTTTCCGTTTGAACGCGCGCTGCGGGCGGCCACTTTCGACCCCGACACGGGCTCAGTCGCTGACGCACCCGCGCCCTGGCGGCTCGGACGCTACCTCGAGGGCTTTCTGCGAAACCAGCTCCTGGTTTTCGTTATCCCTCTGACGCTCATCCTGTTCATTGCCAACCTGACCGACGGCTACAGCGGGCTACTGACGCGTTGGGCGGGCGGCTGGGTGTGGATGCCCGACGCCGTCCTTGGTGTCGGGGCTCTCGGCGTTTTCTTTGCCGCCCCGGTGCTGCTGGTGCGGATCTGGGCGACGGAACCGCTGCCCCAGGGGGCACTGCGTCGCGAACTCGAAGGACTTTGCCGGAAGATCGGCATGCGCTGCCGCGACATCCTGGTGTGGAAGAGCGACGGCATGATGGTCAACGCGGCCGTCATGGGCATGTGGGCCCCGGTTCGGTACGTTCTGCTGTCCGACGGGCTCCTCAGCCGGATGGACTCCTCCCAGATTGCGGCTGTCTTCGGGCATGAGGCGGGCCATGTGCGGTACCGGCACATTCCGCTGTTTCTCGTCTTTGCCTTCGTCGGCTGGCTGGTGGTGGCGGCCGCTATGGAACTCCTGCTGCGCTGGGGAGCCCGCGGAGGGCAGCTCGGCGAGACCGACCTCCTCGTCATCCAGGGGTGTGGACTGGTCCTGACCCTGGCCGTGTGGGGGCTGGGTTTCGGCTGGGTGTCACGGCGCTTCGAGCGGCAAGCGGACGTGTTCGGAGCGGCCTGCGCGACTCCCGAGCCGAGCGGATGTCGGACGCCATGCAGTGTGCACGGCCCCGGCCGCGCGGCTGACGACAATGCCCGCGAGCACGGCGTGGGCAGCGCCACCAACGCCCATGCCCGCGTCTGCGCGACCGGGGCGGCCGTCTTCGTCTCGGCGTTGGAGCGGGTGGCGATCCTGAACGGCATCCCGCGCGGGGAGCGAAGTTGGCGGCATTCGTCGATCGCCAGCCGGGTGCGGTTCCTGACCAGCTTGGCCGGCGATCCCGCCAGGGCGTGCCGGTTCGATCGCGTGGTCCGGCGGCTTCAGCTCGTGCTGCTGGTGGCGGCCGGGGTCGGCATCGTGGCGTTGACCGGGTACTGTATCTGGTTTGAGCCCGTATTGCTGAGGCCGGCGTCGAGCGGGGTGTGAACGACCAGGCCAGGTCAGGTGCCTGCCGCCCACGGGCGGGCGCCGCGCCGACGGGTGCGTCCCAGGCCGGGCGTCATACACCGCGGCAGGAAGGAGTGAACATGTCACGCGCTGCGTCTTCCACGGGTGCGCGCGTCATCGACGGGCAGGCCGTGGCTCGGCGGATCAAGGCGGAGGCGGCCCAGCAGGTGGCGGCCCTTGCCCGCGACGGCGTGCGCGTGAACCTGCACGCGGTGATGGTGGGCGACCCGGTCGCGGGGGAAATCTACGCCCGCTCACAGGAGCGGCACTGTCAGGAGGTGGGCATCGAGTACCACCTCCACGTGCTGGACCCGGCCGCCCGCGAGCCGCAGATCAGCGCGAGGATCCGCCAACTCAACGCGGATGAGTCGGTCACCGGCATCCTGCTGCTGCTGCCCCTGCCGGCGGGGATCGACACCCCGGCCCTGCAGTACTGCATCGACCCCTACAAGGACGTCGAGGGTGTCAACCCCGCCAACATCGGGTTGCTCTTCTACGACAGCCCGATCATCGCGCCCTGCACGGCACGGGCCGTCATGGAGCTGGTGAAGGAAGCCGGCTGCACGGTGCCGGGGTTGGAAGCGGTGATTGTCGGGCAAGGCGAGGTCGCAGGCCGGCCGACGTCACTGTTCCTCGTGCACGCCGGAGCAACGGTCACAAGTTGTCACATTGCGACCCGCGACCTTGGGCTGCACACTCGCCAAGCCGAGCTGCTGGTGGTGGCCGTCGGCAAGCCGAACCTCATTCACGCGGACCACGTCCGGGCCGGCGCGGTCGTGATCGACGTCGGCATCAACCGGATCGTCAACGACCGCGGCGAGCGCCAGGTTGTCGGCGACGTGGCCTTCGACGAAGTGTGTCGAGTGGCGGAGGCGATCACACCGGTGCCCGGCGGCGTGGGCCCGGTGACGGTGGCCATCCTGCTCCGCGCGACGGCCGAGGCCGCCCGCCAGCAGCTTACCGCGCGCCGCCGCGTCGGACTCTGACCGACCCGGAGCGGGTAGCATGTCACGGCGGCCATCCGCGCGAGCGACGCCCCATTGACGGCATGGAGGTCAGCGCGTTGCGGAAGGGGGCACGTCTACCGGTGCGACCGGCCGCAGGCGTCTGTGGGTCGGGCGCGGCGGAGTTGCCCGGCCGCGAACAGGCGGGCGGCATCCTCGACGCCGTCCGCGTTGCAGACGCAAACGTCAATACCCCGCGCGCCGAGGTCGGCCAGCAGGCGCGGGCCCAAGCCGCGCGTCACCAGCACCTGACAATCGGCCAAGGCGTCCAACAGCGACGCATGCGAGTGGTGTCCGGCCGGCGGACCGGGCGCGTGCGGTCCGGCGCAACCCTCCTGGGCGTGCGTCGTGAACGTGTTGGCCCGGCTTTCCACGCGAGGTGCCTGGCCGTCCGCGACGTTGTAGATCACGAAGCAGGCACAACGCCCCGTATGCGCGGCGATGGCCGTTCCGTCGTCCGAAGCGAAGGCGACTCGCGCCATACCACATCTGCCGCCAGGAGCCCGCGCGGGTGCCATGCTTTCCCACGTTGGCAGTTGCGCGTGAGCATACTTGTACGCCGGTCGCGCGTCATCGGTGCCTCTACACTCGCCCCTTCCCCTCTCCCTGACAGGGAGAGGGGTCGAGACAGCAGATGCTTACCCACGTCCGCGGCGTCTGCGGCGCATTTTTTTGCGTGCCATGATGTGGCACGGCGCGCGGGCAAGCGCTTGCGGTCGTGCGGACGCGCGGCGCCGGTTCAATCTACGGCGCGGGCGCACGCGCCGCGCTGCCGCGTGCGTCCGTCTTGTGCTCGACCCGCAAGTGAGACACGGTGCGGCACTCTTACCGTGAAGTTCGGCAAGCGCGGCAAGCGCGGCGCTTCACGACGGCCGCACTTGCGGTCGCAGCGCAGAAATTGCCGGGCGAAGAACAGCGATTTCGCTTGGCGAGGTCCGCGACGTCGGGTAGTTTGACGGCAGAAGGAGAAGGGGACGAATGCTTCGACAGGGAATGGTCGCAAGCGGATGGTCCCATGAGCAGCAAGGAACGCCACCTCAACAGGCCGGGCGAACGGGCCGTGGATCGGTTCGCTGCCAAGTTGTTGGCACTCTTCGACGACGCCGACCAGCCGCACCACCTTCCCGCCGATCAGCAGCAGGCCATCCATAACGAAATCGTCTCCGTCCTCGACCAACTCGGCGAGCAGGCCTTTCCCGACATGCTGCGGCGGCTGTACGAGCTGGCCGGCCGGCAGGCCCGCGGGCGCAGCCACCTGCGGGGGCGGACGCGACGCTCCTTCCTTTGAGCCCATCCGTGCCCGAATCCACGAGGATCATGCGTGGTACGCGGACACCCGCGCGGCGATCCGGGGCGTTGGGGGGCACCCGATGGCGCCCGAGCCGTTGGTAAGGCGGCCCGCCGGGGGTCTGAGCACGACGACGCAACTCCCGATAAGCCGCCCGGTACAGTGTGGATTCCGCAAGCGTTTTCGGGCATGATGCCCGCTCTTTCCCGGACGCGGCAGCGGGCCCGTCCGGGGGCAAGGTGCATCCCTGCCGCTGCCGATACGAACGTAGCATCGGCTGGCGGCGGATGCGGGGTACTCTGGAAGGCCAGGGAAAGGAACGCAACGCTGGCGGCCGGCAGGGCGTCCGCATGCCGCGGAGCCGTCCGTCCCGAGGGTGGGGCGGGCGCCACGTCCGACATCGATACCCGTAGCAGGAGCCGACAGCGTGGAAGCCAGCATGACCATGCCCAACGCGCACGCGCACCGTCCCACTCGTCTAAGTACCGTGGAGTGGCTGGCGATAGCCCTCGGGGTCATCGCGCTGGCCCTGCTGATGCAACATCATTTCACCGCGGCGGCGCACGGCGCCGAAGGGCACGCCGCGGGGGCACACCACATCCCCCATATGCTGGCGGTGCTTCCCTTCGCGGGGATTCTGCTGGCGATCGCCATCCTGCCGCTGGTGCACGTCACGTCGCACTGGTGGGAGAGCAACAAGAACCGGCTGATGGTGGCGCTGGCATTCGCGGCCATCACGCTCTTGTACTACTACGCGGCCTTCGGGGCCGGCAAGGTCGTCACCCTGCTCGAACACGCGGTGCTGGCGGAGTACATCCCGTTCATCGTGCTGCTGTTCGCGTTGTACGTGATCAGCGGTGGGATATCGCTGCGGGGGAACCTGGCCGCCCACCCGGTGACCAACACGGGCTTCCTGGCGGTCGGGGCGGTGATCGCCAGCTTCATCGGCACCACCGGGGCGAGCATGCTGCTCATCCGCCCGCTGCTGCAGACCAACGCCGAGCGGAAGCACGTCAAGCATACCGTGATCTTCTTCATCTTCCTGGTCAGCAACATCGGCGGCTGCCTGTTGCCCATCGGGGACCCGCCGCTGTTCCTGGGCTACCTGCGCGGGGTGCCGTTCCTGTGGACGTTCAGCCTGTGGGTGGAGTGGGCCGTCGCGTGCGGGATCGTCCTGGTGGTCTACTACCTGTGGGACACGATGGCTTATCGGAAGGAGGAGAAGCGGGACTTGGTGCGGGATGAGACCCAGGTTACGCATCTGAGTCTGACGGGCAAGCTCAACTTCGTGTGGCTGCTGGGCGTGGTGTTCTGCGTCGGGACTATTGATCCGGAGAAGGAGTTCTTCGGGCTGTTCCGCCCGTTCCCGTATATGCGGGAGCTGATCATGCTGGGACTGGTGGCGCTGTCGCTGAAGTTCACGCCGCCTAAGGCCCGTGCCGCCAACCAGTTCAACTATCACGCGATCCTCGAAGTGGCGGCCTTGTTCATCGGCATCTTCATCTGCATGCAGGCGCCCATCGAGATTCTGCAAGCCAACGGCAAAACGCTGGGGCAGTACCTCAACTCGCCGGCCCGCTTCTTCTGGGCGACGGGGGCGCTGTCCAGCTTCCTCGACAACGCGCCGACCTACGTGGTGTTCTTCGAGACCGCTTCCAGCATGACGCCGGAGGGTGCCGCGGGTACGGTGTCGCTGATCGGCGGGGGGAGCATCCTGGCCCGGATGCTGGTCGGCGTCTCACTCGGGGCCGTCTTCATGGGCGCGATGACCTACATCGGCAACGGGCCCAACTTCATGGTCAAGAGCATCGCCGAGCAGAGCGGCATCAAGATGCCCAGCTTCTTTGGTTACATGCTGTACAGCGTGGGCATCCTGGTCCCGATCTTCCTGCTCATCACCCTGGTGTTCCTGCGGTAGGCCGTTGCTGAGGATCGGTACCTCGGCGGAGGTCGCCGGACCTTCCGACCGGCGCCGCGCGCGCTGCACCCGCGGAGCGGAGACCTCTACAGTAGCGCGGTGCTGAAATAGCGCTCGGCGCGGTCGGGCAGGACGGTGACGATGTTGCCCTTGATCTTGCGGGCCAGTTGCCGGGCGGCCCAGACGTTGGCGCCGGAGGAGATGCCCACCAGCAGGCCCTTCGTGGCGCCCAATTCGCGCGTCGTCTGAATGGCGTCTTCGTCGGTCACCTCGATGACATCATCGACCAGCGCCACGTCCAGCACGGCCGGGATGAACCCGTCCCCGATGCCCTGAATCTGGTGCAGACCGGGCTCATGCCCGAGCAGGGCGGAGACGTTCTTCGGCTCGACCGCGATGATCTTCACGCCCGGCTTACGCTCTTTCAGGAACGTGCCGACACCCTGGAGGGTGCCGCCGCTGCCGACGCCGGCCACCAGGCAGTCCACCTGCCCCGTCATCTGGCGCCAGAGCTCGGGGGCGGTTTCCTCGTAATGGACGCGTGGGTTGTCGGCGTTCTCGAACTGGTTGGGGATGAAGGCCTCGGGTTCGGCGGCGGCGATCTGCCGGGCCCGGGCCACGGCGCCGGCGATGCCTTCCGCGTCCGGCGTAAGGACCAGTTCGGCGCCCAAGGCCCGGATGAGCTTCTTGCGTTCGTCGCTCATGCCGGCCGGCATCACGATGCGGACGCGATAACCGCGCAACCGCCCCACCAGAGCGAGGCCGATGCCGGTGTTGCCGGACGTCGGTTCGACGATGAGTGCCCCGGGTTCCAACCGGCCGTCACGCTCGGCGCCGTCGATCATGCCCCGCGCGACGCGGTCCTTGATGCTCCCGCCGGGGTTGAGGAACTCGGCCTTGGCGTAGATGCACTCGCCGTTCAGCCGTAGCAGCGGGGTATTGCCGATCAGATCAAGGACGTTGTCCGTAAGCATGACGCCCGGTCCCTTTCCGGCTTGAGCATCTCTGTGAAACAGTGGTTCGGCAGGCGGCGCCGGTACCGGAGCACCAAACAGCTCCCCACAATGGGAAGACCGGCAGCAACCCCGGGGTGGCATGGCCAAGCGCAGCGCCGCCATGCGGGCCCGGGGTGGCATGACAACTCCGGGCAGGGTACGATCGAGCACTCCACCCGGCGAACAAGAGGCTGTTGCCGAAGCATGCCGGCGCCTTCGGCTTGAGCATGCCACCCACGATACTTCCCATTCGCATTGCGCTATCTAAGGTGCGACGGCGAGCGTCTCCGCCGCGCCGCCGTTGGGCAGGGAGAGACGCAGCAACTGGTTGCAGCGCGTATCCGCCCAGCCGGGGGGCTGGACGTTGGCCACCAGTTGTACGACTTCGGCGAGTGCCATCGGCGAGACCCCTGTCGCCCGCAGGTACTCGGCCGCCCGGGCGTCGGCCGCCAACTCGCGGTCGAGCATCTCCGTCGATGGCACGGCGCGCGACTTGAAGTGGTCGCGGTTCTCCAGGTGAGCCAACTCGTGGGCAAGCACCCCGGCGAGCTGGGCGTCGGTGGTCAGGCTGTCGTACAGGCCCCGCGTCAGGTAGAGGCGGCCGCCGGGCAGCGAGAAGGCGTTCAGTTCATCCGAGTCCAGCAGGAAGTAGTGATAATCACGTTGCAGCGCAGGCCTGGCCGTGACAAGGGTCGCGCCGAGGTGTTCCAGGCGGCGCTGGGCGACCGGGCTGTGCAGGACCCCGCCGTAGCGACCCTCCAGCACGGTGGCGGCCCGCGCGCCGGCGAGGGCCTCGACGTCCACGGCCGGCCGACCGGCGTCCGCCCAGCGCGCGGACTGCCCCGCGCAGCCCGCCAGCAGCAACAATACCGCGACCGAAAACGTGCGTGCCACTTTTCCCACTCCGTACGGCGATCTCGACCTGCGTACAGAGGAAACGTCGAATACAAGCAGCCCAGCGGCAAGGACCGGGGAAAACGTGCGTCCCGGGTAGCGGCGGCCACCTCGCCCGATCGGCTGACCGTGCCGTGGTGGCGCCGCGGACCGCACCGGCAGCCACCGCAGAGATGAGCACCGGTCCGATCACACCGACGGCCGGCACGATTCCGTCGACCGCCGGTGCGACCACGCGGGCGGCCGGTCCGATCACGCCGATCGCCCGCGGCAAGCCGCTTGCGCTTGACGGCCGGACGTGAGGCGGTAGGGTACCGCGACGGACGTGCATGAGTCCGGGGACCAGGGTCCACTCTTGCCCGCGCACACGACAGGCGCGGAGAGAACGTGAGCGCCGGTAGCTCAGGTGGACAGAGCATCGGATTTCTAATCCGACGGTCGCAGGTTCGAGTCCTGCCCGGCGCGTGTGATAATGCCCGAAGAGGGCAGCTTGGCTTGGCAACAGCAGGGAGAACATCGCATGGAGAGGGTCTGCAACGTCGCCCTGATCGGGCAGCAGTTCATGGGTCGGGCGCACAGCAACGCCTACCTGAAGGTAGCCAAGTTCTTCGACGTGCCGCTGACGCCGGTGCTGCACACGGTGGCCGCCCGTGACCAGGAAGGCGTGGAGCGCTTCGCCCAGCGCTGGGGCTGGCAGCAGGCGACGACGCGCTGGCGCGAGATTGCCGACAACGACGCGATCAACCTCGTCGACGTCTGCACGCCGAACGACGTGCACGCGGAACAGTCCATCGCCATGCTGGAGGCCGGCAAGCACGTCGCCTGCGAGAAACCGCTGGCGGACACCCTCGAGCACGCCCGGGCGATGAAAGCCGCGGCCGCCAAGGCAAAGGGCAAGACGTTCGTGTGGTTCAACTACCGGCGCTGCCCGGCCGTCGCCCTCGCCTATCAGCTCGTGCGGGAGGGGCGCATCGGACGCCTCTACCACGTGCGGGCCAGCTACCTGCAAAGCTGGGGCGGGCCGGACACACCGCTCGTCTGGCGTTTCGAGAAGAAGCGGGCCGGCTCCGGAGCGCACGGCGATCTCAACGCCCACATCATTGACCTGGCCCGCTTCCTGACCGGCGACCAGATCACGGAAGTCACCGGCGGCATCGCCGAAACGTTCATCAAGGAGCGCGTTAAGCCGGGCAGCAAGAGCGGCGAGCGTGGCCGCAGCGACGTGGACGATTGCGTGGTGTTTCTAGCGCGGTTCAAGCAGGGGGCGGTGGCGAGCTTCGAGGCGACGCGGCTGGCGACCGGGCATCAGAATGCCAACTACATCGAGCTCAACGGCTCAGCCGGGGCGCTGCGCTGGAACTTCGAGGACATGAACCTGCTGTGGTTCTACGACAACCAGGAGGACGCGCGCACGGCCGGCTGGCGCCGGATCATGTGCACGTCGGGCGGGCACCACCCGTATGCGGACGCCTGGTGGCCCGATGCGCACATCATTGGGTACGAGCACGGGTTCGTGAACATGACGGCCGACATACTTCGCGTGCTGGGCGGGCAGCAGCCGCTGCTGCCGCTGCCGGACTTTGCGGATGCGTATGAGACGCAGCGGGTGCTGGAGGCGGCCCTGCTGGCGGCAAAGCACCGCTCGGCCGTCAAGATGAGCGAGGTGAAGTAGGTCAACGGGGACGCTGACCAACGCAACAGGGTAACCAACGCAACAGGGTGGCCAACGCAGCAGGGTGGCATGCCCAAGCCGAAGGCGCCGGCATGCTCTTGCGGCTGTCCGCCAGTCCGGGGAGGAGCAGGGCCCCGGCGCGCCGGGTCTTGACCATGCCACCCTCCTGGTGCTTGCCGGTGTCATGCTATATTGCGTAACATCTTAACAGAAAGCAGTACAAGATCATGGCTAGGCCAATTACACTGTTCACCGGGCAATGGGCGGACCTCTCGTTCGAGCAGATGTGCGCGAAGGCGGCCGGGTTCGGCTACGACGGCGTCGAGGTCGCCTGCTGGGGTGACCACTTCGACGTCCAACGCGCGCTGAAAGACCATCAATACTGTGCCAATCGCTGGAAGATTCTCCAGCAGCACGGATTGGGCTGTTTCGCCATTAGCGCCCATCTCGTCGGCCAGGCCATCTGCGACCGCATCGACGAGCGGCACAAGGCCATCCTGCCACCGCACGTCTGGGGCAACGGCGACCCCGAGGGCGTGCGGCAACGTGCGGCCCAGGAGATGATGGACACGGCCCGGGCCGCCCGGCGCTTCTTCGACGCCGCCCCGGCGAAGGTGAAGGAACAGCTCAAGCGCGTGGTCGTTAACGGCTTTACCGGCAGCAGCATCTGGCACCTGGTGTACTCGTTCCCGCCCAACCTGCCGCAGCAGATTGACGAGGGTTACGCGGACTTCGGCCGGCGATTCAAGCCGATCCTGGATGTGTTCGAGCAGGTGGACGCGTACTTCGCCCTGGAAGTGCATCCCACCGAGATTGCCTTCGACATCCGCAGTGCCGCCCGGGCCCTGCTGGCCATTGAGGGCCACAAGCGCTTCGGCTTCAACTACGACCCGTCGCACTTCGGCTACCAGGGCGTCGATTACCTGGCGTTCATCCGCTCGTTCGCCCGGCGGATTCTGCACGTACACATGAAGGACGCCTGGTGGGCGGAGGGGCCGCGGCTGATCGGGGTGTTCGGCGGGCATGCGGACTTCGGCGACGCCGATCGCTACTGGGATTTCCGTTCGCCGGGCCGCGGGCTGATCGACTTCGAGGGGATTATCCGCGGCCTCAACCACATCGGCTACGACGGGCCGCTGTCGGTGGAATGGGAGGACCCCATGATGGACCGCGAGCACGGGGCGGCCGAGGCGTTGGCGTTCATGCGCCAGCTCGATTTCGCCCGGTCGGCGCGGGCGTTCGACGCGGCGTTCGCGCAGGAGGAATAGGACCGGCTCTATCCACAGATTGCGCAGATTACACAGATTGGGCGTGACGGGCGGGTCGGTGCGTGATGAATATTGGGTGGCTTGCGGAAGGGTTCCTCACCACGCAGACGCGGAGGACACGGAGACAACTGACGGAATTCTCTCCGTGCCTCGGTGGTGTAAGAAGACATAGATTCCCCGCTCACCCTCAAAGCGGGAAGGTGTTGCGTTGCCCTGCTCTTCATCTGTGTAATCTGCGAAATCTGCGGATGATCTCCGCCGATGCCGCAAGGGCGCCCCACGAATGCGGCGCGAGACGAGCGACGAGGATGCGGTTGGGCAGAGAAAGCGACGACGCGAACGAGGGGGCGCGGTGCAGGGTCGGATCGAGGGTTACGCGCAGGAAAGCCAACAAAGCAACGGGGTACTGATATGAAGTGGCAGCTTTACGTCAGCCTGAGCGCCATGATGTTTCTTCAGTTTGCGATCTGGGGCGCTTGGGCACCGGTACTGGCATCCCACCTGGTCGGCCCGTTGAAGATGAGCGGCAAGCGGGTCGCCTGGATCTATGCGACGTTGTGGCTGGCGTGCATCGTCTCGCCGTTTATCGGCGGGCAAATCGCCGATCGGTGGGTGGCCACGGAGTTCTTTCTGGCCGGTGTGCACCTCTTCGGGGGCGTGTTGCTGCTGTGGGCCGCCCGGCAGGCCAAGTTCTGGGGCCTGTTTGGGTTGATGGGGGCGTATTCACTGCTCTATGCGCCCACCCTGGCGTTGGTGAACTCCCTGATGTTCACCCACTTGACCGACTCGAATACCTGGGCGCCCCGGGTGCGCGTCTGGGGCACCATCGGGTGGATCGTGGCCGGACTGCTGCTGGCGTGTTGGCGCCGGCTAGGCAAGTGGCCCGTGCGCGGTAGTGACTGTCTCATGCTGGCCGGCGTGTTCTCGCTGATAATGGGAGTATTCTGTTTCTTTCTCCCTCACACGCCGCCGCCGACGGAGCCGGGCAACCCGCTCGCCTTCATCGACGCGTTCAAGATGATGGGAGACCCGAGCTTCCTCGTGTTCCTCCTGATCTCATTCGTGGTGACGACCGAACTACAGTTCTACTACGTTCCCACGGCGCCGTTTCTGGAAGAGCTCGGCGTACAGCACAAAAACGTCTCGGGCGTCATGACGATCGCGCAGTTCGCCGAGATCGCGGCCATGGCTTTCGTGCTGGACTGGTCCCTCAGACACCTGGGCATGCGCTGGACGCTGGCCCTGGGGGTGATAGCGTGGCCCGCACGTTACGTGATCTTCGCCCTGATGAGGCCCGTGTGGCTGGTCATCACCTCGCTGAGCCTCCACGGCATCGGGTACACGTTCTTCTTCTTCGCGGGGCAAATGTACGTGGACCGCGTAGCACCCCCTGATATCAGAGCTTCGGCCCAGGCACTGATCGCGGTAGTCACCCTGGGTCTGGGCAACTTCATCGGGACGCAGGTTACAGGCGTCATCATGGACTACTTCCGGCGAGAGGGGAAGTTCCGCTGGCGCCCGATCTTCCTCTTCCCCTGCGTATTGACGGTTCTGTGCGCCGTCGCGTTCGTCTTGTTCTTCCGAGAGTCGCCGCCGGGCTAGCGGCCGAGTGGTGACCCTGCTCCGGACGACCAGTTGCAGCGGGACTGGGGGAGGTACGCGCCTCGTGACTATCCGGGTGCCCCTTCGTCAGACCCCTCCAGCGCAGGCAGTTGACAGAGTCTACTGCTGGCGCGCGAACCACTCCCGGGCCAGCATCGAGTAGACGATCTGGTCCACGTAATGTCCCTCTTTGAACGTGTATTCGCGCTGGACGCCCTCGCGCACGAAGCCGAGCTTCTCGTAGGCCCGGCGGGCGTTGTCGTTGAAGTCGTAGACGCAGATCTGCACACGATTGAGGTTCAACTCCTCAAACGCGTAGCGCAGCATCACCAGCAGGGCTTCGGGCCCGTAGCCGTGCCCGCGCCACTGGGCCTCCCCGATCATGATGCCGACCTCGCCCGCCCGGTCCTTCCAGCGCAAGAAGTGCAGGCCGACTGCGCCGATGGGCCGGTCCCCGTCGCGCAGGACAATGGCCAGCACGACTTGGTCCGTGCTTTCGCTGGCTTTCTCGATGAACTTCCGCTCCGCGATCTCGTTGATCGGCCAGTGAATCGTCAGGCCCCGGCGCGTGGCGGGATCGTTGATCCAGCGCTGGGCCAGCGCTAGGTCCGCAAACTCCAGCGGCCGCAGGTACACGCGATCGCCGACGAGAAAAACAACGGGCTTCCTGACTTCTTCAGACATCGGTGTTACACACTCCGCGTGACGCAAAGGGCTCTGGCGCAACTCCCCCGTCAGAGCGGCGTTGGGTGGCATGGCCAAGCGCAGCGCCGCCATGCTCTCTCCCGGACGCGCAGGCAGTTGCACCCGCAGCATGCCGGCGCCTTCGGCTTGGGCATGCCACCCGCTCGGTTTGTCATTAGCGCTGCCCTCTTTGCGGCAACAGCCGCTTGATTCGGACGTTGCGATACTCAATCATCCCGCCGGGACCGGTGTGCGAGTCCTGCAGGCCGATATACCCGGCGCGCGGCTTCTGCCGGATCGCGTCGACCGAGTCGGCGTCGGCGTCCACGCACGTCTGGCCGTCGGCGATCACGGTGATCCGCGGGCCGACGCAACGAATCTCATAGGTGTGCCAGACATCCGCCGCCTCATGCGGGCGCGGGCTCACCGCCACCGTTCCATACAGTGCTCCAGTGCAGTGCAGGTCGTCGCGCGGCTCGTTGGTGACCTGGACCTCGTGCCCGGTCGTCCAGGGATCGCCCGCGGCCGGGCAGCGCAGGAACACGCCGCTGTTGCCGTTCGGCGACACCTTCCACTCCAGGCGGAGGATGAAGTCCGCGTACTGTTCCTGCGAGCGCAGCCAGTTGCCCCCCTTACCGCCCTCACTGACGATCACACCGTCCCGCACCGCCCACCCGGCCGCATCGCCCATGATAACCCAGCCCGTGAGCGACTGGCCGTCAAACAGCGGCTCGAAGCCTTCCGCCCGTTCCTTCTCGCTCAGCACAACGGCCGGTGCGCGACCCGCCTGCGGTGGAACCTGCTCTACCGCCGGTCGCCGGACGCAGGACGCCTGCAACCCCGCGAGGCACAACAGAACCGCCATGAGCCAACGAACGAACGGCGTGTGCGTCATGCTGTTCTCCAACCCGCCAAGGGTGTCGCGGCGCAAGACTCCGCCCCGACGTGCCGCCGAGCCCGCGCGGGCTCCCGGCAAGCGCTGGCCGCCGCGGCATGTCGCCCTGCCCGTCGGCAGGTATCCGTTCAGCATGGGTGCCATGCCCTCACCCGCCGCAGGCGGGGGTGGGCATGTGCCACGGCTACAGAGGCGTGCTTACCCCCAACGGCCGTCGCGGGAAAGCACGGCACCCTCTCCGGTCTGGCACGTTAGACACGTACGCAGACACGCGCCGTCGGCAGCGGCACGCTGCTCCTGGGTTTCGCTTAAGGTGGTCCTATGTAGCGGCGGTGGGACTCGAACCCACGCCCTTGGGATTATGAAGCCCACGCTCTAACCAGCTGAGCTACGCCGCCAACCCCCGAGCCGCACCGTCCGCTCTCCGCACTCGGCACGACTCTGCGCCAGCCGTCGAGTATAGCGGCGCCGGCCGGCCATGCAACGCCACGCCGCCACGCCCGGGCGGAGGGCAGCACACCCCCGGCACGCGGTCGAGGCCCTGCCCGTTGACGCCCCACCGGCGGCCGACTACCGTCTCCTACGCGGTGAAAGCGATGGAGGCCTGAATAGGACCACGCAAGTAGGAAGCGAGGGGCGGCATGCCGAAGCCGAAGGCGCCGGCATGCCGCTGCAGACGGCAGCATCGGGCGAGTGAGGAAGCATGGCGGCGCTGCGCTTGGCCATGCCACCCCACACCGCCGGCCAACTTCCCGCTTGGGTGGAACCATTGCGCAGCGGCGACCCCCGGGCCGGCGGGTCGCACCCAAGGAGGCAGACGTGGCCAGCACGGACGACACTCGACTGTTGGCGGAGGCGGAGGCGGGCATCACGGCGTACCTGAAGGGCGAACGCGACGCCGGCCGCATCACCGGCACCTACTATGACGATGCGGTCGGCAAGACCGTCCCCAACCTGCGCCGCTGGCTGCTGGCCGAGGTGCTCGACCGCGTCTCGCCCAACCTGCGTGAGGGGTTGCGGCGGGCCATCCGGGCGCAGCGCTGGGCCGCCCTGACCAACGCCTACGCCCGCGACGTGAGCTTCGGCACCGGCGGCATCCGCGAGAAGATGGGCGCCGACCGCGAGGCCGTTCTGATGCTCAAGGAACAGGGCGTCCACGCGCCGGTCCTCAAGGGCCCCAATACGATCAACGACGTGGTGCTGCTGCTGACCAGTGCCGGGGTGGCGCAGTTCGGCCGGCAGCGCAAGCCGCCGCTCTCCAGAGTTGTCGTGGGCTTTGACAGCCGCGTCCGCGGCGCGGATTTCGCCCGCCTGATTGCTGAACTCTTCCTGGCCTACGAGTGGACCGTCTACCTGTTCGACGAAGCCTGCATGTACCCGAGCGTGACCTACGCGGTGCCGACGCTGCGGGCCGACGTCGGCGTGTTCATCTCCGCCAGCCACAACGACTTCCGCTACAACGGCTTCAAGCTCTCCTGCCACAACGGGTCGCAGTTCGACCCGGCCGAGCGGGCGGAAATCTACGAGCGCTTCATCAAGCAGATGCAGTTCGACGCCATCAAGCTGCTGCCGCTGGACAAGGCACCGCGGGAGCGGCTGTGGTTCCTGGGCGGTGTGCCGGACCCGAGTGGGAAGACCCTTGCCGGCGGCGAGCATGCCGGCCTGCCCGTCGGCAGCCCGCTGCCGGATGCACCGCCCGGCTGGTACGCCGGGCGCACCGACCGCATCATCGACCTGCACTCGATGCACGTGAACCACGTCAAGGGGTTCCTCCTCCAGCCGGAGCTCATCACCAGGGCCAAGCGGCCGCTGTCCATCGCCTTCTCCGCCTTCAACGGCTCCGGGCGCAAGGCCGTCCCGCGCGTGCTGAACGACGTCGGCTTCCGGCAGGTGCGGCGGATCATGAAGCTCGACGCGCTGGACGGCATGTTCCCCGCGTTTTGCAGCGATCCGGGCAAGGAGCAGCAGCCCGACCCCGGCGACTGGCGGGCGGCCGACATCGCCGTGCAGGCGTTTCAGCAGGAGTACCCCGGTGCCTGGGAAGAAGTGGACTTGATCGTCGGCACCGACCCGGACGCGGACCGTTGCGGCGTTATCGTCAAGGTCCCGCCGCATCAACGCCCCGCCTATCGCCACCCCGGCACCAACGAGGAACGTGACTACACGCTGCTCTCAGCCGACGATGCCTGGTCGCTCATCCTGTGGTATCGCTTGCAGTACGAGGTCCAGCGCTTTGGCAAGGTGCGCCACGCCGAGCGGCAGTTCATCGTTTTGTCGCACACCACGACGGACCTGCTCGCGCGGATCGCGCGCAAGTACGGTCTGGGCGTGCTCAAGACGTGGGTCGGCTTCGCGCAGCTCGCGGCCGGCACGCGGGCGATCTGGGACCTGCGTCTGGGCAAGGATACGCCCGGTATCACCGACGGCGGCCAACTGCCCCTGTACGACGAGGGCAAGCTGCGCCCCGAGGAGAAGCTCTGCAACCGGTCCATCTGCACGTGGGAGGCAATGGACGGCCCGGACCGCTGCGCCAACGTGGCGGCCCTCGAGCAGAGCAACGGCTTCTCGCTGCTGGGCGGCATCCCGCCGGACGAGCGGTCGCTCGGCGCGGGTGGGCACGTGCGCGACAAGGACGGCACCTTCGCCGCGGTCTTGGTGGCCGAGCTGGCCGCCTACGCGAAGGAGAGCGGCACGAACCTGCTCGACCTGCTCGATGAAAAGCTGTACCTCGACCCGGAGATCGGGCTGTACACGACGCACTACGAGCCGGACCCGCTGGACGGCGAGTACGAGGGCCTGGCCGGGTACACCAAGAAGCGGCAGGTGCTCGACAAGGCGGAGGAGCTGTACCGCGACTTTGCCGCCCGCCAGCTCACGTTGGGCGGCCTGCCCGTGCGCGCCACGGTGGCCTACCGCACCGGCAAGTACGACGCGATCAACTGGCCCGGGTTCCCGGATGAGGGGTACCGCTTCTACATGGACGAGGCCCGGCGGTCGCACCTGACGATCCGGCCTTCCGGAACGTCGAACGCCCTGCGCTTCCACGTGCAGCTTTGCGGCGGGCATCCGCAGCGTGCCGAACTGATCGCCCGCAAGGGTCAGCTCCGCGCCCAGGCCCGGCAGATCGTCACCGACGTCCGCGCGCTCATTGGCGCGCCACGCTGAGGGCTCGGGGAACGGGGGGCGTGGCGCGTGCCACCGAGCACCGGCATGCGCTCATGGGGAGGCATTGTGGCGCCGGCAGGCTCCGCTCGCCCTCCGGGCGAGAGAGAAGGAGGACTGGAAGCTACTCTCCAGGGCCTGGAAGGCTCTGGCAACGATCGCCCGCCCTCCGGGCGGAACAAGAGGCGTGCTCTTCGCCCGGAGGGCGCTCGGTGGTTGCCAGGGACTTTGAGTCCCTGGAAGGCAGCCTGCCTTCCTTTTCTTCCTCTTGCTCCGCCCGGAGGGCGTACCGCCAGGCGGGGGCAACGGGCAAAGGATGATTGCCTGAGCCAGGCTTCGGTGACAGGTGCGGGTGCCTGCCCGAGCGAACCGCAGTCCTCTGAACGCAGCAACCATGCCCGTGGAATCAGCAACGCGAGAGAAGCCAAGCAGCGATCTTCGCGGGCTCGTCGTCGCGTTGGATGTGGACAACACGCTGCTCCACCTCGGGGCCGATACTTATGCCCGGACGGTGCGCGAGTTTCTGGCGCTCCACGACCTCGGCGTACCCAGCGACGACGCGGTGCGGGCCTACGAGGCCCTGCGCGCCGGCGGCGGAGCACTCGCGCGCCTGGGGCTGGGCAATCCGTTGCATCTGCGCGGGCATCCGCACGCCCTGGCCGCTCTGTGTCTGACCGCGGCCACCAACCCCCGGTTGCTGCGCGACCTTGACCTCGACGGCACCGAGCAGGTCGCTCGTGGGCGCGTGCTCGCGGACCTGTTTAGCCTGCACCGGGCAACCCGCACAGGGTCAATCGAGGTTCGCGTCGCAGCCGAGCGCCAAGTGCGTCACTTCTGCCGCTATGACCGACGGGCGGAGCACTTCTGCGTCGAGGTTCGTCGCGTCGCGGCACTACCCCTGATGCAGTCATGGTCGCGGCAGTATGCAACCATCGAGGACCGGCTCGAACCCGACGTGGACGTGCGGACACCGCTGCAGACACTGATCAGCCGTGGTGCGACGCTCGTGGCCATCAGTGAGGGCCTGTTGTCCGTGCAGACGGAGAAGCTCGCCCGGCGAGGACTGCTGGATCTCTTCGCCGGCTGCGTCCTGGCCACGGAAACAGCGGCGGCCGCGCCGGGCGCGGAGGCGCTGCACGCAAGGCTCGATGATGCCCTGGAGGAACGGCACGAGGCGGCCCCCGAGCAAGTTCGCGTGTGGTGGTACTTCCGCGATCTGCTGGAGATGTGGGCCTGGAAATCACCGTGGTTCTACGCTCGCTGCCTGCATGCCGCGACGGCTGATTCGTCCCACCCTCAGGCCGCCCTGCAAGCGCTGAAGCTGGCGGACGCGCAGGCCTGGCGCGGTCGCCCGTTACGACTGGTGATGATCGGCGACCGCCACGACAAGGACATTCAGCCGCTGCTCGATCTGTTCGGACCGGGGATCGGCCTGAAGGTTCGCCTGCGCCAGGGTAAGTACGCCCACCTGGACCCGGAAATGCAGCTCCCGCCCGAGCGCCGACCGGATTACACCTTCAGCAACTGGGATGAGTTGGGTGACTTCCTGCTGAATCGCCTGCCCCACGTGCCCGTTGTGCCGGTGGAATCCCCCCCTGACATCCTGCCCCGCGGTGAAATCAGCAAGGACGACATCGCTACCGGTCTGCGCAGCGACCTCGAAGTCGTCCGCCGCCTGGCCGCGGCTGCCCGGACCATGCTGTCGTGGACAAGGCAGTAGCTGCTCGGCCGGACGAGCCCCACCCACGGCTCGCCAACCACCGCTCACCCCAATCGTCAATCGACAATCGCCATTCGCCAATCTCCTCACGGTGTCGGCCCCGGCAGCAGCTCACGGATGGCGGCCGCGCCTTCCGGGTCGGAGAACTTCTCCGCCTGCTCCCGCACGATCCCGGCCGCCTCCTCGTTTCGGCCCAGCCGTTGCAGGACGCGCACGAGCGTCGTGACGGTCTCGACCGAGGGCTGCGGGGCCAGTTCCAGTGCCTTGCGGGCCTGCTGGAGATGCACCTCGCTCACCTTACCCGTGCGCAGGGCCGCCGCGGCCAGCGCGGCATAGGTGCTCGCGCTGTCATCGACCTTGAGGATCAGCTCGGCCGCCGCGGCCGCGTCCTCGGGCCGCTCCATCCCGACGAGCGCCTCGTAGTATTTGACATTCCGCTCGACGAACGTACGCCGCTCAAACGCCCGGAACCGCTCCACGTCACCCCCACCGCCGGGCAGCGGCCGTTGACTGTCTTCCTGATGCAGATCGTAAGCTCGGCGCACCGCAGCCTTCACGTCGATCAGCTCCGCAATCTCCGCGTACCGATGCGCCTTCAGCAGTGAATCCACGGCGTATTGCCGCAACAGCCCCGTCATCACGCTATGGGGCTGCTGGGTGTGCATCTGCTGATACAGGCTCAGCGTGCCCTCGATGTCGCCCAGCTCGGTGTTCATCATCGCCAGCAGGGCCGGGTCCAACTGCCGCGCCGTGCCGCTCAGCAACCGCTCGCGCGCGGCATCGCGCCGCGTGCGCAGGGCCTCTCGGGCCGGCGGATAATCCGCCGCCAGCTCACCGATCTCCGTGACCGCCACCAGTTGCGCGCCGCCACCGAGGCGGCCCTCTTTCTCCCCCGCCGCATCGAGACACCGCAGGAACTGCGCCAGCGCCTCCTCCTGCCGCCCTGCTTCCGCCAACGCCCTGGCGTGCGCGATCCGCGCCGGGGCATCGCTCGCTCCCGCCTCCTCCAGCCGCCTCAACGTTACCGCCACCGGATCCGTATCCCGCAAACGCGCGTCTAGCGCCTCCAGCAGGGCCGCCGGTTCGTGGAATCCCGTCAGGTGAGCACGCTTCAGCCCGCGCGGGGACACGACAATCACCGTCGGCACCGCGGTCACCGCGAAACGCGCCGCCAACAACTCGCCCTCCGCCGCCAGCGGCTGCATCGCCACAGCGTGCTCGGCCATCCACTTCCGTACCCCACCGTCGGTCCACGTCTGCTCGTCGAAACGAGTGCAGTCCGCGTTGCCCGCCTCGTCAAAGTAGATGAGCACGAGCTTGTGTGCCCTGCCGGCCGCCGCGCACGCCTCCGCGAACGGGACGCTGACGAAAGGCCCCCCCGCCGTCGGCACCTCCGCTCCCGCCCCGACACCGCACCACAACAGCAGCCCCAGCAATGCCGACATGAGACCTACCTCATCTTCCACCGAGACCCGAAACCCGTAGGAAAGCAGCGTGGCACGGGCGTCCCGCCCGTGAAACCCAAAACAGCGCCACCCAATCGGGAGACCGACCGACGGTGCGGGGTGGCATGGCCAAGCGCAGCGCCGCCATGCTCTCCCGTGGGGGTATCGGCGAATCCCGTAGCGATCACCATTCCCAGCGGGCCGGCACGTGTGTGGCGGCCCTCGTGTGCATGCTCGCTGGTGGCAGTCAGCGCGGCGATCACCGGCCGGCCGGCGCTACTCGCGCTCGGCCCCGCCATCCCCGCCTGCGGTGCCGACGACATCTTCCCGTCGCCCGCCGCGGTCCGGCGCCGTGCCACCCGCCCGTCCCGTCACGGGGGGCGCATCCCGCTCCATGCCGCCCTCCTCAGTGAGAGCGAGAATCGCCTCCCCCTGGGCCTGACCGGGCACCGCCACGAACTCCCCCAGCAGCAACACGTCGCTGTCTCGCCCCCAACCCAGCAACGCCAGAAACGCCTGCTGCCGTGCCAGGATGCGAAACCGCCCGTGCCAACGCTGTTCGCCTTCCTTCCTCCACACGGCCACAATCCCCGTCAGCGACGCCGCCCGCGCGTGCGCCCAGCCCTCCCGCGCTTGCAGCCGAAGCGTGCGCCGGGTCACGCGATAGTCCCGACCCCGCCCGGCCGGCAGCTCGCCGAGCACCAGCGAAGCCCGAAACTCCTCACTCCCCAGTCGCCCCACAAGCGACGGGCGAACCGCCTCCATCGCCACCGTGAGCTCTCCGTCCTGATTCAACCAGTAGTAACATTTATGTGTTTTAACCTGATGGAGGAGCGGGGCGGCCTCGCTGATGCGGCTGGAACTGAGGGGCACCAGCCACATCCGCCCGTGCCCGGTGCAGGCGCCGGCAAGCCCGGCCAGGACGGTCCCAAGCAGAAACGACACGCGGCGCGTGCCTGATCGCGGCCGGCCGCACCCCCGGAGCCCGCCGCCGGCACCGCCGACAGCCGACCCGTGGCCCCGCTGTCCTGCGGGCGACGTGGTAGGTGCCAGCTCCACGCCGGTCCGGTGTCCCCCGCTGGTCCCCAGCGTCATAGCGGGAACTGCTCGCAGAGCGAATGGACCTCAGCCGCAGCCGCCTCGATTACCTTCGGTTCACCCTGGGCGCGGAGCACCCGGTCGATGAGGCCGGCAATGGCGCGCATCTCAGGCTCCTTCAGCCCCCGCGTGGTCAGGGCGGGCGTCCCCAGACGCAGGCCGCTGGTCTGCGTCGGCTTGCGCTCGTCCCACGGGATCATGTTCTTGTTGACGACGATGCCCGCCAACCCGAGCCAGTCCTCCGCCTGCTTGCCCGTCACGTCGGGGTAGGCAGGCCGCAGATCGAGCAGCATCAGGTGATTGTCGGTCCCGCCGGAAACGAGGCGGTTGCCCTTGGCCACCAACGCCTCGGCCAGAGCTTGTGCGTTCTTGAGGATTTGCTGTTGATAGGCCTTGAACTCAGGTTTCAGTGCCTCCGCAAACGCCACGGCCTTGGCGGCGATGCAGTGCATCAGCGGGCCCCCCTGCGAGCCGGGGAACACCCGCGAATCCAGCAGCTTCGCGTGCGCTTCCTTGCACATGATCATGCCCCCGCGCGGGCCGCGCAGCGTCTTGTGCGTCGTGGTCGTGACGAAGTCCGCGTTGGGGATCGGGCTGGGATGCAGTCCGGTCGCCACCAGGCCCGCGATGTGGGCGATGTCGGCCATGTGCAGGCCGCCCACCTCGTGCGCAATCTCGGAAAAGCCCTCAAAATCGAGCGTGCGGGGGTAAGCTGAGGCGCCGCTGAGGATGAGCTTCGGCTTGTGTGCCCTCGCCAGCCGGCGAACCTCGGCCATGTTGATCTGCTCGTTGGCGCGGTCCACCTCATAGGGGACCACGTTGTACAGCAGGCCGCTGATGTTTACCTTCAGGCCGTGCGACAGGTGGCCGCCGTGGGCGAGGCTCAGCGAGAGGATCGTGTCCGCCGGCTGGAGCACCGCCAAGTAGACGGCCGCGTTCGCCTGCGTCCCCGAGTGCGGCTGCACGTTCACGTGGTCGCTGTGGAAGAGCTGCTTGGCCCGGGCCCGGGCGAGGTCCTCGACCCCGTCCATGTTCTGGCAGCCGCCGTAGTAGCGTTTGCCGGGGTACCCTTCGGCGTACTTGTTGGTGAAGACGGACCCCAGCGCCTCCAGCACGGCCGGGGAGACGTGGTTCTCGGAGGCGATCAGCTCCAGCGTACTCTGCTGCCGCCGCACCTCCGCCTGCATGATCGGGTAAATCTCGGGATCGACCGCCTGGATCGCCTCAAACCGGGCACTGGCACGTGAAGACATCATTGACCATCTCCAACGGAAACACGAAACCCGCAACAAGGTCAAAATAGCTAACTTACCGTACCCGAGGGTGGATTTCAAACCGACCGCCCGCGTGCAGCAGAACCGATCGCACGGCAAATGGCATTCCGCCGGCTTCCGCTCACAGGGCCGCGGTTGTCCGCTGCACGCGTGGCGGTTTCTCCAGGCTCCCGCACTGGGCGAGAGGCCGTACCCCCGCGTCGAACGCCACACCCACTGGCCGCTGCTAACGCGCTCGGGGTGAGTTCGTCTCACTTGCAGAACGGTCGGACACCGGTGCTGAAAGGAACCAACGATGAGTGTCCACACGAGTGGTCCGGGTAGTCGTGCTGGTTGCCACCGGCTTTGCGGCGGTTTCACCCTGGTCGAACTGCTGGTCGTGATTGCCATCCTGGCGTTGCTGATCAGCATTCTGCTGCCGTCAATGAACAAAGCGCGGCAGCACGCCCGAGCCGTGGTGTGTCTGAGCCGCTGCCGCGACCTGGGACGAGGCATGCTTCTCTATCTTAATGACTTCAAGCACTTCCCAGCCCACCAGGTGCGCGTCAACGACCCTGCGGACACGCGCATCCGTTGGTTTAATGCAATGGCATACTTACTGGACGGCTACGAGGTGCAGAGCTGTCCCAGCACGCCGGACTGGGTCGTCGGGCGGAACAACTCCTATGGCTACAACTACAAGTACCTCGGCAGCCTCCGCGACAACACCGACACGAGGAACCCCCGGCCACCGTATGAGCGGTTCCCCGTGCGGGACGTGCGCATGCCCCAGATGACGATCGCCTTCGCCGACTGTGACGGCACTGGTTGGAAGCTGGACTACGTACCCAAGCCGCTCAACGATGGGCAGGATGCACTGCGCTTCGGCAACCACGGCTACACCCTGGACCCGACCTACATCCCGGTCTGGAGCGAACGGACCCTCAGCGGTGGCGCGCCTGAGCCGTATGCCTACCTGAACTGGCGGTCATACCTGTCGGACCGGCACCTAGGCAGGGCGGCCGCCATCTTCGTTGACGGCCACGGGGAACGAGTGGACCCGCGGGAGGTGTACCGCGACAACCGGATGTGGAACGGCTTGGGCTTCGACGCCGGGCAGGACCCCAACAACCCCCTCTACCGCGCCGATCCCCACGTTGACTACAAGTGGGACCCCGGCAGCGGGCAGGAGTGGCGGTATCCTTGAGCCGAGCCAAGCGGAGCGCCGATGGAAGAAGCCGCGAATTCAGTCGTGGTCTCCTTCCGCTTTGCTCGCTACAGGTCTTCAAGCCCGTCGCGTTATTGTGTCCCTTATACACATGAAGCGCGGGTTCTTTTCCTCGGCCGCACCAAGCCCGGTGGCCCTACACATCGCGCTCACGTGGTCTTCGGACGGAGCAGGGCACGGCAATCTTTGCACCGCAGGTTACGTCTTGCCGGGATGTAGAGCCCATCCGACGTGAGGCGTGTGGTGAGAATCACGCGAGCGCCGAACTTGCCTATCATATCGGGCGTAGATGCGTTGGACGTTGGTTCGGGCCTTTCGGCCTTGCATTCCCCGCGTTGACGGGTTAAGATGGGCAATCGACCCGTCGGGGCTGTTTCTCGGGGTTGCTCCGCCGATCTTGCCGCGTGCACATACTGCGAGACCGCTGTGGTGTGGCTACCGTCACGTTGGTGTTCAAGGGACGTGTTGGGCGGCGTTGAGCGCCAGAGCCAACGCGTGCCGACAGCGCCGGGTCGAGTCGGGGGTTCCAGGCGTCGATGAGAGAGACGCTGGTCCGGGGAGTTGACAGAGGACCGAGCCCGCGATACGGGTTCCGGGAATCGGTACGGCGTGTCGGAGGGCGAACGGCTTGATTGGGGCCCGGCGCGGGGCCCAGCGAGGTACGTTCGGTGTGTAACTTGCTGCAAGTTGACAAGTGTCACGCGGTGCTGGAAGCACAGTTGGAGAGGCTCGCAGCCCGGCACCCAGGCGGAGCCGCTGTCGCTTATCTAGAAGGCGGATCCGTAAGGGTCGAAGCCTTCCGTTCGTACTCCCAGGCTGAGGAATTCTACAGCAGCAGCCTCAGCGCCGAGCAGCAGGAAGGCGCGGTTGTGCTGCAGCTGCCCGACAAGCACCACGTTCTGATGCTCTGACCCTCAGTTTGCGACTCGTCTGCCGTGCCCGTGGTGCACAGCGTGGCCACAGCGATCGCAGTTGTACTCCATCACATTGGGAGGCGGCAGATGCCTGTTATTGCCCTCCGGCGTGTGTGGCGCAAGGTTATCGGGCTCGCGGTGGACGTCAGATTCCACAAGCGCGCTGAGCGGAGGTCTTTCCCCTTTGCAGTGGACACCGGGGCCGAGCGCACCTTCATCTGCCCGCACTATGAGAGCATCCTCAGGGGCGCTTTTCCGAACTTCAAGCCTGGCACGGACGCCAAGCCTGTTCAGAGCATACTTGGCGAGCTCGAGATGCGAACGGCGCCGGGAGTAGACCTCTACGCAATTTGCTGCGATAGGCAGGAGGTGAAGCTGAACGAAGAGATGTGCTGCGTAGCGGGGAGAAGTCTGAGGCATGGGTTCGAGGCGGGCAGCATCCGGATAAACATCCTGGGTTGGGATATTCTCCGGCAGTGGGCGCTGTGCTGGAACCCGATTGCGAGGACCAGTTTCTTGGCAACCCCGGGGGATTACATCAACACCCAGCATCCGGTCCTGGAGCCGTACTTCTCCAGCAAGGCTCCCGTGGGAGTAGGACAAGCTGAGTAGACGCGTTCTCGCGCCGTCGTGCGTCTTGGGCACCCTTGGAGGCTTGCTGCCTCGGTCTTCGCACCCGCCGTCCCCGGAAGCTGCGCAGCAGGATGCCGAAGCGGTAGAAGTTGCGGCGCCAGTCGAAGTGGCCGCTGCGCAGGGCGAAGACGCCCTTGGACAGGATTCCCGCGCGCAGCAGGCGTTGTTTCGTCCGCCCCGAGATGCCCAGCGACGAGAGCTCGACGCCCAGGTAGTCCTTGTTGCGGTCCCAGTTCTCCAACACCTGCGCGGCCGTGCGCAGCCCGTGTCGTTCGAGGATATCGTACAGCGGGGCGCCGGGCATGGGCGTGGTGATCGACCAGGTCATGTAAGCGATGCGCCCGCGCAGGAACTGCCGCCACGACCACGCCAGCGAGTGCCGCACCTCAGCCGGTCGCTCCCACTCCAGCCGACCATCCTCCTCCCAAAGCTGGAACGCCATCATGAACAGCAGAACACGCACGCCGTGCTTCTTGAGCAGGCGCAGGCATTCCTCGATCTGCGTCACGGTGACCCGCTTGCGAATGCCGGCCAGCACGCGATCGTTGGCGCTCTCCACGCCCAGGTGCACGAGCCACATGTTCATGCGCGCGAACAGCGCGGCCAGTTCGTCATCCACCTTGTCAGCACGGAGGTTGCACTGGAAGTAGAGATCGCGGTGTCCCAGGGCGATGATGGCGCGACACACCTCCTTCGCCCAGGGCAGCGTGACGTTGATCTCGTCGGAGACCATCTTGATCTCGCGCACGCCCAGGCGATAGAGCCAGTCCACCTCGCGGGCGATGCCGTCCGGACGGCGCAGGCGAACGTAGGGCTTGGCCGCCCGCCAGACCGGCAGCGAGCAGAACGTGCACTGGTGCGGACAGCCGCGACTGACCACGATGCAGCTCTGCGGCTGGGACCGGCAGTAGTGTTGCCCCGTATACCGGCCAAAGTCCACGCGGTCCCACGCCAGCGGGGGCAGCGCGTCGAGGTCCTCCAGCACGCGCGGTCGTGCCGTGCGCACCACCTGATCGCCGCGGCGCACAAGCAGGCCCGGGATGCCGGTGAAATCACGCCCGCCGGCCAGCAACTCGCGCACGACGTCCGCGAGCGTTTGCTCACCCTCGCCGATACAAACGAGGTCGGCGGCCGTCTGCTGCATGACTTCTTCAGGTGCGGCCGTGGGGTGCGGCCCGCCCGCGATCACTGGCAGCTCGGGGAAACGCCGCTTCACGGCGTTGATGGTGCGGTAGGCCACTCGCTGGGTCAGAAACGAGAAGCTGATCCCGTATAAGGCGGGGCGCTGCTCGGCGATGAGCCGCAGGTGGTCGTCCAGGCCGTGAAGCTGATCCAGAAACAGAATGTCGTCGTCAGGCAGCGGCGTCTCCTGACGCAGGTACGAGATCAACTGGAGCAGCCCCAGGTTGGGATAGGCCTTGTCGTAGTCGTCCTCGAGCGCGGGGGGATCGGCGAGCAGCACTCTGAGGGGTCGGCCCGCTACCGTGGACGCAGATTCTGCCGGGCGTGCGTCCAGGTCCATCAACCCGCAGTTTCCCATGTTCAGGTCCCTCTCCGACGGTCCGTCGCCGGACTCGTTGCCGACGGTTGAGCGCTCGCAGAGCGATGCGTCCAGCCTCTCCTCACCCCGGCCGGAGGGGCCGACCCTGCGCAGGAGGCGTGCGGCATCGCGGAGCCTGTGGCGTCGGCGTCTCGCCGATGCAGTCACGGGCAGGATGCCCGTGCCACCTCCGGCGGCTGCTGAGGTTATCGGAAGCTCGGGGGCTTGGGTGAACCAGAGTCTAGCGAGACCACCGGCGTGTGCCGGCTCTCCCGTTGGCGACGCGGGGGCCACCCGCTGGGGTTCCGTCACGGGGACGGTGCCGGCGGGCGGTCGGAGGGGCTGTCAACGCGGACCATCCTGAGGTGGTGGACGGCGTAGGCCAGCAGCACTCCAAACGCGACGTACACCAGCAGGAAGTGCCGCATGCGCATGAACATCGGCAGGCAGCCCAGCAGGACGAAAGCGCCGGTCAGCGCATAGCTGACGTAGACGACACGCCGCACGCTCCACCCCCGGTCGATCAGTTGGTCGTAGAAGTGGCTGCGGTCGCCCTGCATGAGCGGGCGCTGGGCACGCCAGCGGCGCACCAGCGTCAGGATCATGTCCGCCACCGGCAGCCCGAACACCATCAGCGAAGCCACCATCCAGCGGACCTGCTGATCCTCCGCAAACAACAGCAGAACGATGGCCGAGTTGAGCCCCAGCAACATGGACCCGGAATCCCCCATGAAAATCCGGGCCGGGTTGAGATTGTACGGCAGGAAACCCAGCGCCCCGCCCAGCATGGCCAGCGTCACCACCACCCGTGCCACGTTCAACGGGTTCCAGGGACCGTAAACGTGCAGATGAACGGCCAGGATCAGGAAGCCGATCGAGATGATGCCCAGCACCCCGCTGCACAGCCCGTCCAGCCCATCAATCAGGTTGGTGGCGTTGCATGCCCCCACCACGAGGAACACGGTGATCGGGACGGAGTAGAGAAGCTTCAGCCACGCCTCATGGGGCTCAACGGTCACGTACACGCGCTGCGTGGCGATCAGAATAATGTCCTCGCCCAAACCGATGGCCAGCAGCATCCCGGCCGCCGCGACGTTGCCCAGCAGCTTCACCTTCGGCGACAGGACGCGGATGTCGTCGGCAAGCCCGAGGACCATAATAACCGTCCCGGTCAGCAGGATGCCGATCATCATGTTCCAGTCGAGGCTTGGCCCGGTTCGCAGTCCTTCGGCCGTGCGGGTGGCGCGGGCGAACATCACGAGCGCTAGCACAATCCCGGCGCCCCAGCCGGCGTAGATCGCCACTCCGCCCAGGTACGGGATGGGCTTAACGTGCGGCTTGAGCCACTCGTCCGGCTTGTCCACGATCCCCCGCCTCAGGGCGAACCGCCGGCACAACGGCGTCAGCACCGCCGACACCAGGAAGGCGACCACCAGGATCGGCCAGTAGGCGCGCACCACATCCCCCAGGGCCGTGGACACGGGAACGGGTGAATCGGCAGACACGCGGGTTTCTCCTGGGAGAGGGGTTGGGACACCGCGCCGCTAACCGGGCCTCCGCAGCTTTGAGCGAACGCCGTGCCATGCCCCTGCACCGATAGTAAATGCCGCTATCTGGAACGTAAAGCGGCGCGGCGGAGCCAGCGGCGCCCGATTTTGAGACACAACCCGCGGACACAGCAGGGAAGAGTTGGGTAGCGTCGGTCCCGCGTGCCGGTACCTGGCTGATGGCAGCGCTTCGGACTCCTGCGTCGCCCCGGGGGGCGATGCGGCCGGCCCGGCGACAGGCCGGTGTGCAAGCAGACGGGCGATGTGCCGTGGGCCGCTGTTCGTCATCCGCTCCGCGGCGGATCCCGCGTCACGATCCAGACTTCTGCCGACCATGCCGCCGCCAAATGGTTGCAGGATTGCTCCCGGAGAGAGGAGTCGCGTCAAGAGCCGGCCACCCGCATCCGATCACCGAGCTGGACCGACCGGTTCGACAGGGCGCATGCCGTCCGGTGATGCGGCCCCCAACGTGGGGGTGAACTCCCGAGGTGTATCTCGGGCGACCTCGGCGGCGTGCCGGGTCCACGCACGCCACGGGCAGGTGGGCAGCAGCATGCAATCCGCGAATCTGGCAAGTGCCGCTGATGACTTCCCGAGACTGGGTCACACGCGCCCCGTCTGGACGCTCTTGCTGGTCAGTGGGCTTGGCCTCTTCCTGGAACTCATGCTGATCCGCTGGATCGGCACGGAAGTGCGCATCTTCGCCTACCTCCAGAACACCGTGCTGGTTGTGTGCTTCCTGGGCCTCGGGATGGGGTGCTTCACGTGTCGCCGTCCGATCGTCTGGTACCACCTCCTGATCCCACTGTTCGTCCTGGTGGCGTGCTTTGCGCTGCCGCCGGTGCGCGCCGGGCTTAAGAGCATCACCGTGATGTTGGGCCAGGCGCCGGACTTCGTGATGTGGATGCAGTCCGTGAGCGTTCAGTCCGTGCGTGCCGCCGTGCTTCAGGCGGCGGGTGTCGGGCTGACGCTGCTGCTTATGACACTCGTCTGGCTGATGTTCGTGCCGATCGGCCGGCTGCTGGGGCGTCTGATGGACGATCACCCGCGTACCATCCGGGCGTATTCGATCAACGTGGCGGGCGGCCTGCTGGGCATCTGGGGCTTCGTGCTGCTCAGCGTGTTCTATCAGCCGCCGCTGATGTGGATTGCGCTGACTGCGCTGCTGGCGTTGCCGCTGCTTCTCGGGTCCGCGCGTCGTCGTGTGTACGTTGGGTTGCTTATCGGTACGGTCGCCTTGTCGTTCTTCGCGGGCCTCGAACAGGGCGCCCGGGAAGTCTACTGGTCGCCCTACCAGAAGCTCGTGCTCCGCACGGCCGCGGACGGGCAGGCCCGGCGGGCGCTGGAGCGCTACGTGCTCACGGTGAACAGCACGGGCTACCAGGGCCTGCTGGACCTGAGTGATTCTGCCGCGGGGGGGGCGCGGACGAGCCGATGCGCGGCTACAGCCAGTACGATCTTCCCGCGCGGTTGCATCCGGACCCCGGGAAGATGCTGATCGTCGGTGCCGGCAGCGGGAACGACGCGGCCGGTGCTCTGCGGCGCGGAGTGGCTGAGGTCGTCGCGCTCGAGATCGATCCGGCTATTATCGCGCTGGGCCGGCAATATCACCCCGAGCGTCCCTACGACTCCGCGCGCGTGCGCGTGGTCGTGGATGACGCCCGCTCGTACTTCGCCACGTGCGACGAGCGTTTTGACGTCATCTCGTTCGGCCTGCTCGATTCGCACACGCTGGGGTCGGCGATGACGAACCAGCGTCTCGATCATTTCGTGTATACGCGCGAGAGCCTCGCTCACGCCCGGACGCTGCTGGCGGAGGGTGGGGTGCTCACGCTGACGTTCGAGCCGCCGCGTCCGTTTATTGCCGACCGTCTGGGGCGTCAATTGCGCGAAGTGTTCGGGGAGGAGCCGCTGGCGTTCCGAATTCCGGCGGGCAAGTACGGCTGGGGCGGGGTCTTCTTCGTGGCCGGTGACGTGGAGGGTGCCCGCGCCCGGATCGCGGCCGACCCGCAGTTGGCCGGCCTCGTGAGCCAGTGGCAGGAACTGCGCCCGGTGAAGCTGCCGGGGCGCGCTGCCACCACGACGGACGACTGGCCGTATCTGTACCTTCAGTACCGCGAGATCCCGCGGCTGTACTTCCTTCTGGGCGGGGCGCTGTTGGTGATGCTGTTCGTGGCGCAGCGCATCCTGGGGGTGCGGATCGTGGGGGGCAACTGGACCGCGGGCTGCTGGCACTTCTTCTTCCTGGGGGCGGCGTTCATGCTGCTGGAAGTGCAGAACATCAGCAAGGCGGCCGTCGTGCTGGGCAACACCTGGTGGGTGAGCGCGGTGATCATCTCCGGCGTGCTCACCATGATTCTGCTGGCGAATGCCGTGGCGGCTCGGCTTCCCCGGCTGCCCGTGCAGCCGGTCTACCTGCTGTTGTGGGGGAGTTGTCTCGGCCTGTACTTCGTCAATCTGTCGCGCTTCGCGTTCCTTCCCTATGGGACGAAGGCGGCGGCCGTGGGCGCGCTTACCACTCTGCCGATGTTTTTCAGCGGCATCATCTTCGTGCGTTCCTTCGCGCAGACGCCTGCCAAGCACTTGGCGTTGGGAGCCAATCTGTTCGGCGCACTGGTCGGCGGCCTGCTCCAGTCGATCACCTTCATCGCCGGTATCAAGGCCCTGCTGTTGATCGTGGCGGGGCTCTATGTTCTGGCATTCGTTACCCAGCGCGGGGTGGTGCGCGCCCCCGCGACGAAGCGGTCCCCGACGCCCCGCGCGGGCGACCGACACCTCAGGCCCGGGGCGGTCGAGCGCCCGCCGCTGCCGGGTGCGGTCGAACGTCTGCCCACGCCTGCTCCGTTAGCCAGCGCTTGAACGACCGTGCGCAATCGTGCGCCACTCAGGGTATCACAGCACCGCGCGGGCCGCCCCTGATACTTGGCGTCGGGGAGCAAGCCGGCGGCTCGATGGCGGCACCGAATCGCGCACGCTGATACAGCAGCCTGTTGAGGAACGCTCGGACCGCCGTTGATGCCCCGAGGACCGGCGCATTGGAGGCCCTCCCCGTCGGCCGTGGGGGGCTGACGCTACTTCCTCAGGGGGCCGACGCTACGCGTTGGACCGGCCGCTATGGCTCGGCCGTGCAGAAGCCGGCTATGGCTTCGTGGATCTCGGGCGTCGCGCGCACGACCAGTACCGTGTCGAACTCGGTTACATACATTCCGTCGCCCTCGGGGTCCTGAGCCATCGCGTTGATGGTCCGCTGGATCAGCTCACGGAGCTGGGCACGGCGCTGGGTCCGCTCCTGTTCGCCTTCGCGGCCCGACTGGGCGGCGTTGGTACCGCCGCTGGTGAACGCGCCGCGGCCGCCGCCCTGGCCGCTGCTCTGCATGGCCTGCGTCATGTCAATCTGCGGCGCGGTGGCCGCGTAGTCCGGCGTGCGCTGGAGGAGGTCGTTCACCTCGTACGTGCGGGTCGCCAGCCTGCGCTCGAAGTAGTCCTTCGTCGCCAGCCGGATCACGTTGCCCGCGGCACGGAAGACGACGTTTCCTTCTTCGTCCAACTGGTCCGTCACCTCGCGCAGCACGCCCGCGACCGTCGTCTTGCTCAGGGTGAGGCTGATTTCAGAGTCCTCGGTGACGCCCGCCTGCTCGACGGCCCGCCAGACGACGATGACGTTTACGGCACCCTGCTCCCGCAGCCACGCGATCACGTCGGCAAGGGGCTGATCCTCCCATTCCACTTTGTCCACGCTCCTGCTCAGCACGGCCGCGACGCTGGCCACGGCGGGCTGTTCACTCGCGCGCTCCCCGGTCGGGGCCGGGTCGCCTGCCATCGCCACCCCCGTCGCCACCAGCGGAGTCACCAGCCGCAATGCCCAAACCACGGTGCGCCATGTTCTGTTCATAGGGAAGCTCCTTCGACTCTGAAATGCCAAGCTCATGGATGTCCGCGCTTCAGTGCGGCCGGCTGCTCAGGTAGTCAGGCATGCTTAGGTACGGATTGCCGCCCGAAGGGGAACTCCTGACAGACACAACCCCCTTCCCCGACAGGGAGGGGCTGGGAGAGGGGTGCGCCATCGCTGACTGTCCCTCACCCTGCCCTCTCCCCAAGGGGAGAGGGGTTGTGGAAGACGTTCCTTGTCCGCCGGCGTGCCCGGACAGCCGTTGGGCTGTACACCGAATTGTAGGCAGCGCGGAAGGCGGCGGCCACTGCATCACCGCCTGCGAGTGCCGGGAGCACGCCTCGGTTCGCTGCCGACAGGGGGCCTCGGGTGCCCTTGCCGCCGACGCGTGAAGCGTCGTTCGTGAAGGGTGAAGCGGATTACGTGGAACGTGAAGTGCGCAGCGTGAAGCAGGGGTCGGTGGCGAGCCCCTGCACTCCGCCCTCTCCCGCAGGGGAGAGAGGGGCTGAACGGCGCTAACCTGCTAATCTTCGAGTTTGAACCAGCCCGCGATGGCCTCGTGTACCTCGACGCTGTTGCGGACCACAATGCTGGTGTTGAAGCTGGTGATGTCACCCTCGCCGCCGACATTGGCCCAGCTCAGTGGCTCGATTGACCTCTGAATGAGGTCGACCAAGGTCGTCACCCGGGCGGTCTGCTCCTGCTCGCCCTGGCGGGCCTGCTGCGTCGCGATGTTGGTGCCCGTGTTGGTGAAGATGCTGCGCCCACCCCCACCACTGCCCTGCCCCGCCTGGGCAACCTGGTTCATGTCGATCTGTGGTGCACTCTCGGCGTAGTCCGGGGTCCGCTGCAGCATGTCCGTCACGTCGTACACCCGCACGAACAGCTTGCGGTTGAAATCCTGTTTGCTGCTGATGCGGATGGTGTTCCGCTGGGCCCGGTACATGGCGTTGCCTTCCTCATCAAGCTGCGCCATCAGCTCGTTGAGCACCTCGGCCAACGTCGCATCCTTGAGCAGCAGTGTGACGCTCTTGTCCTCGTCAATCATGGGCAGGGCGCGCCAAACCACCACGACGTTGATGTCGCCCTGCTCGCGCAGCCACTCCAGCACGTCCGACAGAGGCTGTTCCTGGAAGTCCACCTTGTCCACCAGCTTACGCAAGACTATGGCGGCCGTGTGCTCACCAGGAGCCGGCGCCGGTGACTCCGCACCACGGTCGGTAGTCGGCGCCGTCGGCGTCTGCGTCTGGGCTCCCGCCGGTACCCCACCCAGCAACAGCCCTACCATCACCACCACGCAAAGCCATCGAGTCATTGCGGTCAACCTCCGTCTACGGTCACCATCGTGACGCCGGCTGTCAGCACCCACTGCGGGCCAAGCACCCCCCGGTCCACGGCCGCACGCACGTCCGCTCGGGATGCGCGCACCACCCGACACGCAGCATTATAGACTGTATCGTCCGAGCGGGCTAGCCGGTAGCCCCACCCCGGCCGTGATTCGCACGACGCACCCCGGGCCGGGCACAGCTCGGCCGGACCCCGCGGGGTGTCCGCGCACTTGCAGCGATACTGTAAGCACGATAGTCCCGGGTCGCCGG
This sequence comes from Planctomycetota bacterium, assembly GCA_029558835.1. Lineage (GTDB taxonomy): Bacteria > Planctomycetota > Phycisphaerae > UBA1845 > UBA1845 > JAKQDH01. Next base: position 13,578 of record JAKQDH010000068.1, on the reverse strand, counting down.
CCCTGCCGGGCCCGCGCCGGCCGCGGCGCGTCCCCGGGTTGAGCCGGCGCTGTCAAGGATTCTCCTGAGCGGGTGTCTCGATATCGCGGGCCGGGACCAAATCGATGCCGCCGCTGATGCGCAGCGCAAGCCGGTGCGGAGTCGAGAGCGGGTTGCCGCTCGCGTCTGCGGTCACGCGTGCGGAATACGCTAGAATCCAATCACTCGGCGTCGCCGACTCCGCCGGCGGCGGACGATAGGTGATGTCAGGTTCAAGACGCGACCCCGCCGGCAGGTACGTTGCGGTGAGACTGTCAACGTCCGGCGGCCAACGCTGAAAATCACGGTGGTATGCCAGCGCTGCCCGGTGCAATCGCTCCAATCGCTCTTCCAGGGCGTGCAGATCGGGGTTGGGAACCGAACCCGGGGCGGGTGGGAAGGCTGGGAATGTGCCCATCGCCCCCATCCGGGCGGAGGTTGTGACGCCGACCGTCCACGCCACGCCCCAACCTACCAACCCGACCAGCGCCAGGCCGATTCCTACCCAGGCCGCCGTCACCCGTTCACGTTCTCTGCGCGGACGCAGGATGGCCACGAAGCCAACAACTAACGCGGCCGACTGGGTCACGAAAGGTATGCAAAGGATCAGCCCCAGCACGAGGGCCACCACCGAGGCCGCCCGGGTGGTGGGCTCCGGCACCGGACCGCAGGGGACAGGCGGTGCCATCACCGCCGCAATGGGCTCCCCCGGAGCGAGGGTTGGGGGGCCTGCGGCAGCGGGGGTTGCTCGGGGCACCACGGCCGCTCCGCAGTTCGGGCACCGCCGCGGCGTCCCCGCCGGACCCTCGATCACGTGCCGGCAAAGTGGACAGGTGTCCTCCATAGCGGCACAATCATGCCTCCGTGGTGGGGTGGCGTAAAGCGGCCGGCGCCACGCCGCTGGGGGCGGCCGGACTGCCGGAACCGTCAGGGCCGGGCAGCGGGGGCGGCAGAGTAATAGACCGGCGGCACGGACTGCGGTCGGGGTATGCAGTCGGGCCATCGCCGCCACCCCCTCAGTTCTGACGAACCGGGTTACTCGATGTTGCGCGAGAATGCCAAGGATCGACGAAGGGCGGACGCTGTCCGGTAGCAGGTTCATCGGATCAGCTTGCTGAAATGGTTGCCCGGTTGTGTTGGGGGCTTCGCCCTGGCTGCGGCGTGGCGGTCGCCGAGGCGGCGGGGCGGCCCACCGGGCGTGACTGGCCGCAAACCCCCTCTTGACGGCGGGTGGGCTTTCGCTATCATCCCGCCCCAGGTTTTGCCTGAACTGCAAGGTTTCAACTTCGCACAGGAGGTCGCTGCTATGCGACGGAACGCCACCTATGTACTGATCGTGTTGGCAACGGTTACCCTGGTGGGCTGCCACAAGCCGAAGGACGACGCCGGTCTGGCCATGACCGACCCGGCCGCGTATCAGCCCACGACGCCGGCTTACGAGCCGCTGCCGGCCTACGCCACGACGCCGACGGAGAGTCCCGCGGCCACCGCGCTGTCGGGTGGGCGCTACCACACCGTGGCTCGGCACGACACGCTGTACTCGCTGGCGCGGAAGTATTACAACGACCAGAAGCGGTGGAAGGACATCTACGAGGCCAACCGGGACAAGATCTCTGATCCCAACAGGATCATGGTCGGCCAGCAACTGCTGATCCCGTAACGGCCGCCGCGCGCCGCGCTGATGTCCCGACATGGTGAGTTGACACACGGGCGGGTGAGGGCGCGGAGTGGGCGGTTGCGCTCTGGATGATTCGGTCCAGTTCGTGCGCGGCGTGGGGCCCGCGCGTGCGGAAGCCCTTGCCGCGCTCGGTGTCCGCACGGTCCGCGACCTTGTGGAGTATTTCCCGTTTCGCCACGAGCTTATCCCGCGCTCGCAGGCGATCGGTAGCTTGCGCGAGGGGGTGGCGGCCACCATCGTGGGCGAACTGCGCCACGTGCGCCCGGCCGGCAGCTTCAACAAACCCCGCATCAACGCGCTGGTGATCGACGGCACCGGGCGCTGCCGGGTCACCTGGTTCAACACGCCGTATCTCGTCGACGAACTCCGGCCGGGGCGCGTCGTGCGCCTCACCGGCAAGGTGCAGGTGGCCGGGCAGTTGGCAGCGCTCACCAATCCGCAGGTGAGTTTCCATGAGCCGGAGGAAGCGCTCGCCCACGATGACGACCGCTACGAGCCCATCTACCCGGCCAGCGCGGCGCTGAGCAGCGTCCAGCTTGCGCGGCTCATCGCCCAGGTTCTGGATGAGGCGTTGGCGCAGATCGATGAACCTCTGCCGGACGTGATCCGCGCACGCCGCCAGTTGCCGCCGCGGCGCACGGCCATTCACCGTTACCACCAACCCACGCGTCCGGAGGACGTGCCCACGGCCCGGCGGCGTGTGGCCTACGATGAGCTGCTGCTGTGTCAGCTCGCGTTGCAGATCAGCCGCCGGCAGCGTTCGGAAGGCCCGGCTGCCACCCCCATCACCGTGACGGCCACCCTGGACGAGCGCATCCGGCGGCGCTTCCCGTTCGCGCTGACGCCGGAGCAGGACCGGGCCGTGGCACAGATGGTGGCCGATCTGGGGCAAGCGCGCCCCATGAACCGCCTGCTGCAAGCGGACGTGGGGGCGGGCAAGACGGTGGTGGCGTTGTATGCGGCGTTGGCGGTCATCGCGCGTCGGCGTCAGGTGACGCTGCTCGCCCCGACGGAGGTGTTGGCCGGCCAGCACCACGACAAGGTCGCCCACTACTTGACGGGCAGTCGCGTGCGGCTGGCGTATCTGGCCGGCTCGACGCCGCGGGCGCAGCGGGCGGGCCTGCTGCGGGGGCTGGCGAGCGGGGAGGTGGACCTGCTCATCGGCACGCATGCGCTGCTGGAAGACCCGGTGGAGTTCCGCGATCTGGGCCTGGTGGTCATTGATGAGCAGCACAAGTTCGGCGTGCGGCAGCGGGCGGCGCTGCGCGGCAAGGGCCGCGCCCCGCACCTGCTGGTGCTGACGGCCACCCCGATCCCGCGGACCCTGGCGATGACGCTGTTCGGCGACCTCGACGTGAGCACGATCGAGGGGCTCCCGCCGGGACGGCAACCGGTAACGACGCGGCTGGTGCTGCCGAATGAACTCGACGAAGCGTGGCGTTTCGTGCGGTCGCGGCTGGGAGCCGGCGAGCAGGCGTACATCGTGTATCCGTTGGTCGAGGAGTCGGAGCACCTGCCGCTGAAGGCGGCGACGGCCGAGGCGGAACGCCTCGCGGGTGGGCCGTTGGCTGGCTATCGGGTGGGCCTGTTGCACGGTCGGCTCAAGGCCGGCGAGAAGACCGAGGTCATGGATCAGTTCCGCGCGGGACACCTGCAAGCGCTCATCTCCACGACGGTGATCGAGGTCGGCGTGGACGTGGCGAACGCGACGGTGATGGTGGTCCAGCATGCGGAGCGGTACGGGTTGAGCCAGTTGCACCAGTTGCGGGGCAGGATCGGTCGCGGCAGCAAACCTTCCTGCTGTCTGCTGCTGGCGGAAGACCCCAGCGCCACGTCGCAGGCCCGCCTGGACGTGCTGTGTGCGACGAGCGACGGGTTCCGGATCGCGGAGGAGGACCTGCGGTTGCGGGGTCCCGGGGAGTTGCTCGGCACGCGGCAGCATGGCCTGCCGGCGTTCAAGGCCGCTGACCTGCTCACGGACCTCGAACTGCTCCAGTACGCCCGCGACGACGCCGCCGATCTCGTCCGTGCCGACCCACATTTGCGCCGTCCTGAACATGCAGCGCTGCGGGCAGCTCTTGTGCAGCAGTACGGTCAAGTGTTCGCATTCGCCGGTGTGGCATGACTTTACGGGGCGCGCTGCCATGTGAGTTGTGCGAATCGCACAGCCTCGTCCGCATGCGCGCGGATCCTGCCGTGGGGGTTGGCCGGCGCGCGGATACCTACTACGATGGTTCACACGAACGACCGACGACTGATTACTGACGACTGACGACTCCCATGCCTCCCTTCGTCCACCTCCACGTTCACTCGCACTACAGCCTCCTGGACGGCGCCACCCGGATTCAGCCGCTGGTGCAGCGGGCGAAGGAGCTGGACATGCCGGCCGTGGCGATCACCGACCACGGCAACCTGTTCGGCGCGGTCGAGTTCTACGTGGCCGCCCGTAAAGCCGGGGTCAAGCCCATCGTCGGCTGCGAGATGTACCTGGCCGTCGGGGACCGGCGCGTGCGCGAGCCCATGCCGCGCAAGGAGTACTTCCACCTGCTGCTGCTCGCGATGAACCGCAAGGGCTACCGCAATCTGCTGAGACTGGCGAGCATCGGGTACCTGGAGGGTTTCTACCGCAAGCCGCGGATCGATAAGGAAGTGCTGCGGGAGCATGCGGACGGGCTGCTGGCCACCTGTGCCTGCCTGGCCGGCGAGATCCCGCAGGCCCTGCTGAGCGGCAACCGAGCGGCGGCCGAGGAAATCGCCCGGGCGTACCTGGACATCTTTGGACCGGAGCGGTTCTTCATCGAGGTGCAGGACCACGGTCTGCCCGAGCAGCGGCAGCTCAACGGCGAGTTGCTCGACCTGGCCGCGCGGCTCGGCGTGCCGGCCATCGCCACCAACGACGTGCATTACCTCGACAAGCAGGATGCCTACGCCCACGACGCGCTCTGTTGCATCAACACCGGGGCCAAGCTCGAGGACCAGGATCGGTTCCGCTTCGGCAGCGAGGAGTTTTACTTCAAGACGCCGGACGAGATGGCCGCCCTGTTCCCCGATCACCCGGAGGTGCTGGAGAACACGGTGCGCGTCGCGGACTTATGCAACCTGGAGCTGGACCTTTCGCAACGCCATGCCCCGGTGTACCGCGTGCCGGCGGAGGTGAAGGACGTGGCCGGCAGGGGGCTCACCGACGCGGCCTATCTACGTCGCCTCGTCGAGCAGGGGTCCCGCGAGCGCTACGGCGAACTCACGCCGGAGCTGCGCGAGCGGGTGGACTACGAGCTGGACGTCATCACGCGCAAGGGCTTCGCCAGCTACTTCCTGATCGTGTGGGATTGCATCCAGTTTGCCCGGCAGCGGGGGATTCCGATTGGTGCCCGCGGCAGCGCGTGCAGCTCGGTGGTTGCCTACTGTCTGCGGATCTCGGCCCCGGAACCGATCCGCTACGGGTTGTACTTCGAGCGCTTCCTCGATCCGGACCGCGACGAGATGCCCGACATCGACCTGGACATCTGCCAGAACGGGCGAGGCGAGGTGATCGAGTACGTGCGGCAGAAGTACGGGCACGTGGCGCAGATCATCACCTTCGGCACGCTGAAGGCCCGGGCGGCCATCAAGGACGTCGCCCGCGTCATGGGCCTGGGCTTCGACGAGGCCAACCGCCTCACCCAGCTCGTCCCTAACGAGCTGAAGATGACGATCGAGAAGGCGCTCAGCCGCGAGCCGGAACTGCTGAAGCACTACCAGGCGGACATGCGGGTGCGGCGGATCATCGACGTCGCCCGGACGCTGGAAGGCGTGGCCCGCAACGCGGGGGTGCACGCGGCCGGCGTGGTGGTGGCGGATGAGCCGCTGGTCAACTTCCTGCCGCTCTACCGGGCCTCGGATACCGATGCCGTGGTGACCCAGTACGACGGGCCCACCGTGGAGCGCGTCGGCCTGCTGAAGATGGACTTTCTGGGCCTGCGCACGCTCACCACGCTCGAGCACGCCCGCCAGCTTGCCCAGCGCAGCAGTGGCCAGACGATTGACCTGGACAAGATCGACTACAGCGACCCGCGCGTCTATGACCTCTTCGTGCGCGGCGACACGCAGGGCGTGTTCCAGTTCGAGTCCGGCGGCATGCGTGACGTGATCATGCGCATGCAGCCCAACCGCATCGAGGACCTGATCGCCGCCAATGCCCTCTATCGGCCGGGCCCCATGGAGTATATTCCCGAGTACATCGCCCGCAAGCACGGGGGTGCGTGGACGACGCCGCACCCGATCATGACCGAGGTGCTCAGCGAGACCTACGGCATCATGGTCTACCAGGAACAGGTGTCCCGCCTGGTCAACCGCCTGGGCGGCATCGAGCTCAAGCAGGCGTTCCGGCTGGCCAAGGCGATCAGCAAGAAGAAGACGGACATGATCGAGACCATGCGCGGCCCGTTTGCGGACGGCTGCGCGGCGCGCGGTGTCCGCCGGGAGGTCGCCAACGAGATCTTCGACGACATCCGCAAGTTCGGCGGCTACGCGTTCAACAAGGCCCACTCCACCGGCTACGCCCTGGTGGCCTTCCAGACCGCCTGGATGAAGACGTACTTCCCGGTGGAGTTCATGACCGCGCTCATCACCTTCGAGATGTCCGACACGGACAAGGTCGCTCAGTACAGCGACGAGTGCGGGCAGATGGGCATCACGGTTCAGCCGCCGGATGTCAACGCTTCCGATTACGAGTTCACGGTGGACGCCCAGGCGGCGCCCGCGGTCAACCGACCGGCGACGGGGGTGCCCACCGGCGCGGCCGGCGCGATCCGCTATGGGCTGGGGGCGCTGAAGGGCGTGGGCGGCAAGGCGGTTGCCGCCATTACCGCGGAGCGCCGGCGCGGCGGAGCATACCGCAGTCTCTTCGACTTCTGCGCGCGCGTGGACCTCTCGGCTGTTAACCGCGCGACGATCGAAGCGCTGATCTGCGCCGGGGCGTTCGACGGCACCGGTGCCACCCGCAAGGCCATGCTGGAGACCGTGGAACGTGCCCTGAGTTTCGGCCAGGAAGTGCAGCACGACCGGCGCGTCGGGCAGCTCTCGTTGTTCGGTGGGGGAGGGGCCGCCCGGGCCGAACTGCCCGAGCCCGCGCTGCCACCCGACGAATGGAGCGAGGGGGAACTGCTCGCCCGCGAGAAGGCCGTGCTGGGCAGGTACCTGACCAGGCATCCGCTGGTCGCCTACCGGCCCCTGATCGACGGCTGCGCGACGGCCCAAGTGTCCGACCTGACTCAGCTCCGCGACGGGGCTCCGGTGACGCTGGGCGGGCTGGTCGCCCGCCTGCGCATCGCCACCACCCGCACGGGGCGCAACGCGGGGCAGACCATGGGCATCGTGACGCTCGAGGATCTGACCGGCAAGGTGGAGGCGATTCTGTTCCCGCGTGAGCTGGCCCAGTATCGCGCGCTGGTCGTGCCGGACCGGCTGTTGTTCCTTCAGGGGCAGGTTGACCGGAAGCGCGACACGCCGTCGCTGCGCGTGGAACGCGTCATCACGGAGGCGGAGGCCACGATGACTCTGGGCGAACGGCTGCTGCTGGAGTTGCAGGAGGCACGGGCGGTAGCCGCCCTCGTGCGCCTGCTGCGTGCGCATCCCGGCCCGATGCCGGTGTTCATCAACGTGCGCACGGGCAGTGGCTCCGTCGCGCAGATCGAGTGCAGCGCCTCCCTGCGGGTGGCGTGCACACCGCCGTTGCTGACGGCCCTGGTGGGGTTGCTCGGGCCGGACGCGGTGGTGGTGCTGGGACCGCGGCAGCGGGCGGTCCCGTTTCAGCCGCCGACACCGGCCGAGAAGCCCGCGCTGGTACCCGTTGCCCTCTGACCGCCCCCGGCCGCAGAGAGGCGGCGGTCCCCACCTCGTGGTACGGGCGTCCCGCCCGTGGGAAACCCGTCGACATGGTCGTTTCGTGGACTGTCCAGACGCGCCGCGAGGCAGCGCGGCGCCGCAACCGGATGGCAAGGCCAAGCGCAGCGCTGCATTGATTATCGGAATCCGCAGTCCGCCTGCTGGGGCGTGGGTGGCGGCGAACTACAATACCTGCGGGCGTCACGGCTGGTGGCTCCTGGTGGGAGGACACGCATCGTGGACGAATCGGAACTGGCTGCGAAGCATGCGCGACTGGAGGGAATCCTCCGTTCGCTGGGTCGGGTGGTGGTGGCCTTCAGCGGTGGCGTGGACTCCTCCCTGCTGCTGAAAGTGGCCGTCGATACCCTGGGCACGCCCAACGTGCTGGCGGTGCTGGGGCGTAGTCCCAGCCTGCCGCAGGACGGCTGGGAGTGGGCGCAGCGCGTGGTGGGGCAGCTCGGCGCGCAATTGCACGTCCTGGACACCAATGAATTCAGCGATCCACACTACCTGGCCAATCCGGTGGACCGCTGCTACTACTGCAAGACCTCGCTCTATCGGCAGCTCGGCGAGTTGTGCGCGGCCCGGGGCTTTGCGGGCATCGTCTGCGGAGCCAATGCGGACGACGCCGCAGACTTTCGCCCCGGTGCGCGGGCCGGTATCGAGCGCCTCGTCCGGGCCCCGCTGGCGGAGGCGGGTCTGACCAAGCCGGAGGTACGCGAGCTGTCCCGCAAGCTGGCACTGCCCACGTGGTCAAGACCGGCAAGCCCCTGTCTCGCCAGCCGCGTTCCCTATGGCGAGCCGGTGACGCCCGAGAAGCTGCGCATGATCGACGCGGCCGAGACGTTCTTGCGCGAACTCGGGGTCGAGGAGTGCCGGGTGCGCTGTCACGGACAGGTCGCACGCGTCGAGGTGCCCCCGTCCCATCTGGCACATCTGGCGGAGCCGGCCCTGGCCGCCCGCATTGATGCGCACCTGCGCGAACTTGGCTTCCAGTACGTGGCGCTTGACCTGCGCGGGTTCCGCAGCGGCAGTTTGAACGAGGTGGTATCCTTCGAGGTGCAGCACGGACTCGGCTGATGCTTGGCGCCCAGGCGCCGCCGGCTTACGGAGCGTTGCGCCGGCACTCCGGGCCGCCGCTGCCGGGTTCCGCGCGACTTGGTTGCCGGGGCGGGGGTACGGTACCGTTGCCCTTGCCGTTGCGTCGGAGGGACCGTACCGTGACCAACACGCGGACCCTGCTGCCGTTTCGTCCCGCGCCGGTCCGCGGCGATCCCACGTCCAGGTGCAGCCCGTAGCGATGGCACCGACTCAACTTGCGCCGTCGCAGTTCGTCCACCGTGACTAAGTCGATGCCCTTGGCCGCCAGCAGGCGCACGGCGAAATCCGCCTCCTCCCGGTTCCAATAACCACAGGCGTCCAGAATGACGGTCACCCGCTTGTCTCTGGCGCGCAGCCCCAGGGCGGCCACCTTCACCGAGTTCTCCAAGCCATTGCCAAAGACGATCGTCTCGCGGGCGGGCAACTGCGTCAGGAAGCGTTCGGCCTTTGGGTTGGTCAGCAGGTCCTCACCGCGCTCGCGGAAGACGATCTGCTGATACATGCGAAACAGGTCCGTCGGCACGGCGAGCGTGTTGTCGACGTCGACGCGGTAATGCTGGGGGAACACCGTGAAGGGGAGCTTCTTCTGGCCCCAGGAACCCTCGATGCAGCACGGGTGCGGACCCTTGCCGTCCACCTCAAACGGACGATGGGAATTCAAGGACGAGATCACGGGAACCTGGTTGCGTTTGGTCCAGGCGATAACCCTCCGCAGAGCGGGCAGGAGTTGATCGCGGTTCGCCACCGGAGACGCACCCTCGGCGAGGCAGAAGTCTCGCTGCGTGTTGAGGTCCAGCAGCACGCACTCCCACGGCCAACCGTTGTCGCGCCTGACCATGCCCATACCCCTCCCGCTGGTCATCCAGGACGCGCCGACTGCGCACCGAGCCGCATCAATTGTCTAGTTGGCTGAGTAAAACAGGATTGGCTTCTTCTTTCTCCCCGGCCTGCGCAACCCTCCCCAGCCAGCGGGCCTTTCGACCCGCACGCCAGTAGTCTACCCCAGGATTGCCCGGTTGGCGACTGCTGTCCGCGAAATTCGTAAAGTCTTGGGCGGGCTCGAATTATGGGACGTAGCCGGTGCTATTGGGCCTGTGAGTTATGATACGGGCGGGTCCAAGAAACCCGCGCCGGGCCGTACGAGGCAGCGGATGGACGCCGTACGCGGCTCTGAAGCGGCATCCTGGAGCCGACACCGCCGGCCGGCGCTCGTAGGTCGGTGCCCCGAGGGGCCCCGGCAGATCCACCGCACCCCGGCGGGACCGGCAGCCCATTCAAGAAGTGGCGTCGGCCCCTCGCCGCCGACGTGGAAGAAGCCGGACGCCCCGGTTATCGGAGGCTCCGCCGGCGACGACGCCTTCCTCAACAGCCTGCCGGCGACCGCCGCGCGCGGCGTCCGTGACGGGCCGTGCGACTCCTCGAGGACGCAAGTGGGATTTCCTTCTCCGGCCGCCCGGCGGAACGATGAGCCGCGGGCGGATTCCGTTGCGTCGCCAGGGACAGGGGGGTGCCCCGGGCGCGGCGCTGCTCACCGGGGTCGTCGCGCCTCTGCTTCGTCATGCCGCGCTGGAGTGCCACATTGTTGGCATAAGGGCGCAACGCCGATCGCCGCCACGGTGCCCGCCGCAGGGCAGCGCGCAGAGCCCCGACCGGAAGTGGCCGCGCCGGTCGTCGGCAACGCGGGGCAGAGAAGTCCGTCGGGCACCGGGCTGTGTCCCACGGGTCTTTAAGCAACTTCCGAGGGCCGGCTCGGTGGGCGGACTCCGCTCGACGATCGGTTCCGGACGCGGCGTGAGGACGGGGGTGGCACGCTCCGGCGGGCGCAATGTCGGCACCGCCGGCGCAGGCGTTGCGCTTCCCAGCAGCGTCGGCTTGCGCGCCGGGCCGGCGACCGCGCCGCGCCTGCGTTGCAGCTTGATATTCCGCGCAAAAGTCGCGCGGTCCGAGTCGTGAAGTCGCCACGCGGCAACAGCCGATAATGACGTTGAGTTATCGGACAGAGCGTGTACCTGCGACTGTTTCGGGCCGCCGCCCCAACCGATGGAATGATAGGACCGGGTCTACCATCCGATCGTGCGCTCGGGGCATGACGGTCAGACCCTGTGTGGCCTCTCGAAGCAGCGATACGCGTTATGAAGCAAACCAAGCATCGACACCGGGGAAGCTGGGCGGCGGTGGTAACCGTGCTGATCGGCGGTCTGAGCGCCACGGGCTGTGCGTACCCGCCGCAGACTGCCGGGCGTGACCCCGCCGCGGTAGTACTGGCAGCGGCCCGCAACCGCGATATCTCCATGTTTGGTGTCCTGCCTGGTCGCCCGGAAAGCGCTTATCGGGCCCGCGCGGCCACCGGTCTCAAGCAGCACACCCGCGGGCTGGACGGTATGGACTTCGATCCCGACATCGACGCCACGGGCACGTGGCTGGTGTATGCCTCGACGAGCCATAACGATCGTCCTGACCTGTATCTCAAGCGGGTGGACGGGGTGGCCGTCACGCAACTTACGGCCGACCCGGCCGCCGACGTGCAGCCGGCCTTCAGTCCCGACGGCAAGCGGATCGCCTTCGCCAGTGACCGCGGCGGCAGTTGGGATATCTGGCTGCTGGACCTCTCCGGCGGACAACCGATGCAGGTGACGGCCGGCCCGGGCGACGAACTTCACCCAAGCTGGTCGCCCGACGGAGCCCGACTCGTCTTCTGCAGCCTTCCGGCCGGCAGTGCGCAGTGGGAGCTGTGGATTACCGACTCGACTTCTGGCGGGACGCAACGATTCATCGGTTATGGGCTTTTTCCGGAATGGTCGCCCATCGGCGACACCATCGTCTTCCAGCGGGCACGTGAACGCGGGGGCCGTTGGTTCAGCATCTGGACCGTCACGCTGGAGGGCGGTGAGCCTCGTTACCCGACCGAGCTGGCGGCCAGTACCGACTTGGCCATGACCTTGCCGACCTGGAACGCCGACGGCACGCTGATCGCCTTCACTTGCGTCCCGGCTGAACGGATCGACGCGACCGATAAGCAAGCCTCCAACCGTCCCGACCGGGAAGGGCGGACCCCGGCCGATGGATCGTGGAAAGGTGACTTGGCGGCAGCATCGGACGTCTGGGTGATGTCGGCCGACGGGCGGGGACGCGTCTGCCTTACCGACGGGCACAGCGTGAATTACGGTGCCACTTTCGGCACTGACGGCCGGGTCTTCTTCGCTTCGGGTCGCGGGGTCAGTGGGCAGGACACAGTGTGGTCGGTCCAGCCTGCGGAGGACGCCTTGCTGGCGGCGGTGCCGGTTACTGCGGCCGCCACGCTAGTCGAGACGCCGGCGCCGGCCCGCGTTCACGCCACTGAAGCCGAGCCGAGACCGACGGGCGGAGACGGCGCTCGAGTTGGGCGTGGAGCGGCTCCCTAGACGAGCCTGGTGGGCACAGATGCGTCAAACTAGGGTAACGTCCGCCGGTATTCTGGGTAATTGCATCGCCAGTTTGAACGCGATTCACGGGATGGTTTCGCCGATGACACGCTTGTCCGTGCGTGCCGTCCCGGCCGGAAGGTCGGCTTAAGGGAGGAGCTGGCACGGTGCGGCAGAGCGGCTGCAAGCAGGCGTCAGGGAGGATGCCGTGGGTGCTGCTGGTCGGCGTTGCGGGCCTCAGCGTGGTGAGCGGCTGTCACGCTCCACCGCGGGCGGAGACGTTGCGACTGGCGAACCCGGTGCTGGGCCCCCTGACGGTGGCCGTGGCGCCTGCCCTGAACCACAGCGGGTCGCGGGATTTCGACCCGGCGCGGTTCGCGGACACGATGGCTCGGGAGTTGAGCTACGCGGAGGGCATCGCGGTGGTCCCGGTGAGCCGGGTGCTGGCGGTGCTGACGGCGCTGGGGACGCCGCAGATTGAGTCTCCGGCGCACGCGTGGCAGGTTGCCAGGTTGGTGGGCGCAGACGCGCTGCTGGTTTTCGCGGTAACGGACTATGACCCCTACGACCCGCCGCGCATCGGAATCTCCGCTCAACTGTACGGGGTGCAGCCGGGGCCCGGCGGCGGGGGCGTGGATCCGGTCGATCTGTCTCGCGCGGCCCGCCTTGCCTCATCCTCCGCGGCGGCGCGTCCGCCGGGTCTGCTGGCCCAGACCCAACGGACCTTCGACGCGGCCTGCGCGTCCACCGTACATGAGGTCCGGCAGTTCGCCCGCCAGCGGGGAGGTGACGGCACCCCCTACGGCTGGCGCCGGTACCTGGTCAGCCAGCGGGACTACATCAGCTTCTGCTGTCGCGCGACGCTGGGGGCATTGTTGAGTGACGGAGTCAGCCGGGAAGGCGCCGGAGGCGCTGCCCGTGAAGCAGGTACACCATGAGCGTGATCAGACAACTGACTCTGGTGAAGGGAACGGAACGCTTTATCTTCCGATATCAGCCCGGGCAAGAGGCGGAAGTCATTGACGCTTTCGCCGGCCTGGCGGCGGACCGGTCGCGGGGCTTCAACTGGTTTGATGCGGCCGTGCTTTCCTACCAGATGGGCCGAAGATTAGAGACGGAGCTCGATCAACAACTGGCGACGAAGTCCACGGGGGACGGACGGTGTCGGGTGCCCGGGGTAAGACCATGACCGGGCCGGCGACGATGGGTGCTTTCGCCGATGACAGGCAGCAATCATGAGAGACAGCCCATTGATTGACGAGTTCCTCAATTACCTCAAGTTTGAGCGCCATTTCTCGCCGCACACCGCCAAGTGCTACGCCGCGGACCTGACACAGTTCTGCGCGTTTCTGACCGGCGGCGAGGCGGCGGCCGGCGCGCAGGCGGTACGGCCCGGCGGAGCAGCGCCCGCACCGGGCGCCGGGTGGTCGGGCCCGCTGGGGGGTCGCCCCGCGCCGGGAGCGGCACTTACGCCCCAGGCGGCAGTGGCGGTGGAGGTCAACCTCAACCAGAGAC
>JAKQDH010000067.1 GCA_029558835.1 Planctomycetota bacterium | reverse complement strand
CACGCGGAGCGTGCGCCGCAAGCTGGACAAGTATCTGACCGAGTGCGGCCTGGATCCGACGATCAGCCCGCACACGCTGCGGCACAGCTTCGCCACGCACATGCTGAACAACGGTGCCGACCTGCGCAGCGTCCAGGAACTCTTAGGACACCAGTCCCTGTCGACGACGCAGATCTACACGCACCTGACCGCACCGAGACTGAAGGCGGTTTACGACGAGGCCCACCCCCGTTCGTAGACTGAAGAAGGGAGATGCTTCCCGCCGGCCGCCTGCTGCCTGGCCGCCGACGGGGCCCGGCTGTGGGAGCGGCCGGGAGTGTTTCAGCACCGCGTCGCGTCACAGCGCGACGGCTCACAACAGGCAACGGCTGCGTCCGCTCGACGGTCGCAGCCGTTGCCTGTTTGTTGCGCGAAATGCACCGCTGGGGCAGTATGTGGTGTCGCCTTTTCAGCCGAAAGGGCCTCAGGAACCGCGAAAACGCGGTAGGCGCAACGGGCAGGGCGCTGGTATAATGCGGAAGCACGTGCGGGGAGCGCCCGGGCGACGTTGAATGGGACATATCGGATTCCGCCGGCGGGTCGCCGACGGGGGTGGCCGCATTTCCGGTTCTGGAGGACCGCGAGCAAGTCGCGGGTATTGAGGAGGACAACACATGAGCTTCCAACGCAGAAGAGGATGGGTTCTGATCGGCTGCGCGGCCGTGGTAGCCATGGCGCTCACGACGGCCCGAGGAGACACGGTGCCCAGCGGCACCTTGCCCACGGATCGCGGCGGCACTTGGGCCACGGACACCTCGGCCACAGCCGCCGGCGCCGTGGACGGTTGGGTGAACGACTGGCAGTTCTATGGGTGGCTTTGCCCCGTTGGCGCGTGGGACTTCGATTACAAACACTGGTTTCACGGGGGCCTCCCGCCGGCGGCTTGGGCGTCTTTCGCCAGCGTGGCGAAACCACCGGCACCACCGGCTCCGGGCTGGCTGCCATTTCCGGGCGCGACAGTTCCCGGGCCTGGTCTGATGTGGACGACGACCACACCTTGCGGCTTCGGCTGCACCGCGACCAGCGACTGGCAGCTCCAGTACTGGCAGGGCGCCCTTGGCTGGTTTAGAGCCGACAAGTGGACCAGGTCGCGGGCCCTCGCAGCGGCACACCCCCAAGGAGTGGCCGATTCCATGACGCGAATCACCGATCCGTTTGTCTTCGACCAGCCCGGTGGCCCGGAGGAGGGCTGGTCGATCATGGCGCGCGTGGGGTTCTCCGGAGAGATGCAGGCCCCCGTAGATGGCACGTTCAGCGGACTGGAGCTGTTGTTCGAACTGAGCCTGGACGACGGGCCTCGCCAGGAAACGATGCACCTCAATGCAGGTGTGGGCGACGAGTACGGAGTCAGCCTGACGTATGCCCCCTTCGTGCACTTCGCCCGGAACGGCGTGGAGATCCCAGCGCAAGAGATCCTCGCCGAGGTGAGTAGCTATTACCTGAGCGAACACGAGTGGAGCCAACCGACGCCGGTGGGGCTGGAGTTCGATCAGGGCTTGGCGTTCGACGTGGTCTGCTACCTGGACGACACGGTGTCGTCGGCGGCTCTGTACACCACGGACATCACCCGGGCGCACGATGCTATTCCGGAGCCTGCAACACTCTGGCTGCTTGCGCTTGGCGCGGTGGCCAGTCGTGGTTTCAGGCGGCGGTAACTCGGAGTCTTGCAGCGGCAGTTCCCCGAGCACCGTAAGCGCGCGCGGCGGTCACGAGAAAGAGGCACGCAGGACGGTCCGTCTGCGGGTCCCAGGGTCTTATGTTGCGCGCCGCGCGCCGGGGTGTGTAGTGTTTACTGGCTGCTCAGGAACTCCAGCACGGCGCGATCGAACTCGACCGGGCGTTCGAGGGAGACGTTGTGGGCGGCTCCCGGGATGACGACCTTACGGGCACCCGCCACCTGGCTCGTGAGCTGGTCTACGATCTTGTGAATGTCCGGCATGTCCAACTCGCCCAGCACGATCAGCATGGGGGCATGAATCTCGGTCAGCCGTCCGACGGCCGGCGGCTCGGGCGGCAGGTGCCGGCTGAGGTCCCACCCGGGCCGGATGTTGCGGTCAATCATGGTCCGCACACGCCGCCGGACCGCGGGATCCACCTCGGCTGGCGCTCGGCGCGGACCATCGGTCCAGGCCCGTTGAAACAGCTCGGCCGCCTCTTCCAGGTTGCCCGCGGCCACCGCGGTCCTGATGGCCTGGGCAATCTCGTCCCACTTCGCGTCCGTGAACTCGTAGCCGCTCAAGCCGGGGCCCACCGGAATCACGCTGCGCACCATGTCCGGGTGCTGGAGGGCGAAGTCGACGGCGATCCGCCCGCCGAGTGACAACCCGATGACGTGGGCGCGGGCGATGCCCAGATGCTGCAGCAGCCGGCACAGGTCCTCGTGGTCGCGCGACGCGACCAGCCCGCCCGTCGACAGGCCGTGCCCGCGCACGTCATAGCGAACCACCCGGTACCGCTGCGCGAACGAGTCGAACTGCTCGTCCCACATGCGGTGATCGAGCAACCCGCCGTGAATGAGCACGACGGCGTCTCCCGCGCCCTGCACTTCGTAGTACAGGGCTCCGCCTTCCACCGGGGCCAGGCCGCTGTCGAAGTGTCGATCAGCAGCGACCGGGCTGAGCCGCCGGGTCAGCAGGGCCAGGAACTCGGTCACGGCCTGGTTGAACCGCTCCGGCTGCTCCAGGTAGGCCAGATGCCCGGCGTCGGGCAGCACGATGCGTCGGGCGCCCGCAATCCCGGCCTCGAAGGCGCCGGCGTGCGCGTGCACATCGGGAATGTCGCAGGCACCCACGATGATCAGGGTGGGCACGCGGAACCCCGACAGCCCACCGAGCAGGTCTCGATCGGGACGATTGAGAGACTGATGTCTCTCGAAGCTGAGGTTCTGCGGGTTCGCTTGCAGCAGGGTCCGGGCTTTCGCGCGCGCAGGCGGTACGGCCCGGCGGAGCAGCGCCCGCACCGGGCGCCGGGTGGTCGGGCCCGCTGGGGGGTCGCCCCGCGCCGGGAGCGGCACTTACGCCCCAGGCGGCAGTGGCGGTGGAGGTCAACCTCAACCAGAGAC
>JAKQDH010000061.1 GCA_029558835.1 Planctomycetota bacterium | reverse complement strand
GGTGCAAGGTCACGCACGGGACACTCGACATCGATCCGTTCCCGATCGAGGTGCATGGCCGGCAGGAAGGCGGGGCGTACCACGGTTACTACCGCCGGACGATCTACCATCCGCTGGTGGCCAGCTTCAGCGCGGCGGGCGACTACGACGCCCCGCGGCTGGGCGAGGGCTTCGTGCATGCCATCCTGCGGCGGGGCAACAGCAGTTCGGCCGAAGGGGCGGTGCGCTTCGTGCGCGCCACGTTGCGGCAGAGTCGCCAACTGGCAACGCATCTGGACGTGCGGATCGACGCGGGCCTAGTGATCGGGCGGGTGCTGGACGCGATCGACGACGAAGGGGCGTGCTTCGTGGGCCGCATCCGCAACAATGCGGTGCTCGACGCGTGGGCCGAGCCGTATCTGAAGCGTCGGCCGGGACGGCCGCTGAAAGAGGGCGACGAGTTCGCGGTAGAACTGGGCACGTATCAGGCCGGCGAATGGACGCGGCCGTACCGGGTGGTGCTGGTGGTGATCGACCTGCCGGACCCCAAAACGGGGCTGCGTGAACTGTTCCCGCACTACTTCGTCCTGGTGACCAACTGGCGCCTCGAGCAGCGTGGCGGCTGGGAGCTGGTGGAGCACTACCGCCGGCGCGGGACGTTCGAGGATCGGCTGGGCGAGTTCAACGGGGCGATCGGCAATGGCTTGTCGGCTGGATCGTTCGCCGCCAACGAAGCCGGCCTGCTGCTGAAGCTGCTGGCGTTCAACCTGGCGGGGATGCTGCGCGTCTTGCTCACGACCCTCTCCTTGTGAAGTGTCGCCCTTGCATGTCGAACCGGCAATCCCCGTTCGTTGAACCTGATGCCGCCATTCCACGCATGCAGACCACGCAATCCAAGCGGGAACGGTCCATCGTGCCCTTGCCGAGTGCGTGACGATTCCGGCGGGTTCAGCACCTGCCCTCGGACGGGGCAAGGGGTTGTCCCGAAAAACGCGGGACAGGTTCGTTTTCGATGGGCTCGCGCCTGGGGCGATGTGGGCCAACCCGGCGGCACGCCTCGAAAAAGCAGCCTGTCCCGTTTTCTCAGGGTATCGTGAGCGTCAGTCGCCCGGTGGTTTGGGCACCGGTTGCGTCCATCACGACCAGGGTGACGACGTGCTCCCCCCGGGCGCTTCCTGCGCTGCGCCAGAGGTAGGACACGCCGGCCGAGGTGCCGCTCACCGCGCCGACCGACTTCGACGTGCCGTCGATGAGCCACTCGACGGTGGCCAGACCGTCGGCGTCACGCAGGGTCGCCTGAATCGTGACGTTGCCGCGCACCGTGGCGCCGGCAGCCGGGGAGTCAAACACAATCCCAGTGGTGCTCGCCGTGGATGCGCCGCTGCCCCGCGCAAAGGTGACCGTAACACCGGTGGACACGGTGGCGTGTCCCGCCCAATCGGTTGCGCGCGCCGTCAGAACATGGGCCCCGGCCGCGAAGCGCGTGGGCTCCAGTACCAACCTGTACGGAGCACGCGTGTCGGTGGCGTAGGGCAGCCCGTCCACCAGCAGCACTACATCGGCCACGCCGCTGTCATCGGCGGCCGTAATCGAAACCTGCACGCGCCCACTGATGCGTGCGCCGGCCGTCGGAGATGCGATCCGGACCGTCGGTGGCGTGGTGTCCGCTTCGTCCTCGGCATAGACGGCAGCCGCCACCACGGCCGCGGCATCCACGCGGCCCGCCCCGAACGTGTTGTCCACACCCGGCGTACCCAGGTCAACCGCGTGGTCGGTAAGCAGCGCGGCGACCGTGCTGGGACGCAGGTCCGGGTTGATGGACCAGCCTAGGGCGGCCACACCCGCCACGATCGGTGCCGCGAAGGAGGTACCACTGGCCGCGCGATACGTCGCGCCCCAATCCGTCGAGTAGATGCCCGTCCCGGGGGCGACCAGGCCGATAAACGGGCCGGAATCCGAGAAGGACGCGAGCGCGTCGGCGTTGTCCAGGGCGCCGACGAACAGCGCCTCCGGGTACCCGGCGGCCGTGCCCGCCTGACCGAAGTTGCCCGCGCTGATGACCACGAGCGCACCCTGCCGTGACGCCGCCTGAGCCGCCGTCCGCACGAGTCGGTTCGATTGCAGCGGCGCGAAGCTGACGTTGATGACTTTCGCACCCTGCCCGGCCGACCAGAGGATGCCAGCCGCCAGGTGTCGCGCGGTCGCCTGGCCCAGTTCGTCGCTCGCCCGCACGACCAGCAGCGGACAGTCCCAGGTCACGCCGGCCACCCCTGTGGCGTTTCTGGTGGCGGCCGCGATGATCCCCGCCACCATTGTCCCATGACCGTAGACGTCTTCGTAGTCCGCGTTGTCGTTGTAGACGTTCCATCCGCCGGCGACCCGGCCGGTGAGGTCGGGGTGCGTGGTGTCGATCCCGCTGTCGACGACGGCCACCTTCACGGCCCGGCTGCCGGTCGTTGTTTCCCAGGCCTCACGGGCACCGATCCGATCGAGGTGCCACTGCCTGGCATACAGTGGATCGTCAGGCAACCCCTCCGCCGTGAAGACGTAGTTCTTGTGCAGCCCCTCGATCAGGCCAGTGGCATCCAGCGCCGCGGCCACGGCACCCAGCTCTCCAGCCGTCACGGATAGCACCTCCAGGTCAACCTCGTCCAGTCGTGCTACGACCGTGGCACTTGCCTGGGCGTAGGCGAGGGCCAGCGCCTCGGCGTCCGCGCCCGGGTAGGGCTGAACAAGCAACTCCGTCTCGACGAACGGCCGTTGCGCCAGGACCGGATCGGCATCATCCGGGAAGGCGTACTGCGCCGCTGCCGACGGGTCGGACGCGTCGATACCCGCGATGTTGCCGAGCCCGCCGCAGCCGGCCCCGGGCAGAACGAGCAGCAGGCCCGCAAGCACTCCGCTTCGAGCAGGTAGGTTCCGACGTCCCATATTCAGCCTCGGTTGCCGTAGCGTCGCGCATGCGCCGGATCAAGCCACACGCAGGGAATCGGCTCGCGGCGCGGGGCGCATGAGCGGGACCGTGTGGGACTGGGGTCCCTGGCAATCATCACGCGCCCTTCGGGTGGGAGGGAGAATGGAAGGCAGAGATGATGCAGGCTTGCCTGCCAGGGACTGAGTACGTCTTCAGCGTGGGTGCCATGCCCTCACCCGCCGCAGGCGGGGGTGGGCATGTGCTGCGGCACGCAGAAGCATACGTACCCGCGACCGCGGTCGCGGGAGAGCATGGCGCCCACAACGCCCAAGACGCCAAACACATACGGGACTGGAAGTCCCTGGCGACTATCGCGCATCCTCTGGGCGCAGAGCGCATTCCCGCTTCCGCCCGTGAAGCAGGGTACGGATTCGATCGAGGCCACGAGCTGCTGGTCCCGCCCGGAGGGCCAGCGAGACACGGGCCGCGGTCACACCGGAATCGCGTTTGGACGAACGGGTTCCGTGCGCAGCGCGTCGGCGATAAGTTGCGCCACGCGTTTCCCCGACAGCAGCATGCCGCCGAAGATCGGGCCCATGCGCGGCCCGCCGAATGCGGCGCAAACGCTCATGCCGGCCACGAACAGCCCGGGATACACTTCGCCGGCCTTCTCGACAACAAATTCCTCGCCCGCGGCCGCGTCCATCGGTCCCTCCAACGCCCGCTCCACCGGCGTATCCCGGAAGTACCCGCGTCGCCGCAACGTTTGCACGACGATGGCCTCATGGCCCGTCGCGTCCAGCACGGCCGGGGCGCTGAACGTCAGCGGGTCCACGTGATACCGCCCCGAAATGCCCGTCCGATTGACCACCACGCCCACGACGCGCTCCTGGTGCACGCAGACATCCTCGAGCGTCACGAGGTTCAGCAGCACGACGCCCGCCTGCAAAGCGTGGTAGCACAGCCCGGCCGCCAGCTCGACTGCGTCCACACTGTACAATCCTTCGCGACGCCGTTGATACCGGACCTTGAGGTCGTCAAGGACCGGCAGGGCCTCGTCCTGAAGGACAACCTCGTTCATGCCCATGCCCCCGCCCCAGATGCCGCCGCCGGGGGCGAGGTTGCGCTCGAACACGGTTACCTTGCGGCCGTCGCGGGCAAGGGTCAGCCCGGCCGTCAAACCCGCCGGCCCGGCCCCCACGATCAACACGTCGCTGTCGATGTGCTCCGTCAGCTTCTCGTAGTACCGCCCGACGATCGCACGGGAAATCTTCGATTCGTTGAACTTCTTGGCCATGATGGTCAGCATTCTCCAGGGTCACGCGTACCCCGCAGCGGCTCGGCCGCCCGGCCGGCGCCTGAGGGGGCCGGGCGTTCTTCTACTCGCTTCCCGAAGCAGCTACAAGACGGAAGCACCCGCGCCCGGGACCGCGGACACGCTCGGTGCCACCGGACGGTCCGCGGGCGGCCGGTCCCGCGCCGGGTCGTCCCGGCGCCGGTCCGTCGGAGCGGTTGGTCCCGGTGTTGTTCACATCCGGCACGATGGGTATAATGCGTACCTGGGGTTTGGACGGTTTCCCGCTCGTCGACCAAGCGGTCCGATAGCCTGCGGGGGACAGGTGGGGTGTTTACGACGCGGGTGTACTAGGGCGGCTCACCCCCGGGTGGGGGTACGGGTGCGGGGCAGGGCGTTCGGCGGCCGAGCCGGTCACCGCTGCCGCGAACCGGGCCCGGCGTTCACCACTCCAAGCCATCCGGGAGTCCGGGGTGTCCGTGGACACCTCGAAGGCGACGCGGGGGATACCTGATGCAAATTCACAAGATGGCAGGCATGGCGTTGGCGGCGGTGGTTCTGGGGGGGGGCCTGACGGCACCTGCACGAGCGGATTCCTGGACAACTTACGCGGAGATCGGCCCGACGCTGCTCAGCTATGAAACGAGCTATCCCACGCTCGCCAAGCGGTACAACATCGGGTCGAGCTACCAGGGCCGGAGCCTGTGGGCCATCCGCCTGTCCGACAACGTCCTGGTGGAGGAGGATGAGCCGGAGTTCAAGTACATCTCCACGATGCACGGCGATGAGATCGTGGGGACCAAGATGTGCATGATGCTCATCGACTGGCTGCTGACCAATTACGGCACGGACCCGGACGCCACGAACATCATCGATAACGTCGAGCTGTGGATCGTGCCCCTCATGAATCCGGACGGGTACGACCGCAGCCCGCGCATCCGAGAGAACGCCCAGGGTTATGACCTGAACCGCAACTTCCCGGATTACGGCGACCCCAACACGCCGACGGGGCGTCCCACGGAAGTCCAGGTGATCATGAACTGGTCGTTCGGCCGGTCCTTTACGTGCTCGGCCAACCTGCACACCGGCGCCTTGGTCATCAACTACCCGTTCGACAACGAGGACAGCGGGTCGCGCTACACACCCGATGACGACCTGATGATCTACATCAGCGAGCAGTACTCGTACTACAACCAGCCCATGTGGAACGGCAGCTTCTACCACGGCATCACCAACGGCGCCACCTGGTACTTTGTCTGGGGCGGGATGCAGGACTGGAACTACCATTTCATGGGCAACAACGAAGTAACCATCGAGTTGAGTACGACCAAGCAGCCCGCCGCCTCGACCATCCCCACCTACTGGAGCAACAACCGCCAGTCGATGCTGGCGTACATCCAGACCTGCCTGATCGGTGTGCGCGGGCTGGTGACGGATGCCACGTCCGGGCGGGCCGTGGCCGCCACCGTCCGGGTCGTCGGGCGCAACCACGACATCTTCACCGACCCCGACGTGGGCGACTATCACCGGATGCTGATGCCGGGCACGTATGACCTGACCTTCAGCGCAACCGGGTATGACCCGCTGCGGGTCAACAACGTGGTGGTCGGTTCGGGCAACGCTGCGCGCCTCGACGTTCAGCTCTACGGGGCGCCGACCGTCGCCTACCCCAACGGGGGCGAGGAGCTGGAAAGCGGCCTGCCCGCGACCGTGACCTGGACCGGCAATCCCGCCGCCCAGTTTCAGGTGCAATACACGGACAACTACGGGGACATGGCGGCCGTCTCCGACGGTTTCGAGAGCGGCACGCTGGGGCCCGCGTACACCAGTGGCGGCGGCGCGGCCTGGTTGGTGACGACGTCGAGCTACCACACGGGCACGCGTTCCGCCCGGGCCGGCGCGATCACCCACAACCAGACTTCCTGGCTGCAACGGAACGCCAACGGTGGCAACCTCCGTTTCTGGTATCGCGTCAGCTCGGAAGCCTCTTACGACTTCTTCAACTTCTACATTGACGGGAACCGCCAGCTCCACCTCTCCGGTACCGTTGCCTGGACGCAGTACTCGACCACGCTGTCGGCCGGCTCCCACGTGCTGCGCTGGGAGTACACCAAGGACGAGTCGCAGTCCTCCGGCAGCGACACCGTCTGGATAGACGACCTCGAACTCACGGTGGACAATACCACCTGGACCGACATTCTCCCGCTCAGCGAGACCGGGCAAACGCAAACGACCTGGACGCCCGGCACGCCCGGTGACGACTACAAGGTACGCGTCCGGTCCTACGTGAGCGGTACCTACGGAGACTGGGACGAGAGCAACGCGACGTTCACGATCGTACCGGCCGCGTCCGCCGATGGGGACTATGACCAGGATGGCGACGTGGACCTGGCCGACTACGCCGCCTTCCAGAACTGCTTCGGCCAACCGGCCGGCGGCGCGTGCGGGCAGGCCTTCAACTTCGCAGTGGACGGGACGATCGACCTGGAGGACTTCGTTGATTTCGTGCCGGAGTTGACCGGTCCACTGATGTAAAGCCGGAAGCGGCACGCGCGAGGGCGGTCGGTCCGCCGGCCGCCCGGCCACGGAGCCTGGGGACACAGGGTGCATGAGCGGACGAGCCCGCTGAGCAGTGAGAGCAACCCATGAGCAGAATGACAATGACCTGGATCGTAACGGTGCTGCTGACACCGGCCGTGGCGTGGTGCCAGGCGCCCGGCGTCGAGGACAACATCCACGTGGCCGCCCAGCGCGGCGACCTCCAGCAGGTGCGGACTCTGCTCGAGCGTTCGCCCGCGGTCCTTCAGGCACGCGACGAGATGGGGCGGACGCCGCTGCACACGGCCGCCCTGGCCAAGGACCCAGTGCCCATGCTGGACTTACTGCTGAGCCAAGGCGCGGACGTGGCGGCCCAAGACGAGGAAGGCCGCGCGGCGTTGCACGTGGCGGCTGAGGCGTTCAAGGGGCCGGCGGTCGAGTTGCTCCTGAAGCACAAGGCCCCCGTGAACGCGCAGGACGCTCGGGGCAGGACGCCCCTGCACCTCGCCGCTGCCGCCGGGGTGAACAACGAGGACGACACGCAGCGCCGCCGGACCGTCACCGAAGCGCTGCTCGCCCACGAGGCGAAGGTCAATCTTGCCGACGCTGAGGGCCTGACCGCGCTGCATGTAGCCGCGGCGCTCGACCGCGCCGATATGGTGAAGTTGCTCCTGGCGGCCAAGGCCGACGTGACCGCCCGCGACCAGCGCCAGCGCACCGCGTTGCACTGGGCGGCCACCGGTGAGGACACCAAGCTCATCGCCGAGTTGATCGCCGCCGGGTCGGATGTGAAGGCCGTGGACAAGGCGGGCGACACGCCGCTCCACGTGGCCGCCGGGCGATTCCGCCACGCGGTGGCCGACGTCCTGCTCAAGAACGGCGCCGAGGTGAACGCCCGCAATGCCCGCGGGGCCACGCCGCTGATCGTGCTGGCCGGTGGTGCCCACGGTGACCGCAAAGTCGACCAGGCACTGACGCGGGTCGCGGAAGTCCTCATCGCCGCCGGGGCGGACGTGAACGCCCGCGACGCGCAGGGACGCTCCGCCATCGACTACGCGTCGCTCACCACGAACACCATGCTGGCCGACACGCTGCGTCGCGCCGCCGGACGCTGAGCACACCCGACGGCAGCGCTTCCCCGCTGGGACCAACGTACGCGATTCGGCGTCGGCAGTCCGAAGCGCGACCGTTGCCGGCCATGTCCCAACGCCTGTGACGCGCGCGTTGACGCGCACGCACGCGCGGGGTGAGGGCCGTACCGCGCCTCCGCACGCTCCCCCGGTCTCTTCCCGCCGGGGGCGGGCGGTCCCGTCAGAGGCTCTTCGTGCCGGAGATGACGGCCAGTGCTCCCCTTGACGTTTCGCACGGGCCCAGCCCGTTTGCGGCCGCGCAGCGACCGGCGAAACGTCAGGGGTCGTCAATGCCTGACACGTCAGGGCGTGGGTACACGCGCTCGCCGCGCGACCGAGTGCACGCCCACCAGAACCGGCGCGCCGCGTTCATCAGTCCCCCAGGTCCACGGGACCTGGGCCACCCGTCCGGGCCGGCAATATGTGTGATGGGGCCCCCAGACGCACTGCTGCTGAAGGGCCCGCGAGCCGTCGCGTTCCTTCAGCTAACCCAAAGAGCGACGCTGCTCCTCGACGAGCTGCGCTACCTCGTCCGCATCGGGTATGTCATGGAAGGCCAGGGTCTCCCACTGGTCATGGAGATTCCACCACGACCCCGTGTTCTGGAGACACCAGAACGCCCACGGGGCGACGCCGAACAGAACCGATTCGCCCCCGCTGGAGGAGTCGTGGCGGACACGCACACGCTGGCACTGGGTCAGCCTTAGTGCCTGCAGGCGAGGACTGCTGCCGGTTCGCAGCACCACGACGCGCTGGTTCGTAACCCCGTAGTACGTGCGGCGCTTCTCCGACGCCTTACGCAGGGAACGCATACGCCAGGACCGGAGTCAGGAGGACCAGGAAGCACCACAGCAGCCGAACCGCGGGCTACCACCTTGCCGTTTCGCTCGGCAGGGCCAGGGGCGGGTCCGTGACCGGCGACGCGGGGTGCGGGTGTGCCCCCTGGATTTCTCCAGTCCCTACCGCCTCGCGACGATTCCCTTTTTCTCTCACAGGAGAGAGCCGGATCCACCGGAAACCCACCCGCGCGCTGGCGGCCGTGGGGTACCCCCGCTGGCAACCTGCCGGGCAGGCGCCTATGATCCCGCGTCTATCTTCAGGGAACGGGAGAGACGGGAACATGACCCAGGCGGCGGCGGATGTGGCGAGGCTTGACGCGCGCGCGGAGGCTCGGCTCGGCGTGCTGTTCGGGTTGGGGGCGTACGGCTTGTGGGGGGTGTTCCCGCTGTACTTCAAGGCCATCGCCCAGGTGCCGGCGCTGGAGGTGCTGGCGCACCGCATCGTCTGGTCGGTGCTCTTGTTGGTCGCGTTGGTGCTCTTGCAGAGACGGGGGCGGGCCCTGCTCCGCGTGCTGGCACATTGGCCGACCGCGCTCGCCCTCGCCACCACCACCGTGCTCATCGCGCTGAACTGGTTTGTCTTCATCTGGGCGGTCGCCAACAACCACGTGCTGCAAAGCAGCCTCGGCTACTTCATCAACCCCTTGGTCAACGTGCTGCTGGGCTTCGTGTTCCTGCGGGAGCGTTTGCGGCGTGGTCAGGTACTGGCGGTGGCCTTGGCCGCGGTAGGCGTGGGATTGCGGACGTGGCATCAGGTGCCGTGGATCGCGCTCGTGCTGGCCGGGTCGTTCGGGTTCTACGGTCTGCTACGCAAGGTGGCGCGGGTGGACGCCCTGCTCGGCTTGACGGTGGAGACGGCGCTGCTGGCGCCCTGGGCAGCCGGCTACTTGCTTTACCTCGGTGCACGCGGCGACGGCGCGTTCGGGGCCGTCTCACCGAAGCTGACCATCCTGCTGCTGCTCGCGGGTGTGATCACCGCCGTGCCGCTGCTGTGGTTCACACACGCCGCCAAACGCCTGACCCTGACCACCTTGGGTTTCCTCCAGTACCTCGCACCCACCGGCCACTTCCTGCTGGCCGTGCTGGCGTTCGGCGAGCCCTTCACCCGGCACGACGTGCTCAGCTTCGCCCTGATCTGGTCGGCTCTGGGCATCTACTCCGCCGACGCGGTGCAGCGCGGGCGGCAGTTGGCACCGGTGGGTTAGCCGGTCAGGCGTGGTTCAGGCGCCGATTGCGGCCGTAATCGCGCTCCAGTTCGGGCCGCTCGGCATCACAAACAGGCAGTGTCCTCCACTACGCTCCGCCCACAACTGGCCGACGGCCCGCTTTTCCTGCGAGTCGTCGTTGCTCCAGCGATCTGCGCCCTTGTACTCGACAACAAGAATCCGCCCGTCGGTCAACTCGGCGACGAAGTCTGGGTAGAACTTGTCCGTCGAAGTCTGCAGCCAGAACGATGAATCGGCCCGCCGCTCCAGGTTGCGAACCCAGTACTTCACCTGCGGCAGGGCGTCGATGAACGCGGCGCACTCGAATTCCTCACCCTCCGAGCGGAGCTCGCCAATCGTACGGAAGTAGTGTTTCTGGAACTGGAAGCCGCCTTCGTAGTACCAACCCGGCGAGTACCGATCTTGCGCGTAGCTGAGGCACAGTTCCGCGCTGACCTCAAGCAGTGCTCCGCTGCCCCCGAACAGCAACGCCTGATACGCCTGCCCTGCGTGATTCCGGCGATGCTCCGCGACCTTTGCTTGCACCGCCTTCCGCAGCCGGAACTTGTCCCGTGCGAGTTGCTCGACGCTCAGTCCGCGGGTTTGCACCAAGCTGCTAATCAAGTTGTGCATGAACAGACTCGACATCCCCTGCGGGATATCCGGGTGCGCAATCTGGCGGTCCAACCAGTTTGCCAGCGACTGGACGCTCCAACCCGGCTCCACGGCCAGAAGAATTAACTGCTCCTGCACCTTGGCGACGAACTGGGTCATCTCGACCTGGCCCGCCTCGGACACGTCGATTTCACCGCCTGCCCCCGCCGCGCGCTGTGAGGGGAACTCAGCTTCCGACAGGCCCGCATCACACTCTGCTAGGTTCCATTCGGTGTCCAGGAAATGGTCCGCCTCGAAGAGTTCCAGTTGTTCACCGACGCGGATTCCCAGCAAGGGCACGCGGAACGGGTGGTCTTCACCGCCCGTGCGTTGCACCGGGGGGAGCGGCAGCCGACTGAGTTCGAAAAGCTCGTCTACCGCTTCCCGGTCTGCCTCAGTGGAACACCAACTCCGAAGGGTGAGACGGTCCGAATCCGAGAGGGGACGATGCGCGCGGAGTTCACCCGTGGCGGGCAGGTACTGGACGACCGCCTGAGTGGGTGAGGGAAGCGCATCTGCGTTCAGCCACGGAGTCACCACAACGGAGGGTATCGTCGCCGCGATTCCGACCCCAGTTCGGCCGCCACCGTCACTCCGCTGCACAAAGTCCGCCGCTTCCATGCGCTGAAAGCCCAGGTTCTCTACCAGCGTATCGCGAATGGACTCCGCCGCTTCGAGAAAGGCCGGTGAGGCGGCGAACGCGTACGCGTAGTTCAGTTCGGCCCGCTTCTTCCGCTTGGCGCGAGGCATGCGCAACACACGCCCGAGAAGCTGCTCCACCGCCCGCGACGAGTGGATATCAGCGACCGAGCAGAGGACGTACGCAAACGAACAGTCCCACCCCTCCTTCAGTGCCTGCACGGTGATGATGTAGCGCAGCCTGCAGTGGCGGTCGAACAGGTCCACGTCGTCAAGCTCGCGCGTCTGCCCGGTGGCAACTGCGATTTCATCCTCGGGAACCTTGAAGTCGTCAATGAGACACTGTCGCACGACTTCGACGGTCAGCGTCTGCCGGGTCTGGCTCCGCGCCTGCGCCTGAAACAGCACCAGCGGGCGAATATACTCGCCGGAACCGCGCTCTTCGTCCTCCGCTGCGGCCTCGAGTTCCCGCCGCGTCGCCAGCGCCGACGCGACGACTTCTTTCCACTCGCCGTGCGTTCGCAGCCTGATCGGCAGCTTAATCATGTCGGCCGCTTTCAGTTCCGCGGCCGACACGTGGTGGAGGACGTTGCTGGCGAACAGTTCCCGCTCCGGGCGGTGTTCGGTCTGGGGAGTCGCCGTGAACTCGATAATACACGACGGGCTGAACCGGGCGAGCGTGTCGAAGGAAAGCGGCGTCCGGGCGTTGTGGGCCTCGTCCACCACGACCAGCGGGCGGCGCAACCGCAACACGTTGCACAGGGAATACGGGATGCTCCCATCTTGCCGCTTCTCAAGTTGGCCTTCCAGCTCAGGCGGCAGCCCCGTGAAATGATGTTGCAGAGCGCCTGCTGGCTCGTACACCTTCAGCCCTTCGGTATCGTCACGTCGCAAGGCCTGCAAAGTTGAAACGATAACCGTCGTGTCCCCGTCCAGCGTGGCACGCTGAACGTAGAGCGCTTCGGCAAGGTCCATGACCCGCACGTTGCCCGCGAACCGCGCGTCCAGCACCTGCCGGTACGGGTGTTCGCGGTCGCGCAGCGCCTTCAGGGTCTGTTCGCGGATCGTGTTCGACGGCACCAGCCACAGGCACACCGCCTGGTCCGAGTGCAGGTACGCGCGCGCCGCGATGCCCACCGCGTGGGCAGCCATGAGCGTCTTCCCGCCGCCCGTCGGTGCGCGCAGGCACACGTACGGCAATCCCGGCAGGCTCGGCGCAGGCACATACGGACGGTTCGTCGTGAGCACGAAAGCTCGTTGTGCCCCATGCTCCCCCGCGGCGGACAGGTACTCTTCCAGTACCTCCAGGCTGCGCTCTTGGTAGTCGCGAAGTTCGAGCATCAAGGCTCCCTTCAGCCGGCGACCTGAAACTGCATGCTCTGCACCTGCGCGACGCGTTTCGACGCGTCCAGAATCTCGATGCCCACCAGGTTCCCGCCCGCGTCGTAATCGAGGATCACACCCGGCTTGTCCTCATCGCTCTCGGCCACCGGTCCGGGCTTCAACTCCAGCGTCAGCGTGTCCGTCTTTGGGTCGTAGGTCGCTTTCATGGGCGACTCCTGTACTTGTCCACCTTGCGCATGCGATACGCGGTCAAGACTTCTGCGGCTTCGCGGTCCACGTCCACGACGACCCGCAGCAAATGCTGCCCTATCATACATTGAACCAGCACCCGTCCCGCCCGGACGGGAACCACCTCATGCGGCGCCGCCAACACCCTCCGCACGTCGGCTTCGGCTACCTGGTGTCGAGCCATTTGCAGCGCGCCGTGCTCCGTGATGATAGCGCCTCTCAGGTCCATCAGGTCACCTTGATCTCATAGGGGATTTGCCGGAACACGATGCCCTCGCGTTTCAGGCGCGCCGCCCCCAGGCGACAGCTTTCACCGTAGATGACCCTCACCGTTACCTCTCCCTGGGAGGGAGACGCGTCGGGAAGCTCGCGGAGAACAGCCCCGGTAAGAACGTTCCCACCGTTCGGGCGTTTATCGCCCATCACGCCGTTGAACAACAAGTACACGGCCTTGCCGTTGTGAACTCCAAGCAGCGGCGAATACCCCCTCTCCCTCCCAGGGAGAGGGCTGGGGTGAGGGTCGGCGCCGTTGGCGCGCCGCGGCGTCCTCGGAATCGGCGCGCCGGTTTCGGTGAAGAACACATGCCCCGCCAGCTCGGGGAAGCGGACCGATTCGTGGATGTTGCCGCGCTCGTCAAACAGCGGCTCGCCCAGCTTGCAGTAGCGGAAGCCGCCGCCGCACGCGGGAACCGCATCGCCCTTGCCTTCGACAACGCGTCGCAACCGCTGTGCCGCTACGCTTGCGGCGATGCTCTCGTCCATTTCGACCAGTACAAACCGTCGCTGTCCGCCGTCCGCTTTGTTCAGCGCTAGCACTGCGTGCCCCGTCGTAGCGCTCCCAGCGAACGAATCAAGCACAATCGAATCCCTGTCGGTCGCGATTTCGAGAATGCGTCGGATGAGGCGCGTGGGCTTGGGGGTATCGAAGGCGTTCTCGTCTCCCAGAAGCGCCACGACCTCCTTCTTGGCCTCTTGCGTGTGTCCGACCTCGTCGTTTGACCACCAAGTCCACACTGAGTTTCCGCCTGACTCGGACAGAAAGGTCTTTCGGCGCGGCATCGCATTGCCGTCCTTCCCGAACCAGATACGCCCGTCCCGAACCAGTTCCAGGAACACAGATTCGACGTTCTTCCAGCAGACACCGGGAGGCGGTCGATACTCCTTTCCACCCGGGGTCCGAATCGTGTACATCTGATTAGGGCGATATCCCTGTGCCGTGTAGTCCGAAGACACCCACGGCCCGCGCGGGTCATTGTCGGGATTCTTGAATTGCGCCGCCTGTTTTTTGCTTTTGGGTATCTTGCGAAACCTTACGGTGTCTGAGTTCTTCGCATAGAGGACTACGTAGTCATGTGCCGTGCTGAACGAGAGGCGCATGTCAGGCGACGTGCGTTTCTGCCAGACAGCGTTTGCCACGAAGTTGCGAACGCCGAATAGTTCGTCCATCATTCCCCGTAGGCCTTGCAGCTCAGTATCGTCGATGCTGACGAAGAGGACCCCGTCTTCGGTCAGAAACTCCCGTAGCAGTGCAAGCCGCGGGTACATCATGCACAGCCACTTGTCGTGGCGCGACAGATCTTCGGCTTCGGCACCGACGACCTTCCCCAGCCAGTGCCGCATTTCCGGGCTGTTCACGGCATCGTTGTAGACCCACTTTTCATTCCCCGTGTTGTAGGGCGGGTCGATGTAGATGCACTTGACCTTGCCGGCGTAGTAGGGCAGCAGGGCCTTGAGCGCTTCCAGGTTGTCCCCCTGCACAAGCAGATTCCCGGCGTCCGGGCCGCCGGCCGACAGGCTCGCGTCACAGTGCAGCAGGCGGTACGGCACCTGCTTGTGGTGGTTCAGAACGGCTTTCTTGCCTATCCAGTCCAGCGTGGGCATTCGCGGCCAGCCTCCGTCAGCACCCGGCGTCCGCACGGATTATGCCCGGCAGGGTCCCGCTGTAAAGTGGGAATCTCGGCAGGGGCGGCGTCTGGCAGGGAGCCGGCGCACGTGGACCCGTGCCAGCCGACGCACAGCATGCCCACGCTGCGCGAGGGCATGGCACCCAGCGGGGGCACCCGGCGCGGACTCGCAGACGGTGATTCAGGTGTGCAGCTCCACGATGTCCTTGTCGTGCAGGATGTGATCAAGCTCGACGTTCTGGCCGTCGGCCACGCCGGAGCCCCAGAGGCGTGCGGCGCGCACGCGGTGCTCGTGGCCGTGGTACACCTTGCGGGCAAGCTCGTGCACGTTGCTGCCGGCCGGCAGGATGAAGGGGTCGGCAAGGTCGGGCTTCTTGCCCGGCGGCTTCGCGTAGATGCGGATGACACGCACCAGCTTGAAGAACAGCTCCGGCAGGCGGGCCATGCGCTCGGGGTCGCGCGTGGAGAGCGGCTCGATGCGCGCACGCGTGCCGACGAGCTCCCGCAGCAACTCCAGGCGCTCGTCCGCGCCGGCCGCGTCGATCTTGTTGGCCAGCACCAGGCCGGGGACTTTCAACATCGCCCCCGGCTGGGCCGGATGCTCACGCGGACCGTCCGTCAGCTCGACGTTGCGCTCCGCCAGGTGATTGAGGCACGTCTCGACGTCCTCCAATACAGAGTTGCTGGCGAGGTCCGCCACTACCAGCAGGACGTCGGCCGACCGCCACAGGCCCGGAAAACCCGCGGGCACGTCGTCGGCCGTGACCGGCGGCGTGTCCACAAGCTGAATCTGCACGTCCTCGTAGTGGACCATGCCCGGCACCGGCAGGGCCGTGGCGAAGGGGTATTCCGTGATCTTCACGTGCGCGCTGGTCAGCCCGCCGACGATGGACGATTTGCCGACGTTCGGCGTGCCGAGCAACACGACCTGCCCCGCGCCGCCCCTGGGGATGCTGAACGGGTTGGCCTGGCCGGGGCCCTTGCGCTCGACCTGCTGCAACGCCTTGCGCGCCGCGGAGAGCTTCTTCTTGAGGTCAGCCTGGAGCTTCTCCGACGACTTGTGCTTGGGCAGCTCGCGCCACATCTCCTCCAGCGCGGCCAACTTCTCCTCGGGCGTGGTGGCCGCCCGGTACCTGGCCTCGGCCGCGAGGTACTGCGGTGTCAAGTTGGCGGCCATCAGCGCAGCTCCCTTTCCGCACGCCACTGCTCACCTATGATGACAGATGTTCGCGGCGATCCCCGCCCTGAGCAACCCCCCTCCCTCCCAGGGAGGGGTCCGGGAGGGTTGAACCACCGCGGCATTCCCCTCACCCTGCCCTCTCCACATACGGGCGGGCAACCGCAAGGGCATGATAGCCCGTTTCCGCTTGAATCAGGCGGGCCGCATGGGTATGATGGCAGCTTCAAGTCCGATAAATGGGAAATGTCAGTTCAGCAGGCGAGGGCCAGGCTTTACAAGGAGAGGACTGTGAGCGACAGCCGTACAACGCATCGGAATCCGTCGTTGCGGGCGTGGGCCGGGGCGGTGAGTGTCATCATTCTGGCACTGGCGGG
This sequence comes from Planctomycetota bacterium, assembly GCA_029558835.1. GTDB lineage: Bacteria > Planctomycetota > Phycisphaerae > UBA1845 > UBA1845 > JAKQDH01. The sequence continues at coordinate 54,377 of JAKQDH010000061.1, read as the reverse complement.
CGTCGTGCCAGTGGCGCTGGCCCAGGACTGCGACTGGTTGCCGGGCGAGGGCGTGCCGGGGACCGACGGCCCTGTATATGCCACCACTACGTGGGACCCCGATGGACCGGGGCCGCAGCCCGAGCTGCTTGTTATCGGTGGGCAGTTCACACTGGCGGGCGACGTTGTCGCAAACAACATCGCCGCGTGGGACGGCAGCACCTGGCAGCCGCTGGGGTCGGGGATGAATGCCAGTGTGCGCGCCCTGACGGTGCACGACGGTGAGTTGATCGCGGGGGGCTATTTCACAAGCGCCGGAGGTGTGACGTGCAACTACATCGCCCGCTGGAACGGCAGCGCCTGGCAGCCGCTAGGGTCGGGGATGAGCGGCGGTGTGCGCGCCCTGACGGTGTACAACGGCGAGCTGGTTGCGGGGGGCGTTTTCACGACCGCCGGCGGCGTGCCGTGCAACCGCGTCGCCCGCTGGGACGGCACCATATGGCAGGCGCTGGGGTCGGGGATGGGCAGTTACGACCCAGGCGTGTACGCCCTGACGGTCTACAACGGCGAGCTGATCGCGGGGGGCTGGTTCACGACCGCCGGTGGCGTGACATGCAACTACATCGCTCGCTGGAACGGCGGCGTCTGGCAGCCGTTGGGGTCGGGGATGAACAACGCGGTGTACTCCCTGACCGTCTGCGACGGCCAACTGATCGCAGGGGGCGAGTTTTGGAGCGCTGGGGGCGTGCCGTGCAACCACATTGCCCGCTGGAACGGCAGTGCTTGGCAGTCGCTGGGGTCGGGGATGGGCAGCCCCTGGGTGTATGCCCTAGCGGTCTACAACGGGGAGCTCATTGCGGGGGGCAGTTTCACAAGTGCCGGCGGCGTGCTGTGCAACTTCATCGCCCGTTGGACCGGCAGCGCCTGGGAGCCGCTGGGGTCGGGGATGGGCGGCTTTGTGTACGCCCTGACGGTCTACGATGGCGAGCTGATCGCAGGGGGCGAGTTTACCATCGCCGGTGATATGCTCTGCAACTACATTGCCCGCTGGAACGGCAGCGCCTGGGAAGCTCTGGGGGCGGCGATAGGCGGTGCTTCCCCATCACCCGTGTACGCCCTTACGGTCTACGACGGCGAGCTGCTTGCGGGGGGCTCTTTCACGACCGCCGGTGGCGTGACATGCAACTATATCGCTCGCTGGAACGGCGGCGCCTGGCAGCCGCTGGGCAGTGGAATGGCCGGCGACTACTATCCCTATGTTTACGCGCTTACGGTCTACAACGGCGAACTGATCGCGGGGGGCCGGTTCACGACCGCCGGCGGCGTCCCGTGCAACTGCATCGCCCGCTGGAACGGCAGCGCCTGGCAGCCGCTGGGGTCGGGAATTGGGTCCCAATTCTCAGTGGTGTACGCGCTCACCGTCTACAACGGCGAGCTGCTTGCGGGGGGCAGTTTCTGGACCGCCGGCGGCGTGTCGTGCAAGTGCATCGCCCGCTGGGACGGCAGCGCTTGGCAGCCGCTTGGGTCGGGGATGAACGCCAGCGTGTGCGCCCTGACGGTCTACAACGGCGAACTGATCGCGGGAGGCGCTTTCACGACCGCCGGCGGCGCGACGCGCGCATACATCGCCCGCTGGAATGGGAGCACTTGGCACCCTGTGGGGTCGGGGATGGGCGGCAACATCCCCGACGTGCTCGCCCTGACGGTCTACAACGGCGAGCTGATCGCGGGGGGCGCTTTCACGGCCGCCGGCGGCGTGCCGTGCAACCGCATCGCCCGCTGGAACAGCAGCGCCTGGCAGGCGCTGGGATCGGGGATGGACGACCGAGTGAACGCCCTAACGGTCTACAATGGGGAGGTGATCGCGGGGGGCTGGTTCACGACCGCCGGCGGCGCGACATCCAACTACATAGCCCGCTGGGATGGCAGCGCCTGGCAGCCTCTGGGGTCCGGGATGAACAATAACGTGTACGCTCTGACGGCCTACAGCGGAGAGTTGATCGCGGGGGGCGCTTTCACGACCGCCGGCGGGTACATCTCGTACTACTGGGCCCGCTGGGCTTGCTTTGCCGACTGCGATCTCGACACCGATGGCGACGTTGATGAGGACGATTTCTGGATGTTTGTCGGCGCGTTCGGCACGTGCACAGGTGACACCGGCTTCCTGGCTGAGGCGGACTTCGACAGTGACGGGTGTGTCACGCTGACCGACTACGGGCAATGGCTGCAATGCTACATCGATGCCAACGGCCGGGAGTTCGGCGCCCCCCCTCCAGCGCCCGCCGAGCCAATCCTATTGCCCGTCGAACCCGTCCCGCCGCCCGGCGAACCGATTCCATCGCCCGCCGACCCCCTGCCACCGTCTGCCGAACCGACTCCCGTGGGCAGCGAGTCGGGTGCTCTGCTTGGCGAACCGACCACGCCGACCGTCGAACCGGCACCTTCCCGGCCGGTGAAAGCGGCAGCCCCGGTCTCGGCCGATCGGTAGGGTCTGTGGCGGCTGGCACAAGCGGGAACAGCGCTCGAATGCAGAATGAAGAAGTATGAATTCAGAAAGGGCTGCGCACGCCCTCTACTTTCTGAGTTCTTCATTCATCATTCTGCATTCGCGGTCCGCAGGCTTGCGCCTGCGGCTCTGATGGCGCAGCGTTCGGCGGTCTCGGCCCCTCAGCAGGCTCCACGCAGGAACGTGCCTACCGTGCGCAGCAGGATGATGAGATCCAGCTCGAAGGACATGTGCTTGAGGTAATAGAGGTCGAATTGCAGCTTGCGCTTGGCGTCCGCGACGCTGGCGCCGTAGCGGAAGCTGATCTGCGCCCAGCCGGTCAGGCCCGGCTTGACCAGATGACGTTCGGCATAATACGGCAGCGTCCGAGACAGCTCGGCCACGATGTCCGGCCGCTCCGGTCGCGGGCCGACGATCGACATCTGCCCGATCAGAATATTGTAAAGCTGCGGCAGTTCGTCGAGGCGCGTGCGGCGCAGCCAGCGCCCGACGCGGGTCACCCGCGGATCATCCCGGGTGGCCCAGACGCTCTTGCCGTTTTCCGCGTTCGGACGCATCGTGCGGAACTTATACAGTTTGAACAGCTTGCCGTTCTGGCCGACGCGGTCCTGGGCATACCACACCGGCCCGCCGTCGCTGAGCTTGATCGCCAGCGCGATCAGCGGCCACAGCGGCGCGCTGAGCAGCAGCCCCAGCGTGGCCGACACCAGGTCCGTCACCCGCTTGAGCTTGGCGCGGTCCTCGCAGTGCACCTTCAGGTCGGCGAACAGGAACCACGCGGGCGTGAGTTCGTCCACGAGGATCTGCCCGGTGGCCTTCTCGTAGAACGTGGCCTCGTTGGTGACCCGGCAGCCCGCCTGCAACCAGGGCACCAGCCAGCGCATCGCCTGGCCGTCCCGGGCAGCCTCGACGCCCACCACGATGTCCGTCACGGCCCCATGCCCAGACCGCTGAAGCAACTCCGCGACCGTGCCGCGATAGCCTTCCTCTGCATCACCGCTGCGGTGCTCGCCGCGCAGGTCCGCCCAGCCCACCAGACGATACTCCGACAGCAGCCCGTCCTGCTGGGCCGTCCGAAACGAGTCCCACAACGCCGGCGGCCCCACCACCAGCAGCGTCCGGTGCGCGTTGTGCACCGCCCAGTTCGCCCACAGGCGAACGGCTACCGACGCGACCAGGTACATCCCCAGCGCGGCCGCGGCGATACGGCGCCCGATCGTTGCGTACATCACCACGTAGATGATCGCATACGCCAGCACGGTCACGGTGCCGGCCGTCAGGCCCACCCGCGTCAGAATGCGGGACCGGCTCGGCAGCGTGTCGCGCTCGTAGAGCCCCAGCACGGCGCTCGCCACCGTCTGCGCGAACGCGAAGATCGCAAACGCCTGCCACAGCGCCACGTGCGGCGTCACCGGCGGCGAACTGGGGGGAATGAGCCGGAACGCGGCCGACAGGCTTCCCCACAGCAGGGCAATGTCCAGCAGCAGCCACGTCGAGGGGTCCATCCGCACCAGCGTCTGGCCGAACGCGCGCGCGAAGCGGCGCGCCAGCGCCGGTACGCTGCGGGGCACCCGCGCGGCACGGCTGCGCAGGTCGCCCAACGCCGGCACTGCCACCGATGGCGTCTTCACTCCGATGGCGCAATCCGCGGACAAGACCCTACCTCCTCAGAGCCGTCCTCATGACCCCTCTCTCTTTGTATGTGTTTAGCGTCTTTGGCGTTGGGGGTGCCATGCTTTCCCGCGACCGCGGTCGCGGGTAAGCATGCCTCTGCATGCCGCCGCACATGCCCACCCCCGCCTGCGGCGGGTGAGGGCATGGCACCCACGCTAAGCACATACCTCCCCTCAGCAGAGAGGGCAGGGTGAGGGGGCATCAGCACACTCTGACCGTCGGCGCCCTGCCCCAGCGCGGTCGAGTGCCACAACCAGTCCCGGCCGGGTGGCATGCCCAAGCCCGCCACCAGTGCACAGGGTGGCATGCCCAAGCCCGCCACCAGCGGGCGCCGGCATGCAGCCCCGTGAGAAGCGACGCCACACGCGCTCCTCCGGCATGGCGGCGCTGCGCTTGGCCATGCCACCCGGCGTCGGCTCGCCCGGGCGCGCGGCCGCACTGTTCGCCCGGGCGCGCGCGGACACGCGTGGGCGGTCGCCCTTCTCGGACGCATCGGTCAATTGCGGGGGGCAACTGAGTTATCGGGGCGCAGCACACGCCCCATTGCTGGGGGGGGCAGAACGGACCGATAACGCAGGCCGTCGGCAATCCCCACGCTGCCCCCGTCGCACGCTCGGGAAGCGGGGCTTTTTTGGACGAGTACGCCGCGCGGACACCCGATATCCACGCAGCAGGTTTGGCTGTGATGGTACACCCAGGGGGCGGGCCGTCGTGGTCCGCGCGCCAGGAGAGGTTCACTTTGGCAGCACAACGAGTCATCGTTGCGGTCGCGGTGCTCACGGGCTTGCTGGGGGGCTGCGCCGGCCCACGCCCGCAGCCTTGGGCCCCCGCTCCCCAGGTGCATTGGGAGGAGCTGGCCGGCACAGCGGTGCCCGCGGCCGAAGACGGGTACGTCATCCTCTCGCCGGAGCCGACGCAGGGGCGTTTCCCGGCCGCCATCGGTGTCAGCCGGGTGGGTGTGGAGATCGTCAACGCGGAGACGGCTGAACGCCGACCCTACTTGTGTCCCCGCCCACGCAATGAGTTCCTCTCCTGGAACTCCGCCTTCGACGACCAGATGGCCGTCAGCGAGGTCTTCCCCGTCTGGCAGCGCGATCTGGGTGGCGCGGAGGCGACGCCCGGGCAAATCGTGGCTGCGTTCCGCGCGCTGGGGGCGAAGGTTGGGCTGATCTACGCCCAGAACGCACCCAGCGAGACCGAAGCGGAGATGCTGGGCGTCATCTACGACACGGATACCACGACGCCGCTCGCCACTGTGCACGCTCGCGCGCACTCGGTCCCGCCGCGCGAGCGTCCCCGCGGGCCGCGCCACGCCATCCCCTGGGAAACAGACGCCCGCGCGCTGGTGCGCGTCGAGTTCCAGAACGAGGTGGCCCGCTGCCTGCGGGAGTTGCTGAAGCGGGACGTGCCCCAGACGGTGGACGTTCCCGCGGGTTGGGTGATGCCGGAAACCCCACGCTGGATCCAGTGGCCGCCGCAGTAACGCTCCCTCCCTCGCGGGCTTTCACTAAGCCGCGACGTGGTCACATAGTCCGAGCGGAAGAGCGGGCACGACCCGACCTCGAGCCCGGTCGACAGCGAGGGGCGTCCCAGCGGGTCCTGTGTTCCCTGATCCGGTCGCCCCGCTTCCCGCGAGCGGTCCAGCCCGCGCGACGCGACCCCGGACACCCGACAGCGGGCGGTCGTCGCACCTCGACCCCGACTCGGGGCTGGTGAGGGAGACCCGCCGGCGGAGAAGTCCAAGCACTTGCGGGGGTAGCGAACCACATGCCGGCCAAAGTGTCATTCAATCGCTCGCTGCCCACGCTACTCAGCCGCAATCCGGTCGAGGTCCTCACGCTGCTGTATCTGCTGTTCATCGTTCAGCTTTCGCTGATTCCCTACGACTTGCAGCTTGGCCGTGCGGGTGGAGACGTCTTCTCGGAGCCATGGTCGGCGCGCCACCCTCCGGACGTAGCCGCGAACTTGATGCTGTACGTGCCGTTGGGCTGGCTGCTGCACGCCGGTCTGGCGCGTCGGCTCCATAGCCGCTGGTCGGCGTGCCTGCTGTCCGTGACGGCGGCCTTCGGCCTCAGCCTGAGCATGGAGGTCATGCAGGGCTTCTCCCCCTCCCGGGTGTCGTCGCTGGCGGACGTGGCCACCAATGCCGTCGGCGCGGCACTCGGCAACGTGTTGGCGTGCGGGTGCGGCTGGTTGCTGCCGCGTCTCCTCGGGGCGCTGATCGCGACGCTGTATGAACGTCCACAGGTCGCCCTCTTGCAGGTGTACCTCGTGGTGCTGGTCTTCGTTGGAGCACTGCCCTTCCTGTTCTGCCTGGATGGGGGGCACCTCAAGAACGCCGTCCGCGACGCCTATGTCGTGCCCTTCGCCTCCGACGCCACCTGGACGCAGCGCGCGGACAAGGCGCTGAAGGACGACGACCAATACGCGTACGCGATGTTCGCACACACCCGGATGTGGCACTGGTCGGCATGGGCGGCCGAGGCCGCCTCCTTTGCCCTGCTCGCGTGGCTCATGTACCCGGTCTGGCGAACGCAGTACGGGTGGAAACCGCTCCCGGCCGCCGCCCTCACCTGCTGGTGTGGGGGGCTGCTGGCGCTGGGTTTGAGCGTCATGCAGCTCTTCATCCTCACCCGTGGCTTCGACGCCACGGACGTCCTGATGCGCGGGCTCGGCCTCGTCGGTGGATTGTTGCTGCACGCGCGCTACGCGACGTCCGCGGCCAAGGCCGAGGCTACGCGGACCGGCGGACCGCTGGCCCGCGTCATCTGCATCGCGGCAGCGGGGTTTGTGTTGTTCAATGGCCTCATTCCGTTCGTGCCGGACTCCGACGGCAGCCTGTTGCGGGCAATCGCCACGCCGGCGTTTCGTCCCCTGCAAGCTACCTACACGAGCCGCTTTGACCTGATGACCGAGGACCTGGTAAGTAAGTTCGCCGCCTACGCCGTGCTCGGGGCGACCCTCGCAACTGCCTTGCCGTGGGTGGCGCAGCTATCACGCGCGCGCCGCGTGTGGCTGGCCGCCGGCGTGGCCGCGCTGCTCTCCAGCATGCTCGAGGTCGCGCAAGCGTACATCATGCCACGGGTGCCGAGTCTCACCGATGTGCTGCTGGCCGCGGTCGCCTGCCCCGTCGGCGTGTTGGCGCAGGCGCAGTTCCGAGCGATGCGCGAATTCGTGGCAGCCCAGCCTCCCTTGCCCTCGGATCGGCCGTGGACACCGACCGATGAACTGATCCACACCCTGACCGAGCCTTACGCCGCTGCCCCCAAAGAAGTGCCGCTGCCGCGCACGCAACATCCGTCGCAGACGTAGCGCGGCGGCATACCGGCAGCCGCCGACCACCACGGTCCTCGCTCACCCTGCCGCTTCGCGGCAAGCGATACGGGGCGGAACGGCTGCTACAGCCCCTTGAGCAGCTCCGAGACCTGCAAGCCCAGCGAGTTGCTGATTCGCGCCAATGCCCACACCGACGCCGCGTTCTTCCCCAGCTCCACCTGCGAAAGCTGCGAGGTCGTCAGGTCCGTGCGGTCGGAAAGCTGCCGCAGCGTCAGGTTCTGCCGCAACCGTTCCTGCCGAATGCGCTGCCCGATGAGCTTGTTCAGCTCGCTCTCATTGGTGTACACGATGCCCATGCGGCGGCAGGCGCGGTCCACGGCCGCCAGCAGGTCCTCCTGCTTGAACGGCTTGGCGATGTAGTCACAGCTTCCCCGTCGCATCGTTTCCGTGGCGCTGTCCAAGTCCGGATAGGCCGTCAGCACGATGCAACTGGTCCGCTGATCGATCTCCTTGAGCCGCTCGACGACCTCGACCCCGTCGATCACGGGCATACGCAGGTCAATGAGGGCGATCTGAAACGACTCCTTGTCGGCCGCTTCGATAGCCTCGCGGGAGTCCGTGAACGTGCGCGGGGCGTACCCATGCTCCTCCAGCAGCAGGCCCACCGTCTTGCAGATCGTCGGGTCGTCGTCCACGACAAGGACTTTGATGTGGTGTCGTACAGCCATTTCACGATCCCCCTGACTCAGAGCCTCACGTACCGAACGCTGCTGCGGCATTCCGACCGCGCCGGCAGGCGTCCGGTTAGTGGTGCAGTTCGCACAGCGCACCACCACTTTGCTTCGGTAGTGTCGCACTGCACGGTATTCCAGTCATAGTCAACATGTACCCCAGGAAGGGCCTTCAGTCAATCTTCATATGGTGCTTTTTTTCTTCGAGCAGACGAGTCTTACTTGGAAACGTGTTCCGGCGTAATTAACCGCGCTCAGGTTGCCGCTCTAAAGTCTTGTGTGACAATAGATTACGGTTGCCAGCCTGCTTGCCCTGCCCTGCGACCGCCCGGCGTCCGTGCGCGCTCGCGGCTGGGATCATCGCCGAGAATCCGCTCAGTTTCGTTCCTGGACCGAAGATCGTGAGTGAAACGCTATCTTCTCTCCAGCTCGTCCAGTTTCACTTGGAACCGGTTCAGCGTATCCGGGCTGAGCAGGAAGACATCCGCGTGATCTTCGAGGCAGGCGTAGTAGCTCCCCTTCGGGTCGCCCGGGCACTTCATCGCGGACACCCGGAGTCCCACTGCGGCACCGTCGTCCAGCACCACATGCGCCTCCTGGGCGGGTTGATGCAGACCGAAGCGGGCCAGGTCCGTCGCGCCGTAGGTGACGTAATCCTCAAGCTTCAGGTCGCCAAGCTGGAGCAGCAGGTTCTTCACCTTCTGGTCATCCAGCGGCAGGTCGGGGACGGGGGCGTAGTGCCAGCTCTCCCCGGCGCGCTCGAAGCTGTGCGTTTGTTCACCGGACCGGATGCGGAACGCAACGACCGCAGCCGCGTCGAACCGCAGCACGTCCTGGAGACGATACCGGGCACGCAGGCGGTCCAGAAACGCCCGGCCAAGCTCGTAGACCACCGTCCGGTCCGCGCGCTGCGCGTAGACTCTGCCGTCATGCTCGCCGATCAGCAGTTCATACGCCTCGTCCGGCGGCTGGACCAGCGTGACCTCCATCGGAGCGGGGCCTTGGTCCGCATCGGCATCTACGGCCGGTGCTGCTGCCGGCGCCGCACCGTCGCCCTCGGGTGCATCGGCAGGCTGAGCCGCTTCCTCAACGGCGTCGGGCGCCTCTGCCGGCTCGCCGTCGGCGGGGGCAGGCTCCGCGCCCGGCTTCGCTGCCTCATCAGCAGCAGGCGGCGGCGATACCGACGCGGGCTGCGCGCGATACGTCGGTGGCGGCTGGTAGAAGAAGCTGACCTTCGCCGCCGGCGATGCCAGACCGTAGGCCGCCGCATCCGCATCGTCGCCCGCGATGTTCTGGGCGCTGAGGCCGGCGATGCCCTCGACCAGCTCGGTGAACTTCTGCCGGTCCACCTCCGCTTTCACCGGGAAAACCAGCCGCCAAGCGTCCTCGCCACGCGCAAACGTGTGCACCTGTCGTTCCGGCAGGTAGCGGTTGTTGGTCTCGATGGTGATCTGCCGGATGCGGTCCGCCGGCAGGGCGAACACCGTGCGGTCGCGGTACGTCGATGGGGCGCGCAGCAGCGGCTCGACGTCCCGCACGCGAACCTTCGCAATCGACGTGGACGCGTTACGCTGCACATAAACGAGGAGCTTGGCCGTAGTGTCCGTGAAACTGCCGATGCGGATACGCTCCGGCTCCGCCAGACCCGGAACCAGCAGGCGAACTTCCGCCCGCGGCGTGTCGAGACCGAAGGGACCCACGTCGCCGGTGACGCCGTCCTCAAAGGCCACCGCCTTCAGCCCGTCGATTGCCGTCAACAACGCGGCAACCTCCTCCCCCTGCGCGTCCCAATCATCCTGCGCGAATCTCCACCGGGAGCCCTGTCGCTCCAGGACCGCCGAGGTGCCCTCGATGGCCAGCTCGATCCGGTTGGCGTTCTTGACCGGCGCGGTAGTGACGCGCATCTCCCGCCACTCCGCCATCACGGGCCTGAACCCGTCGGCCGAGGTCTTCAGCAGGGTGGCGACGGCCGTCTGGTCACCAATGCGCACGTACACCTTGGTGTCCTCGCCAATAGGCGACTGGCTGGAGATGTGCAGTTCATAGGTGACGAGTCGGGTCGCCGGTGGCTTCGGCTCGGTCGTTTCGGTCGGCGCGGTTCCGTCGGTTTCCGCAACTTCCTTCCCGTCCGCGGCGGGGGTCGTCACGGGCTTGTCCGCAACCGGCGGCGTGGTGCCCGCGGGTTCCGTGGGGGCTGCGGCGGGCTCCGCGCCCTGGGGCTGCTCGCCTTCGGCTGCGGGGGCCTGCGGCACCGGTTCCTCAACGGTAACGCGCACGGTCACGGCGGCCGGGTCGAGCCCGTACAGGCGGGCGGCCTGCGGCTTATCATCCCGCCACTTCTCGACGCGCAGGCGGCTCATGGTGCGCAGCATCTGGTCGACCTTGTCGGTAGCGCGGGCGACGGCCGGGGCGTCCATCATCCAGCCGCCGTCGGCCCGGGCGAAGCGATAATCCACCGGCGCCTCGGGCGCTGAGCGATCGGTAATCTCCACCCCCTTGACCTTCTCGACGGTGAAGTCCCAAAGCTGGGTGTCGCGGTACTCGATGGCCGTCGGCTTCAGCAACGTGCTCAAGTTCGTCTTGACGGCATAGATGGTCGCGCTGCCAGGACGGCGGACGTAGGTCGTTCCCGGCCCGGCGGCCTTGCCCACCTCGAGCGTCACGGACTTGCCGCCCGCGTCGGTCAACGTGAACGTGGTCTGCGGCGGTTCGAGCCCGGCCTGCCCCGCGCTGACGGCATCCGGCTGACCGGGTTCGTAACTGATTTCATATTCGAGGCCGAGCAGCACGCGCGAGAAGCGGTCCACCTCCCAGACAATCGCCGGGACGTTCAGTGGCGCGGTCATGCGCCACTTCGGCTCCGCGGCGTCCTTCGGCTCCACGCGTTCGAACACCCAGGGCTCCCCCCCGGCCCTGGCGCATGCCACCTTCGCCGGCTGATCCAGTTCGCTGTCGTCGATCAGGCGACGGGCCAATTCCGCAGGCTTGCCCGTGAGCTCCACCTCGCTGATACCGGTGTCCCGCCCGCGCGGCACGTACACTAGCACGACCACCACCAGAGCCAGCAGCAGGAAGGCCAGGAAGAGTGTTGTTCTGGCATTCATCTTGAGTCTACCCTCGTCGTACCCACCAGACCACCAGACCGCAGGCGACCACCAGCAACGGCAGCCCGAAGATGGTCGCCACCTGCACGATACGCACGGTCCGCTCGTTGTCGACCGCCAGCACGGCCGTGTCGATCGGCTGGCCGATGTTCATGAACTGCTCGTTGTCGTTGAGCCAGTGCAGGCTGTTGATCAGCAGCGTCACGTTGCCGGGGTTGCGCGAGCGGACCACCAGCCCCTCAGGTCCGAGGCTGAGGGTCTTGGAGAGCGCCACGGCATCGTACAGGAACTCGCGCGAGCCGATGACCACGACCTTCGCGTCGCCCTTCTGGGCGGCCGCCGCGAGGAGGAATGGACCCTCCGGGTCGCCCTCGACCTTGCGGATGAACTCCTCGCTTTGTTGCTCGATGTACTTCTGCACGTCGCGGGCGCCCCAAATGCCGTCGACGGCCAATTGGGTCACCAACTCGGTGCGGGTCACTCCCTCAGGCGCCGCGCCGTCCAGCCTGAGGGGAGCACACCAGGGCAGGAAGAGCAGCCGCGCATGCGGGCTATTGACGATCACGTGCTCCCCGACTTCCAGCTTGTCCATGAGGACAATCGGCTGGGGCGGGGCAAACATGTATTTCCCCGGCTGGAGGGCGACCAGCCGCAGCAGCAGCGTGGAACTCTCCGCGTCGATGCCCCAGGTGTCCTTCAGATACTGGGCATACTCATACGTAGACGGGATCGGCCCGAACGGGCCCGGTGCCCAGCCGGCGACGAACAGGGCGCGACCCTTATCGCCGATGGCGGTCAGCAACGCCTGCCGGTGCGTCTCGTCAAACGGACGATCGCCGGTGTCCTGACCGAACTGCCCGCGCTCCGGCGGATTCGGCTTCAGCACCACGTAGATGGTGCGCGTGGGAGCAGGGTCGATCGTCTGCGGCGTCAGGCTGCTCTTGAGGTCCCACTCGTCGACGACGAAGTTGGCGTCCTCGAGCTGCGTCCGCATCTCCGTCAGCGGCGCCGGCGGTTGCCCCGGCATGAACCCGCCGAAGAACAGCGGCTGCCCGCCGTAGCGCACGAACACCACGGCCGGACGCTCCTTGTGCGTTACCCGCAGGATGGCGGCCGTCAGCTTCTGTTCGCCGTTGAAGGAACGGTCCTTGAAACCCACACGTTCCGCCCCGGGCCCCTGCCGCAGTGGCGGCCACAGCTCGGTGAAATCGACAACGGTCGCGTCGGCGTCCGTCTCCACCAGCAGGGCGTTGCCGGTGGGAGTAAGCTGGTCGGTGATCGACGCCAATTCCAGGGGCTTGAGCTGTTGCAGCGCGTTTACCTCGGCCTCCAGCACCGGGCCGATGGACGCGAGCCGCTCCTGCACTCCCTGAAGGTACTGCAGCTCGGCGGGCGGCAGGTTGGGGTTCTTGCCGGCCTCAACCCGCGCGAACGCGCCGATCTTCTCGAACGACTCCTTGAAACCGCTGTACAAGGGCCTCAGGACGCTGGTGGCGACGGCGTACTGGGGATTGTCCAGCGCCATCGCCTCGTCAACCATCTTCCGGTTGCGCTGCAGCTCAGCCGCCATTTGCTCGAGCGACGCGTCGATGCGCGCGACCGGCACCGACAACGAGGGCCCGCCCAGCCCACCGCCCAGCCCCGCGATGGCGGCCTGCTCGCTCTCCAGCAGCGCCCCGAGCTGACCGCACAGGTCGTCGGTGAACTTGTTGAGGTGCCCGGTGTAGGCCGCCACCTCCTCCTGGAACCGCGGAACCTCACGCAAACGGGCGAGCGCCTGCTTGAACTTGCCGTGGTCCTTGAGGGGGTTGATCCAGTCGGCCGCTACCTTGCCTCGGTTGAGGCCTTCGTACAGCCGCAGCAGGTCGGCGACCGCCTGGCGGTACTTGGGCTGGTCCTCGTCCTCGCGGTCGGTCTCAAAGTAGAACGACGTCAGCCGCAGGTTCGTGTCGAGCTTGCGGACGAGGCGCTCCGTGCCGTCGCTGAGGCTGTTGACCCCCGAGGAGGTCATGTCCGCCCGCACCGGCACCGCCTGGGCGAACACCCACTGGAGCACCCCCACCACACCCGCCAGCAGGACGACCGCCACCAGCACGTTTGTCCCCACCAGCACCCGCCGGCCGGAGCTTACCGTCGTCCCGCTCGCCGTGCTTGTGTCTTCTACCGCCATCGTCGCATCTCCAGCCACTTGACCGTCAGGAAGAGGAAGAAGACCGTGGTGGTCAGGAAGAACACCACGTGATTAAGGTCCACCAGCCCCCGCACGAAGTCCATGAAGTGCGCCCGGATGGACAGTTGCTGCAACAGGGCCCGCAGTGCGCCCGTAACCTTCTGCGCCAGGGCGTGGGAAGCGAAGGTCATCAACACCAGTACCGCCAGCGACAGCAGCACCGCGATCATCTGGTGCGGCGTGCACGCACTGAAGAACAGCCCCACGCTGATGTACAACGCCCCCAGCAGCAGCAGGCCCAGGTAGTGGCACGCCAGCAACCCCCCGTCCACCGGTCCGAAGAACGACAGGATCAGCGGATACACCAGCATGATCACCAGCAACACGAGATAGTACACGTACGCGCCGAGGAACTTGCCCAGCACTACGTCGACTTCCGTGACCGGCGCCGTCATCAGCATCTCGATGGTGCCCGCCCGCACCTCCTCCGCCAGCAGACGCATGGTCAGCACCGGGATGACGAACACCAGGATGACCATGATCCACCCGTCGAACATGGGGCGCAACGACGCCTCACCCCCGGCGCGGAAGGTACCGAGCCCGAAGGCCAGCCCGGCCGTAAGCAGGAACACGGCCGCCACGATGTAGGCGATCGGCGACAGGAAGTACGCCGCCAGTTCTCGCCGCATGACAGTGGGCACGTTCTGCATCCGAATCCTCCCGATACTGCCCTGCCCCAAACGGCCACCCTCACGAATGGCCCCGCGGCGGGTGGCATGGCCAAGCGCAGCGCCGCCATGCTCTCGTTTGGGCGAGAGGATGGTTCCGGCCCCCGCATGCCGACGCCTTCGGCTTGGGCATGCCACCCACTGCTTCCCACGTACGCGTTTCCATCCACTCAGCCTCAGCGGTCCTGTCGGCCGCGCAGGCGTTGCTGCTGCTCGGCCGTCACCTTTACGAAGAAGTCCTCGAGCGTGGCGCCCTCGACGCGAATCTCGCGGAGCGACCAGCCTTTCGAGGCGACCAGACGGAACACGTCCTCGCGCGGGTCCTGCTGGTCCTTGGTCTCAATGCTCAGTCGCAGCCAGACGTCCGCCTCCTGCGTGGAGACCTTGGCGACGGCCGGTAGCGCCCGGATCGCCTTCTCTACTTCCGCCCGGGGCCCTTTGATCTCAGCGCTGAACCGGCCGGTGCTGCTGAACTGGCTGCGTAGCTCCTGCGGCGCCCCCTGGGCGACGATCCGCCCCATGGCGATGATGATGGCCCGGGTGCAGACCTGCTCGACTTCGGAGAGAATGTGCGAGCTGAGCAGCACCGTGTGGTCGTGCCCAAGCTGCTGGATCAGCTTGCGGGTCTCGCGAATCTGGGCGGGGTCGAGGCCGATCGTCGGTTCGTCCAGAATGAGCACGTCCGGCTCGTGCATGATCGCATCGGCGAGGCCCACCCGCTGCCGCATGCCCTTGGAAAGCTGCCCAATCGGACGGCCAATGAACTCCGTCAGCCAGCAGCGCTCCGCCACCCGCTCGATGGCTTTGGTCCGCTGGGCCGCGGCCATGCCCCGTAGCTTGCCGCGAAACTGGAGAAACTCGCGGACCCGCATTTCTGGATAGAGGGGTGCCGACTCGGGCAAATACCCAATCCGCCGACGGACCGCCATCGACTCGGTAAACACATCGTGCCCCCCCACAGTCGCCCAGCCCGACGTGGCCGGGTGGTAGCACGTCAGGATGCGGATCGTCGTGGTCTTACCCGCCCCGTTAGGGCCCAGGAAGCCCACGACCCCGCCCCGATCGACCGCGAAGGACACCTGATCGACCGCGACGATCGCCCCAAACCGCTTGCTTAGCTGTCTCACCTCTATCATGGCGTTCTCTTGCCCGTGCCGCTGGTCGTTGGAGAAAACCGGCTTCGTCCCGGCCGGGACGCGCGGACTGTAGCACGCGGCGAATCTAACAAGCACGGGTGGCCTGTCAAGACGATTCCGCCGCGGGCCGCTCGTGGGGGGGTGACGACGCCGCCGGGCCGATCCTGTCACAAAGTCGGCGTAACCCAAATGGCCCCACGGAGAGCGGACCCGGGCAACGGGAACCGGGTGGCATGGTCAAGCGCAGCGCCGCCATGCCGTCGCGGAGCCCAGCGTCAAGGAGTCCGCAACCGCATGCCGGCGCCCGCCCACCGTGGATCGGGCGTTCCACTTGGGCATGGCCGGGGGACGCTCCCCCGTGACTCCCCTGATGGCAAGGCAGGTTTCGGCCCGTCAGACAACTGAGCCGTTGGGCGCAGCGGCGGGGGAGGAGAGGTCAGGCTGGTAGGGCCTCCGTGGTGGGTGGGGTGCCGAGTGCGGCCGGGCCGGCAGGGCCGACCGAAGCGGGCAAGGCGAGCGCGGCCACCGCGCTTGCCGGCTCCGCCGCTTGCTCGGCGCGCTCCTCATGCCAGCGCAGCAGCTCGAGGGAGCCGTCCTCGTGCTCGACCAGAGCCGTGCAGCTCTCGATCCAGTCCCCGGTGTTGCAGTAGAGGATGCCCTGGGCTTCGCGCAGGGCGGCTTGGTGGATGTGACCGCAGATGACGCCGTCCACGCCGAGGCGCTTGGCCTCGGCCACCAGCAGTTCCTCGAACTTGTTCACGTAGCGGACCGTCTGCTTCACCTTGCGCTTGATGGCGCCCGAGAAGCTCCAATACGGCTTGCCGAACCAGCGGCGGACGAGGTTGACGATGCGGTTGACGCCGATGAGATACTGGTACGCCCAGCTCCCCAGGTGCGACAGCCACTCGTGGTGTCGAACGACCGTGTCGAACTCATCACCGTGCGTGACCAGGAAGCGTCGCCCGTCGGCCGTCACGTGGATGGCCTGGTTGACAATCTCCACCTGGCCGAAGTGATACCCGGCGAACTGACGGAAGAAGTCGTCGTGGTTGCCGGGGATATAGCAGACCTTCGCGCCCTTGCGGGAACGCTTGAGGAGCTTGTGGACAACCTCGTTGTACTGGTCCGGCCAGTACCACCGCCGGCGCAGTGCCCACACGTCGATCATGTCGCCGACCAGGTAGAGGTAGTCGCACCGGATCGAATCGAGGAAGTCATGCAGAACCGCGCTCTGGCTGTCGCGCGTGCACAGGTGGGCGTCGGATATCCAGACGCTGCGGTAGTATCTCATGCTCATCGGCCGTGCCTTGCAAGTGCAACCCGCTCAGGACGGCAGGCCGCTGCCGGCGTGTTCCCCATGTCGTCGCCCCGGGTCGGCGCCAAACCAGAAGGTCGGCTTACCCGCAGAGGCGCAAAACGCCCCGGGCACCTGGACGACGGTATTCGGAATCGTAGGACGTTCGGTCTGCCCAATCCAGCCCCGTCCACAGGCGGGAGATCGTCGACGCCCGGCCGCTGTCCGGTCGGGAACATCGCCAAGTCCTTGTCCCGCCTGATCTTATTGTACGGTCCGGTTCATCAAGACCGTGTGAAGAACACGTATCGCCTTTGCGAATAGCCAAACAATTCACAAGCCCGATCGCCCCTGTCGGCACCGGCCTTCGTGCTGCCCGCGGGTTCCGGGCGCGTGACGGGGGGCTGGGGGTGCACCCAGGACGCTGCTGGCAGCAAGACGCAAGCCTGCGGCCGGGAACTGCCCGTGGTCGCGACGGTCAGCCGGTTTGCGCCCGATCCCCCAGTGCGGTTGACACCCAACGGCATCGAGGCATACGGTTCCCGGCATGGGCAAGATCACCATCGTCGTCCTGGTGGCCGCCGGCATCGTGGGCGTATTGTGGCTCAGTCAGCAGCAGAGGGGGCCTTTGTGGGTCTCGGGCTACATTGAGTCGGACGAGATCCGGGTCGGCTCCCGGGTCGGCGGGCGCGTCAGCGAAGTGCTGGTTCGCGAGGGACAGAAGGTCGCGCGGGGGGACGCGCTCGTCAAGCTGGAGCCCTTTGACCTGCGGGAACGCCGGGCGGGTGCCGACGCGAACCTGGCGGCCAGCCGAGCCGCGCTGGCCAGGTTGCAGGCGGGGTATCGCCCGGAGGAGATCGAGCAGGCGCGGGCGAGGCGGGACCGCTTCCAGGCGGTGCTGGCCAAGTTGGAGGCGGGCTCCCGGCCGCTGGAAATCAAGATCCTGGAGGACCGGCTCGCCGTCGCCCGGGCGGAGTTGGTCCGCGCCGAGGGCGAGTTCACGCGTCTCCAGAAACTCAAGGAGAACAGCCAGGCGGCCCAGGAGGAGATGGACGAGGCCACCCGCTTCTACGACAGCGCCAAGGCGCGCTTCGCGCAGGCGTCGAACGAGCTGGCTCTCGCGCAGGAGGGCACGCGCAAGGAAGAGATCGCAGAAGCCCAGGCCGCCCTCGCCGAGGCCCAGCAGGCGCTCGCGCTGTTCGAGAAGGGCTATCGCCGCGAAGACATCGCGGAAGCGGAAGCACACGTTGCGGCTGCTCGGGCCACGCTCGACGCCATGGACCGGCAGATTCAGGAACTTGACGTCACGTCTCCGTGTGCCTGCGTGGTGGAGGCGGTGGACCTGCAACCGGGCGACATGGTGCCCGTGAACGCCCCGGTGGTGTCGCTGCTGGACCCGGCCGTGCTGTGGGTACGGGCGTTTGTACCCGAGAACCGTCTGGACCTGGCACTGGGCCGGAAGGCGTCCGTCCGCGTCGATTCGTTTCCGCAGCGGCGGTTCGCTGCCCACATCACGTTCATCTCGCGGCAGGCGGAGTTCACGCCGGCTAACGTGCAGACGCCGGAGGAACGCAGCAAGCAGGTCTTCCGAATCAAGGCGGCGCTCGATGAGGGGCTGGATGTACTGCGGCCGGGGATGTCGGCCGACGTGCTGCTGGAGCCGGAGTCATGAGCAGCGCGGCGTCGAACGGGGCGGCCATCGCCGCAGAGGGGCTGACCCGCCGGTTTGGGGCGCTGCTGGCCGTCGATGACGTCAGCTTCGAGGTGCCGCGGGCGGCCATCTATGGCTTCCTGGGACCCAACGGGAGCGGCAAATCGACCGTGATCCGCATGCTCTGCGGTGTGCTCAGGCCCTCGGGCGGTTGCGGGCGGGTGCTGGGCTACGATGTCGCCCGCGAGGCGGAGGCCATCAAGCGCCGCATCGGCTACATGTCGCAGAAGTTCAGCTTGTACAGCGACTTGAGCGTCGAGGAGAACCTCGATTTCTACGGACGCATCTATGGCCTGCGCCGGGAACGGTTGGAGCAGCGCAAGGAGGCGGTTCTTGGTTTGGTGGATATGCGGGCGCATCTGGCGCAGCTTGCCGGCACGCTGTCGGGGGGCTGGAAGCAACGACTGGCGCTGGCGTGTGCGTTGATTCACGAGCCGGAAGTGCTGTTTCTCGATGAACCGACGGCCGGCATCGACCCGGTCGCCCGGCGGGAACTGTGGGACCTGCTGTTTGAGCTTGCCGGTCGCGGGGTGACGCTGTTTGTCACGACGCATTACATGGACGAGGCGGCCCGGTGTACGCACGTGGGGTACATCTACCTGGGGCGCTTAATCGTCGGTGGGCGGACGGAGGCGCTGCGGCAGTTGGAGCAGGTGACGCCCGCGGGGACGCGCCGGCTGGAGATGACCTGCCCGGAGTCGACTGCAGTGCTCGGTCGGCTCAAGAAGGTCCCCGGCGTGCGGGATGCGACGCTGTTCGGCGAGGCTTTGCATCTGCTCGTGGATGAGTCCCTGCGGGAGGCGGAACTCACCGCCGCCACGGGCCAGCCGGCGGCGCAAGTAGAGGTACGGCCGATCGCCGCGACGCTGGAAGACGTCTTCGTGACGCTCAGTCGCCAGGAGGCCGCCCGGAAGCGGGGACGCAGCTAGTTTTCCGAACGCGACGGGCAGAGAGGGGTCAGGAGCCTTCTCTCCTGTTTGAGAAAGGCAAGAGCGGGGACGCGGCAGGATGCGACCAGGCAAGTGGGAAACTGGGCGGGTGGCATGCCCAAGCCGAGGGCGCCCCGGCGCGCCGGGAAGTTTGCAGGCGGTAGTGTTGGGCACGTAAGAAAGCATGGCGGCGCTGCGCTTGGCCATGCCACCGTGCCCACCCTGTCGGTTTCCGTATTGTGTGAAGCTGTTTGGTTTCCCGCGTGCTGCAAAAACTAGCTGCGTCCGCGTTGCGGAGACACCTGTGAACGGCTTCGTCGCCATCTTCAGGAAAGAGTTCGCCCACATCCGGCGGGAGCGGCTGACGCTGGTGTTTGCGTTCCTGGTCCCCGTGCTGCAACTGACCATCTTCGGATACGCGATCGACATGACGATCGAGAAGATTCGGACGGTGGTGTTCAACCTGGACGGGCGGGCGGAGAGCCGCCTGGTGGTCGATGCCTTCGTCAACTCGCGCAAGTTCAAAGTGGTGGAGGAGGTGCACAGCCGCGACGCTTTCGACCACGCGATCATCGCCGGCCGGGCGCAGGTGGGCATCATTGTGCCGCCGGACTACACGGACCGTCTGCTGCGCAGCGAGCAGGCGACCGTGCAGGTGCTCATCGACGGGAGCGATTCACAGGTGGCCACCACGGCTCTGAACAGCGCTGCGCTGCTCGGGTGGAACCAGTCGGTGACGAAGGCCCGCGGCTTCGCGGAGGCGATGCAGGTGGCCGTGGCGCGCGACCCGGCCGGGCGGATTGTGATGCCGGTCGAGGTGCGGCCGCGTCTGCTCTTCAACCCGAATCTGGAAAGCGCGCACTTCTTTGTGCCGGCGCTGATCGGGATCATCATGCAGCTTGTGACGCTGTTTCTGACGTCCTTTGCCGTGGTGCGCGAGCGCGAGCTGGGCACGCTGGAGCAGCTTTTCGTCACGCCGGTGGGGCGGGCGGCGCTGCTGCTGGGCAAGCTGATTCCGTATGCGCTCATCGGGTTTCTGGAGACGCTGATCGTCCTGGCCGTGATGGTGTTTATCTTCCGAGTGCCCATCAGCGGCAGCCTGGTCCTGCTGTTGGCGCTCGCGGTGCTGTTTCTGTTCACGGCCTTGGGGCTGGGGCTGCTGGTCTCAACGCTGGCCAAGACGCAATTGCAGGCGATTCAGTTCGCGTTCATGATCATGCTGCCGTCGATTCTGCTGTCGGGCTTCGTGTTTCCGCGGGAGTCGATGCCGGCGCCGATCTACTGGCTCACGTTTGCGATCCCGGTAACGTATTTCCTGGAGATTCTGCGGGGCATCATCCTGCGTTCGGCCGGCCTATCTGACCTGCTGCCGCAGGTCATCGGCCTGATCACCTGCTGCGTGGTCATCCTCACGCTGAGCATCGCGCGGTTCCGGAAGCAGCTTGATTAATGGCTGTGCCCTAAAAGCCCAGTAGCCGCGGCGTTCCTCTCACTCTTCTCACGTCTCTCGCCCGTTGCCCACGGGGGCCACGCTACACGCCCGGCAGAAGTCACCCTAACACGTCTGCCACGCCCGTCGGTGGCGACGCCTTTTGCTGCTGCTCGACGCAGAACTCTTGCAGTTCCTTTTGGAGCGCATTGATCTGTGGATCTGAATGTCCGTCCCGGGCGTTCAGCTCATCCATTAGGTTGAACGCCATCTGCCATCGCCGCTTCTCGGCCTGGGCGCAGCCGCGAACAAGCAGTACTACCGCAAGCGTGCCCGGGGGGAAGTACACCCATTCCCGGGCCGCATCCGTACTCAGGAACGCCAGCGCCCACGCGACCAGCAAGTATGCGCAGGCACCCACCACGCCCGCGCCTCGCTTGTGTTTGTAGGCCCACAGCCAGATACCGAGCCGCTTGATGTCACCCCAGCGAGTCAAGACGACCCAGAGGAGCACAACACCGATCACCTCCAACGCAACGTACAGAAGGAACCCGATCGCCCCGCCGGTGTAGCGTGCCAGCGCGAACCGCAGGCAATGGCCAAGAGAGGCACCCGCGAACGCTGCTGCGGGGAACGCAGAGTAAAGGCACATATGGCTCAGAGCCTGGAAGCGGTGCGCGTGGAAGAACATAGTCTGCTGGTGCTCTCGGTGCCCATATGCCAAGTAATTCCACATGCAGTTATGCAAGGCACCAGAGAAGTAGGCGGTTGGGCTACCCCAGACCGGCCAGAGCCATTTCCTCTTGTCGATCGCCGCCTTTTCGAACGCTATCTGGCGGCTGATCGTGTAATACTCGCGCAAGGGTATGACCACCATCTCGTAGAGTATGCCAATGGCGTACGCCGCGCCGAGCAGCACGACAGGAAGGACCACGGTTCGCCACCCGTCCTTCTCGCTTCCGGTGCCAAACACGAGATCGCTCATGCCGTCAGGAAGTCCCAATCCGATGTAACTCAATACGGCGAGCGTGAGCGCACCTGGAATGATGTGAGAGATGATCGTAAACCAGAAGAACGGAAACTGACTTGCCATGTCCTCGTCTCCTGTTCTGGTCGCCGAAGCCATCCGGTACTCCCTGATCGTTGGGCTCGGCGCTCTGCGGGCCCTGGTCACCGGTGGTGGTACCCAAGCGTACCCGGAAGTGCACCGTCCTGCAAGTGTCCGGCGTGTCAAGCGTCGGCGGGTACAGCATGCCCGGAGGGGCCGCTCGGAGCGTCGACTGGGGCGGCTGCCGATTCAAGTCGAACGTGGACGCGTCCGATCGGCGCTGCCCGAGCGCAGTTCCTCGCGGCGGCGTCTGAGTGCCGCGTCCGCCCGACGGTAGAACTGGAGGCGCTGCTCGATCGACATGCCTCTCAGCACCTGCGCACGGCGTTGCTGCGCTTCGTCTTTCATCTTCACGCAGTCGAACTTCTTCATCGTCTTCAAGTCGCTGCGGCGAATTCGTCGTCAAACGCCCCGCCGAGAACAGATGCATCAACATAGGTCAATCGAGCGTTGCCGGTTTGTGTCATAACGTTCTCGTTCCAGCCCGTTCTCGCCTCCGCCACCCCCATGCCTACCCCTCCCCCGCGGGGAGAGGAGTGCACGCGCCGCCCGTGCGGCCCTGGAAGGGCCGAAGTCAGTAGCCAGGGGTGTCAACCCCTGGTTCCAGCCGGCCCCACGTTCTCTCTTCAGCCCCAGCGGGGCGACGGGCGTGCGTTCCGCTGCGTAGCCATCTGCCGCCCCGCTGGGGCTGAATGGTGTTTGAGGGTCGCCGGGTCCAGGGGCTCGCACCCGTGGCTACACCCTTTCGCCCCTCCGGGGCTCACGGCGCCGCTTGGTTCGACGGTCGCTTGCCTGCATGATAAGGGTGGAACCTCGAAACGCACTTCGCCCCTGACCCCAGTCCAACAGCGGGTCAGTTGGCGGCGCGAGCGTGCCCGGCCAACGCCTTGGCCGCGATATCACGGCGGTAGTGTGCATTCTGGAAGCGAATCATCCGCACGGCCTCGTAGGCACGCCGCTGGGCCGCGGCCAGGTCGTCGCCGAGTGCCGTGACGCCGAGCACGCGCCCCCCGGCCGTCACCGTCATGTGCTCGACCTCCCGGGTGCCCGCGTGGAACACGCACACGTCCGGCATTTGCTCAGCGCGTTCGAGTCCCTCAATAACGTGCCCCGTCTCGTACTTCCCCGGATACCCGCCGGCGGCCATCACGACGCACACGGCGGGTCGCGGGTCCCAGTCGATCTGCACCTCCTCCAGTCGGTCATCCACAACCGCGGCGAGCAGCTCTGGCGCGCCTCCGCGTCCGGGGTCACAACGGCCAGCGGTGTCGAGGTGCTCACCGTCAGAGAAAGTGAACCCGCCTGCTGCGCCACCCAGGGGCGCCTCGCAAGCAGCCGCCGGGCCGTGCCCGCCCAGCACGGGGTCTGGGATGCCCCCGTCTCGCCCCCCGGCGGGGCTGACCGACGCTGCTGTACGCATTGCTCGCCCAGTCTCCCTCCGGTTCACACCCGGCTCGTACGCCCGAGCAGACTCCCGGTGCGACCCCAGCTTGGCACCGAGTATGCCAGCGGTCTTCCGGACTCTCGTGATTGTAGTATAGGTTGATATATTGCGGTGTATAAGGAACTAAAATGCAAGCCATTCTGCGTAAGCTCGGCATCGAGGCGGTCAATCCTGGTGGGTTCGGGGGCGAATGGATCGGCAGCGGCGACAAGCTCACGTCGGTCTCCCCCATCGATGGCAAGCCCCTGGCGGAGGTGAAGCAGGTCACCGAGGCCGAGTACGAGCGCATCGCGGCCCGCGCCCATGAGGCGTTCCTGAAGTGGCGAAGCGTCCCCGCGCCGGTGCGGGGTGAGACCGTCCGCCGCCTGGGCAACGCCCTCCGCGAGGTCAAGGCGGACCTCGGGGCGCTCGTCACCCTCGAAATGGGCAAGATCCTCGTCGAGGGCGAGGGCGAGGTTCAGGAGATGATCGACATCTGCGACTTTGCCACCGGCCTGTCGCGCCAGCTATATGGCCTGACGATTCAATCCGAGCGGCCGGGGCACCGCATGTTCGAGCAGTGGCACCCGCTGGGCGTCGTGGGGGTCATCTCGGCCTTCAACTTCCCGGTCGCGGTGTGGTCGTGGAACAGCGCCCTGGCGGCCGTCTGCGGCGACGCCACCTTGTGGAAACCGTCCTCCCTCACGCCGCTGACCGCCATCGCCTGCACGAAGATCGCCGAGCGCGTCTGCCGCGACACCGGGGCGGACCCGGCCATCTTCAGCCTAGCGATCGGTCGAGGCAGCACGATCGGTGAGCGCCTGCTGCACGATCGGCGCCTGCCGCTGATCTCGGCCACCGGAAGCTGCGCGATGGGCTACCGCGTCGGAGCGATCGTCGGCGAGCGTCTGGGACGCACCATCCTTGAGCTGGGCGGCAACAATGCCATCATCGTGACACCGGACGCGGACCTGAAGCTGGCGATACCGGCCATCCTGTTCGGCGCGGTGGGCACCGCTGGGCAGCGCTGCACGAGCACGCGCCGCATCCTGGTGCACGAGTCGGTGCGGGAGCAGCTTGTCCAGAAGCTGGTGTCGGCCTACAAGCAGGTGCGCATCGGCAATCCGATGGAGAAGAGCACCTTGATGGGCCCGCTGGTCGAGCCCAAGGCCGTCGAGGACATGATGAAGGCCGTTGTCCGTGTCAAGGAGGAGGGCGGCAAGGTCCTCTGCGGCGGCGAGAAGCTCAGCGGCGACAAGTACCCCGGCGGCTGCTACGTCACTCCGTGCATCGCCGAGGCCCGCAACGACTTCCGCATCGTGCAGGAGGAGACGTTCGCGCCGATCCTGTACATCATCTCCTACAAGACGTTCGAGGAAGCGCTCGCCCTGCACAACGGCGTCCCGCAGGGACTCAGCTCCGCGGTATTCACGCGGAACCTGCTCGAGGCGGAGGAGTTCCTCTCCTGCCGCGGCAGCGATTGCGGCATCGCCAACGTCAACATCGGCACCAGCGGCGCCGAGATCGGCGGCGCCTTCGGCGGTGAGAAGGAGACCGGCGGCGGGCGCGAGTCCGGCTCCGACTCCTGGAAGACCTACATGCGCCGCCAGACCAACACCGTCAACTACAGCACCGCCCTGCCCCTGGCCCAGGGCATCAAGTTCGAGCTGTAGGCGCACCGGAGACGGAGCGGACCCGGACCGGGGTGGACGCGGACTGGGGCAAACGCGCGGCAGGTGACCCCCCTCCCTTCGAGGGAGAGGGGCGGGGGTGAGGGTCGAGGACACACGCGGCCGCAGACCTCGCGCAAGAGAGGCAAACCGCGCAGGCTCACCCAGCCCGAGCGGGCGGCGTCCGCGTTCCTACAACTTCGCGCAGTCGGGCGCGGGCGCGGCGGGGGAGCGCCGGTATAATCGCGGGGGCTCGGGGAGCGCGGCAGCTCCCCCGGACGGACCGCGACCATGAAGCTGTTCAGCCTGGAGACCTTCCGGCTTGGCTTGCGCAACCTGTTCCTGCACAAGCTGCGCTCGCTGCTCACGTCGCTGGGGATCATCTTCGGGGTCTCGGCCGTCATCTGCATGCTGTCCATCAGCGAGGGCGCCTCGGCCGACGAGCTGCGCATGATCCAGCTTCTGGGCACCCAGAACATCATCGTCAACTCGGTGAAGCCCCAACAGTCGAGCCAGGTGAGCCAGGGCTCCACCAACCTCGCCCAATACGGCATTGTCCAGGCCGACATCGACCTGTTGCGAGCGACGGTGCCCGGCATCCGGGAACTCGTCCCCCTCAAACTCGTCTCCTACGAGGCTTCCCGCGGTCAGAACCGCATGGACGCCAACGTCCTGGGGACCACCAACGGGTTCTTCGACGTCGTCAACGTCACGATCGCGCGGGGCCGCCCGCTCTCGGCCGTGGACGAACGCAACCGCGCCTGGGTCTGCGTCATCGGCAGCGAGGTGCGGCGCGAGTTGTTTCCGTTTGAAGACCCGATCGGGCAAACGCTGCTGGTCAGCCGGCTGCCCGCCTCCATCCCCTTCACGGTGGTGGGGGTGCTGGAGAGTGTGACGACGGCCGGGGCGCCGGCGCGGGGGGTCCAGGAGCGGAACCTCAACCGCGAGGTGTTCATCCCCCTGGCGGCCGCCCAATCCGCCTTCGGTGACCTCATCGTCCGCCGGCAGGCCGGCGCCCGCGAGATCACCAAGATCCAGTACACGGGCATCTACGCGGCCGTCGATGAGCTGGACCATGTTCTTCCCGTGTCGGAGATGGTGAGGCGGGTTTTTGAACGGGGGCACCCGGAGCTCGACTACGACATCCGCGTCCCCCTACGCGCCCTCCAGGTGGCCCAGCAGAAGAAGCGCAACAGCCAGTACATGCTCGGCTCGATCGCCAGCGTATCGCTGCTGGTGGGCGGCATCGGCATCATGAACATCATGCTGGCCAGCGTTACCGAGCGGACACGAGAGATCGGCATCCGCCGCGCCTTGGGCGCGCGTCAGCGTCACATCACCGTGCAGTTTCTCGTGGAGACCGTGGTGCTGACCTGCATCGGCGGGTGCGTGGGCGTCGTGTTTGGGGTGGGCGGCGCGTACGTGGTCAACCACTTGGCGAACTGGCCCACGAGCGTCCAGCCGTGGGCCATCGCGGTGAGTTTCGGCCTGTCCGTACTGGTGGGGATGTGCGCCGGCCTCTATCCCGCCCGGGCTGCAGCGCGACTCGATCCGATTGAAGCCCTGCGGTATGAATAGGGCTTCTCTAAGTCACGCATCACTCGAATCCTGCCGTGCGGCCATGCGGCATTGAGCTTAATGCGGACGCATTCTGTTTGGGGTGCCGGGCAGTCTTCCGTGGTGCTCTGGAGAGCGTAAATCGAGCTTCCGCAGGCCGCAAAGGCCCATCTCGGGCCGTAAGCGCCCCAATCAGAACACCCGAAGAGCACATTCATCGGCCCGGCCGCACTATTCCGAGAATTGCCGCTGATATTCAGTGCCGCGGTATGTCCAGCGCGTGTCCTTACATGGTTAGAGGACATGATGGCGACTGCGGCAACCGGGCTTTGGCATCGCCATGCTCCGGTTCGTATACTTGGGGGTGAATCGGTCCCCCCGATGATACGCATCTCCTCGGTGCTCGGCCTGACGGAAAGTACGGCGTGAGTCGATTTCACGCTGTGCGAGTGCAAAACCGAGTCGGCGGCGCTGCTGAGCGGCGAGCCGGCTCCTGCAAGGCGTCGCGGACGTGGTCAGTTGCGCACGGCCGGACCTTGCAGTGCCACGGCCACGGGTAGGAGTCCCGAAGGGGGGTGAACGAAATGTCGGCCCATCTGACAAAAGAGGCGTACAGGACGCCGGCCTCGCCCGCCGCGTCGGTCGCCCAACCGCGCGCCGGCGAGGTGATCCACCTGCTTCCCGTAGAGGACCAGGTTCTGTTGACGCGGCTGCTTACCGAGCCGATGGAGTACGTGGACCACCCGCGGTTTGCGTTGCCGAGCGTTGAGATTGACCTTTTCGGCGCGCGAGCCGAGTTGGTCGGCGAGCAGGCGAGCCGCTTCGCGGAGCCGCCGTCGGTACTGGACCGGAACCGGGCGGCGAAGGGCGTGCCCACGCTTTCACCGGCAGACGAGCAACTGATGTTCATGCGGTTCAACTACGCTCGTCGCCAGGTGGGCCTGTTGCTGAAGCAGTGGCCGGGCAAGTCGCTGACGCTGCGTCAGGCCCGTCATGCGGTCGCCTGGGGACGGCGGGTGCTGGAGGCCCGCAGCAGCATCGTGCAGGCGAACATGCCGCTGGTGCTGGCGATGGCCAAGCGGACGCGGCTGGCGGGGATCGACTTCAGCGAGCTGATCAGCGAGGGCAACCTGGCGCTGTTGCGGAGCGTGGAGAAGTTCGATTGCGCCCGCGGCTACAAGTTCAGCACCTACTCGTGCCGGGCGATCCTCAAGAGTTTCTCGCGGGTGGCCATGCGGGCCAGCCGATATCGCGGCTACTTCCCCACCGAGTTCGACGCCAACCGGGAGCGCAGTGACCACGTGGCCGAGAGGCGCGACGACGTGGAACGCGACTGCGTGGACGAGCTGAAGGAGATTCTGCTGCGGAACCTGGCGGGGTTGAGCGAAGTCGAGCAGACGGTGATTCAGGAGCGTTTCGCCCTGGTGCCCAACGGCTCCGGCAAGCCGACGGCGAAGACGCTGGAGGAAGTCGGACACCTGATCGGAGTGACGAAAGAGCGGGTGCGGCAGATTCAGAACAAGGCGCTGCGGAAGATCCGCCTGACTCTGGAAGGCCGGTATCTGGCCGCGTGAGTGCGGACCGGCCCGTCACTGCAGCCCGCGGAGACGCAGACGGCACGCAACTCTGGTGATCGCCACACTTTCCGTGGCGCGACGACGGTCCGCGAGGACGCGGGCGTCGGCCCCGGGCTCAGAAGGGTTGACGATCATCAGTGGAAGATACCTCCCCTGACCGGCGGTGAGTGGCCGCCCGGCGCGACAGTGGTCCTATATCCGAGCCCCGGCGCGTGTACGTGCCGGGGCGTTCTTGTATGCGCCGGCGGAGGCGAGCATCACGCCGACACCTCGCCGCGCCGGTAGCATCATGGTGCCGTCGTCAACGACCACGTCGCCCGCGGGGGGGCACGCTACGGGGCGGCCGGGAGTTGCGCGCGCAGGTCGTCGGCGTATGCCCGGCATGGCGGGGACGTGCTGATGGCGTCGGCGCCGAGTTCGAGCATTTGGCGTGCGATATCCACCTGCCCGCCGGCGAGCAGCAGACGGGCGGCCAGGCAGTACGTCCAGGGCAATTCAGGGCGCTGCTCCTGGGTGAAACCCAGGGCGAACAGCAATTGCCGGCGTGCTTCGGCGCCAGCGGGGCCGGTCGCGCACACGGCCTCGACGTGGGCAACGGCGTCGTCGTGGCGTCGTCCGCGCAGCGCCACGAGGGCGAGCGTGCCGTGGGCGAGCGGCGCGGCAACGACCTCACTCAGCAGGGCGTTGGCGGCCTGGACGGCGGGGGCAGGCAGCCCGGCCAAGGCCTGGGACCAAGCCAGGTACGCGCGGGCCTCTACGCAGCCGGGGAAACGCGTCAACACGTCCGCCCACAACGCCACGCAGGGCTCGAATCGGCCATTCTCGAGGAAAGCAGCGTGATAGATGAGCGCCCGGTTGAGGGCGGCCGTCACGGCTTGCGGATCGCGCCGGAGCGCTTCTTCGTAGACGGCAAGGGCGTCGGCGGTGCGACCCAGGGTCTGATAGGCCACGCCGAGGTTGACGCGAGCGGCCGAGTGTTCCGGCATCCAGTCAAGCAGGCGTTCGAGGCGATCAGCGGCTGCTTGCGCTGCTGCGGTCGTACCGAGCCCCAGGTCCAACTCCGCGAGACCGAGGCTGGCGGGCACCTCGTAGGGGTTGCTTTGCAGTGCCTGTTCGTAGACGGCGCGGGCGTCGGCGAGGCGACCGACGCGGCGGTACAGGTCGGCAAGGCGAATGAGCACGGGGTTGTTGGTGGGCGCGAGCGTGACGGCGGTTTCGTACAGAGGCAGGGCCTCGGCGATCCGCCCGGCTTCCTCAAAAAAGTGGGCCAGGCGGTAGTACGCCAGCGGGTTGCGCGGGTCCGTGTCGAGCGCCTGGGTAAGAGCCGCCTCGGCCTCGGCCAGGCGACCGCGGCGCCATTCCGCCAGGCCGACGAGTTGATAGACCTTGCCCTCGAGAATGACGTCGGCGCGAGGCAGCTCCCGCCGGGCCAAGTCGATCGCCTGGACGTAGTACTGCTCCGCGCCCGCGGCATCGCCGGCGGTCTCGGCCGCCTTGCCCGCGTTGTAGTACGCCCAAGCCATGCGCTCGTATACCTGCGGCAGGTCGGGGTTGAGCTGCGCGATGCGCGTGGTCTTCAGAATGGCGCTGTCGTAGAACGAGCCGACGTGCCAGCTTGTGAGCAGAGCCGCAACGAGCAGGGCGAGACCGGCCACGCGCGGCACGAAGCGGCGTGCGGTCGAAGCGGCATGCTCGAACCAGCGTGCGTGGGCAGCGCGGAGCATGACGGCCGAGGCCCATAACAGACCGATAATCGGCAAGTACATGTAGCGATCGGCGGCCAGGATGTTCCGCGCGGGGACGATGGGCAGCGTCGCGGCGATGGCCGCGCAGAACCAGAGCACGCCCAAACGGACCCCGAGCCACCTCCAAGCCGCCCAGGTCAACCCGATGGCCGCGGGAACGAGCACCAGCAGCGTCGGCGTCGTGAGCAGGTCCGCCCAGTACACCACCGGCGGGGCGTGGTACCAGGCGGCCAAGCCGCGGGGCCAGACGAAGTGCTGCACGTACCACGCCAGGGAAAGCAGCACGCGGACGACGCGAGGCCCGTGGAGGTGCTCGGCTCCGCCGGCAAACATCTCCGCCTCGGCCGTGGACCAGATGTTGACGACGGCGAAGGCACCCGTCACCGCGGCATACACCGCCCACGCCAGCCAGAGACGGCGGGTGGACCTCGGCATGCCCGGTAGAGACCCTCTCCCCCCTGGGGGAGAGGGCAGCGTGAGGGGGGATGCCACTGCGGTCCCGCCCTCCGTCGGACGCTTCCCGGCAGGAAGGCCGAGCAGGTCGCGAATTCTCAGCCCGCGTGCCAGGGGCACCATCAGCAGGAGCACCGGCAACTCGACGCGGACTTTGCTGGCACCGCATGCTAGGACGAACAGCAGCGTCAGCCCCGCCCAGCGCCAACCGCCATGTTCCAGGAACCGAGCCCACGTCAACAGCGCTGCGACCGCGAACAGCGTCGACATGAGCATCATGCGGCCGTTGATCCAGGCGACTACTTCGACCTGCAAGGGGTGCAGAGCGAAGAGCAAACCGCCGATCAGGGCAACACGCTCATCTCGACTGAGGCAACGCAACAGGCG
This sequence comes from Planctomycetota bacterium, assembly GCA_029558835.1. Classification (GTDB taxonomy): domain Bacteria; phylum Planctomycetota; class Phycisphaerae; order UBA1845; family UBA1845; genus JAKQDH01. The sequence goes on along the minus strand of JAKQDH010000061.1, from coordinate 23,790 downwards.
CCAGACCAGGACGGCGTTGGCAGCATGGAGCAGGATGTTGGTCAGGTGAAACAGCCACGCTCCGGATTGCGGGTCGCGGGGGTCGAAGAGGTCCAGGCGGTAGGCCAGCCAGAACTCGCCGGAGAAGCTCAGCAGCGGCAGCGGCTGGTACAGGTCGCGGTGAACGATCTTGAACAGCGCCAGGGCGTGCGACCAGGACGGGTGGTTGACCAGCACGTGGTTGAGGGCGAGTTGGTAGTCGTCCCCGCCGACGAAGCCGCCGCCGATGGTGGGCAACCCCATCGCCAGAGCGGCCAGGCCCACGACCAGGCCCGCAGGGCGCAGAAAGCGCGGAGGAGTGCAGGCGTTACGTTTTGGCGTTACACCGGTCATGGGACAATCTCGCGGCCCCGCTCCGTTGCCGGCCGGTCGCGCGCCACCGCCGTCACGGGTACGCCGGGCATTGTACCCGCAGCGACGAGGGTGGGCACGGAACCGCGTGCAGCCGGGTGTGGCTGGCCATGCTGAATGGGTCCACGCAAATGGGAAACCGGGAGGGCGATCTCGCAGCAGCGGGCCGGCGCCGGTTCCTCGACAGGCCGGGCCGTCGACACGCTTCAACTCTCGAGTGGGGCCGGGACATGGGGTCGGGGGTGCGTACGAGTCTTGGAGCCGGGCGTGCGAGGGATACAGGGCACCCCTCTGACCACCGGCCAGCGCGGGCCGGCGCCCACGGCGTTGAACAGCGACGGACGCGAAGGTCGCAGGATATCGGAACGCTGAATGACCCTGCAGGATTCCGCGACGCAATCAGACTACGGGCCTGCTCCGCTTGCTGCCGAGTGTCAAAGGCAGCCCGCGCGGTGCGGCGAGACCGTCATGGTCGCACCGCGGCGCACGGTCGTTCAGGTTCCGCTGTACGGCAACAGGGCAAGATAGCGGGCGCGCTTGATGGCCCGCTTGAGGGCTTCCTGCTCCTGGGCGCTGGTGCCGGCGCGCTTGCGCGACATCAGCTTGCTGCTGGTGGTGAGGAACTTGCGCAGCAGATCGAGCTCCTTGTAGTCAATCGGGCAGAAGCTCACGCGCTCATGCAAACCCCGGCGGAAGCGCTGCCCGCCTGCCCGAACGCCACGTGCGCGCCCCTGCGCGTCGGCAACGGCCACCTGCCCAACCAGTTCGCTCTCTACGTCAGCCATGAGGTTTCCTCTAAGCACGGCCGGTTGCCGCCCGCGCTTAAGTTTGCGGCGATCGCCCGCGTCGCGCCCGTGCCAGCACCCGCTCCAACTCCATTCGTTCCACGTCCTGGGCCTCCTCGATCAACAGGACCGGGATGCCGTCGCGAATCGGGTACCGCCGGGGCGCATTCATGTCCATCGAGTACAGCCAGTCGCCCTCCTGCACAAGCGGCACCCGCGCAATCGGGCAGCGGAGGATGCCCAGCAACTCGGGGTCGATTCCTGCCATCGCCTGCACGCCTGTGTGCCCATCCCGCGGCCGGCGGGTCTTGCCCGATCCGCCTGCCGGAGCCCCGCATATTACAGCCGCCCGGTCGGGCCGGCAAGGGGGCGGTTTGACGCTCCGCTGCAGGACCTCTACAGTCCGTAGGACGCCGGCGGCCGGCCGGCGTGTGCACTCTGCCTCGGGACCCTGCAACGAGGATCACCGCATGATGACCCGCCAACGCGACTCGAACCCATTTGGCGCCAGCCGCACGCTGCGTACCGCGGGCGGGAATCTGCTCGTATACAGCCTACCTGCCTTGGCTGACGCCGGCATCATCCGGGCCCCTGATCTCCCACGTTCGATCCTGGTTCTCCTGGAGAGCGTCATCCGCAACTTGAATATTGCCAGTGTCACGGAGAGTGATGTACGGAATCTGGCGAGTTGGGACGCTCGCGCGGTGCCGGCGACCGAGGTGCCCTTCCTGCCTGCCCGGGTGTTGCTCCAGGACTTCACTGGGGTACCGGCCGTCGTGGACCTGGCGGCCATGCGGGACGCCATGACTGAGCTCGGCGGCGACCCTCGGCGCATCAACCCGCTGGTTCCCGTGGACCTAGTGATCGACCACTCGGTTCAAGTAGACGCGTTCGGTAGTGCAGAGGCATTAGGCATCAACACGGACCTGGAGTTTGTCCGCAACGCGGAGCGGTACGAACTGCTGCGCTGGGGCCAGCGCGCGCTGCGCAACTTCCGTGTCGTCCCGCCCGGTATGGGTATCTGCCACCAGGTCAACCTCGAGTACCTCGCGGCTGTGGTGGTCAACCGGGAAGTCGAGGGGAGGCGCGTGGCGTTTCCGGACACCCTGGTGGGGACGGACAGCCACACCACGATGGTCAACGGCTTGGGGGTGGTCGGGTGGGGCGTGGGGGGCATCGAGGCCGAGGCGGTCATGCTCGGCCAGCCGCTGTACATGCTGATGCCCGAGGTCGTCGGCTTCCGCCTTACCGGTCAGCTTCCGGAGGGCGCCACCGCCACCGATCTGGTGCTGACCGTCACCCAGATGCTGCGTCTACAGGGTGTCGTGGGCAAGTTTGTCGAGTTCTACGGTTCCGGCCTTTCCAGCATGAGCCTCGCTGACCGGGCAACCATTGCCAACATGGCGCCGGAGTACGGCGCGACGCTGGGCTTCTTCCCGGTCGACGCGGAGACGCTGGACTACTTGCGCCGGACCGGGCGGCCCGCGGAGCAGGTGGACTTGGTCGAGCGTTACACGAAGGAGCAGGGGCTCTTCCGGACGGACGCTGACCCCGACCCGCAATTCAGCGACACCCTGGACCTGGACCTGGCGACCGTGCAGCCAAGCCTGGCCGGTCCGAAACGGCCTCAGGATCGCGTCCTTCTCCGCGAGATGAAGAAGTCTTTCTCGACGGCCCTGCGCGCCCCGCTGAGTGAACGCGGTTTCGCGCTGAAGGAGCAGGAACTCACGCACGAGGGCACGATAACGACCGCCGGGAAGTCCGCAACCGTTGGGCACGGCACGGTCGTGATCGCGGCGATTACGAGCTGTACGAACACGTCGAACCCGGCGGTGATGCTGGCGGCCGGGTTGCTGGCCAAGAAGGCATGCGCGCGCGGCTTGCGCGTCAAGCCGCACGTGAAGACGAGCCTGGCCCCCGGCTCGCCGGTCGTCAGCCAGTACCTGCGTGAGGCGGGGCTGACGCCGTACCTGGAACAACTCGGCTTCCACCACGTCGGCTACGGCTGCACGACCTGCATCGGCAACAGCGGTCCGCTGCCGGAGCCGGTGGCGGAGGCGATTCGGCAGCATGACCTCGTGGTGGCGGCCGTGCTGAGCGGCAACCGCAACTTCGAGGGGCGCATTCATCCGCTCGTGCGTGCCAACTACCTGGCCTCGCCGCCGCTGGTGGTCGCGTATGCGCTGGCGGGCACCGTCCATATCGACCTCACCACGGAGCCGCTGGGCACGGACGAGCGGGGCCGACCCGTGTACCTGCATGACGTCTGGCCCCGCCAGGCGGAGGTCCACGAGGCGGTCAACCGTTTCGTCAAGCCCGAGCAGTTCCACACCCAGTATGCGCACGTCTTCTCGGGCAGCGCTGCCTGGCAGCGCCTGCGGTGCCCCTCGGGTGACACCTACGCCTGGGATGCCGCGAGCACCTACGTGCAGAAGCCGCCGTTTTTCGAGGGGCTGAGGCGGGAGGCGGCTGCTCCGACGCCCATCTGCGGGGCACGGGTGCTGGTGATGCTGGGCGATTCGGTGACGACGGACCACATCTCGCCCGCCGGCTCGATCCACCCGGATTCCCCGGCCGGGCAGTACTTGCAGGAACACGGCGTAACGCCGGGCAACTTCAACAGCTACGGCGCCCGGCGTGGCAACGATCGCGTGATGACCCGCGGCACCTTCGCCAACATCCGTTTGCGGAACCTGCTGGTGCCTGGCAGCGAGGGCGGCGTCACGGTGCACCTGCCGTCCGGCACGCAGATGTCCGTCTTCGATGCCGCCCAGCGCTACCGCGCGGAGGGCACGCCGCTGCTGGTTGTGGCCGGTAAGGAGTACGGCACCGGCTCCTCCCGTGACTGGGCGGCCAAGGGTACGCTGCTGCTCGGCGTGCGCGCCGTGCTCGCGGAAAGCTACGAACGCATCCACCGCAGCAACCTGGTGGGGATGGGCGTGCTGCCCCTGCAATTCCGCGCGGGACAGGACCGGGCGTCGCTAGGCATCACGGGGCGCGAGCTGTTTGACGTACCTCCGATCAGCGAGGACTTCCGGCCGCGCCAGGAGTTGCAGCTCATCGTCACCGATCCGCGGACCGGCGTCAGCCGCAAGGTGGCCTGTCAATGCCGGTTGGATACGCCCGTGGAAGTGGACTATTACCGCCAGGGTGGGATTCTCCCCGCGGTGCTGCGCCGCCTGCTCGCGTAGGGCGGGCTCTGCCCGCCGCGAGGGCCGACCACGACAAGGCGGGTGGAACCCGCCCAACGGGTCGATGTCGCGGAAGGGCGGCGTTACGACGCCGCGGGAGCGGAGGGCGGCTGCTCGTCCAGCCAGGACAGGGCGGCCGCGACGACCGTCGGGTCGAACTGGGTGCCCGCGCCGGCCTCCAATTCCGCCTGGACGCGTTCCTTCGGATAGGGTGGCTTGTAGCAGCGGCCGGAGAGCATAGCGTCGAGGGCGTCGGCGGTGGCCAGCACGCGTGCACCGAAGGGGATTTCCTCGCGCGCCAGGCCGTCGGGGTAGCCGCCGCCGTCGTAGCGTTCGTGGTGGTGATGGATGAGCGGCAGCTCGTCGTTCAGGAAGCGCAGGTGCCCGAGGATGTCGAGCGCGGTACGCGGATGACGCTGGATCAGTTGTCGCTCCGGAGGAGTAAGAAGCCCAGGCTTGGTCAGCACCGCATCGGGCACGCCGATCTTGCCCAGGTCATGCAGGAAGCCGGCCACGCGCAGACTCTCCACGCGCGCGGCCGGCAGCCCCAGGCGACGGCCCAGCGTTTCCGCATAGGCGGCCACGTTCTGGGAGTGCATGCGCGTGTACGGGTCTTTCGCCTCGACGGCCGCCACCAGCGCCTGCGTGGATTCGAGGTAGGTGCAGCGCAACTGCTCGCCGATGCGGTCCACCCAGTGCGGCACGCCCTCCAGGCGTGCTTGGCGCAGATCGGTGCTGGACGGCATGCCGGCGACGAGTTGGGACCACGAGCCCATGCGGTTGCCACCGGCGCGCTTGACGCAATCCAGCGTGACGCGGGCCCGGCGGATCAACTGGTGCTCGGTCTCCACGAAGCCGCGCGAGCTTTCCACGATGGCCAGGCTGACTCCGATCTCAAAGGGCGTGCCGTCGCGGACGGGGAAATTGCGTTGCATGGCGGCCCGGCAGCGCTGTCCCCACTCGCGGGCGTCCTGCTCCCGGGCACAGGGCAGCACCACCAGGAACCGATCGGCCTCATAGCGTGCCACCAGATCGGAGCTGCGCGAGGTGGCCAGCAGGATCGCGGCGAACCAGTTGAGCACCTCGTCGCCGAAAGCGCTGGAGTAGCGTTCATTGCACTCGCGGAAGTGGTTCAGGTCCAGCATCATGACGGCCAGAGTCTGCCCCAGCAGATGGCAGCGGCTCCGCCACGCGGCAAGCTGCTGGAGCAGGTCACTGTAGCGTGCCAACCCGGCCAGTCCCTGGCCACGCGGGCCGCACGCGTCGCGTGGCGCGGTCGGCCCGGTCCCGGCCGCCAATGCCTCCCGTATGCTCTGCCGTAGCGCCCGGCGGTCCAACGGCTCCTCCAGACAGTCCCAGGCACCCGCGCGCAAGGCGGCCCGCGTGCCGCGCACGTCCCCGGTTGGGGTCAGCACGATGAAGGGAACCGCGGAAGTGAGCGTCTGCCAGGCTTCCTGCCCGTCTGGCGGAACGGGGTCCGCCAGGGCATTCGTCGCCACGACCACCACCCGTACGGTTATCGCCCGCAGGGCGGCCCGTGCCTCCGGCCACGAAGCGACCGCGACCTGGCGGAGGCCCTCCGCGCTCAGGGCATTGGCGATCTGCTCCCGGGTACCCGGGTCGCCGTGTACTGCGAGCCCATTCGCCATGATGTTTCGCATGAGGCGTCTACCCGGCCCCGGTCCCCAAGGATCGCAGGTCTACCGCTGCTATCGTCGCGGGTGCGCGGTGACTTAATCGGCGCGCGGGGCGGCCGCGCGTCCGTTTTCACCGTCCCGCCCAGCGTCCAAGCGGTCTTCGTTCTTCGCAGACCATGGTGGGCCAGACCCGATATCAGCGCCCCTTCTCGGACGCCGCCGGGCCCTACGATCCTGTAACGAAGTGACACGACGGTGACACTTAGGGTGCGTCCGTCGGCGGACGGCGCGCCTGCCGAGAACGCCAAGCGACGCGGTTGCCCACCGGTGGAACCAGGACGGGTCTGAGAAGCAGGGGATGCATTCACGAAGGTGGGCCTTCCCGCGGACGAGACGCCCAGTACGCGTCGGGCGTCCTCCGCGTGGCGGGCGAGCACGTTCGTACCCCACCGGAGTGCCTTCGCCTGCGCCGCCCTCACCCCTGCCCCTCTCCCGGGGGAGAGGGGTCGCGCGTCGTCTGCCTGAGCCGGCCCGCGGGTCAGCCCAGCGGTCGGGCGAGCAGTTGGCGGCGGCAGGCGTCGCAGAGGTCGAAGCGCAGGCAGCGGTAGGTCTGGTCCTCCACCTCGTCGGGGTTGGCGCGGGCGAGCTGCTCGATGACTTCCTTGAGTGCGGCGTCGGCATCGACCGTCTGTTCGGGGTCGAGTTCGATGTGACCGGCGGCGGCGTAGACCTCGATCTTGACGATGAAGCGGCGCGGGTCGTTCGCGTGGAGGGGGGCGCCGCACTTGTCACATTCATAGCGGATCATGCCGGTCCCGCCTGCTGACCGCGCGGCGCGACGGCGCGCCAGCGGGTAAGCGTCTGCCGGGCGGCACCGGAGTGGACTGCCCGGCCCGCCTGCTGCACTCCATCTTCGAGAGTTTCGGCGCGCCCGGCAACCACCAGGGCCGCCCCGGCATTGAGCAGGGCGTGGTCCCGCGCGGGCCCGGTGGCGTCTTCGAGCACGTGCAGGATGGTGGCGGCACTGGCGGCCGGCGAGTCCACGCGCAGCGTCGCCAGCGGTGCCCGCGACAGGCCCACCGCTTCCGGCGTGACCGTGAAGCGTCGCGTTTGACCATCACGCAGCTCGACCACCGTGGTTTCGCCGGTGCACGTCAGGTCACACAGGCCGTCGTGGCCGTGCACCACCCAGGCGTGCACGGCGCCGAGTTCGGCCAGCACGGCCGCCATCAACTCAAGGTAGCGCGGATGGGGCACGCCGATGATCTGTCGGCGTACCCCGGCCGGGTTGGTCAGCGGGCCCAGCAGGTTGAAGATCGTCCGCACCAGCAACGCCCGGCGCACCGGGGCAGCGTGCTTCATGGCCGGGTGCAGGCGCTGGGCGTTGAGGTAGCCGATCCGAGCGTCCGCGAGGCAGCGCTCGACGGTTTCCGGGCCCGCGTCGACATCGATGCCGAGCTGTTCGACGACGTCCGTGCTGCCACTGGCCCGCGTGGTGGAGCGATTGCCGTGCTTGGCGACGGTGGCGCCGGCGGCCGCGGCGATGATGGCCGCGGTGGTCGAGACGTTGAACGTGCTGATGCCGTCGCCGCCGGTGCCGCAAGTGTCAATGCACTCGGCGTTACAGCGGATGGGCACGGCCGCCGACCGCATTGCCTCGGCCGCCCCGGCGATTTCCGCGACGCACTCACCCTTCGTCCGCAGGGCGGCCAGTAAGGCGCCGATGACGGGCTCGGGAACCTTGCCGGTCATCATCTGCTCGAATGCCTGGCGGGCTTCGGCCCGGGTCAGGTCTCTGCCGGCGGTGATGGCTTCGAGAATCTCACGCATGACGACGCCTGGTTCGCTGAGTGCAGTTGTTGTCGGGGCGCATGCACGCTCGTCATCAGTTCCCCAGGTCCAAAGGACCTGGGCCACCCCATCGTCCCCGGGTCCGAAGGAGTAGGGCCGCGGCGCGGGGCCGCGTGCTCCCTGGCGCAGATCGGATAGTATCGTAGGCAGCCGGAGAAGTCTCCGGCCGCCTTCGTGCGTCGGCTGGGGTGAGCGCGGAGGGCGTGGTGTTTCTGCCCAGTGGCTGTGGCGCGGGGTTTCCGCCCCGCGAACGCGGTGCGACGGGGCCGACGGTGTCGCATGCTGGATCGGCTGGATGAGACCATTGTGGCGGTTTCGTCCGCGCCGGGGCGCGGGGCGCTGGGGATCGTCCGCGTAAGTGGGTCGCAGGCGCTGAGCATCGCGGACCGAGTCGCCAAAGTGGGGACGCCGCTGGCGTCGCAACGGGGGTGGACCCGCGTGGCGGGCGAAGTGAGGGTATCGGACGAGGTGAGCACCCCTGACGCCACCCCGCTCCCTTTCAGGGAGGAGTTGGGAGAGGGTCAAGCCAACGCGGCACTCCCCCTCACCCTGCCCTTTCCCCCAAGGGGGAGAGGGGTTTCGTCAGACGCCCCAAGGGGCAGAGAGGTTCCGTCAGGCGCCCTAAGCGTGCCGGCGTGGTTCTACGTGTTTCGCCGACCACACAGTTACACACGTGACGACCTGGTGGAGGTGCACACGCTCGGCTCGCCGGTGGTGCTGGAGATGGTCCGGCAACGCCTGCTGACGGCCGGGGCGGTGGCGGCCGAGCCCGGCGAGTTCACCGCGCGGGCGTTCCTCGCGGGCGGGATGGACCTGACGCAGGCGGAGGCGGTCGCCGGCATCATTCGCGCGCAAACGGATACCCAGTTACGGGCGGCCCGGCGCCTGATGGACGGTGCGCTAGCGGCGCCGATCGTGGCCGCCAGTGAGCAGCTTACCGAGTTGACCGCGCTGGTGGAGGCCCAGATCGACTTCTCCGAGGAGCCGATCGAGTTCATCACGCCGATCCAACTGCGGACGCGGCTGACGGAACTGGCGGGGCAATTGCGTCGGTTGCGCACGGAGGGGCTGTCCGCCGAACGGTTGCAGGAACTGCCGCACGTGCTGCTGCTGGGATCACCGAACGTCGGCAAGAGCACGCTGCTCAACGCGCTAAGCGGCACGCCACGGGCGATCTGTGCGGCCGCCGCGGGCACGACGCGCGACATTCTGTCGGTGCCGGTGCGTCTGGGGGCGGGGGAGGCGATGTTGCTGGACGCGGCCGGCCTGGACCAGACGGTCGATGAGGTGCTCGCGCAGGCCCGCGTGCTGACGCTGGCGGCCGCGGCGCGCGTGGACCTGATCTGCCTGGTAGCCGACGCCGGCGCGCCGGGGGGTGCCCTGGGCGACGTGGTGGAGCACGTGCGTGCCCTGGAGTCTCCGCGCGTGGTCATCGCCGCGAACAAGTGTGATCTGCTCGGTCCGGCCGAGCAGGCACGGCGGGTGCGGGAGTTGGCCGAGCTTCGCCTGGGGGCGGTGTGTCCCGTGAGCGCGTTGACGCAGGCGGGCCTGGTGGCGCTACGCGAGGAGCTTGCGGGGGTCTTGTACGGTCCGCGCGGGGCCGGGCTAACCGTGGAACGGGAGGCGCTGGTGCTGAGCGGACGGCATCGGGAGGCGCTGGACGAGGCGGTGGACGCTCTCGTTCGGGCCATCGAGCTGAGCCGGGCGACCGACGCCGCGGAGCTGGTGGCGTTCGAGCTGCGTACCGCGCTGAACGCCCTGGGTCAGATCACCGGCGCCGTGGCCACGGAAGACCTGCTGAGCCTGGTGTTCTCGCGCTTCTGCATCGGAAAGTGATCAATTCGGCCGGCGGCGCTGTCGTGGTTTGCAACACCGCGAGTGCGGAATGCAGAATGAAAAAGGCAGAATTCAGAAAGGAACTTCGGAGGTCCGTCTCCCCTTTCTGCATTCTGCATTCATGGCCTGCGGGGCGGCGCGTGCGGTGCCACCGTCATGGCCGCTGCCACTCTTCGCAGGCGGCGCAGAGGGGGTTGGGGGCGAATTGACCCCGGCGGTGCGCGTCGCGCACCTGCTGGAAAGCCGGGCTGTGCCATAGCTCCGCCAGCGTTTGCTCCCGCAGCGAGCCGATCGTGTACAACCCGCGCAGGTCCTGATCACAGAGAGTGACACGGCCGTCAGCCAGGACTAGGCAGCGTCTGCGCAAGCGGCGGCAGGTCGTGCGGGCGGCCGGGGCCATGTTGATAACACGATGATCCGGCGTCTGGCGGGCGTGGTGGCTTGCACCCGTGATCTGCACGGCCCCCCAGCGACGCAGGCACTCATCGTGGAAGGTGTCGATTTCCTCGACGTTCTGCCGCGCCTTGGTCAGCCCCGGTACGAGCAGCGGCAGGGGACTGCGGCGTTGCAGGCGGCAGTCCTCGCAGCACTTGAGACGCTCCAGCAGGGCGGGCAGGTCCGCAGTTGCGGGCGCACTCGGTGCCTGCAAGGCGGCGTACAGCAGCGGCGACCACGCCTCAAGCATGATGTTGAGCACGTCCACGCCGGTCTCGATCAGCGTCGCCATGATGGATTCGGTTAAGTCCACGCCGGTCGTCGTGACGGCAAGGCCGTAGATGCCCGCCTGCCGCGGCGTCGAGCGCGGCAGCCGTCGGATGACCTCCTCAAACCGCGGATGACGCAGCGGATCGCCGAAGCCTCCGAGAACGACCAGCGAATCGTCATAACCGCTCAATTCCGCCGTCACCTTCTCCACCAGCGCCGGGTCGATCGTGGCGTCGCGCTGCAGTTGTTGCCCGCGCGGGCGGAGCACCGCGTCCGGGTAGGGATCGAGCGTGGTCAGCTCGACCTCCACCTCGCGTGGCAGCGGCTCAACCGTCGTCGCTTCATGGCGGCTCAGCCAGGTGCCGATCGTTTCCACGTCCGGCGTGGGATGGTCGGCCAGGAGGGAGGCCAGGCACTCCGTCGAGCGGCGCGTGTCAGCGATAAGTCGCGCCGCCACGTAGCGCACGGCCGCGGGCGGCTCGCAGCAGCACGGCTGGAAGATCAGGTCCTTGGCCGGCTTGTCCGGCTTGTAGCTGAAGACGCTGCCCAGTGGGAGACGCTCGCGGGCAAGCTCCTCGACCACCGCCCGATCGAGGAGCACGCCGGCCAGACCGGGCGGACCCGGCATGAACATCATGCGGACGTCTTCGCCGGCGGCCCGGCGGGCGTCGATGAGCCGGTCAGTCAGTTCGGGGTCAACGAGCACGGCCGCCGGCGGCACCGGCAGCACGGCGTCCGCCGGCACGCTTTGCAGCAGTCCCGCCATCAGCGGGGCCGGCGTGTATTCATCGAACGCGGTCGTACCGCCGATGCCGCCGCGCCAGCCGTCCAGCGACCACTTGCGCGCTGACCGTACCAGCGCCGAGCCGGGGCCCGCGTCCGGATCGAACGCATGAAGCTGTGCCGGCGTGCCCGTCAGCAGCGTTCGGCAGCGTTCGATCTGGTTCGCGGGGCAGAGCACGTGAACGCCGCTCAACTGCCGGGCGCGGGTGAGTTGCTCCACGGTGCGGCGCAGGACCGGCCGGCCGCGCAGGTCGTCCGCCAGCCGGCTGCGGGTGCCCAGCGGCGTTGCCTCCAGGTCGGCGATGAGAGCCGCGATCACCTGCATGCGGAAACCTCCGCCGCTTCGAGGCGTGCCAGGGCGTTATTGAGGATCTCTCGCACCTGGGCGGCCCCGTCGCGCACGCCGCTGACGAACTGAAGGTCGCGTGCGATCTGCCGTTTGGCGCGGGCGGGCTCATCAACTTCGTCGGCGGCCAGGCGCCGGTCCGCCGAGAAGCGCCGCAACTCGATCATCTGGGTGGCGGAGTTGATGATGTGGTAGGCCCGCGTCGATTGCTGCACCTTGCTCCGTAGTTCGTCCACGCGGACGAGGCGGCGGTTGAAACGCGCCGGGTCGGTGATGAGCCCCTCCAGCTCGTGCAGCAAGTCCATGAATTCGGTGCACAACTTGCTCATCTCGTCCAGCTCGCTCAAACGCTCCCGCAGTTGCCCGGCCGCCGGCACCCGGCGGCTGTCGTCATGCCAGCGCGTCTGCGCGCGATAGGCGAAACGGGCGGGATCGAGCGGCTCCCGGGCGCAGCGGTCCAGCGCCTCCCGCAGCGTCATCGGCTGCGTGCCGCGAATGGCCGCCCCGCCTTCGGTGGCGTTGATGACCGTCTGCGGCATCCCCGCGATGTCCTTCTCGAACTGCTCGAGGTAGGTCAGCAGCAGTTCGTCGGTGTAGACGGTGCCGCCTGCCGCGGCGGGCACCGTCCGCAGGATGGGCCGGTTGCGCGCGATGCGCTCCCATTCCTTCATCTCGATGGTCTGGAAGCGGTTCAGCTCGCCGCGCCACGCCCGGTGGATTTCCACGCCGGGGACGTAGAAGACGTGCCCGGTGAAGGCCAGGTCCTGCCCCACCATAATGATCGGGTTGCAGCCCATGTACTGGGCGACATACAGGGCCAGGTGCGCCACGGTTGCCCCCGCCCGCAGCCCGCCGCGGTTCCCGAGTTCCTCACCCAACAGCAGCGTGGCCCAGCCGCTGTGCAGCAGCGAGATGGGGCCGGGGTAGTGATCGAGCACGTGCCAGGTCGCCTTCGGCTCGGCCACCAGGTGCACGGCCTCCAGCCCTTCGACACCCTCTAAGAACTTGCGCGACATCTCGTGGAAATCGAGGCTGGTGACGAAGTCGGGGACGATGCCGCGCTGCATGAGGGGCTTGAGGGCGGTCTGCACGGCGATGAGCACGGCCCGGCCCTTCGCTTCCGCCAGCAGGTCAAGATTGCGCGCCAGCGACGGCCCGGCCGAGATGAGGATGCCCGGCACCCCCGCGAACCGGTCCTTAAGCACGTCGATCGGCGGCGTGCTCACGTAGGTCCGCAGGTTCATGGCGATGTTCCGGCAGGTGATCTGGGCATTGCTCACCAGCGTCAACAGCGACATGCGGGCGTAAGTGACGTATTCCGCGATCAAGCGCTGGAACGCCTGCTGGGCTTCCCCGGCCACCTGCATCGACGGCGGATGCGCCACGAACCGGGCACCGAGCATAATCAGCGTGTTGTAGGCGTGCAGACGCTCGTGCAGGCGGGCCTTGTCATGGTCCACCAGGATCACGAGACGCTTCGAGGCGATCACTTCGGCCAGGTCCACGCAGGCGAAGGCCGTTGCCAGCAGCCGCACGCTGGGTTCCGTGCACAGGATGAACGCATCACCCCGCAGCCGCCGGAACAGCGCCCGCACGTGGTAGCCCAGCCCGAAGCCGCTGACCACGAAGCAGAACTTCTCCTCGAGCGGGACCTTCGCTACCAGCCGCTGGGCCTCGAGCTCCGGATCATGCCGGCTGTGCAGGTACACGCTTTGCCCGGCGGGCGTCGGAAGCTGCACGGTCCAGGCGCCGCTGCGCGTCGGCTCGACGGGCAGGCGCTCGTCGTCCGCGACGGCATCGACCCGCAATGCAAGCTCCGGATCAACCGCCCAGAGCGCGCGCAGGTTATGCACGAACATCGCGTTGCCGACGGCCGGCGCGGCCGAGGTTGTCACTTCAGCAGACTCCGGCATCCGCCCTCACCCCTACCCCTCTCCCAGGAGGAGAGGGGTTCTGTCAGGCGCTCTCGGGTTTCGTCTCCACAACCTGCGTCGGGCCGGCCTCGTCGGTGAACGACCGTTCCAGTCGCACCGCGTGACGTAGGCGGCGCAGGTAATCCCGCCGGGGAATCTCGCGCGCACCAAAGCGGGCCAGGTGCTCCGTCACGAACTGCACGTCCAGGAGCACGAACCCCCGCTCGCGCAGACGTTGCACCAGCGCCAGCAGGGCCACCTTCGAGGCGTCGGGCACCCGGTGAAACATCGACTCGCCGAAGAACGCCCCGCCCAGAGCGACGCCGTACAAACCGCCGACCAGCCGTTCGCCCTGCCACGCCTCCACGCTATGGGCAAAGCCCAACGCATGCAACGCGCGATAGGCCGTCATGATCGCCGGCGAAATCCACGTCCCCTCCGCCCGGTCCGCGCAGGCCGCCATCACCTCCGCATACGCCCGGTTCACTTTGATCTCGAACGTGCCCTTGCGAATCGTGGAGCGCAGCGTCCGCGGTGTCCTCACGGCATCGAACTCGATGATCGCCCGCGGGTCGGGGCTGAACCAATGCACCTGCCCGTCTTCATCCCCCATCGGAAACAGCCCGCAGGCGTAGGCGCTGAGCAGGAAATGCGGGGTAAGCTCCGGGCTCATGGGGTCACCGTTACAGGCGTATCCTCCACGCCGCGGGCCGCCGGAGACCGCGTCCGACGGCCCTGACGCCGCCGGACCATCATAGGCACATGCCGGCCATTACCAAGACGCGCGCCCGCCAGCCACCGAAGCCCGCCTTGACGACTCGCCGGACGGGGCGATGATGGGGCAGCGGCTGCGCAGCCCGGCCCACGCATTCGGCGGGTCGGACTGCCCCCGGCCGTGCGGATAACAAGCGATGCGCCCGTTTCCGCTGGCTCCCCTTCTGGTGTCCGCTCTGCTGCTGACTCTGCTGGTGGGGTATGTCTTCTACGCCACCGACCAGCGGCACCCGGCCGACCCGGGGCTGCCGGACGATTCGCCGACCGGCGCCCTGCGGGTGCTTACCTGGGACGCCGAAGCGCGCATCCCAGACGAGCCGGGAGTCACGAGTCGTGCCGTCGTGGAGGCGGTAACCGGCTGGGTAACGGCTCGGCAACCGCATCTGGTGGTGTTGCAATCGCTGGAGAGCCGGGCCGAGGCGGAGCAGATCGCAGCCGCCCTGGGAGCCGGTTGGACGCTGGAGGCCGTCCCGCGTTACCCGGGCGAAGCCAACTGGTTGGCGATTCTCGCGGCACCGCCGCTGGTCGTCCGGGCCCGGCACCTGGTGGACGCCCAAAGCGCGGGGTTTGCCCTGGCGCTCGAGGTGACGACTCCCGGCCGGCACACCGTGCTGGCCGTCTGCGCCGGCGCGGATACGGACGCCGACCGCAGCCGCTACTATCGCGAGCGAATCCTGCTCTGGTGCACTCAACACCGCCGCAACGTCGTCATTCTGGCGGGTGGGTTGGAGGGAACGGCGGCCGTGTCGGGCGAGGCACCGACGCCCGGTCCACAAGTGTCGCCGGGTCTGCCGAGCCGCTTGGGCAGTGAGTATCTGGACCTGACTGCTGGTCTCGCCCCGCCGGGGGGCATGCAGTTGACTTCGCGGTTATGCGTCGCCCCGATCGGCGTGCCCGTGCGCGGCGTTGGAGTCGCGGGTACCACGGCCAATGCGTCGGTGCCGGTACTGGCGGACCTGGGAATACCGTGATCTTCCGGTGGCGCCCGGCGGAGCGGCTGAGCGAAGTTAACGTGCTTCGCCGAGCGCGTGCCGACCCACGGAGACAGGGTAGGGCCTCAGTTCGCCGGGAAGAGAACACGGCGGATCCGCTGGAACTGCTCGGCGGCAGTGTCCGGGGAGGGCTCCTCGCCGGGTCGGTGCATCCGCCTCTGCCACGTTTGGGTGTGCTCGTCGAAGAAATCCGGGCTGATCAGCAGCGCGGCCGGCTGGGGCAGCTCGAGGTCGCTCACCAGTGTTCGCAGGAGGTCGCGTTGCCCGTCGGTGAGCTGCAAGGCGTGCAGCAGTCCCTCGAAGAGCTGCTGGGAGTCATGCAGCGTCCGCGGGCTGCGCACCTTGTCCTGTCGCCGGGCGAGCAGGTAACTGACTACGACAATCGCCCCCACCAACACGAAGCCCAGCAGCAAGTGCAGCCAGGAGCCACCCTGTTGCAGGCGATCGCGTATGCCGCGTAGGGCGTCCGTTAACTGAGCGAGAGTGACGGCGCTCATGCCGGGGCCTCCCGGGAAGGGGACCGCGGACGGCCTGTCGGCGCCGCCTTCGAGCCCGCGACAACGGGCGTGGGCGCGCCCGGGCCGGCGGTAAGGCCGTGCAGAATGCGCTCGGCGCGGCGGCGGACCTTCACGTCCGGGTCGCCGTACGCCAGCGTCTCCAGCCGGCCCAGCAGCGTGCGAAGCTGAAGCCGTTCCACTACCCACAGGGCGCTGAGCCGATGAGCGCTAGAAGCGTGCTCGAGCATGTCCAGCAAGGCACTTCCCGCCTCGCTCACCTGCAAGCGCAACAAAGCCTGGATCGCATTGGCGCGCACGCGGTTGTGCGGCGACGACAGCTTCTCCTCCAGTTGCGGCACCCGCTCCGTCAGTTCCAGAGCATCCAGCGCGTCAATCGCGTTGGCCTGCACGCGCTCGTCCGGGTCGTGCAGCAGATCCCGGAGGATGCGCAACGTCGTCGGTCCGGGCAACTCGGTCAGCAGGCCCACCGCGTGGCTGCGCACGGTCGCGTTCGCATCGTGCGCCAGGCGGTAGAGTTGCTCAGCCAGCTCGGAGACCAGGCCGAGCGTCCGCGCCAGTTGCAGCCCGCGGAGGCGCGTGGCCGAGTCTCCATCGGCCAGTTTCGCCCGCACCCGCACCAGCAACGGCCCCCTCTGGGCCTTGAGGGTTTCTCGCAAAGTCGCCTGCTCGGCCGGGCCCAACCGGTCGAAACGCCCCCAGACTTGCTCCCACCACGTCGCCTGCGCCGGACCGCCGGAAGCGGACGGGCCACGTCTGGCAACCGGCCCTGACGTCGCCATGAGGTCCGTCTCAGCCGGTATCGCGGTCGATCGTGCCGCGGTGCCTCCGGCGGGGGACTGAAGCACCCGACGCGCCCGGCGTCGCCGCAACTCGCGGGTCGCGGTACGCGCCGCTCCCGGGTCGCGATGGTTGCCGGCCAGGGCGAGCAATTCGTGCGTGGCCTCGTGCTCATCCTCCACCAACGCCCAGGTGACGGCCCGGGCCAGGGCGGGCTGCTCCGCCTGCAAGCCGCGGCGATACAGGGCGAACTTGTGCTCCCGGTCGACGCCGCTGGCCGCCAGCAGCCGAACCGCGCGCGGGCCCGTTTCGCCGGCGGCCGTGCAGATGCCGTCCCAGTGCTGCTGCAAACCGGGCAGGGCACGCACCCACCGGCACCGGCGTCCGATTTCGGCGTCCGCCAGCAGCCACGTCTGCGCCAGCAAGGCCCGCAGCAGGGCGGGGTCTTGCGCATGAGCGACAGCGTCCGCTGCCGCCGTCCTCACTTGCGGTATCGCCAGGGCCCGCAACGCAAAACCCGCCAGGCGCGCGTCCGGCGTCCGCCGCAGCAGCGTCTCGAGGGCGTGCACGATCCGCGTGCGCGGCTCGGCCAGCTTGGCCTGTAGGTCGGGCTCGGTCCAGTCAATCAGCCACAACGCCGCCAGCAAGGCCTTCGGTTGCAGGTGCACTTCCCAACAACTCAGGGCCCCGCGCGCCGCTTCCACCAAGTGCCTGGTCTGCTGTTGCAGGCCCGGCAGGTCAGTAGCGGCCACGCCGGCCGCCCGTCGATCCACGAGCCGGGCAACCATGTCATGCAGGGCCCCGGCCGCACACTCCCGCGTCCGCGCGCACGGGTGCCGCAGCGCATCGGCCAGCAAGTACGCGTTTCGCGCGTCGTCGGACCGGTTGATGATGGCCATCGCGGCCGACCGGCTCTCGAATGCCGCCGCCCCCGCCGCGATTCGGACGCCCGTGAACAGCTCGTTGACGTGGCTGAGGATGAGTTGCTGCAAGGTCGCGTCGTAGTCGTGGAAACGGGCGACGACGGTGGCCAGGGCGGCCGCGTGGCCGCGCGCGACCAGCGTACCCAGCAGGCGGGCCTGCAGGGCCGCGTCCTTCGCCTGCGGCAGGACCGCCAGCAGCGTTTCGTCCGCGGCCCGGTTCGGGTCGCCTGCCAGCAACATCAGGGCGGGGGGTATGGGCCGCTCAGCCATCGTAGCCCTTATATCGACCGAACGCGCGAGGCGGCTTGCGGGGTACCCCACCCGCCCGGCGGCGTCGTCGCCACGCCTATGAGGCGGCGGTATGATCCCGCCCCATGCCTCCCTCGTTTGAGCCCTACATCGGCCCGGCCGCCGGTTTGCTTGCCTCGTGTCTGTGGACCGGAACCTCGCTGCTGTTCACGGCCGCCAGCAGACGCCTCGGCCCCACGGCGGTGAACGCCCTGCGCATCTGGGTTGCCGTCCTGCTTCTGGCCGGGGTGTTCTGGCTGCGGACCCGGTCCTGGGTGCCGAGCCTCGAACCGCAGCAGGTGCTGTACCTGGCCCTATCCGGCGTGGTGGGGCTGAGCATTGGGGACCAGGCGTTGTTTACCGCTTACGTCGATGTCGGGCCGCGGATTGCCATGCTGGTAATGGCGACGGCCCCGCTCATGGCAACCCTGTTCGGTTGGCTCGGGCTGGGGGAGACGCTGGGCCCCTGGGCCTGGGGGGGAGTCATCCTGACGATCGGCGGAGTGACGTGGGTGGTGCTGGAGCGGCCGGCGCAGGCGCGCCCGGCTCCCCCCGGGCTGCGGGTCCGCGGCGTGACGCTGGCGTTCGTGGCCACCGTCTGCCAGGCGGGCGGCTACCTGCTGAGCAAGCAAGGCATGGGGCATGGGTGGCTCCCGGAGGACCGGCACCTGGATCCGCAGGCGGCCACCCTGGTGCGCATGTTCTTCGCCGGACTCGGCATGCTGCCCATCCTGCTACTGCACGGGTGGCGACAGCACCGCCGGCGGGCGGAGGGAGTCGTGCCCGTGCGGGTGGGGTCACCCTCTGCGGGGGTGCTTCTTGCCCTGGGAGGGGCCGTGGCCGGTCCGACCCTGGGCGTGTGGATGTCGCTGGTGGCCACCGACCGGGCACCGTTGGGAGTCGCGCAGACTCTCTGCTCCCTGCCGCCCGTGTTCATCCTGCCGTTCGCGGTGCTGATTCACAAGGAACACATCAGCGCACGGGCGGTCCTGGGCGCCCTGATAGCCGTGGGCGGCTGCGCGCTGTTGTTTCTGTAAGTTCGAAGGCGCGCCGCCCAGTGCAAGAGCGGGCAGTTCCGTGCCCGTGCCGGTGGGCGGGGACCGGCGAGTTGTAGACTGCCCCTGGTCACCAGACTGGAGAGGAGGCAACCCCACCCACCGATTGCCGCGCTGCAATCGACAATCTGCAGTCGCCAATCCCTCTGGCCTCTTCCCTCTTGCCTCTCTTCCGTCACTTCGGCGGCGGTGCGGAGGTGCCCACCGGGAAGTCCTTGGTGAATGTGCCGATGGCCGTCGTCTGGCCGATGGTGATGTATCCGTCGCGTTCGATCTTGCCGGTGATGCGCTGGAGGTTGCCCAGCACGTCGGCCAAGCGTTCGAGGCTTAACACGCCGGCCTCATAGAGACGGGGATCGTGCACGAACAGCCCCGCGCTGCCGCGCTTGTCGGCTATGGCGCCCATGATGACGCTCAGTTCACGCGTGGATTGATCGAGGTTGTCGATGACCACCAGCAACCGGCCCAGCGCCACATCGACCCGCTCCTCCACGCGATCGATGCCCGTGTTGACGTTGTCGGAGGTCCGCTGGGTCTCCTTGCTCCACAGCTCGACGAGCGCCCGCACCTGCCCCGACGCCTCCTTCAAGTCCGCTGCCACCTGCTTCACGTTGCCCTGCACGTCCTCATCGCCCAGCACGGTATTGAAGTTCTTGACCAGTTCGTCGAAGCGCTGAACGGCCGTGGCAAGGTTGGCCACCGCCTTCTGCGCATCTACCTGGGCCATGGGACGTTCCTGCAACAGGTCGTGCAGGTCCCGAGCGACGGGCGTGGCCTCATGGGCCAGGTTACCGATGTTGTCAATCATGCGGTTGATCGACGCCCGCAGCTCATCGGTGATAAGCTCGCTCATGATGCTGCCGGCCTCGCCCTCGATGATCGCGGTCCCGTCGGTCGGCTCGGCGCCGGTCATGGCGTCCCGGATGACGAGGATGTCCACTCGCCCGGCCCCGAAACCGAACGCCGCCCCGTACAGCTTCGCCTTGCTGCCCCGCGGGATCGTGTAGCCCCGTTTGATGAGTGCGGTGACGATCACCCCCCGATCCGGGCGCTCCGGGTTCCACAGATCCACGCGAGCGATCCGGCCGATCTCCACCCCGTTGAGCTGGACCGACGTGCCCTCCCCGATGCCGCGCAACCCGTACACCGGCCCGATCTTCAGTTCCCAGTCGGCGCCCCGGAACAGCATCCGCGTCTCGCCGAACCAGATCATCAGCACGGCCAGGCACGCCAGCGCCGAGATCACGAACACCCCCACCAGCAGGTTGCGCGTGTATTCCTTCATGATGCCTTACCTCGCACCTTGCAGGCTCTGCAAGTCCTCCTCGAACGCCCGACCGTGCACGAAGCAGCGCACGCGCGCGTCATCGGCTTCCAGGATGGACCGGCTTGTTCCCTCATAGATGATCTTGCCCTGATACAACATCAGGATGCGGTCAGCCACCTTCGTAGCACTGGCCATGTCGTGCGTGACCACGACGCTGGTGACGTGCAGCTCGTGCTGCAGCTTCAGGATGAGCTCGTTGATGACGTCTGCCCGCGGCGGGTCCAGCCCCGTGGTCGGTTCGTCGTAGAGAATGAGCTTGGGGTCCTGCGCGATGGCCCGCGCCAGGGCGACGCGCTTGCGCTGCCCGCCGGACAGCTCGGCCGGCATCTGTTTCTCGATGCCTTCCAGCCCCACCAATGCCAGCTTCTCGCGCGCCCGCCGTACCGCCTCGCGCCGCGTCACCTGCCGATGCTCGAGAATCGGGAACGCCACGTTCTCCCCGACCGTCATCGAGTCGAACAGCGCGCTGAGCTGAAAGAGAAAGCCGAAATCGGGACGAATCTTCGCCAGGCGCCGCTCCGGCAGATTGTCGATCCGCTCGCCTTCGTAGTAGACCGCGCCGCCGTCGGGTTGCAGCAGGCGCACGATGTGCTTCAGGATGACGCTCTTGCCCGCCCCGCTCTCCCCGATGATGACGGTCGTGAGCCCGCGAGGCAGCGTCAGGTCGACCCCGTTCAGCACCACCAGTTTGCCGAACTGCTTGCGCACGCCCTCCAGTCGAACGACGGGCTCGCCGTTGGGGTGGACATTCGTCGCTGGGGCGGACCGGTCCATTACGAAATCGCCAACGCCTTGAAGCCGTACAACGCCCGGTACAAACCGGAGAAGAACGTGCCGATGAAGAAGTCCGTCGCCAGGATCACGATGAAGCTCGTCACGAATGCCTCGGTGCACGCCCGCCCCACGCCTTCCGCCCCCGTGCGACAATGGAAACCCTTGTAGCACGCAATCAAGCCGATCGCCCCGCCGAACACCAGGCTCTTTACGAACCCCAGCACCAGGTCGAAGGTCTCCACGTTCGCGCTGATGTTATACCAGTACGGCGAGGACGGGATGTGCTTCAGACGAACCGCCACGAACCAGCCCGCCAGCGAGCCGCAAACGTTGCACCAGAATGTCAACAGCGGGGCAAACAGCAGACACGCCAGGAACCGCGGCACCACCAGGTGCCGCACCGGATCAGCGCCCATGACTTGCAGCGCGCTGATCTGCTCCGTGACCCGCATGGTGCCCAGTTCGGCCGTCAGCGCGCCGCCCACCCGGCCGGCCAGCATCACCCCCGCCAGCACGGGCCCCAGCTCCCGCACCAGCGTCAGCGTCAGCAGCGTCCCCATGCCTCGCTCGAAACCGGCCGCCTCGAGCTGGTCGTAGCTCTGCACCGCCAGCACCAGGCCCACGAACACTCCGGTCACGGCGATGACCGGCAGCGTCCGGTTACCCACCTCGTACAACTCGGGCATCAGCAACGCCCAGGTGCGCGGACGCACCATACCGGGCAGCAGCCAACGCCCCATCTGCCACGTGAACAGGGAGAACCGGCCGAAAGCGGCCAGCGTCTCAACCGTCTTCGCTCCGAGCGCTGACAGCACGGGTTACGCCTATCGTGTGAACTGCCACCCTGGGCACCGGACTTCCGACCGCGCTATGTACCCACGCGCCCCGCGCCTGTCAAACTGTTACGGCCTGGACCGCGAGACCGCGTCGCCGTTACCCGCAGCGTCGCGCCCCGTGCCCGAGGGGGTAGCGTCGGCCCCCCGCGGCCGACGTAGGAATCGACGACGCCGTACATCTCCCCACCCGCCGGTGGGCGCCACTGCCGCTGCATGGCGACGCTGTGTCGGGTATGATCCCGCGCGTGCCTGACGCACCCCTACCCATCTCGATCATCGTTCCCACGTTTCGTGAAGCCCCCAATCTGCGTCCATTGGTCGAGCGCATCTTCGCCGCCACTGCCGGCGCGGGACTGCCGGCCGAGGTCGTCGTCGTCGATGACGACTCCCGCGACGGCACCGAGCAGGTCATCGCCGAACTAGCCCGCGACCACCCCGTTCGGCTCGTCGTCCGGCACGGCGTGCGCGGTCTGGCAGGGGCCGTGCTGCGCGGCTTCGCCGAGGCCCGCTACGACCGGTTCGTCGTCATGGACGCCGACCTCCAGCATCCGCCGGAGCTGATCCCGGCCCTGGTGGCCCGACTCGACCAGGGCGATGCGGACTTCGTGCTCGGCACGCGCTACGCCCCCGGCGGCGAAATACAGGCAAATTGGCCGCAGTTGCGCCGCTGGGCCAGTCGCCTTGCCACTCTGCTCGCCCGCCCCCTGGTGCCGCTGTCCGACCCCATGTCCGGATTCTTCGCCCTTGGCCGCGCTACGTGGGAACGGGCTGCCGCGGTTAACCCGATCGGCTACAAGATAGGGTTGGAGTTGTACGTCAAAGCTCGCTGCACGCGTCCGGCCGAGGTGCCCATTCCGTTTGCCACCCGTGCGGCCGGTGAGAGCAAGATGACAGTGAGCGTCAATCTGGCCTATCTCGCTCACCTGGTTCAGCTATACCACTTTCGCTTTCCGTGGTTGATCTGGGCGATGCTGTTCGCGATGCTTGCTGCGGCGGGACTGATCTGGAGCGCAATATGAGTTCCCCTCCCAAGCCACCGTCCGCCGAGCCGGCCATCCGCGTGGTGACCATGCCCCGGGACACCAACGCCCAGGGCACGATCTTCGGCGGCTTCATCCTGTCGCTCATCGACCAAGCGGCCTACGTCGAGGCTTTGCGGCAGTCGCACCAACGCTACGTGACGGTGGCCGTGCGCGAGGTCGAGTTTCAGCAGCCCGTTTTCGTTGGTGACGTACTGAGCCTCTACGCCTCCACGCTACGCGTCGGTACGACCTCGATCGCCGTTCGGGTGCGTGTGACGGCCGCCCGCCGCCGCGCCCCGGACACCGTAGTGCCGGTAACCGAGGCAGAGGTCGTCCTCGTCGCCCTCGACGACGCAGGCCGGCCCACGCCGGTCGTGCCAGGCTGACGCGACGACCCGGCTCGGCCGCAACACTGCTGGGGTGACAGTCGCTCGCCCTGCGCGCTGCGCCTGTCAGGCGCAGCGCAGCAGCCCAAGCGGAAGCGAGCGCGGCACGGGCGTCTCGCCCGTGGGTTCAGCACTTGGCGAGTGTGGCACGTGTGTCTGGTCCTTGGTCCGATCGGCGGGACACCCAAGCCACGCAGGGTCCTGCCGGCCCGCGTCCCGCCTGTGGATGCAGAAAGCAGTGGCACGGGCGAGACGCCCGTGCCACGGGTGCGGCTCCTGGGTTTTCCGCTCCCTACCGCTCCGGCTCGGCAGGGGACGCCGGCTTACCTGCCGATCCCCTCGTCGGAGCGAACCTTCGTGTCAGCAGCGGGAGCTGCTGCCGGCGCCGACGCTTCCCCGGGGGACGACGTCACTGCCGTGGGAGACGCTGCCGTAGCTTCCAGCATGACCGCCGGCAACGGCGGCGCGGGCGCCGAGGCCGGCGCGGTTCCCTGCGGCAGCGGCTCGGCGGGGGCCTGCCACAATTCCCGCGGCCACAGTTCCGGCGGCGCGGGGAGGGCGTCGAACAGAAGGTGTCCGCTCTGCGTCCCCATGCCCACCAGGTTCCCGCCGGCCATCTCAAACTGACCCGCCGAGGTGAACGTCAGCATCCGCATGGCCAGCCCCAGCAGCGGCGTGGCC
>JAKQDH010000060.1 GCA_029558835.1 Planctomycetota bacterium | reverse complement strand
AACGCTGACAACCTGTGGCTGAAGGCGGACAGCTTAAAGCTGACGGCTTATAGCTGACAGCTTATAGCGGAGAGCTTGAAGCTGACAGGTTATAGCTTGTAGCTGACCGCTTCCTACGGACACTCGCCGCAACCGAGGCTGCTGACGGCGGCCGCGCAGGCGGCGGTCCAGGTGGTCTGGCAGCATTCCGGCAGCTCGGCGCAGACGCAGGCCATGATGTCCGGGTGGGTGCAGCCCGGATCGTAGTGGACTTCGCAACAGTTGTGATCGTCAATGGTCACCACGGTGCCCATCGCGTTCTGGAACAGCGCGAAGTCGGCTAAGTCCACATCGCGGTCGTGCTGCATGTCCAGGAAGCGACAGTCGCAGAGCCTGTCGGTCTCGACGGGCCCGGTCAGACAGTCCGGCCAGGATGCGTAATCGTCCACATCCACGTCGAGATCGAAGTCCGTATCGCCATTGCGAATCCGCCGCAGCATCCGGACGTCGCGCTGCTCCCAGGGCCCCATTTCCCAGGCCATCTCGCCGTAGTCGTTGATGTCGCCGTCGGTGCTCCAGAAGGGGTCATCGGAAAGCTGATAGAAGACGCCGTTGAGATACGCCCACGTCTGCCACGTGCTGGTGTCATCGTGCCAGCGAATGAACAGGATGTCACCGTGGTTGTTGATGGCCGGGTTGCGCCCCCACGGTGTGATGAGCGTCGTGGACTCATCCGCCCACAGCTCGATCCCCGCAGAGCTGCCCCAGATCACGTGCCCGAGGTTGTTGATGCCGGGAATCTGGGGCTCCGCCGGGGGCTCTGGTGCGGGGAGCACAGAGATCAGCCCATCGCGATACAGAAGAATGTCGGACACCCACGGGTTGACGCAATCGTTGTAGCGGGTCCAAGCGAGCTCGTCGAGGTCGTTGATGCAGACGCTTTGATTGGAGAGCCCGTTATTGCTGATCTGCTCCACGGCCTGTCCGTCGCTGAAGAAGACTTCCGCGCGGCTGTAGTCACATCCATCCTGGAACCAGCGGTACCAACCTACGTGTCCCACGGCGTTGATGCACGGCTCTCGGTCGTCAAACATGCCGTCTGTCAGTTGTGCGATCAACCCATTCTCGTACAAGTAGATGTGTCGCGTGGCGCCGAGCGAAGGGCAACCGCTCCACACGATTACCCCCGCATCATTTACATCACATGTGTAGTTGTATGATGCATCAGGCGTGACGCGGATAACCCTGCCGTTGTCGTGGCAGAAGATGGCGCGCCCGGCGCCGGCGGGGAGAAGGTAGTGGCTGTGCACGACCTCGCCGCAGTTGTTCATTTGCACATATCGGTCTTCGTTGCTGTCGCTGGTGAGTTGAACAATCTCGAATCCCCGTGGAACTTGCACCGCCCCCTGTGTCATGCTCGGCAGCGTAAGCCAGGCGCCCGATAGCATGGTGAGCAGGAGCCTCCATGCGGCCCATCGAGTGCAAGCAACGGTGGCGCGCTCGCGTTGGCGCGCGCGGAGCAAGGCGGAAACGAACATGTACCAGATCCTCCCGCTGGGTTGCGCCTTCATTCTACCACCTCACTGAGTGTCCCGACAAGTTGGCGGCAACACGCCTGTCCGCCGCGGACGTCTTGCGAACGAGTGCCCGGAGGCGTTTTCTCGGTCGTCCGGGGGCGTGCTGCGTGTTTCCCCGCTATGGGCACGTCCCCCCGAACTGGGCTGAGCGCAGGGAAGCCACGGCGATGCGTGTTCCCGTCGACCGTCCGTCGAAGGTCAGGTTGCCCGAGGTGCAGAAGTTCTGGTCCACGTCGAGCGTCCCCTGCGTCAACTCGACATTGCCGCTTAAGTCCGTGCACTCGGCATTGATCCAGATCAGCGCCTCGGAGCTGTCCCCACTGATACGCCACTTGGCGCTCCCGCTCACCGATACCAGGACCTCCAGCCGCCCGTCGTTGGCATACCACTCCCCGCTGCCCGACTTGGGCCAGGTGGAGAGCTTCATGGCATGCTCGACGCTGGCCCCCAGCACGTTGTTCACGCCGACGAGAGCGTTGTTGACCGTCTTCGCTCGGAGGTCGATGTGCCCGTGCACGTGCAGGAGGTTCTGTCCGGTACTCTGAAGGGTGAGGACCGCCGGCAGCCCGCCATCGTTCCCGCTGCTGATGATCCCGGGGTTGAGCCCCTCGGTGCACACCTCGGGGAGCCCGGAGTTCGGGGCGCCCAAGATCTGTCCCCCGTTGCCGCTGATGGTCGCGTCATGGGCGACGCTCAGCTCCCCCGAGCCGCAGTCCGTGCGGGGGTCACCCTGGATGGGGCAGTAATAGAAGACAATGGACGCTCCATCGTCGATGGTGGCCGCGTGGTGGACGGTCAGTTTGCCAGACTGGCAAATCAGGATCCGGGACCCCAGTCACCCACCCCCGCCCGCGCCGTAGACCGCCACGTCGCGAATTGACTCCTCGAAGCGCACGTAGCAGCGGGGGTAGTAGACGTTCTGATTTCCGTCCAGCAGCGGGCCGATCGTTGCCGTATCGCCGGCCTCAGGGTGCCCTGGGGGCACCCAGTTGTCGTTGATGTGCCACGCACCGGTCTGGGCGTAGTCGGGTGGACGGAACACGTAGTCGGTCGCGCCGGCGGGCACGGCCGCGAGAAGCACAAAGATCGGGACGGTAACGATGACGCCGATTCGTCTTGCCACGATGTTTATCCTCTGCTGCAGATGAGTATTGCGAGTCTCGTCCTCCGGAGCGCGGGAACTGCATGCACCGGTTCCCACCCCAACTTGACGTTCACCGGGCCCGGCCGGCATCTACGGCGTGGGAACCGTCGTGATGCGGGCATTCTCGAACAGAGTCACGACAACTTCGTGCCCACCGGCGGGCGAAGTGCCGGAGATGGTGACGGTGTCGGCCGTCAGGGTCACCCAGCCACCACCGCCGCCGCCACCGGCTTGAAACTCGGTGTCGGCGCTGATGCTGAGGTCGTCAATCTGCTCCGTGGTCAGGTTGACGGCCCAACCGTTCTGGTCATAGGGGAACACGGCGTCGTCGCTCGTGGTGGACGGATACGGGCGTTGTCCATACGTGGACCAGTTTGCGGACGTGTCCCAGTTGTCATCCTGTCCGCCGCCGGTCCAGGTGTACAGGGCGCCAAGGCACACAGCCCCTACGCTGGCGAAGATGAGAACTCCCACGATCCAATGTTTGCGTGTCATTGGGGATCCTCCGATGTGGTAATGGGACCGACGGCGAGAACGACGCGGTTCGCGCCGAAGGCCCGTTTGACCTACCGCCCCGCGCCCACAACCGGGGTGGACGCGGCACCCTGACCCCCGACCGACATGTCCGAAATTCAAGGGACCCCGTCCGGGGGGGGGGGGGCGTCAAGCACAAAACCGGGAAAAGCGACCCGCCCGGGCGAGATCAGTGCGACTGGAACCGAGCGGCACGCAAAGCACTCCGGGGCTGGGGGCACCGGGACGGAGCCCGAACGGAAGTGAGGGGCTTGATCTGGCGATCTCCAATGGCCCCTCGCTCCCGCTCGGGCTCGGATGGCGCCCCTCGTTTCCACACGGGCTCGGACGGAGTTTGACGGTGGGGGGGACGGTGGTTATGGTGAGGCAATGATTACCCGGTGGAAGAGGGACGCCCTGCCGGGCAAGGGGGACCGGGGCCAGGGTGTCGGGCTGCTGGCTGGGGTCGCCCGATCGAACACGGGGTGGGCGATGGCAGTGCTGGCAGCGTGCGGCACGGGTTGCCTGCCGGCGGCCACCAACACCGTGCAACTGCTGGACTGCCGCGACCCGGCGGAGCCGGTCCGCTACCGGGAGACGTTCCCCGTTGCGTACTACGACCTGGACGATCATGGCAACCTGCATCTCGTTCTGCAGAAGACGGACGAGAGGCAGCCGGGGCCGGAGCACGCCATTGAGCAGGTGATCTGGGTTCAGAGCGTGTGGCGTCCGCGCCCGGGGCGCACGGTAGCGGACGCGACCCAGATCAACGGGCAGGTGTTCTACCAGGTCCGCACGGCTGACGGAGTGTTCAGGTGGCGGGGGGCGGGCTCGGTGTTCTTCGACGAGGCCGGCTCGGGCAAGGCCCTGAACGGTGTTGTCGATCAGGCCGTCTTGGCGGCCGTGGCGGAAGGGGACGCGGAAGCGGCGGGTGGGCGTCTGGAGATGTCGGCGCGGTTTGCAGCCACGCGCGATCCACGACGGGTGTGGCGGGTCGTGAACGACTTGGGGCGGTGGTTCGCGCCGTCGAAGGCATCGGGGCTGCGATAGGACGAGCACGACCCGGGGGTAAGGGGAATCGGCGCGCAGAAGCGGCGCCGTGGGCAACGAGCATTCCCAGGGTGACAGGGAGAGGGACACGGTTGTCGCGAGCGCGACGACTTGGTCTTGCAGCGATACGTAGAGTTTCTTTCACAAAGGCAACTTACATGAGTACTGTGCGGACTATGTGCGGTGTGCTGGGCGTGACCGTTACCTGCGTGGTGTTGGCGGTCGTGCTGCTGCTGCCGATGACGGCCGCGGGGCAAGCCCCGCCGGCGCAGCCGGCCCAGCCCGGCGCCGCGACCGAGCCCCCCAAGACGCCGCCGACACCTCCGCAGGCGCCTCCCACTCCGGCGCCTAAGGCCGAGGCGAAACCCGGGGAGCAGCCGCAACCGGAGGAGAAGCCCCAGCCGACGCCTTCGTCTGTTGAGGGGCTCACTCCCGTGACGACCGAATCGGGTCTGAAGTACTACGATATCAAGGTGGGCGACGGCGAGCAGCCGTACAACAAGCGTGCCACCGTTACGGTGCACTACACGGGCTGGCTGACCAGCGGCAAGGTGTTTGACAACTCGCGCGAGCGGGACGAACCCAGCAAGTTCCGGCTGGACCAGGTGGTCGCCGGCTGGACCGAAGGCATCCTGTCCATGCGGGTCGGCGGCAAGCGGCAGTTGCACATCCCCGCGGCCCTGGCGTATGGTGAGCGCGGGCGGCCCGGCATACCCGCCAATTCCGACCTGCTTTTCGATGTTGAGCTACTCGGCGTGGAGCAGCCGCCGCTGCCGCCCAAGGTGGAAGGCATCGAGCCGGTGGTGACACCGTCGGGTCTGAAGTACTACGACCTCAAGGCAGGTGAGGGCGAGGAGCCGCTGCACGGGGCGATCGTCACGCTCCATTACTCGCTGTGGTTGGAGGACGGCACCCTGTTGGACAGCTCGGCCGAGCGTGGAGATGCACTGCGTTTCCCAGTGGACGAATTGCCCGTTGCCGGCTGGAAGGAAGGCGTGCAGACGATGAAGCCGGGCGGGAAGCGGCGCCTCGATGTACCGCCGGCGCTGGGCTATGGGGAGGAGGGAATTCCCCAGCGCGTTCCGCCGAATGCGACGTTGATCTACGAGGTGGAACTCGTGAAGGTCGAGCAACCGCCGAAGCAGGCCTCCGTGGAAGGTATCGAGCCGGTGGTCAAGGAATCCGGCTTGAAGTACTGGGACCTGAAGGCCGGCGAAGGTCCCGCGGTTGACCCACATGCCATGGTCACCCTCCATTTCAGCGCCTGGCTGAGCGACGGGACGCTGTTCCACAGCTCGGTGCAGCAGGGCGAGCCGGTGACGTGGCGTCTGGGACAGTTGCCCTTGAAGGGCTGGAATGAAGCGATGGAGGGCATGAAGGTCGGCGGCAAGCGGCGCATGGAGGTCCCGCCTGCGCTCGCGTTCGGGGAGCAGGGTCGCCCGCCGCGCGTTCCGCCCAACGCAACGTTCATCCTGGAGACCGAGTTGCTGGAAGCCAAGCCGGTACCCAAACCGACTCCCGTTGAGGGAATCGAGGTCGTGACGTTCCCGTCCGGGCTGAAGCAGTGGGACATCAAGGTCGGCGAGGGTGCGTCACCGCAGCCGACGGACACCGTGTCGGTCCACTACGTCGGGTGGCTCGCGGATGGGACTGTGTTCGACAGCTCCGTCGAGCGCGGCGAGCCCGT
Source organism: Planctomycetota bacterium (assembly GCA_029558835.1). Classification (GTDB taxonomy): domain Bacteria; phylum Planctomycetota; class Phycisphaerae; order UBA1845; family UBA1845; genus JAKQDH01. The sequence continues at coordinate 108,009 of JAKQDH010000060.1, read as the reverse complement.
TCGCTTCCGCCTCGACCGCGTCATCAAGGGCTGGACCGAGGGCCTCGGCTCCATGAAAGTCGGCGGCAAGCGTCGCCTGGAGATTCCGCCCGACCTGGCCTACGGCGCTCAGGAACGCCCCGGCATTCCGGCCAACTCCACGCTGATCTTCGAGGTGGAGCTGCTGGGCATCAACGAGTAGCGACGTCCGGGCTTGCCCCTCTCGCCTCAACGGGGGAGAGGGGCAAGCCGACTTGGCGATTCTCGCAGCGGTCGGCCGCACGACCGCGCCTCGGGAAGACGCATCGAGCGGTATGCTGAACCCGAAGGATTCGGGTCGCACGCTGAACCAGAAGAACCCGGCCGGCATGCCCGGACCGCGGGGGCCGACCGGTCTGGTCGGTGCTCCGCAGGCGCTCTGCCGTACCGGGGGAAGTCGTTGCGGCGCCCGGGCCTGCCACTCGTCTCCGGCCGCCACCCTCGGCCGGGGAGCACCCGTGGTTGCGTGTTGCCGTCCCCCGCACTCGCCCCGTCAGGAACTGACGCGACGCCGATGCAAGGGCGCAGTACAATCCCCCCATGATGACATCCGAACCGGCCACCGCGGCACAGACGGTCTTCATGCAGCTCGATGAAGAGGGGCGGGCGTGGTTCCTGCTGAACGGCGGGGCGCTAACCTTGGCTTCCCTGGACACCGCCCTGGGCCGGCCCACCTGCGTGCAGATTGCCGAGCACGTGTGGGAACGCCTGGAGGCGAACTGTGCCGCGGTGCGCCAGATCGCTCGCGGGCCTGCCCCCGCCTACGGCATCAACACCGGTTTCGGCCCGCTGTGCCGCAAACGCATCTCGCCCGACCAGGTCGAGACCCTGCAGGGCAACCTGATCGTTTCGCACGCGGTCGGCGTGGGGGACCCGGCTCCGCCGGAAGTCGTGCGCTGGATGCTGCTGTTCAAGATCCTTGCGCTCAGTCACGCGGTGAGTGGCGCTTCCCGCCAGACGCTGGAAGCGCTTTGCCGGCTGCTCGAGGCCGACATGCTCCCCGTCGTCCCCACGCAGGGGTCGGTCGGCGCCAGTGGTGACCTGGCGCCGCTGGCGCACATGGTGCTGCCCATCCTGGGTCGCGGGACCGTCACCCTGCAAGGCCAGCAGCTTCCGGCCGCGGATGCGCTGACGCAGTTCAACCTCAATCCGATTACGCTCGGGCCCAAGGAGGGGCTCGCCCTCATCAACGGCACCCAGTTCATGAGTGCGTATGGGGCGGTCCTGGTGATCTGTGCCCGGCGTCTGCTGAAGCACGCCGACCTGATTGCCACGATGTCGCTGGAAGCCATGCGCGGCAGCCTGCGCCCGTTTGACGCGCGCTTGCAGGAACTGCGCCCGCACCGCGGGGCCCGCGAGTCGGCCGCCAACGTCCGCAAGCTCATGACCGACAGCCAGATTCTGCCCTCCCATGCCCAATGCGAGCGCGTACAGGATCCGTACTCCCTGCGTTGCGTGCCGCAGGTGCACGGGGCTTCCCGCGAGGCCGTGCACCACGCCGCCGAAGTCATGGAAACCGAGATCAACTCGGTAACCGACAACCCTGTCATCCTGGGACCAGAGGAGGTGATCAGCGGCGGTCTGTTTCACGGGCAGCCGCTGGCCCTGGTGCTGGATTACCTGGCGATGGCGCTGGCCGAACTGGCGTCGATCTCCGAGCGGCGGATCTACCTCCTGCTCGCCGGGGCCGAGGAACTGCCGCCCCTGTTGATGCAGAACACCGGGCTCAACAGCGGTTTCATGCTTCCTCAGTACACCGCGGCCGCCCTGGTCAGCGAGAACAAGGGGCTCTGTATGCCCGCCTGCGTGGACTCCATCCCCACGTCCCTGGGGCAGGAGGACCACGTCAGCATGGGGGCGCGCTCGGCCGTCAAGTGCATGCGCGTGCTCGAAAACGCGGAGACCGTCCTTGCCATCGAGTTGATGTGTGCCGCGCAGGCGCTCGACTACCGGGTCCCGCTCCAGCCCGGCATCGGGCCGCGCCTGGCCCACGGCGAGGTCCGCCGCTGCATCGCCCATGCCGAGCAGGACCGCCTTTTCGGTGATGACATCCAGACGTCACTAGCCCTGATTCGCTCGCAGCGCCTGCTGTACGTCGTCGAAAAGGAACTCGGCAAGATGTGCTGACCGCACGGTCGCAAACCCCTCTCCCCCCGGGAGAGGGGCAGGGGTGAGGGCCGCGGAGGCGAATGACGATTGTCGATTGGCGCTGCCAGGGAGGGGGGCAGGGGACAGGGCTCAGGGGTCCGTCCCCGGGGGCATGACCGGCATCACGGCTCCAGGTTCAGCACCAGCCGCCCGTTGTAGTGCCCCGGGTCCGTCGCCTCGTAACCGAAGCTCAGCGCGCGGATCGTCCGGGCTCCGGGCGTCAGTTGCCGCGCGATGTCAGCGGCGGAAGGAAGCGGCTCCCCCTGCCGCAGGGAACGCGTCAATTGCACGTCGATGATCCGCCCCGCACGCAGGACGCGGAGCTTGGGGCCCGCCCGCCCGGTGCTCTCAAACAACTCCCGCCGCAGGCTCTCGTTGGGGGCGTTCATGTCCAGCAGCCGACCGTCTACGCCCACGATCCAATCGTCGACGAGGAGCTTCCCCGCGGCCGGCGTGCCCGGATACACCCGCGCCACCACCACGACGCCCGGCGTCTGCGTCGTGCGCATGCCGATGCCCAGTTGCTGCTGGCGGCTGCGCATCCAGCCCAGCGGCTTCTCCCACAACGCCGGCGCCAGCACGGAGGAACCGCCGCCCTCCAGCGTCTTGAGCCAGTCTTCGAGCACTCCCGCGGCCGCCACCGGCTGCGCGACCGCCAGCATCGCCGGTTCGTCCAACGCACCCAGCCAGTCAATTTCAGCGCGGTCCTCCAGGCGGGGCAACAGGCCCTGCCGGCTGTCCAGGATGCGACGCACGTGGTCCGGGCTCAAGGCCGCGATCACCCAGCGGTCTTGCGCGGCAAACGCCGGCTCCCACTGCGCCAGCAACGACAGCACCGAGTGCGCGGGTGATGAACTGCTGAACCCTGCCAGCGGGATGTGCACAATCGGCGTGCCGAGATACGTCGTGCGATTAACCTGCAACGGCTCGGCGGGAGCCGACGGATCAAGATGACGTACCACCTGCAGCGCCCGGCGCGCCACTTCCACCATCCTGTCCCGCAACACGGCCGCCTGCGTGGATTGCACGAGCACTGCGAGCTGAAGGCTTGAACCGCCGGGACGCAGGTCCTGGTCCCACGCCACCACGACTTCCGTCCGTTCATCCCGCCCGGCGCGCTGCTCGCCGTCGCCTCCCGCTTGCAGGGCGCGCAGCAGACTCCACAACAGGGCGGTGCCGGAGGCAGGCCCGTTGCTCGCGGTGAGTGCGGATGCCTCGCGGATGTTGACCGCAGTCGCCCATGCCAGCACCGTGCTGCGTGGCAGGCGCCGCACGCACTCAAGCGAAGCCCGACTCAAGGACGTGTCCGTGCCTGCCACCGACCCCGGCGCGACACTGTGCCACTCCAGTTCCAACCCTGCGGCACGTTCGTGGATGGCCAGCACGGCACGCTGAAACGGCGGCCAGACGTTGAGCACGGGGGAGTCACCCGGTGCGGTCTCGCCCGGCTCGCTCAGGTAAGCCACCGCCAGCGGCGTCCCCTTCACCCGGGCCCTCAACTCCTCGTAATGGCGGGATTGCCCAAGCACTTCCCCCTGGTCACCCGCCATCAGCCGCATCGTACCTCGAATCAGCGCAGCCTCGCGGGTCCGCGGCGCAATGGCCGCGATGCCGTGCCGCACGCAAACGAGCATCCGCCCCGCCGTTCGGAAGAGGAGCAGCCCGTCGGCCTCGTTCTGGTGGGGGGCCAGACGCTCCTCCACGGGGAACCAGCGGTCGAGCGCTTCCGCGTCGGGCAGGCGAACGAACAGGATGCCGCTGTCTGCCTTTTGCCAGGAGCCGGCCGCCAGGGCCAACTCCGTCCCCAGCAACTCCTCGACGTCGATCTCCGTGTGCCCGCCCAGCAGCAGACGCAACGCCTCGCGCAAGCCGAACGGCCCCGTCTTCTCCTCGCCTGCCCGCGGATCGACCAGTGCCCCCAGACGCTCCAGGTGTGCGCGCCGCCACGCCTCATCAAGCGCACGAATGCTCGGGACGTGCACAAAGAACCCGGCACCGGCAGGAACGTACCTGAGCAGCGACTCCGACTGGGCGACCGCCGGGGTCCCCGCACCTGCGTCGTTCGCCTCGGTTTCGGCCCGGCTCAAACCGACCGGCCCAAATGCGACGACCACCGCCAGCCACGCGGACACGTATCGCGCCCGCCTGACGCCGGTGGGCCGCTGAACAGGTAGCGTCGACCCCGCGCGGCCGATGGGGGGGGTGCCGGACACCGAGCTTTCCGAGGCATCCGCGCTGAATCGCGAGTTGCTCACCACGCCTTCAGGCATCCCGAGCCGGCTGAGCGGGCTGGGCGTGGAACGCCCGGAGCCTCGTTCGTGCGCGCAGGCTAACGGCACCCTGCCAGGCCGATCGCCATCCTTGCGTGGCTTACAGATCTTCGATGTCCACGTCTGGTGAGTCACCCGCGTCTTCCGCGCCAGAGGCGGGACTGTCATCAAAGCCGGGGAAGTGCTCCGCCGCGGCGCTGTCGTCCCTGGCGCTGCGCAGCAGGTCAATGAGCTGCAGAATGGACTGGTCCGCATCGGGCTTTACTGGCTCCCTGCCATCGCGGCGGGCCTCCAGACTGCGCTGGAGTTCTCGGACCCACAGGTCAATAGCCGTCGCCCCGCTCTCTCCGGCGTTGCCGAACTCGTTGAGCAGCAGCGGCTCCGACGACTCCCGGGCGCCCCCCGTTGCCCGATCGACCTGCGGCGCAATCGGCACTTCTACCTTGTGCCCCGCCACCCGCTGGCGATGGTCGAAGAAGCCCAGGAATGCCAAGCCGATCACCGCGGCCGCCGCGAGGGGACCCGCCACGTACATCCACCGCCTCAACTGCCGCCACCTCCGCACGGGCATGTCGAGGCAGTTCAGCAGCCTATCCTCGAAGTCTCCGCCAAGCCGGCTTGCCTCCTGGTCTGACGCGATGACGTGGCTGGTGACCTCCAGCAGCGCCAGGGCCTGCCGGCACGCCGGACAACGCAGCCGGTGGGCGCCCAGCTCCGTGGCCAGCGCGGGCGAGAGCTCGCCGTCCAGGTAGGCATCGAAAAGCTGTCGGGCCTGATGACAATCCATGACTCGGGGACGATCCAGAAAACCCGGCGCCACCCACCCATGGGTCGCGCCTCACCCCCTTGTACCCGGTTCAGCCGGTAAGATTGCAGAACGCGCGAACCTGTCCTTCCGTCACCGGTACCAGCAACTGCCGCAAGCGTGCCCGTGCTCGATGCAGGTGGCTCTTCACGGTGGCCACGGGCACCTGGAGCACCCGGGCAATCTCGTGGCAGCTCTGGTCGTGCCGGTAGAAAAGCAGCACCGTTGCCCGCTGGGGTGGGCTGAGTCGGTCCACCGCCTCCCAGACCATCTCCCGCAGGCGCGCCGCCTCTTCCGACTCGGCCGCCGCGGCCCCGGCCTCCCCGCCCGGTAAGCTTAGCGTCGCAAACTCCACCTCGCCCGTGTAGGCCCGGCGCCTCCGCAGGCTGTTGAGACAGACCCGGTACGCGATGGTGAACAGCCAGGTGCTGAAGCGGTACGCACTGCAATAGGCGTCCAAGGCACCGAAGGCCTTCAGAAACGCCTCCTGGCAAATCTCCTCGGCATCGTGGTGGTTGCGCACCATACGCCGCACGAAGCTGTACAGCCGGTCCTTGTGCGCCTCCACGAGCTGGCGAAGCGCGCCGCGATCCCCAGCGCGGGCCCGCTGAACCACACGCTGTTCTTCCGCTCGCTCACGACTGATCTGGTCGCTATCGCGCATAGGCCCACCTGCCTTGCTCATAGCATTATAACCGCTTGTCAACGCGCATGTTGCAGCGCGGACACGCCATTGTAGAATCGGCATCCGTGTCGGGCAACATGAAGCAACACTGAAAGTCCGGCGGTTTAAGCCGTAACCATATGTCGCAAAGTAGCTTATGAAGAAAGCACCCGCCCCGGACACCACCGTCTGCCGCAACCGTCGAGCCAGCCACCGGTTTCACGTCCTCGAACAACTCGACTGCGGAATCGTCCTGCTGGGTACTGAGGTGAAGAGTCTGCGGGAGCGCCAGGCGTCGCTTGAGGAAGCCTACGCCCGCATCCTCGACGAGGAGTTGTGGCTGATCGGCTTCCATATAGCCCCCTATCGTCACGGGCAGACGGGGGCCCACGATCCCCTCCGCCGACGCAAGCTACTCCTGCACGCCCGGGAGTTGCGGAAGCTGCGGCCCAAAGTCGAGCAGCGCGGGCTCACCCTGGTCCCCCTCCGGGTGTACTTCAGCCCCCGTGGCCTGGCCAAAGTCACGCTCGGCCTGGCGCGGGGCAAATCCGGGGCTGACAAGCGGCAGGACCTCAAGGCCCGCGAGGACCGGCGCGAGATGGAGCGAGCGCAACGCCGGCGAGAGTGACCGAGCGAACGCTCGCTTCACGTCGCCGACTTACGGCTGTTGCTTCTCCGCTGGGCGCTGGGTGCCGGTGCTCGGCTCCGCGCTGGTGGCGGCCCCGGCGGAGGAACCCTCGCTGGGCACACGGCCCGCCGAAGGGTCGCCGACCGGCGTGAAGCGGACGCCGGGCGGCGCCGTGATCGCCGGCTGGCCGGTCGCGGGCTCGGGCGCGGCGGGTCGCGGCCTGCCCGCGATGACGCGCTCCAACTCCGCGCGGAGGCGGGACTCCAGGTCCGGCAGGTTGCCGATGGCCACCGTTTCGATTTCGCCGCTCTTGCCCACGACGAAGAGGGTGGGGTACGTACCCGCCCTGAAGTCCCGACCGAGCACGTTCTCGGGGTCGAGCACGAGTTCGGACTGGGCGCCCCACGCCTGCACTGTCTTCTGCACGTCGCCCGGCTCCAGCTTCTTGCGCATTGTCTGGCAGACGTTGACGAAGCGGATGCCCTTCTCGGCGTATTCCTTGCGTACGCTCTCCACCCGCGGCAACTGCTTCTGGCAGTAGGGGCAGTTCGGTGCGAAGAAGTTGAGCACCGTGATGGTATCCTTCAGTTCCGCATTGGACAGGGGTTTCTCGGCGGTCGTCTTGGCGCTGAACGCGGGGGCAGACTTCCCCAGCAGCTCATCGGCGGGGCGCCGAGGAGCCGGGCCCTGCTTCGGAGATGCTGACCTTGCCGACGATTGTCCGGCTGCCGTGCCCGGCAACGCCCCCAGCGAGTGCCCCTGTACCGGCACCGTGATGATCGGCTGCTCGGGGTCGTCGGTCTTGAGCGTGATGCTGTGGCCTGTCTGCGGGAGCTCATACCCGCCGTGGATGGCCACGTCGATCTTGTACTGACGCCCGGCCTTCACCTCCTCGACCGTGAGCTTGACCTCCGGATCGTCGATGGTGGCCTCCAGAAGATGAACCGGCGTATCGCCGAAGTTCGTGAACTCCAGCGCGCGATGCAGGAACTGCTCCGGGGCCATCCCGATCGGGTTCACGATCGGCAGGGGGGACGGATTGACGTCCAGCCGCTGGGGGACCGATCCCATGGCGCGAATCTCTAACTCCTTGTACGCCTCCAAGTTGGTGGCGAGGCGAATCGTCTCATTCAGTTGGCCCGGCTGGCGCGGCATGCGGGAGATCACCAGCAGCTCGAACTCCTTGCCCGGCTGGGTCTCGGTGAGCCGGCAGTCAAAGGCGCTGCCCGGGGCGGGCGGGGCCAGCTTCAGTTCCAGCTTCTGGTCCGTGTTGTTCGTCAGCTTCAGCGTCTTGGAGACGGGCTCCCCGGTCGTGATGCGGCCGAATGAGGCGTTGGCCGGCACGACCTCCACGTAACGCCTGTTCACTCCCGCCAGCGATAACTTGAGCTCGGTGTTCGCGGGGTCGTTCGTGATGATGGTGATCACCTTGCGATACGCGCCGCTGGGTAGCTTGGTGCTGTCCAGCTCGAACGGGAACTCGCCGACCTGACCGGCCTCGATGACCTCGGGCGTCTTCCCGGCTTTCGTGCAGCCACAGCCGGGACGTACCTTCAGAATCTGCAACGGGGCGTCCCCCGTGTTCGTGATCTTGAAGGTGTGTTGCAGCGGCGTGCCCGTCCACCGCGGTCCGAAGTCATGATCTGCCTGATCCGCCACGGCCTTGGGCGTGCCGGAAGTGGATTCGACCGCGGGCGAAGCCTGCTCCTTCGCCCCCGGCACCGGGGCGGTCCCGGGAGGGTTGATCGGGATGCGCTTCGGCTCGAGCTTCTGCCCCGGCCCGGTGCCGCCGCCCCGCACGGCGCGCCGCGGGTCCTCGGCTGGCTTATCTTCCTGGGGTTTGTCCTTGCTGCCGGGTTGCTGCGCCGCCACCGCTGCGGCCGACGGCTTCGGCTCGGCTTGCTCCTTTTGGGTCGGCTGCTGGCCCTGGGGAGACTCCTGGGTTGGTGTCTGCACGACCGCGCCGTTTGCCCAGGCGCCTGCTCGCGGCGTCCCGGGCAAAGCCGGCAGCAGCAGGATCAACACCGCTACCCCGCAGCACCCTGCCAACGTCACGTTCCCGCGCTCAATACTCTTGGACGTAACCTGTCGGTTCATGACAAGCAAACCTTTCGCAAGCTTGACCCACGTTCCCTCCGCGCCTTCGTGGTCCGCAAAGCCTTCTCAGTGCCCCGACGGCACGGCTCTGCGGAGCGCGAACACGGCCTGGACCCATCGGCCCGGCTCTCTATATACTCGTTCTCATCGGCGTGCCTCAACGGGCGCCGGCGTGTTGTTACGGCGGCGTTACTGGTACCCGCAGCACCGCACACCGCAGCCGGCGCGAGGGAGGTGGCAGCCCGTGCGGCCGGGGTGGGGGGCGGTTGTCTTGGCGACTGCGCCCCCGCGCGTCCGCGGGTCAGCCAGGTGACACGGAACGCGGCAGGACGCCCTCACGCCCGTCCGGGATGACGCTCAAGCACAACGGGTTACGCTGGCCGATAACCCGGTAGACTAGGGACGAGGAAGCGTACCGCCGGTACGACAACCGCGGTCTGGGGTTTCTGGTCGCCGCAGCGGTTGCCGGCCGCACGGAATCCCACGAAGATCGACGGCAGCCGTGGACGGGCGGGGATGTTCCTGCATGACCCGGACAGGCGACCACAACGAGGGCGCATCGGTGAGCGACATGCCTGCCAAGACCGGGCAGCGCCGCGCCTGGCAGACGACCTTGCTCTGGATCGGCTCGGTCGGGCCGCTCGGGTATGCGCCGGCGTCCGGGACGGTTACCGTGGCCGTCGTGGGGATTCCGGTGTTCGCCTGGACGCGCGGCTGGCCGTGGTTTGTGTACGTGCCGGCCGTGGTGGTGTTCAGCGCGGCGTCCGTCTGGCTGCACTCCGTGGGCGATCGCCTGCTGGGCACTAAGGACAGCCGGCGGCTGGTGTGGGACGAGCTGGCCGGCTACTTCGTGGCTGTGGCGTTGGTGCCATTTACCTGGCAGACCGCGCTGGCGAGCTTCGTGCTGGAGCGCGGCCTCGACATCGTGAAGTTCCCACCGGGCAACCTGATCGAGAAACACCTCCCTGGTGGTTGGGGGGTCGTCGGTGACGATCTGGTCGCGGGCCTGTATACCTGCGTCCTCATGCACGCGCTGGTGCATTGGGTTCCGGCGTATCTCGGTCTGCCGGCCGCAGGCTAGGGGTCCACGCCCGGAGCAGTGTGGCACGGGCGTCCCGCCCGTGAACGTCCCCGCCGGGATGCGTTTTGTCGTCCGGGTTCTTGAGACGAGTTGCGTGTGACGTTGCCGACCACGGGACCATTCAAGGTATGCTTCGTCATCGGGACGCGACCCGAGGCCATCAAGGTCTGGTCGCTGGTCGTCGAGCTCAAGCGTCGCGCCGATTTCGACGTGCAGGTCGTCCTCAGTGGCCAGCACCGCGAGTTGCTGCGTCAGGCGGTGGGACTGCTGGGGCTGCCGGTGACGCTCGATCTGGACGTGATGCAGCCGGCCCAATCGCTCGAGCGGCTGACGGCCACGCTGGTGGAGCGGGTCAGCGAGGCCCTCGCGCAGCTCCGGCCCGATGCCGTCATTGTGCAGGGTGATACGACGACGGTATTCGTGGGTGCTCTGGCGGCTTTCTATGCTCAGATTCCCGTGGGTCATCTGGAGGCGGGCCTGCGCAGCGGCGACGTTCGCCATCCGTTTCCCGAGGAGATGAACCGGCGGCTGACTTCCGCACTGGCCGACTGGCACTTCACCCCGACGCAGACCGCCCGTCAGACCTTGCTCGCCGAGGGCGTTCCCGCCGAGCGCATCTGGGTTACGGGGAACACGGGCATTGACGCCCTGCGCCTGATGCACGCGAACCTCGACCGGTATCCGGGTGACCCGCGCTTGGCCGCGGTCCTTGCATGCCCGGCAGGACGTTTGCTGGCGGTCACGGTGCACCGGCGGGAGAACCAGCCGTTCATGCGCCGCATTGCCGAGGCGTTTGCCCGCGTGCTCGAACTGCACCGCGACATCCGCATCGTGTTCCCGGTGCACTTCTCGCCGGCGGTCCGCGCCGCGTTCACGCCGGTGCTGGGGGACCAGCCGCGTTGCCACCTGCTGGAGCCGGTGGATTACGCCGATTTCGTCCGGCTGCTTGCGCGCAGCCACCTGGTGCTTACGGACTCAGGCGGCGTGCAGGAAGAGGCGCCGCACCTGGGTAAACCGGTGCTGGTGCTGCGCCGCACGACGGAGCGCCCCGAGGCCGTCTCCGCGGGCGTTGCCCGCCTCGTCGGCGACGAGCCGGATGCCATAGTCGCCGCCGTTACCGAACTGTTGACCGATGCTGAGGCTTACCGCCGCATGGCCAGGCGCATCAGCCCCTACGGCGACGGATACGCGTCCCCCCGCATCGCGGATATTCTGACGCACAGCATCAGAAAACGGGGACGCAGCTAAGTTTCTGATACTGGGATGCGGCTTGCCGCTGAAGCAAACCCGCAGGCCGACGGGACCCCCGGTGAGGCGGCCGGGGCAAGGGGGCAGCGAAGACTAGCTGCGTCCCCGTTTCCGTGGTTACGGCTCAGCAGGTTGGGCCGGGTCGTCCGGTGGAGGTTGGGTTGCGGGGGCTGCATCGGCGTCCGGCGCGGATGGGGCAGGTGGCGGTGCTTCCTGGCCCGACCCGAGCGCGAGCATGTGCTCAGCGGCTGCGAGCAGCTTCTCGTCCGGCAGGCGAAACGCGGGCATCTTGGGCATCTCCGGGCGTTTCTTTCCCGGATTCTTCGCCCAGGTAACGATGCCGCCGGGGTTGTCCTTGTACAGACCGGCGATCTCCGTCAGCGACGGACCCACCAGGACGCGCTCCACCGCGTGGCAACTGGCGCAGGCGGCCTTGAACACCCGCTCGCCCGGCGGCAGATTCTCATCCTCCGCTCCGGCGCCGGTGGCGAACCGCCACTGGGCGGCCGCACTGGCCCAGGCAAATTCCTCCGTCTTTGCCGCCATTTGCTGACGATGCCAGCCAATGGCACCTTCGCGGTACAGGTGTCGCCCATACCCCATGCACAGGGCCGTCACCGTAAGCAGCGCCACGATGGGGACGAAGTACCGCCCCACGTCCGGCGCCGTTACCCAAACCTCCCGCCGCAGCAGCACCAGTGCCACCAGCGCGCAGGCCGCCCCCAGCAGAATCACGGCCACCATGAGGTGACTCAGCCCGTGCACCGGTAGCGTCAGCAGTACCAGCAGTCCCGCGCCCACCTGGACGCAAACCCCCCAGAACGTCACCAGGTACAGGCCCCGGCGAAGCTGCGGGCGCGTGAAGCCCGGCACCAGCGTTTCCAACGGGGAGCCAGACCGGGTGAGCCACCCCACCAGAAACAGCGGCGTGACCAGCATGCAGGCCACCACGAAATGCAGGTAGCGCGGCAGTACGTTCGCCAGCAGCAGCGTCGAGAAGAACCCACGCACCTCCGTCCACCGCTCCGGAAACAGCATCAGGTTGATGTTGCCCAGGAAGATCAGCGGGATGAACAGGAACAGCAGTGCGCCGCAGGTGCCCAATGCGATGTGGGCCTTCTTGGCGGCCGCCCACTTCTCCCAACTGTACTTGTGGGCATACGTGAGCAGAAACGCCAGCGTCACCAGCGGCACAATCGAGATCCACGCGTATCCCGTCAAGGCATTCGCCGAGTAGAAATAGACGGTGTAGAGCATGTTGATGGCCAGCAGCGGCCCCACCCCCAGCACCACCGCCAGACTCTTGTTGACCGTCACCGTCGCCGCGATGGTCCGGGCCAGCCCGTCGAATGGCCGGCGCCGCAGGCCGATTGCCTCGCAAACCACGGTCAGCACCGACCCGCCCACCATGAACCCCACGAACAGAATGTGGGCCAGGAACAGCAGCACAATCAACGCCTGCGCCACAACCTGGTCCACCGGCAGCGGTAGCGGGATGTCATGCGGGATGGGAATCGGGCCGGTCAACTCCATACGCTGCGTATACCTCTAATGCGGACTGGCGAGTGGATCGTGCGTGCCCACCTGGGGCGACGTTTCCCCGTCACTTCCCGGCGTCACCGGCCGGGCAAGTAGCGTCGGCCCCCCGCGGCCGGCGTGGAGGTCGCCGGACGCATCGGCTCTCGACGCGGCCGGCGTCTCCTGGTCAGGCACCTCGACACCGACACTCTGCGCGCCCGGCAGCCGCTGCGGGTTCCGCTGCAACTCCAGCAGGTAATCCGTCAGGGCCGCCAATTCCGCCTCCGTCCCGGGAACCGGCGGCATGAAGGGACGCGTGTTATGCATCGTACGCAGGTAACCCTCGACGACCTCCCGTTCCCAGGGATCGGTCCCGTACAGATCGGTCAGCTTCTTCACCACGCCGTTGACGCCGGTCGTCGTGTGGCAGCGCGTGCAGGCGATGTTGAACATGGCCCTGCCGGCCGCCAGCCGGTTCGCGTCCGTGATGGTCCGCACCGGCGTGTACGTCGCGTGGGCGAGCACGCCGTCCGTCGCCAGCAGTGGGTAATCGGCCGGGCGAATGCCGTTGGCATACATGTACCGCCCGATCACGTACGGCTTTCGCACGAACTCCCGCACCCGCTCGAAGTAGGTAAGCAGCGCGAACGCCAGCAACACCGGCAGGACCAATGCCAGACGTGGCAGCCGGCGCGGCGCCGTTACTCCCCACAGCGACACCAGCACCAGCACGCCCGCCGACGCGAGAATCAGGTAGCCCACCGTGCGGTGCCAGCTCTCGAACGCCTGCGTGGTCAGTGCCACCGCGACGTTCGCGCCCATCGCCTCCGGCACGACGCGCCAGTACCACCAAGCCCCGGCCGCGCACAACGGCACCCACCCCAGCGTCCACGCGGACGTGAACCGCACCGCCTGCGCCCGGAAGCCGTCCCCCTTCCGAGTGAAGAAGAATGCCAGCAGCAGCGCGAACGCCCCGGCCGCCACCATCGCCCCCGGCGTGCGGAACACAAGCTGCGGTATGTAGATCGGGTTGAGCACGCCGCGCCAGAACGTCGGGGCTTCCGGCCAGGTCCCCGTGTCCATCATGAAGCCGAGGATGGCCACGATTACCGCCATGGTGAGCCACGACATGATGCTCAACGCGACGCCCAGGCCGATGTGCGCCGGCTTCCGCGCACCGGTCCAGCTCTTCCAGGTCAGGAAGTACGCCATGATGAGGCTGACTTCCGTCACGAAGACCAGCCACTCGAAGAACCACGCCCAGAAGAACACGCGAATCAGGCTGCCGATCGCGCTGGGGTTCGCCAGTGACGCGGAGAACCAGATGCCGACCCCGGTGAGCGCCCCGACGCTCGTGGTGACGATGAAGCAGACGGCCAGGATGCGGTACGCCAGCCGGTCCCACTCGGATCGGCCGGTCCGTTGCCCCCACCACTCCATCAGCGTGATCAACGGGATGGCCCCGACTGCCAGGGCGTGGTTGATCAGCACGTGGAGAATCGCGATCACCGCGAACATGATCCGGTTGCCCACCAGATCAAGATGAAAGAGCGGGAAATCCATCGCGGTCAGGCCCTCGCAGCCCCGTGTCCAGCCGGCAGCGGCGGATTGTGGAGGGCGACCACGCGGGCGTCAAGCGCACGCTGCCGCAGTGGTGCGCGCCGGGGCCATGACACATCAGGCGGCGTCGCCTGTTGCCCCTGAGCACGTGTTTAGCGTCTTCGGCGTGGTGGGTGCCGCGCTTTCCCGCGACCGCAGTCGCGGGTAAGCATGCCTCTGCGGACGCGGCACATGCCCACCCCCGCCTGCGGCGGGTGAGGGCATGGCACCCACGCTAAACAGGTACACCCCTGAAAGGGGGCAAGGGTGTGTAGCCACGGGTTCCGTCCGGGCGCTTCGTCCGGACGGAACCCGTGGACAGCCATCAACGTTGGCCCCGCTGGGGCCGAAGCCATCCCGCCTAATCTGACACGGACCCGTGCACACCGAGCGGCCACGGCGCCGTTTGCAGATGGGCCCCTCGGTGCCGGCGCGAGCCCGGTTTTGCGACCTGACGTCACAGGGAACAAACCGGGCCCGCGCGGTCGCCGGTGCGGCGCCGCTCGCGGGCCCGTTGCCTGTCATCGGGGAGACGCCGGTCAAGCCGCCGGCGTGATTTTTTTCTTCTTCTCTTCGGTGTCGGTTCTCTTACGCTCACGCGGCTTGCTTGTCTCTACCTCCTGGGGTGCGCGCTCACGCCTCGTGGGTTGCTCCACCTGGGGCTTCTCACGCGTGGCGGCTCTTCGCGTCACCGCCTTCTTCGGCTCCTCCTGCACCGTTTGCTGCCGCACCCGCGGCCCCGTTGCGGCTGCCGCCGTGTCCGTCGTGGCCGGGCCACCCGAGTCGCGCAGGAAGAGGAAGTAGGACCCCCAGCCCAGCACGACAGCCCCAATCAATCCAAACGCCAGAATCGCCTTCTTCTTATCGTCCATGGTCCGCACCTCTCAGTCTTGAGCCGGCTGCCCAAGTCACGCCCGGTCTTCTCGGCGTGCTCACGGGGTCAGCATGCAGGCGTCTTCTTCCTCGTCTCTAATTCGGTCGGTGCCCCACCACGCGGTCGTGGCGTCGGCGGGGTGGGCCGATCTTCGGGCGTCCGAACGCGCGGCTCCGCCACCACCGGTTGAGGTCGGACGAGCGGTCTTGGCCGAGGCGCCACCACCGGCGGCGCGGGCGTCGTCTCCAAACCCGATTGAACGGCCACGACGGCAGACTGGCTGGAGGCTGCTCCACCCTGATTTCCAGCCAACGCGAACACGCCCAAACCGCCAACCGCCACCCCTACCCCGAGGCTACCCGCCACCCATTTCCAAGGCCAGTTCGGATTCATCGCACCATCCTCCACATGCCGTGCTTGAAGAATCAGTGCACGTTTGCGAGCATGGGCGGAAACGCTGGATCCTGGTGGGTGACCGGGACATCTGGCAGGCATCGGCCGCGGGCTCCTCACGTCAATCGCAGTCGGCCTGCCTGAGCCTCCTGGCACCTATCCAATTGTAATTATCCGCCCACGCTCGCGCCAAGTCAAGCTGCAACGGCTCGTAAACACACGATCGCTGCACGCGCACTCGCGCGGGCCGCCGCTCCGGTCCGGACCCCGGCAAGGGGTGCCGCAGCCCGGAGGCGACGATTGACGGGGTTCCGCCGCGCGCCGGTCATGGGCCAAGCGGCGTGCCGTCACTGGAGTTAGACGCAGCAGATGCCTCTGAGTTCCCACCTGGCGCGACTTCGGTTGACCGTTGGGACCGGTCTGGTACGCTCCGGGCCCTCCGGGTGTAGCGGGCACGCTCGGCGCGGGGCGGCGATGGCCTCGCTCCCCGTGACAGGTGTGTCGAGAGTGGAGGGCCCCTGCGAGGTGCCGTACGCCTTGCCGTTGTCGGGGGCGTGGGGCATCCGCACCGGCCGGTTCGGCCGGGGACCGGTTTCGGCGAATGGCGCGGCGACGTTTCTTGGGAGTGCGGTTGACATGATGAAAATCGCCTTCAGTTCAGCACTGTGTCCTCAGGCGGCTCTGGAGACCATCGTTGCGTGGGCAACGCAGTTCGGCTTCGACGCGGTTGAGCTGCGCGGGTTGCAGGGCTACGACCGACTGCCCTTGATTCCCGCCCTCAGCGAGCATTCCGACGACGTGCGGGAGCTGTTTGCGCGGAACAAGGTGACGCTGTTGGGTCTGGGCGCGCCGGTGACGCTGGACGGCAAGTCGGAGTCCGACGTGGCCGCGGCGAAGGCGGAGATTGCGGGGTTCGTGGGGTTGGCAAGTCGCCTGGGTTGTCCTTACGTGCGGATTCCGATGGGGAGGGTGCAGCGGCTGGACAATCGGCGGCTGGCGTTGGGTCGGATCGCGGCGGCGGTCACTTCCCTGGTGCCCGAGCTGGCGGCCGCCGGCGTGACGCTGTTGGTGGAGAACAGCGGGGACTTCCGCGGGAGCAGGGACGTCTGGTTCGTGACGGATGCGGCCAGCCACCCGGCCGTCCGCTGCTGCTGGAACCAGTTGCACGCCCTTTGCGACTATGAGCGCCCCACGGTTTCGATCCCGCGGATCGGGCAGAAGCTGGGGCTGGTGCACGTAGGAGACGTGGCGTTCGAGGCGGAAGGCAACGGGGCAGGCTACCGTCCCCTGGGGCAGGGTGAGGCCGAGTTGGCGCGGCAGATTGAGCTGCTCAGGGGCATCGGTTATGAGGGGTATCTGATCCTCGACCGCCCGGAGTATCCGTTGGCGGATTTGCCGGCGCCGGAAGTCGAGTTGCAGGCGGCGGCCGGGTTCCTCCGCGAGCAGATCAACGCCCGGCAGACCGTGCTGGCCGCTTACAAAGGCGATAAGAAGCCCACGAAGTTCAGGTCGCGCCGTGCCTCCACCGTGGCAGAGGGCTGAGTACTTCCACGGGGCTGAAACTTGCGAACCAGGGTGGCACGACCGAGCGGAGCGCGGCCACGCGTGCGGGGTGGGGCCGGGCAGCCGGAGTTGCATGCCGCTTCTGGGGGCATGGACATGCCAAGACCGGGCGTGCTTGGGGTGCATCGTCGCGTATCTACCGTGTCGGTGGACGCGAACCGGGCTTCGCAGGTATATCACGCCGGCCCCCGCGTGGGGTCGTGTAGGATGGGCGCCGGTGGAGCGGCACAGTGAGCGGGCGCGAGCACGTAGTGATACCCTCCAGCCGGCATCCGCTCCTTCACGGTCGTGGTTCGGGACGCCGGTCCGGGATACCGTCTGGTGGCTTGGTCGTCTTGATGGCAAGCGGGGGAAGGTCAGGTGCGGACGGGGCGGGTTGAACGGCTGTTGAAGCTGATTCAGGCGATGCAGGCCGGACGCGAGTACCGGGTGGAGGAGCTGGCGCGCCTGGCGGCCGTGTCCCGCCGGACCGTATTTCGAGATTTGGGGCTCCTGCAGCGTGCGGGCATGCCGTATCGGTACTGCCGCAAGACGCACCGCTACTGGACGGAACAAGCGGCCGTGCTGCCCCCCGTGAGCTTGTCGCCGGGCGAGGCACTTTCTTTGTTGCTGGCGGTGCGGCAGCACCTGTACAGCGGGGTGGC
This sequence comes from Planctomycetota bacterium, assembly GCA_029558835.1. Lineage (GTDB taxonomy): Bacteria > Planctomycetota > Phycisphaerae > UBA1845 > UBA1845 > JAKQDH01. The sequence continues at coordinate 90,459 of JAKQDH010000060.1, read as the reverse complement.
CGCGGACGCCCAGGTAGCGGCCTCGGCTGCCCTGAAGCTGGAGAGCATGCTGCCCCGGGTGGTGCAGGATTACTGCCAGCCGCGGCTGCGGCACATGGACGTGCGTCCGGATCCCGCGTCGGACGCGGAGTCCATTGCGGACATGCTGGCGATCCTGCAGAGCGCGCTGCTCAGGACGCGCAAACTGTACCTTCGCTATGATTCCTACGCAGAGCGTCGGCAGATCGAGGGCAGGCTGAGCCCCTATCGTCTGGCGTACATTCACCGGGGCTGGTACGTGATCGGCAGGCTGGAGCGCACCGACGGATCGGCCGCGAAGCTCCCCGGCGCCGGCAAGAGCGCCAGGCGGCCATTGCTGTTCAAGGTCGAGCGCATCATCGACATGAAGCCGCTCTCGGACACCTACCGCGCGGACCCGGGTTTCTCGCTGGATGAGTACTTCGGCAACGCCTGGCTGATGGTCCGCGGGGAGCGGTCCTACCATGTGAAGGTGCGCTTCCTCCCGCTGGTGGCCGGCAACGTCCAGGAAGTCCTCTGGCACAAGACGCAACAGACGCAGTATGAACGGGATGGCAGCCTGCTGTTCGAGGTGGACGTGGACGGCATCGACGAGATCGCCTGGTGGGTGCTGGGCTACGGCGATCAGGCGCAGGTGCTCGAGCCGCTGGAGCTGCGGGCCCGGATGGCCGAGCATGCCGCGCGGATGGCCGAGTACTATGGGAATCAGGATAACGACCGGGGAGACAAGTCAAGTCAAGAATGCAGAAGACAGAAGTAAGAGTGCAGAAAGGCATGGGGCGGCTCTTTCTTCTGAATTCTGCCTTCTTCATTCTTCATTTTGCGGAGGGTGCCGTTGCGAGCGGTTGTACAACGTGTGGATTCGGCCTCGGTTACTGCCGATGGCCGCGTGACCGGCGCGGTCGACGCGGGGTTGCTCGTGTATGTCGGCGTCGAGCAGGGTGATACCGCCGAGGACGCCGCGTATCTCGCGGACAAGGTGCGGCACTTGCGCATGTTCCCCGAGGGCGACAAGCACCTCAACCGCGACGTGGCGGACATCGGTGGGGCAGTGTTGGTCGTGAGCGCGTTTACGCTCCAGGCCGACGCGCGCAAGGGCCGGCGGCCGTCGTTCGACCAAGCGGCGCCCCCCGAGCAGGCGAATGAGCTGTACGAGTACTTCTGCGCGAAGTTGGCTGAGTACGGCGTGCGCGTCGAGCGCGGCGTCTTCCGGGCGGCCATGACGGTAGCGTCGGTGAACGCCGGCCCCGTGTGCATCCTGCTCGATTCCCATCGGGTGTTCTGAGCCCGCCGGCGCCGATGCACGCACGGCGGTCCAATGGAACTGCACAAAGCGGAAACCAGGGTGGCATGCCCAAGCTCGCCGCAGGCGAGCGCCGGCATGCTGCCGCGACGCCGGCACACACCGTGCGGGGGCGTGGCGGCGCTGCGCTTGGCCATGCCACCCCACCACTCCCCTATGGTCGTGGCTACGCTCCATAGATGTGATGTTGCGGGCGGCCGGCCAGGATCTGCTCCTTGCCCCAGTCGGCGACCTTGCGGAAGGCGTCCGAATGAATGAAGGCGTCGAAGGCGCCTCTGTCCGTCCAATGCGAGATGATGAGGTAGCTCCGCGGGGCATCCACCTCACGATAGAGCCTCGACTCGCAGTGCCCCGACTGGTTCCGCATCGCGTGCAGCACCTGTCGAAAGGCGTGCTCAAAGGCGGCTTCCTTGCCCTCCAGGACGTCATAGTTCATGCCGATGGTGACCATAGCGCTGCCTTTCAGCTACGGTGAACCCGCCTCTTCAGTGAATACCGCGCCCGCGCATCGCACCGGGTTACCCGGCCGGTTCACCAGTGGGAGCGTCGCGCCGTGGGGGCAGCGGCACGGCGTTTCACCGCCGTGGCGCACCGATCAAGCGCCGGACTAGCGCGCCAGCCGCAGGTTCGCGCTCACCGGCAACTCAAACATGTCTCTCCGCAGGAGCCGCGTCGAGAAGAACATGACTTCCACGCTCTCGACCTCGGAGGTCTTGGGGTTAAGTCGCGCGACGATTTCGTCGGGCAACTCCTCGGACTCCTGCTCAGCGTAGGGGGGACACTCGTCGATGTGGAGGATATCAGCCTCCCGATCGTACGTAAACGTCAGCTTCGCTTCCATTCGAGTAGTCCTCCCGGCAGATGGCTCGTCAAGTGAGCGGTGATGATCCACGGTCGCCCCGGGGAGTCGGGCTCGCTGGCCGCCACCACTACCACGTGCTTGCCCGCCTTCACTTCAGTATACCAGCGCGAGAGCAGCCTGGCATTCGCGAATCTTGCGCTCCGGCGCACCTGGTCCGGGGCGGCCACGGTCTCCGCGACCTGCCTTCGGTACTCGGGGAGCAGATCAGGATGCCGCTGGGTGATGTGTTGCTCGCGTTCGGCCGTCAGCTCCACGTCGCGCTTCAGGTGAGGGCAGGGTAACCAACTCATGAGATCCCTCCACGGTGGGAAGTGCGTTCGGTACCCACTGCGCGTCCGCCTCAGCCAGGGGTGTTCTCCGTTTCCGCGTAGCGCGCCGCGGGCTGCAGCCGACGCGGATTCGTGCGGGACGCGTGCGCGGCGCGCTTGCCCGGGGCTGCGGCACGGAATCCGAGATCGCTATAGGCTCGGCTGGGCCCAAGACCGTCTCTTCTCGTCGAACGCCTCACTCCTTCGGCAGGGCCTCGCGCCAGATGCGCGTCCCCGTGTCGTAGCGGCAGACGCAGACCGTGTAGCGGGACTGTTCCGGAGCGTGGGGGTCCGTGCTGGGCTCCGCCGGACGGCCGTCGGCGCGGTAGTGCACGCCGACGGAGTCATCACGCTCCAGGGCGCTCATGGTGATCGCGCGGGCAACCGTCAGCTCGTTCTGCAACTCCCAGCCGCCCACGTCGTCAAAGGTCTTGTCCAGAGTGTAGTGACCCCAGAACTTGAGAATCTCACCGGTCTCGACCAGGCGGTCCCCGCTGCGCTCGATGCCGACGTTGCGCCACATCAGGCTGCGCAGGGAGTTGCGGACGTCCTGCACGTCGAGCTCGGTGCGCGGTGACGGCGGGTTGGCACTGACGACGCGCCCCACGGGGGTCTCGCGGGCGGCCGCCCGGGCCCGCTCGCCGGCCGCCTGACCCGCGATCCGCCCGAACACCAGGCCCTCCAGCAGCGAGTTGCTGGCCATCCGGTTCGCGCCGTGCACGCCCGTGCGGGCCGCTTCGCCGCAACACCACAGACCGGCCACGTCCGTGCCGCCGTCCAGTTGCACGCGCACCCCACCGACCATGTAGTGGGCGCTGGGCCGGACGGGGATGAGGTCTTTGCGCACGTCGATCTGGAAATCGGCGCACAGACGCGTGATCTGCGGGAAGCGCTCCGCGAAGTTCGGGATATGCCGGACGTCGAGCAGGACGTGACTGGTCCGGGTCGCCACCAGGTGGCGGTGAATCGCCCGGCTGACGATGTCGCGCGGGGCCAGTTCCATGTCCGGGTGGTGGTCCTGCATGAACCGACGTCCGCCCCGATCCAGGAGGTGGGCCCCCTCGCCGCGCACCGCCTCGGAGATCAGCGCCCGTGCGGAGCCGGCCACGTACAGCGTTGTCGGATGGAACTGCATCATCTCCATGTCGGCCAGGGTGCAGCCCGCGCGGTAGGCGGCGGCCACGCCGTCCCCGGTGGCCGTCGGCGGGTTGGTCGTCTCCCGCCAGATGCGCCCGCAACCGCCGCTCGCCAGGATCGTCTGCCGCGCCCAGATGAGCTGGTGTCCGTGCCGCGGGTGGTAGGTCACCGCTCCCACGCAAGTGCCATTGCGTGTCACAAAGTCAATAAGGAAGCAGTTCTCGAACACACGCACGTTGGCCAGGCGGGCGAGGCGCTCCCTCAGCACGGCCATTACCCCGCGCCCGGTCTGGTCGCCGCGCATGTGCACGACGCGTTTGAGGGAGTGACCGCCTTCGCGGGCCAGATCGAGACTGCCGTTGACGCGGTCCAGGTCGGCGCCCCACGCCTGCAACTCCCCAATCCGCTCGGGCCCCTCGCGTACCAGAATCTCCACCGCCCGCCGGCGGTTGAGCCCACAACCAACGCGGACGGTGTCGTCCAGGTGGCGCTGGGGCGAATCTTCCGGGCCGAGGGCAGCGGCGATGCCCCCTTGAGCGTAACTGGTAGCGGATTGTTCAAAGTCCTGCTTTGTTAGCAAAATGACTTCGCCATATTGTGCGGCCTCCAGGGCTGCCCGCGTCCCACCCACACCGCTCCCCACGACCAGGATGTCCGTCAGGAGGTTGCTGGTCCGGGCCGAGTCGAAGTCGGTCAAGTAGCGGCGGGTGTCAAACAGCTCGGCCATTGTGGCTCCTAGCACTGCAAAGTTGGGTGGCGGCCCGCGGGTTGCGTGCTGCGGGCTGCCGCACTGCGACATCCCCCGGGGCTATGGTAGCGCGGAGGCCTGCGAGCCGCAAACGCGGGCGCCGCTGGCCGATGGGGCTGCAACCGCCCGCAGATGGGGATTGCGGGCCAGGCCGTTCTGGGGTTTGCGGGGGTGTCGGCCCGCTAACCCGGTGTATGCCGGCTTCCGATACCATCGAAAGGGTGCACTCTCGCAGGGCTGTGACCCCGTGATTTGCAGGCTGCCTTTGATGTCGAACGCAGGCGTGCGGTGCCCCGGGAGCACGCCGCAACCCATCCGGTAAGAGCATGTGGTGCTTGAAGTTACTGCTGTTTAACGGAATGCGTGCGCGGCGGACGCTACGGTTGTGCATGGCGATCGGCGCCGCAGTCCCGGCCTCGTGGTGGGTGGGTACGGTGCCCGCCCAGGCGCAGGCACCGGCGGGCGGCAGCACAGAGAGTCGGCCTACCGAAGCTGGTGCGGATGCGTCAACGCAGCCTGCGCCCGAGGGCGTGGTCTCCAGCGAAGTGGGTGCGGGCGGCCCGGACCAGCCAGACCGGGTGTCGGCCGCAGCGCTGGGGTCGTCAACGCCGGAAGAGGCCCGCAGTCTCGGGGGGAGTGCCGCGGGCGGCGGCTTAACGGCGACGGCTGACGGCGGTGCACTGGAGGCGTTGCTGTCACCGGCGCGGCGGGTTGTGCACCGGTTTGACTTCGACGAGCGGGCGGCGGGCAACCTCGAAGACATACCCATGTACTGGGAGCCGTTGCGCGCGGGCAGTTTTCCGCGGTTTGCCGGGGGGGCGTTTGACGAATCGGTGGGGCGGACGTCGCCTCCTTCCTTTCACCTGGAGAGTGCGGGGCGCAATGTGGCGTTCCACTACACGGGCCCGGCCACCCGCGTGCGCTCCAATAGCCAGTATCGGATCGTGGGGTACATTCTTCCCGACCGACTGAACAGCGCGCGGGCGTGCCTCAGTGCTCACTACCTGGATGCCGCGCGGAACCCGATTCCCGGCACCACGGCGCGGAGTGCGTTCGTGGGACCCCTGGACGGGGGTGCGAACGCGAGCTCTGGAGCCGGGACGCGAGGGGCCGCGGTGGCCGTGCCTGCCGAAGGAGTCCCTGCGGACGGGGCGGCACCCACGTCTGCCGACTGGGTCGAAGTGGAGATGAACTTGCCGCCGGCGCCGGTGGGGGCTTACACGATCGGGGTGGCGGCGTGGGTTCTCCAGGAGTCTACGTGGAATGGCGCGCCGCCGGCGCGCCATCACATCGCGCGAAGTGACGTGGCGGGGGGCGCTTGGTTCGACGACATCACCGTGCACGCGCTGCCGCGGGTGGAGCTGACCAGCAGTTCTCGCGGCAACGTGCTTACGGGCGACGGGCCGGCGGAACTCATCGTGACGGTGGCGGATCAGGAGGGCAGCACGCTGAGTGGTGTGCTCACGGTCCGGTCGGTGGCCGGGGAGACGATGGCGCAACTGGCGGTGCCGGTGCTGACCCAGGATGAGGACGTGCCGCTGCGGGTGCCGGTGGCCGGGTACGGACCGGGGATCTACACGGCCCGGCTCGAGGTCCGCGAGGGGGCCGTCGTTATTGCGCAGACGCAGTTGACGGTGGCCGTGGTGGCGCCGCTCGCCGAGGGGCAAGGATCGATCGCACGCCCGTTCGGGGTGGTGGTGGATGCGGGGCAGCGGACCGACCCCGCGGTGGAGTTGAGCCTGCTGCGGCAGCAGGGAGCGCGGTCGGCGAAACTGCCGGTGTGGAGCGGGTTGGCGCAACCGCCGCCGACTCCGGCGGCCGACCGGGCCGCCGAACGTCTCGTGCAGGAACTGGTGCGGGACAACTTTGCGCTGGTTGGAGTGTTTGCGGGTCCGCCGCGGGAGATGCTCGAGCACGACGGCGCGTATCCGCGTTCGTTGCTCGAATTGCTTACGGAGGACCGGGCGATCTGGCGTGACCATCTGGCGGCGGCCGTGGCCCCTAACGCGGGCACGTTCAGGGCGTGGCAGTTGGGTCCTGACGGGGGCGGTACGCTTGCCGGCGATGCACGCGTAGCGGCCGCCCTGGACGCCCTGCGCGGGGCGATGCGGGAGTTTCTGACCGCGCCGCTGCTGGTAGCGCCCGGCAGCGCCCTGCGAGAGCCGGAGGCGCAGAAGCTCCCGGCGCAGCACGTGACACTTACCTTGCAGCCGGCGGTGGGCTGGGCGTGGCTGCGGCCCCGCGTGGAGGCGTGGAGGCGACTGGGCTACGAGCAGGTGTCGGTATACGTGGAGCCGCTTGCCACCGGACGCTACGCCCGGCTGCCGCGCCTGGCGCAATGGGTGCAGCGTCTCGTCGCCGCCCGTCACGCGGGGGCGGACACGGTTTATGTGCCACAAACCTGGCACGTGCTGGCCTCCGTGCGCGGCGACGTGGTGGAGCCGACGGAGGAGTACGTGCTCTTCCAGACGGTGGCGACGATGCTCGCGGACGCGGCCCCCGGGCCGAGCCTACGCGTGACCGATGGGGTGGAGGCGATGGCCTTCTACAACGGGGACCGGGCGGTGTTGGCGTTGTGGGACACGCAGGCCCCGCCGGAGGGTCGCGTGCATGCGATCCAGCTCGGCCGGGCGACGCGGCAGGTGGATGCGTGGGGGCGTTCCACTCCTCTCGAACAGACCGACGACGGCCGGCAGCTCGTGCGTTTGTCGTTGGTGCCCGTGTTCGTGGACCAGGTGGAGCGCTGGCTGGTTGACTTCCAGGCGTCGGTGACATTGACGCCGGACGCGCTTGAATATGGGCGGGAGCCGGAGGGACAGAAGTTCTCGTTTGCGTCGCCAGCGGGACAGGGGGTTTCGGGGAGCGTGCGGCTGACAGTCCCGCGCGACTGGGAGGTGCAGCCGGCGAACTTCACCTTTCAGCTCTCAGGTCAGCGCCTATACGAGCTGCCGTTGCGGCTGCGACCGCCCCACAGCGAAGGGGCCGGCGTTAAGCAGGTGGTCGCGCAGATGACGCTGTCCCCCAGCGGATACTACCTGGAGGTTCCGCTGCCGGTGACTCTGGGTCTGGCGGACGTGGAGGTCGCGGGGTTGCCGATCATCGAGGGTGACAACCTGATCCTGCGTCACATCGTTACCAACCGTTCGAGTCGCCCGTTGAGTTTCCGCGGGTCGGCGAGCGTTCCCGGCCGGGAACGGCAGTACCGCCCGTTTACGAATCTCCCCCCCGGGGAAAGACAGACCGTCGAGTACCGCTTCCTGGGCGGGGCGGAACTGGCCGGGCGCAGCGTCCGGCTGGTCCTCCGCGAGGTCGCCGACGGCCCGCGCATGCACAACCTGGAACTGCAAGTCCCCTGAACCCAGCTCCATGTCACCACCCGGCCACCACGCGGGGCGTGCGTCCGCACTTGGGTCGCTCGCCACGGGAGTAGGTGGTCAGCCGGGCGGAGGTGAGGGGGCGGTGCAGTGCTGGTTACGCGGTGACACAAGGCGCGGCGTTCGGCAGGGCCCCAGGTCCACAGGACCTGGGCCACCCGTCCCCCAGGTCCAAAGGACCTGGCGCCCCCGTTGATTCGGAGAACGTTGGCTGACGGCCCGCTGACGGGGTCGGCGGCGGTGGGTTGCGGACTCTTGGCCGGCGCAGGAAACTGTGCGGGCAGTGGCGGTGTGGGCGGTAGGCACTGCCGCCGGTGAGCTGCAGAAGGAGGTGTTCCGCAGTGTTACGCATCATGCGGTGGATTGCGAAGGCGCGGTTGCTGGCTGTGGCGATGGGGGTGACGTGGGTCGGCGTAGGCGTGGGGTTGGCGCAACTGCCCCCGACGCCGCCCCCCGAGCAACCGGTCGAGCAGGCGCCGAAGCTGGTGGTCGCGGAGCGCATCGTGGAGCTGGGCCTGATCTACGCCGGCGATAAGAAGACGGCCACCTGGGTGCTCCGCAACGAGGGCACTGCCGATCTGGTGATCGAGAAGACCCAGGCGAGCTGCGGCTGTACCCTTGTTCAGTTGACGGATGAACAGAAGACGCTGCCATCGGGCCGTACGCTGGAGCTGAAGGCGGAGTTCGACACCACCGGGCGCCGGGGCACCGAGCGCAAGACGGTGACGGTCTACAGCAATGACCCGCAGGAACCCAAGCTGGTTCTGACGTTCAACGCCGAGGTCAAGGCACTTTACGAGGTCAACCCGCGCAGTGCGCTGATGGTCCAGCAAGTGCGTCGGGGACAAGCGGTAACGCAGGCGCTGGACGTCTTCCCGCCGGAAGCGGGTTACACGGTGCAAGTGGCGAAGATCACCTTCGAGTCCGCGGTACCCCTGGCCTACCGGATCGAGCCGGCTCCCCAGGGGCAACTTCCAGGGCAGCGGGTCAGGTTTCAGGTGGCCGACGATGCGCCTCTGGGCAATGTGTCGGGCGTGGCCGTCCTGCACCTGACGGTGACTGGTCCGTCGGACGGTGCGGGTGAGCCTGCGGGTGCCCCGCGAACCTGGGAACGTCAACACAAGGTGATGTTGCGTGGGGAGATCGTCGGTGACCTGATCGTCAACCCCGTGGTCATTAACCCGTATGCCGCTCGCCAGCGTCTGCTGCGCGGTCAGAGCCTCGAGCCGGTCCGCATCGCCTCGACCGACAAGAGCCCGTTCGATATCCTCGGGGTGGAGGCGGGTCCGCTGCTGGAGACGACCGTCGAGATGGCGCAGAACCGCCTCCCGCGCGTGGAGTACCTGGTGACGCCGCGCATCCGGCAGGATGCCAAGCCCGGTCCGTTCGGCACGCTGATGACGGTGCGTACCAGCAGCATCGACCAGCCCCTCATCCAGGTCCCCGTCTTCGGGATCATCATGCCGCTCGTTGACGTGGAGCCGCAGTTGGTCCTCCTGCGTCAGGATGGTACGCCCGCAGGCACCCAGCGCCGCGTCAAGCTGCTGGCCGATCCGCGCGAGGCGCTGGAGGTTGCCTCCGCGACTTGCGCCAATGCGGCCGTCCAGGTCGAACAGGAGCCGCTGACGCCGGAATCACAGCCTCACCTGCGTTACCTGAACGTGCGGCTGGTGGGAAAGGTCGCGGCTGGCAGGCATGAGGCGACTCTCGTCGTGCAGACGAACATCAAGGACGCGGAGCGTCTCGAGGTACCGGTGACGATCGTGGTGCCGGAGTAACGGAGGGTGGGTAAGGCAAGCGCGCCAGGAGCGTCGCAGGCATCGCTGGCGCGGTCCCGACGCGTCGTGGAAGGATGGTCCCCATGAGTGAGACACCCAAGCAACCACGAATCAACTGGACGGACCCGGATGTCCCCGCAGGGAATGCACCGCCGCTGCCGCGTTGGCCGCTGGTGGTAACCGCGGTACTTTGGGTCGGCTGGATCGGGTTCCTGGTGGTGATGGCGTACTTCCGGGTGCACACGCCGGTTCTGCATGGCTGAGAGTGCGGGCCAGGTACGTTTTCGGCGGTGGGTGGCAGGCGATGCCGACGGTGACGCACGTGCAAGCGCCCGGAAAGAACGAACCTGTCTCGTCTTGTTGCTACGAACGAAACTTGGCGGCCCTGGCCCGGCGGCAACCCGAGGTGGCGGCCCAGGTTTCCGCGGCCCGGGTGCCTGCGGGCGTCGAATGGGTGACCGGCCGCGATGGGACGCCCACCGCACGGCTACCGGGAAGCGACGGCAAGGCGGTCTGGCTCGGCCGTTCCTCCATGCCGACGGTGAGCGCGGAGGCCCTGGCCGGACGCTTCCGCCTGGAACCCGGCAGCGCAACACTACCCGGCGTGCTCACCGGCGCGGAGGCGGCCATCCTCCTGCACTACCTGCCGCCACCCTGTGCGCTCTTCATCGCCGAGCCCGATCCCCTGCTCATCAAGCTGGCCCTGCACCTGCACGACTTGGCCGACGGTATCGAAGCGGGGCGGATCGTTCTGCTGACCGGAGCGGACCTCGAGGCGGCGTTCGTGTCGTTCTTTCAGGCCCATCCCGGCTACGAATTCCCCGAGAAGCTGGTGCCGGTGCCGCAACGCCCAACCGCTGAGTTGGCTCATCTTCAGCATCAACTGGAGATTACGGGGGCCGCGGTGGTGCGATATCAGCACCACGCCGTGGAGACCCTGGCGGCCGCTCTACGCGGGCAGCCGCGTCGCCGGCCGCTGCCTGACGCGCCGCGGGTGGTCGTCGTGAGCACCGATGCCCGTTCACGCTCGGCGGCCCAGGCGCGGCGTATCGAGCGGGCGCTGGCGGCCGTGCATTGGCCGGCGGTGGTGTGTCTGCCGGACCGCCCCGAGCACGCCCACGTGTGGGCGCGGTTGAAGGCGATTATGGACGCGCAGGCCGATCTGGTGCTGCTGGTGAACTCGATGCCAGGTGCTTTGCGAGAACTGCTCCCGCCGGACTTGCCGCTGGCGACCTGGTATGGAGCGGGGGCGGATCCGGTGGCACGCGGTCCGCAGGAATGGCGCGCGGTGGATACCGCGTGGGCTGGGTCGATCCGGCAGCGCGACCTCCTGGCAGCCGCCGGCGTGCCCGCGGAGTGCATCGAACTGTTGGACGTAGCGGCCGAGGGTGCAGGGGACGTGGGCGGCGGTGCCGAAGTTCGCCCGGTGGGCGTGCCCGCGGGCGCTGAGGAGGCGGCCGCGGGCGTCGTTGTGCTTGCGGACCTGCCGTCGGTGGGACCGGAAGCCGCGGGCGTGACGCTGCCGACCCAGCGCATGCTCTATCAGGCGCTGCAACAGGTGGTGGCCGAGGCCGGGGAGGCCTGCTTCGACGCGAACATCGGTGATCTTCTGCACCGCGCGGAGAAGACCAGCGGCTTCCCCGTGCCTGAAGCTCAGACGCGCGCGCAGTTTGAGCGTCTGCTGGGTGAGCGCATCCTCCCGGCGGCCTGTGCCCGGCAAGCCGTCGAGGGGCTCGCTCGTCTGGATGTGGTGGTCGAGCTTTGGGGAACCAACTGGGACAAGCTCGATTTGCCGCGGGTGGCCTGGCGCGGGCCGGTGCCGACGGGCGCAGGTCTGCAGCGCGTGTTCGATCGGGCGCGGCTGGTGGTGCTGCCCTGGGCGTCCGAGGAGGCCGTCGAGACCGCGCTGGACGCGGTGTATGCCGGTGTCCCGGTGGTGTGTCGGGCGCCGCAGGCGGCTCTTGCTTCGCTGTATCCGGGGCCGGCGGAACTGGCCGATCACCTGCACCTGTACCGCAACGCACGCGATCTCGTGGGGCAGGTGCGTCGTCTGCTCGCGTCCGATGCGAGCCGGCAGGCCCGGCTCGACGCGGCGCGGAGGTTAGTTACCGAGCGGCACACCTTGCGGCAACGCCTGGGTACGCTGCGGGACGGAGTAAGAAGGCGGCAGCAGGGCGAATGCAGAATGCAGAAGTGAGAATGCAGAAAGGGACATGCGTGGCGGCGCACGCATTTCTGGATTCTGCATTCATCATTCTGCATTCAGCGGGGTACGTGGCCTCGCCCCCTCGTGGGCGACGTGGTAGTCGATGACGCCTCGGACCCCTCACGTCGGCCACGGGGGGCCGACGCTACGCGGAGGCCGGGCATTCGCCTGCACCTTTGTCTGTCGTGGGAGCCCTCGTCGATGTGGTCCATGTTCAACGGCACGATCGTCAATGTCATCACGGTTGCGGTGGGTGCCGTGGTCGGCGTGCTGGCGGCCGGGCGGCTGCCGGAACGCTACCGCACGATCGTGCTGGCGTGCCTCGGCCTCATCACCATCACCCTCGGCGTGGATGCCGGGGTGATCGTCTTCGGGCAGACGGTGGCGAAGTTCGCGCCGCGCGTGGACGCCCCGCAGACGTATGGTGCCCGTCTGGCGCTCGTGATGATCGGGTCGCTGCTGGTGGGGGCGCTGATCGGGACGGCGCTACGAATTCACGCCCGCATCGAGGGTGCGGGGCGCTGGATCCACGAGCACCTGAGTTCCCCCGGGAACCACGCGGAAGGGGGCGGCACCGATGCTGCCACGGCCGGCCGCGGCAGGGCGTTCGCGGAAGGGTTCCTCTCGGCCAGCGTCATCTTCTGCGTCGGACCGCTCACGCTGCTGGGCTGTCTGCGTAATGGAGCGCAGGGTGATCCGAGCTACCTGTACATCAAGGCCATGCTGGATGGATTCTGCGCGGTCGCCTTGGCCTCCTCGCTGGGGTGGGGCGTGCTCGCCAGCGTGGTGACGGTGCTGGTCTTCCAGGGCGGGCTGGCGCTGCTCGCCGGCTTCGGCGCCGACCGCCTGCCCGAGGTGTCGCTGGCGATGATGAACGTCGTGGGCGGCGTGATTCTGCTGGCGACCGCCCTGATGATCCTCGAGATCAAGCGCATCCCCGTCGCAGACCTGCTGCCGGGCATCTTCCTGCCGCCGGTGGTGATCTGGCTGTGCGAGTGGCTGCGTCCCGGCCTGCTGCTGCCGGCGATGTGAGCGCAGTCGCGCTGCCGGTCCGCGGCGGTGTACGTGTATGGCGTGCGGCGGGATGAATGGTGCGGTCCTGACGAGGCTCGTTTGCCGGGCGGACGAACATAAGAAGAACAGAGAGAAGGAAGCCGGCTTCCCGGGGACTCGAAGTCCCTGGCAACCACCGCGCGCCCTCCGGGCGGAGGAGGACGTCGGTTTCCCGCCCGCGGCACGTCGGTTTCCCGCCCACGGCACGTCAGTTCCAAGCCAGGGGGCATTCGCAAGCTCGTCCGGAGGGCGCACGACCGTTGCCTTCCAGGCCCTGGGGGTGGGACTACCCCGCTCATTTCCCCGTTCTCCCGGAGGCCGCACGCACCGTCCGGACCGCAACGCCCAGCGCACAGCACGCTAAACACGCACTGAAGTCCCTGGGAAGCAGCCAGCTTTCCTTCGCTTCTGGTCCCGGCGGGCGGACGAAGCCCGTCGGACGCTGGGCAGGGATGCAGCCGGTGTGACGCTCAGCGGTGCGGCGCTGCCAAGCGCGGACACTCCGTCGAGAGCAAGGAGGCTGAAGCACATGCGCGGCGGCGGTCGCGGGCACGCATACTTCGGACTCGCGTGCGGGGCCCTGGCGCCTCGACCCTCACCCCTGCCCCTCTCCCTTGGAGGGAGAGGGGTCTGAACATCGTAGGGACTTGTCGCTCCCGTCTGGTAAGAACCACACAAGGAGGCTACATTAACCCGTCTACCGCCGCGTGCGGGAAGGGGGCGGGCGGCCTCTATGGGGTCACGGCGCACGCGGCAGTCGGATGCGGGACGCTGCGTTGGAACCAGGTATTTGAGGGCTAGCGCATGATCGAGGTAGCGAGGCAGCAGACACAACGAGGGCTCCGTGGAACCACACCAAGGGGACGCCAGGGTGGCATGCCCAAGCTCGCTGCGGGCGAGCGCCGGCATGCCGGTGCGGCGTGCGGGCACTCCTCCGGGAGGGCATGGCGGCGCTGCGTTTGGCCATGCCACCCACGGCCGGGTGCCGGGTGGTCTCTCCTGCGGAGTTGCTTGGGGCTGTTGGTGATCGGGGTGTTGGCGGGTTCCGCCTGGGCGGGGCCGCCGCGACCGGCAACCGACGAGGACATCACGAAGATGCTGGCGAGCGCGGGCGATGCGGCCGCGTATGACAACGCCGCTCTCGTCTATGTCCTGGACGAGGCGGACGTCTACGTGCAGGCCAGCGGCCTGGCCACCACGGAGAGCTGTCAGGTCATCAAGGTCCTCACCGACGCGGGCACGCGCGGCCAGGCCGTGCTCCGCCAGGAGTTCGACCCCGCCACCAACCGCGTGACCATCCGCGCGGTGCGCATCCATCGCAAGGATGGGAAGGTGGAGGACGTTGACGTCTCCAAGGTCGTCACGCAACCGGCGCCGCAGTCAGCCATCTACTGGGGCAATCAGCAGCATGTGCTGGGCCTGCCGCGCGCCGAGGTCGGCGATGCCCTGGAAATCCGCATCAGCAAGATCGGGTTCAACATCGCGTACCTGGCGGAAGAAGGAGGCGCGGCGGGCCTGGCGGCCGCGGCGCCGGCACTGACGGGGCCGGGCGGCGAGACGCTTGAACCCCCCATGCCCGGGCACTGGTACGAGACGACGTTGTTCCAGGGCGGTTACCCGATCATCAACAAGCGTTACGCGGTCCACATGCCCAAGGACAAGCCGGTCCAGTACCAAGTCTACAACGCGAAAGTGAATACATCGCTGTGGTTCAGCGGCGACTACCACGTGTATACGTTCTGGGATGAGAACATCCCGGCCCACAAGGGCGAACCGCACGGCGTGGCGTTGGATGACTGCGTGGCCAAGGTCGTGATGGCCACCGTGCCGGACTGGGAGACGAAGTCGCGGTGGTTCTACGAGGTGAACGAGCCGCAATTCGACGCGGACGACGCGGTCAAGGCGAAAGTCGCGGAAGTCACCGCCGGGCTCAAGACCGACGAGGAGAAGATCGCCGCCTGCCTGCACTGGGTGGCCGACAACGTGCGGTATTACGGCACCAGTCGCGGCCCGCGCGAGGGATTCACCCTGCACACCGGCATCGAGACGCTCCGCGACCTGGGCGGCGTGTGCAAGGACAAGGCGGGCATGCTGGTCACGATGCTCCGCGTGCTGGGGCATGAGGTGTACCCGGCGCTGACGATGGCCGGCTCGCGGGTGGAGGAGATTCCCGCCGATCAGTTCAATCACACCGTCACCGTCATGCGTAACCAGGACGGGACCTTCCGCATCCTGGACCCCACCTGGTCGCCGTTGAGCCGGGAGCTGTGGTCGAGCCGTGAAGCTCTGCAGCACCTGGTCTATGGCACACCCGAGGGGCAGGGGCTCACGCAGTCGCCGTACTTCCCGCCGGAGTACAACAGCATCGGGGCGCGGGCGGCAACCACGCTGAGCGCCGACGGGAAGCTTACGACCGACATTCGCATGGACCTGAAGGGCTACGCCTGCACCTACCTGCGACGCAGCGCCGAGCGTTTCACCAAGCCGGAGCAGAAGGCCGGCTTCGAGCACGTGCTGAACATCGCCCCCAACGCCACGTTGCAGACCCTCAGCTTCACCGACCCGTATGACTACTCCCGCGATACCGAAGTGAAGATGCAGGTGACGGCCGATCGGTACGCCGCCGGGGCCGACAAGCTGCGGCTGTTCCGCCTCCCGCTCATGTCGCACCCGCTGGCAAGTTTCCTGATGCCTGATTTCTCCTATGACGTCAGTGCCAAGGAACGTAAGTTCGGCATGCGGATGCGCGCCACGCGGCTGATCAGCTACGAGGAGACCGTGCAGTTGCCGCCGGGCTGGACCGTCGAGCACCTGCCGGAGGCGAAGACGCTCGATTCCGGCTCCGCGGCCCTGAAGTTCGAGCCGTCGAGCGACGGCAACAAGCTGACCTATCGCTTCGAGTTCACCTTGAAGAACCACCTCATCCCGGCCGCGGATTACGTGGGCTTCAAGGAGGCGATCGAGGCCATGAACAAGATTGCGAACGAGTGGATTGTCTGTCGGACGGCGTCGTAGGCGGGAATCTCGAGGTCATTCACCGTGCCCCGCTCGGGGCCGTTTTGAGGAAACGCATGATGAAAGAGACGTGGATGAACAAGTGTAACGCAAGGCTGCGGCTCGCGGCCGCGGGGTTGGCGTGGCTGACCGTGCTGGCGGGCGGCCGGGGGGTGTGCGCCCAGGCTGCTTCTCCCGATCTGAGCCCGGGGGCGGATCGCTTCCCTGGCGCCGACGGCGTGATGCTGCGCTGGGAGCAGTCCTGGACGCTGGACAAGGACGGCACGGTCCACCGCCGTGACCACCAGTGGTTCAAGTTGTTCAACGTGCGGCCCATCGGCCGCTTCGGCGATCAGCGGCTCGACTTCAACGACGCCCAGGATGAGCTGATTATCCATACGGCCCGGACGCACCAGTCCAATGGCACGGTGCTGCCGGTGCCCAAGTACTCGTTCAACCTGGCCGGTCCTGACGACGTCGCCGGCTGGCCCGCGTACGCCCCGTGGCGGCAGATGGTCGTGTGCTTCAGCGGCATTGAGCCCAACGCCGTGATCGAGATGGATTACGAAGTCACGACCAAGCCGGGCGTGATCGGCTGGATCAATGCTGACCTGCGCCTGCACGACGACTATCCGACGATCCAGCGGATCATCAACGTGACGGTCCCGGCCGGCGTCCAGGTTCGGCACCGCTTGGACGGTCTGACCGGCGGACCGACAACTTCGTCGGATGCGGGGGGGGTGACTACCTACCGCTGGGTGTTTGCTGACCTGCCCGGCTCGCCGGCCGAGCCGCAGTCACCGCCGTGGCCGCAACGCAACGGGCGGCTCTGCTTCACGACCTGCCCGACAGCCCTGGACTGGGCGACGGCTCTGCTGCAACCGGCTGAGCGGGCGGCCCAGCCTGCCGACAACGTCACGGCGCTGGCCACGAAGGCCGTCGAGGGCAAAGTTGACCCGATCGACCGTATCCAGGCGGTCAGCAAGGCCATCCGCGATTCGTTCAACTTCGTCTCGTCCTGGAAGACGCGCCAGCCGCTCACTTGCCGTCCTGCGGGCGAAGTGCTCCGCAGCAACTACGGCAACGAGCTGGAATCGGCGGCCCTGCTGGCGGCTGCTCTGCGTGGCCTGGGCATGGAGACGGAGCTGACCGTGGCCGTCGATTCCACCATTTGGGACAAGGACGTTCCGGCTGACAGCGCTTTCGCTGGGCTGGTGGCGGCCGTGGCCCTGCCGGATCAGATCGTCTGGGTCCATCCTCGCCAGGGTGTCATCCGCAACCCGGGAAGCTGGGGTCGCCACCGGCTGCTTAGTGTCACCGGCGACCGGCTGACGGACGTTTGCATCCGCGCCTGCGGCGAAGGCTACGCCAGCGAATTCCAGCTCGGCGGCAAGATCACGATCGACAAGAGTGGCAAGGCCGGCGGCGAGCTGCGCCTGCGGCTGACGGGCAGCTTCTATAACCCCGCCGGTCTGGAGTCCGCGAGTGCCCAAGCAAGTCTCGTTAAGGGACTGGTACAGAGAGCACTTTCAGGTTTCACGGTCTCCGGTCACACCCTTACGACTCTGTCTGACGACGTGCTGGAGGCAAAGCTGACGGTAAGCAGTGGCGAGGCCCTGCCGGAAGTCGGCGGGCAGCGTGTCCTGCGGTTCGGAGACGGGCCGGCGTTTCTCGGCGATTTTCCGTTGCCATTGTCCCGGTCGTACCGCCAGACAGACGTGGACTTGGCCGGGGCGTTCCGCGAGCAGGTGGACATCCTGGTTGAGCTGCCCGAGGGGCAAGCGCCCGTCGTGGTGCCCGCCGGTTTGCCCAAGGTCGAGGCGGGTTGGGGTTCGGTGGCGCAGAGCGTGGACGCGGACGGTCGCACGGTGCGCGTGCGGCGGACCGTCGAAGTCACGGCTGACCCGGTACCGGCTAAGGACTTCGAGGCCCTGCGCTCGGCCGTCAATGACCTGCGGGCGACGCAGTCGCTCCTGCTGGCCATCGGCAGCGCGCCGACACAGAAGTAGCGACGGGCCGCGGTGACCAATGTAGGGCGGGCTTCGCCCGCCGGGACGTTCACGTGTGCCGGCACCGCGGCGGGTGAAACCCGCCCTACACGCGTTCGCTTCCCACGCCGCCCGCGAGGGGGAACAACGCTACGCGGCGTTCCAAGGCGGACACGCAGAGGCGGCCCCGTCATGCAAGAGCATGCTTCTGCCAATGGCTTGATCCAGTTGCGCGGGCAGGCGCGGGAGGAACTGCCTTTCTTCACCGACGAATCGCCGTGTCCGTACCTGCCCGACAGGCAGGACCGAGTCGAGGCGTACCTGGCCGTGCGCCTCGATGGGGAGGCGTATGAACGCCTCCTGGGGCACGGCTTCCGACGTTGTGGCCGGATTGTGTACCGCCCACGGTGCCGGGCATGCGACGCGTGCATCCCGATTCGCGTCGACGTCGCCCGCTTCCGTCGCACCCGTTCCCTGCGCCGCGTCTGGAGGCGCAACGCGGAGACACGCGTCGAAGTGGGTCAACCGCAGGTCAGCGACGAGAAGTTCGAGTTGTACCGTCGCTACCTGCAAGCCCAGCACGACGACACGATGCCACGTTCGTATGAGACGTTCCTCGATTTCCTCTACGATCCGTTGATGCTGCAATCCGCGCTGCCGATGCTGGAGTTCTGCTACTACCAGGGGCAGCGTCTGATCGGCGTGAGCCTGGCCGACGGCTGCCCCGGTGGTCTGAGCTCCGTCTACATGTACTTCGAGCCCGAAGCGGGGCAGTTCAGCCCCGGCACCTTCTCGATCCTGTGGGAGATCGAGTACTCGCAGCAGGCGAAGTTGGGGTATTACTATCTCGGTTACTATATTGCCGATTGCCAGGCGATGGCCTACAAAGCGCGGTTCAGGCCGAACGAGCGGCTGGTTGACAACCGCAGTTGGGTGTCTTTCCTGGAGTGACGAACCACCGTGTCGGGAGCTTCGCCCCGTGGGGACAACCTCGCCGAGCGCGCGTTCGAGCGCATCCTGTTGATCAAGCCCAGCTCGCTGGGCGACGTGATCCACGCGCTGCCGGTCCTGCACGGCTTGCGGACGCGCTATCCTGCCGCGCGCATCGACTGGCTGATCGCCACGGCCCACGCGGCCCTGCTGGAGGGACACCCGGAGCTGACCGGTCTGGTGCGGTTCGACCGGGACCGCTACGCCCGCCTGTGGCGCAGCCCCCGAGCGGCCAGTCAATTCTGCGGGTTTCTCCGCGACCTGCGTCATGCGCAGTACGATCTGGTGATCGACTTGCAGGGTCTGTTTCGCAGCGGCTTCTTCGCCCGGGCGACGGCGGCGCCGGTGCGGATCGGCTTTCGGGACGCGCGCGAGGGCGCTGCCTGCTTCTACACGCACCATCTGCCCGTTGACTTGCCCGACACGCACGCCGTGGACCGCAACTACCGCGTGGCCGGGCTGCTGGGCTTTGCCGACGTGCCGATTGCCTTCCCTCTCGCCCTATCGGAGACGGACGAAGCCGAGGCGGGGCGTTTGCTCGCCGCGGCCGGGGTGAACGCCGCTCGGAAGCTGGTGGTGCTGGTCCCCGGCGCGCGGTGGGAGACGAAGCGTTGGCCGACCGCCCACTTCGCCGGGCTCATCGACGCGCTTGCACAAGACGAGCGCGTCCAGTGCGTGCTGCTGGGTGGCCCCGGGGAGGCGGCGTTGTGCGCGGAAGTGGTGGCCGGCTGTCGCACCGCGCCGGCGCAGCTCGTCGGGCGTACGACGCTGCCGCAGCTTGCGGCACTGCTGGCACGCGCGGACCTCGTGGTTTGCCATGACTCGGCGGCCGCCCACCTCGCGGCAGCGCTGGACCGGCCGTTGATCTGCCTGACCGGCCCCACGAACCCGTCCCGGACGGGTCCGTACCGGCACCCGGAGGCCGTGGTGCGACTTCCGCTAGACTGTTCGCCGTGTTACTATCGTCGTCTCTCCCAGTGTGGCTTCGGGCACCGCTGCCTGCGCGAACTGAGCGTGGATTTGGTCGTAGAAGCGGTGCGCCGGGTACGCGCCTGAGCCGCCGGGAGGGCGACCGTCGATGAGCGCACCGTCCCGGTGGGGCCGGTGGAGCGGATGATGGGCAATGGGAACCTACTGGCAGCGAGCCCGACGCATCGTCGCGCACACCGTGTTGCATGCCGACGACACGCCGCGCCGCATTGCGCTGGGGGCCGCCATTGCCACTTTCGTGGCCTTCCTTCCACTCATGGGCGTGCAGACGGTCGTGTCGATCGCGCTGGCTGCCCTGGTTCGGGCGAACAAGGCCATTTGCGTGCCCACTGTGTGGATCACCAACCCCGCGACGGCCGTGCCCATCTACTCGGCCTGCTACGCTCTGGGCCGGTTCGTTCTTCGCGGCCACCTGGCCGCCGGCGGCATCGACGTCGAGAAGCAGGTTCTGGGGCAACTGGCCCAGCACCATGGCTGGGGACGCTTCGTGGACCCGGCCTTCTGGAAGGACGCGTTCAACGCGGCCGTGCAGGTCGGTGCGGACCTGTGGGTGGGCTGTGCGCTGGCGGGCGTGGTCTTCGGCACGGTTGCTTACTTCGTGGTCGGCTGGGCGGTCGTCAAGTACCGTGCACGCCACCGGCGGCACCTGTTGCGGCGCGGCCTGCTGCGGCGGTCGTCTGCCCCGGTCGGCGTCTCGCGTTCGCAAGACGCGCCTGGACCGCACGCCTGACCGTTTCGGCGTGGCGTCGCTCGGGGTTACTCACGTTCGCAGCCGGTCGAGCAGCACGGCCGCCAGCGTGGCGAAGATGAAGATCGGAATCCAACTCGGCAACGCCGAGAGCGACTCGGGACGCAGGTTCTGGGTGCCAAAGGTCACCAGGTAACACGCCCCGCACGCCACGAGCGCTCGGCTGGCATCGCGCAAGACATTGGCTGGCGAGCGATCCAGAAAGAAGGGCAGCCCCAGCAGCAGCAGCACGATGCTCACCAGCGGCGTGGCCACCCGCCGGTGCCGCGTCTGTACGATGCTCGCCAGGTTGGTGCCGCCCTCGTTTTGGAGCTGCCGCAACTGGCTCAGACTGAGGTAGCCGACCCAGCCTTCGGCCTGGCGGACCTGAATATCGCGCGGCGAGAGATTGCTCTCGTAGTACTCCGGGTAGCTGCGTGCCCGCTGGATGCGTGGACCGAGGCCCGGCGACTCCGGCAAGACCGTCTCCTCCAGGCGTCCGCGGGTCAACCGCCAGCGTCCGGGCTGCCCGGTAGCGCCGGCCGGTTCCCAGGCGGCCAGGTCAGCCTCCAGAATGCTGCGGGCGCTGCCGTACTCATCGCGCACCAGCACCAGCAGCCCGTGCAAGGTGCCCGCCTCCGCGTTGAACCGGGCGGCCGACAGCAGGGTGCCTCCCCGATCCGGCATGAAGAACACCTCCGCCTCGCGCCGCGTGCCCACTTCGTCATGCTGGCGGCCCAGCTTCGGCGCCAGGGCGGGGATCCATACCTCCGTCGCCAGTACCAGCAGCAGAGACGTCGCCACGCCGAACGCGATGATAGGGGCAGCCACCCGGTACAGACTCACGCCGGACGACAGCAGGGCCGTCATCTCGTTCTGCACGCGCAGCCGGGCCACGGTTGCCAGACAGGCGAACGTCGTAATGACGCCGCAGAGCTGGGCGAAGTACAATGCCAGGTTCGGCCCGTAGTAGGCGCCGATGTTCCTCAGCAGGGTGAGCGCGTCCGGCCTGCTTTCCGTGAACTCGTCCAGATTGATCGACAGATCGAGGACCACGTACAGGCTGAGCATAATGCCCAGGCCCAACACGTAGTTGAGCAGCAGCGAACGCAGGAGGTATCGATCCAGGGTCGTCACCGAACGGGCCTCTGTTCCTCTAAACAGCTCCACACAGCAAGGAAGCCGACGACGCGGCCAGGGAGGCATGGCCAAGCGCAGCGCCGCCCTGCCTTCCCGGCGCCCGGCTGCTGCCGCTACAGCATGCCGGCGCCTTCGGCCTGGGCATGCCACCCACCCGATTTCCTATTTACGCGGCCCGACTCACCGCCGCAGGAACCGCGTCAGGGTCAGGTAATCCAGCACGCCGACCACGCCCAGCCCGGCCCACATCACGATCAGCCCCAGCAGCGGCGTGGCGCTGTTGTGCGCCATCTGCTTGCCGCTGGCGATTGCCACGAACACCACCAGCGACGGCACGAAACTAATGGCAAATGCAGTCAGCAGATGCGCCCCGCGAAAGATGATCCCCAACGCCGCTCCCAAAACGACCAGCAGCAAGGCACTCGAACTGAAGGCTGCCCGCTCGTGGAGCGTGGCCACGATCTCACGCAGCGCGGCCGCCCGGGCCTGCAACGCCTGCGCGTGTTTGCGGACCAGCGGCTCGGGTGCGTCTTCCGCCAACGAGCCGTCCAGCAGTCCGGCGGTGACGCCCTGGTCGACCGCCTCCAGCAGCGTGGCAGGCACCGCCAGCGGCCCGAACGATTTCCTCTCCCCCGTACCCGCCCGCGCGCCCGTACTCTCCGCGAGACGCGCGCCGTGCAACCCGACCTGCAAGGCCGGCTCCTCGCCGGGCCCGCCACGTGTCAGTTCGAGTACCGCCCGGTCGGCCACGTACGTCACTTCCAGCCCGGGACGTTGCTCCACGGCCACGGCGTGGTGAAGCTCCAGACTCCCATCCCGCTGTCGGGCCGCGCTCTCGGACCGCAGGACGTAGACCACCGCCCCGTGCTCCAGCAACAGCTCCTTCCCGTCACTCCACTCCTGTTCGAGGCTGTCGTACACCGCTTGGCGCCGGGCTTCGGCGGCCAGCCCCGCGACGGCCGCGCGCACCTTATGCCACTCCTGAGGCTGGTGATAGTAGTGCAGCAGGCCCTGGAGATTGAGGAACTTCACCTCGAGCTGCCCCAAGCCGGGAAGCGGCACGGGGCCCACCCGTTGCTGGTCGCCCTCCAGGGCACGATCGTCTTTGCGGTCATAGCCGCACATGCCGATCAGGTCGGCCACGATGCTCAGGTTGTCCCCTTCGCTAACCAGTTGCACCCGCGCCTCCCGCGCGGTGCCATAGCGCACCCACGTGCTCTTCTCCTTGTCCATCTCCACGAACGCGACGCCCTGGAGCACGATCAACCCCGGCTCACTGGCGACTTCCGGGGCGCGGTCGCAGAACACGCGAAAGGCGCCGCCCAGCGAGAACCCCTGCGGACGCTCCAGCCGACGCAGAATCACCGTACTGAAGTCACCGGTGAGGTACCGGTTCAGGTTCTGCGCCATCGCGGGGATAACGAAGTTGGCCAGCCCGAACGTGACGGCCGCGCAGAGCACACTGACGACCACCGCCGGCAGCAACAGGTAGTGGAGGTTGATTCCACCACTGCGACAGGCCACGAACTCGTTGTCGGCACTGAGCCGCCCGTAGGTGGCGGCCGCACTGAACAGCGCCGCCACGGGCAACGTGAGCGCAGCCGCCAGCGGCAGCATGAGCGCCATGAGCAGCAGCAGTTGGCGGGTCGTCACCTCCCCGAGCTTCACCACGTTGACGATGCCGACGCCCAGACCGACCACGGCCGTCAACGCCAGCGCCGCCAGCAGAAACGTCTTGAGCATCTCCGCCAGGATGTAGCGTTGAAGAGTCCAGGGCACGAACGTTACCCTCCCTGATGCCCGCGGGGGCCGTACCGTCCCGCGACCGGAGGCGCGGATGAGCCCGCTCCGCTCAACAGGGGCCTCCTCGTCCGGTTCGGGCCGGGTAAGGAACTGGGACCCGGGTCACCTGCCGAGGCGGCCCACGCCCACACCGCATCGGGAACCACGTTCCCCCTCGTTGGGGGCCGACGCAGACTGTACGTGCCCGCCGCCCAGTTGCAAACCGGGGGCGCCCACCCGCCCTCCGTCGGAATGGATGCGACTGTCGCCCGCCCTCAGCCGATAATTAGCCTGACTGTACTGATACCCCGGAGTTGCCCTCGCCGACGGGGCGGGTGCGAATGCAGACGGCATACCACAGCAAAATTGTCAGCTTGGATGCACTTCTGGCAGCCGTCGCGGCGGCACGCCACGAGGGCAGGACCATCGTCCAGTGCCACGGGTGCTTCGACATTGTCCATCCCGGGCACATCCGCTACCTCGAGTTCGCCCGACGCCAGGGTGACCTGCTGGTGGTCACACTGACCGGCGACGCCGCGTTCACCAAACGCGACCAGGGGCCCTACATCCCCGAGGAGTTACGGGCTGAGAACCTTGCGGCGCTGTTGTTCGTGGACTACGTCTGCATCGACCCGAACCCCACGGCCGAGCACATCCTCGCGCTCGTCAAGCCCGACCTCTACGTCAAGGGACGGGAGTACGAGAACTCCGACGATCCCGGCTTCCTGGCGGAGAAGCGTACGGTCGAGCAATGCGGTGGGCGCATCGTCTTTTCCAGCGGCGAGATCGTCTTCAGCTCGACCAAGCTGATCGAGCGGATGCCGGCGGCGCCGGAGCTGGAGGCGGAACGGCTCAGCCTGTTGTGCCAGCGCTACGACATCAGCACCGGCTTGGTTTATGACCTGCTGCAGCGCTTTCGGAACCTGCGGCTGCTGGTGGTCGGCGACATTGTGGTGGACCGCTACGTCTTCTGCGACGTGCTGGGTGTGGCCCATGAATCGCCGATGATGTCACTGGCGCGGCTGGAAGAAAGCGAGTATCTCGGCGGCGCGGCCATCGTCGCCCGCCACGCGGTCGCCCTGGGGGCCCGGCCGTTTCTGCTCAGTTGTGGGGGGAGCGACGCCGGATCCACTCGGGCTCTGGAGCTGCTCCGCAAGGAAGGCGTCGAGGTGGAGTTGCTGCCCTCGCGCCCGGGACTGGTGGAGAAGACCCGCTTTCTTGCGGACGAGAACAAGCTTTTCAAGGTGGACATGGGGGAGCGTCTGCCGCTGGACTCGACGGCCGAGCGGCGGGCGGCGCGCGTGCTTGAGGCCCACGCCCGCGGGGCCGACGCGGCCGTGTTCTGCGACTTCGGGTATGGCATGATCACCGGCGGTCTGCTCAGTCGTACCCTGCCCATGCTGCGGCACAACGTTGGGGTACTGGCGGCCGATGTCAGCGGCGGGCGCGCCACGCTGCTGAACTTCGAGAAGGTTGACTTGCTGTGTCCGACCGAGCGCGAAGTGCGCGCGGTCCTCAACGACTACGACAGCGGTCTTTCCGCGGTGGCATGGCAGACCCTGGCGCGCACGCAGGCGCGCCATCTGCTCGTCACGCTGGAGAAGCGCGGGCTCGTGGTCTTCCAGCGCCGCAACCAGCAACCCGGCACGCCGGGCTGGTCCGGGCGACTCAAGAGCGAGCAGCTTCCCTCGTTTGCCGAGTACGCGGTGGACGGTCTGGGTTGCGGCGATGCCTTGCTCGCGACGTCCACGCTGGCGCTGGCGGCGGGCGCGACTCTCATGCAGGCCGCGTACCTTGGCAACGCCGCCGCCGCTCTGGAGGCGGGCCGGCTTGGCAACCATCCCATCTCGCAATCCGCGCTGCGCGAGTGGCTCCGTCCGCGGCGCGAACTCACGTGCACAGTGCTCGCCCGCCATCGAACTCCGGCGGCCGTGCCCGTGGGCTGAGTGCACCTCCGGGGTCGCGTCCGCGCCGTTTTCGTGTACCATATTCAAACGCTCGGCTGTGGACTTGAGATCAGGCCGCACGATCTCTATAAGAGACCAAGTGCGGCGAATCCTGGCTTCGCGCAGAGGGGTACCGCATGAACATGTTGAGCATCGAAGAGCGCCTGACGCACCTGGAGAGGGAGCTGCGGTGTTGGCGGCGGGCTACATTCCTGCTGGTGCTGGCGGTAATCGGACTGGGCGTGCTCGGAGCGGTCCAGCCGTTCGACGGACGCCGGACCGCCGTTCCCGGAAACAACCCCGAGTTCGACGTGGTTACCGCGCGGGCGCTGCGCATCATGTCGCCGCTGGGGACGTCCGTGGTACACCTCTCGGTGGATGCCAAGGGCAGTGGTCGGATCGCCATGAACAATGCCTACGAGAAGCCGACCGTCCTGATCTGCTCCGACGACGACGACTGCGGGCGCGTGGCCCTGGTGGGCAAGGGAAAACGTGGGTTCATCGTCGATGCCGGGTCGGATGGTCTGGGGAACGGCCGAGTTGTCGTAACGGACGCGCTGGGGGAGAAGCCGGCCCGGCTGGCCGCGGTGGCTAGTCTGCCGCCGCTGGCACCCCCCAAGCAGGATGGGCCCGACGAGCCCACTCCGCTCGGTGCCGCGAACGCGGAGCCCGGGAGCGACTGAATCGCGGTGCTCCGTGACCGGTCAGGACGCTGGGTGGCAAGCAGGCGGGGTGCAGTAGCATCAAGCGGCGCCAGGGCTGACCTGGGTCGGGTCATACCGAGCAACGGGGCCGAAACGCCTGTGCCGACCTTGCGGCGTGGGCGGTCTGCTGTGCCGTGTCAGCGTCACTGGGCCGGACTCGCGTTGAAGAGGAAACGCAGATTGGCTTCTGGCAGTGGAAGTGTGAAAGGTCGAGTTCGGCCTTCTTCAGGGAGGATGGCGGCGCGGGGGTTTGGAGGTGTGGGTCCTTCCCCCGACATGACGTGGCAAGCGATGGTCTCTTGCGGCTGAGGCTGGGGCCGCGGGCACGACGGGAACGGGTGTTAGCGGCGGTGTGGATGTGCCAGGGTGCGGGGTTCGTTTGCCGTTTGTCCGGTAAGTGCCGCCCCTGCCCCTGGGATGCCAAATAAACGTTGACGGCCGTGGGCTTTTCCGCTAGACTGGGGCCGTCAAGTGCGCTAGGCTGAGAAGAGCGGACGGCCGTTGTGGGGGGGCAGGTCCCGGAGAGTTGCAGCGCCGGCTGCCCGCAGCCTTGGTCGCCGCCAGTGAGTCAGGGGGGCCTACCGGCATTGGTCCGGACGGCAGGTGGGGAGACGAACATCTCTGTCGTTCTCCGCTTCGTATTGACGTGAGATCAGGGAAAGAGGCAGTCGCAAGCTGAGAGAGGAAACGGAGCTCTTGTCAGTAGGTTGGAAGCGGGGCATCGGGAAGCCGGCGGCACGCTGCGGAGAGACTTCCGGCGGCGTGCGCGCGTTCTTTTGGGGAGGCTCTTAGGACGCACCAGCGCCCTCGGACGGGGGGCGTAGACCTGTCTTGTTGTGGCTCACGCTCCGGCTGTAGGAGTGGGGGATGGTATTGAGGTCTGTTCCTGTGAGTTTAAGGAGGAGACGATTTATGGGTAAGAGACTGTTGTGTATGCTGGCGGTGGGTTTGTGGTGTACGGCCGGTGTTTGGGCCGATACACCTGCGGCGTCGGTGAGCGGGAGCACTGCGGCGTCGACGGACACCGCGGCGGGCAGGGTCATGTCGGTGGTCCAACTTCCCGCGGGCACCGAAGTGTATGGTGAGGCGGAGGGCGAAGCGGGTTACCGTGATACCCAGGCAATGGGCTTGGCGTACGCGAATACCATTAACCCCACGAACTGGTTCCTGCTCCCGTACGCGACGTATACGTTCGGGGACGACTGCTATCTGGCCGGCTCCGACCGGAGCATGCTCCAGTACGAGTTGGTGCTGTGGAACTACGGCGGGGGTAGCGGCAAGTCGTGCACTGTCAGCCTCTGGAGTGGTACCACGGCCGGGGGGCCCACTGCGGCGATCGGTGGGACCTCGAGAACCGTGACGTTGGCCACCGCCTCGACGGTGCAGACGTTCACGCAGACCTTCTCCGGCGTTACCCTGCCGGATCTGGTGTTTGCCGCGTTCGACACGAACAACGACAACATTGGTCTGCCCTACGCGGGGCCGGTGGAGTTGGGCAGCTCCGAGAACCTGTTCTGGGTTCGGACGGAATCGACCGGCGTCTGGGCCAAGTACGCTGGGGGTAGCGACCCGGTTTTCGCCTACAACACTTGGTTCAGGATCTGGGTGAACACGGCGGCCGTGTGCGGCAACGGCATCCGCGAGGGCACGGAGGAGTGCGACGGGACGGACAACGCCAACTGCCTCGGCACGGCGTGCAAGTCCGACTGCACCTGCTCCTGCGTAGTCACCTGCCCGGGTGGCGCGCACGTGGAGAACGAAGCATGCGGGGAAAGCGTAAACGGCTCCTGCCTCGAGGCGGAGGTGATCACGTGCGGTCAGCCGGTGTGTGGAACGTCGTACTCGACGACGGCCACGCGTGACACCGACTGGTACAAGATCACGACCACGGGCGACACGAGGTACGACATGACGGTCACGGCCGAGTTCGGCGCGATCGTGGGCCTGATTGAGTACAATCCCGGCTTCGAGGGCTCGGGCAACTGCAATGAGACCACCGGCTACATCGAACCGTACATGACCGCGGGTCCCTGTGAGGAGAAGACGCTGAATATCCCGTGCATGCCGGGCGGGATTTACTTCTTCTTCGTGAGCAAGCCCTGGGAGGACTGGCCGTGCAGCAACCCGTACGGCGAGATCGACTACGTGGTGACGGTGGACTGCGTCCCCTGCTACGCGTTCTGCCCGGCGAACACGCTGTTCGGGCAGCCGGTGGCGGGCACGGACGATAGCTGGAGCGCGGGGACTTCGGACCTGGAGGTCGGCTACATTCGGTACGAGAAGTTCTGGGACCTGTACGGCGACATCGAGGATCTGCACTGGTGGGGCCTGACGCTGTCCTTCACCACGGGCTGGGAGGCCTGCACCGAGTCGCCGATGACCTTCGAGATCAAGTTCTACCAGGATGCCAGTGGGCAGCCGGGCGCGCAGGTAGGTTCCACCTACACCGTGACGCTGACCCCGGTGGCGACGGGCGACCTGTATGGGACGTACCCGCTGTACTACTTCTCGACGAACCTCAGCCCGATCATCCCGGCGGGGCTGTACGCGGGTCACGTGTCGATCCAGGCCGTGAGTCCCGCGGGCGGGTGCTACTTCCTGTGGATGAGCTCCACGGGTCAGGACCTCCAGTCGTTGTTCTATGACGGCACGACGTGGACGACGGAGGCGTTCGACCTGAGCCTGTGCATCACGGGCACCGCGATCGATCCGCTGGGCGCCTGCTGCAACATGACGGGCCCAGAGCCCTTCTGCGTGGACCCGCTTCCGCTGAGCACCTGCAACCAGCCGGGTTACCGGTTCCAGGCGGGCGTTACCTGCGACGACATGGTCCCGCCGTGCGGCTGGGGTACCTGCTGTCTGCCGGGCGTCGAGCGCGAGTGCGTGTACCTGGAAGCCGAGGTCGACTGCATTAACCTGCAAGGTGTGTGGCATGACGCGGCCGAGGGTCTGATGTGCGAGCCGATCAACCCGTGCCCGTGCACCTTCGAGTGCCCGCCGGACAGCGTGGCGGAACTCGAGGCGTGCGGCGCTGACACGAACGGCGGGTGCAATGACGACCCGACCTATCCGTTCGAGACGTTCCTCTGCAACACGACGGTTTGCGGCTCGAGCACGTGCGACGGTACGAACCGTGACACTGACTGGTTCGAGATTGACGTACCCGTGGGTGAGTTCTCCTTCCTGGTCGTAGCCGAGTACCCGGTCCTGATCTTCGTGATGGATCCGGTCAGTGGCGACTGCGTCGACTACGAGCAGTTGGCGTCTGCGGATTCGGCGCAGACGTGCGCCGAGGTGGAGATCGCCGGCACGATCAACGAAGCGGGCCCGCTGTGGCTGTGGGTCGGGCCGCGTGACTGGGACACCATCGTCACCTGCGGGGAGAACGACAGGTACCTGGCGACGGTGACCTGCGGTGGCCAGGCGCAGGAGTGCGGCAACGGGATCCGCGAGGGCACTGAGGAGTGCGACGGGACCGACGCCGGCAACTGCGCGACCGGCCTCTGCAAGCCGGACTGCACGTGCGAAGTCTGCCCGCCCAACGCGGTGTTCGTTGCGTACCCGCCGGACGGGATCACGGACGCCACGCAGGCGCACCCGATTTCGGCGTTGACGCCGTGCGCGGGTATTGGTCAGCCGGGCGGCTGGGTGCCGATCACCATCAACCTGGGTGTTTCCGGCGCTACGGACCTCTCGTGCTGGTCGTTGTGCGAGACCGGGTTCTCGCCGGCGTGCGCGGCGAACTCCATCACCAGCGTGGTGGAAGGCCCGGCGGGCGTGTACACGATCAACCTGGCGCATGGTATCTCGGCCTATGACGTGGGCGCTCCGGCGCCGGCCGTGGGTGTCGGGCACGCCACGACGATCCAGTACAATGGCGGGTCGTTTGTGAAGTACTACAAGCACCCGGGCAACGTCGATGGGTCGTCGTTTACGAATGCCCAGGACATCACCCAGCTCATCCAGCGGCTCAACATCGCGCTGGGCGGCGGGTCGGTGCTGCTGTGGGAGACGGACATCAACCAGAGCGGTTCGATCACCGTGGCGGACTTGACCGCGTTGATCAACCTGCTCAACGGTGCGACCCAGTACGACATCTGGTTCGGTACGCCGAAGCCGACCGGCGTGGGTTGCCCGTAGTGAGTCAGCCCACGTGACGCGGGGGCCGCACGCCCCTCGTCGCGGCAGCGGCAAACCATAACCTCTTTTTCGTGCCCCTCGCAGTCGTGCGGCTGCGAGGGGCTTTTTTTGCGCGCTGGACTGGCTGCGCGGTGATGGACACGGGCTGGGCGGATGGTCGGGCGGGCTGCGCGACGCAAGGGGCGGGCCCGGCGGGCGAGAGACGTAGCCTCGGCCCCCGGTGGCCGATGCCGTGCGCCGCAACGCGGCGGTGCCCCACGTCGCCCGCGGGGGGGCGCTGCACCCAGACCCATCCTGCCTTGCTCGGCAACCCGTCTGTTCCGCCACGGGCTGGCTGCGCTGCGGGCACGGCTTGGCACGGGGGTGCACGGTGGGTACCATGCGGCACCGGCCCGGCCGGGACGACGTTGGGTTTCGGCTAGACGACCGGAGTGGGGGCCAAAAGACCATGGCCGCAGGCGGGTGGTACTACGTAAGAGACGGGCGGACAGTCGGACCCCTGAGTGAGGAGGAGCTGGCGCGCGCCCTGCCGGCTGCACAAGGGCCGCATACCCTCGTTTGGGGCCCCGGCGTGGCCGAATGGACCGAGGCGCGACACGTGCCGGCGCTGAGCGCATCCCCGGGTGCGGGGGCGCCGCCTCCGCCCCGGACGGTGAGCCCGCGGCGTGCCGACGAGATCGACTACGAGCTGTTCGGCGACGACATGCAGTTCGTGGAAGTTACGCTGGACCCGGGCGAAACCGTCATCGCTGAGGCCGGCACGATGATGTACATGACGCACGGCATCCAGATGCAGACCGTCTTTGGTGACCCGAGCAAGCAGCAGGGTCTGTTCGGGAAGTTGGTGGACGCCGGGAAGCGGGTGCTGACGGGCGAGTCACTGTTCCTGACGACGTTCACGGCGGGCGGCCAGGAACGTGAGCGGGTGTCCTTCGCTGCCCCGTATCCCGGCAAGATCATCCCGTTGCGCCTGGATGAGTTGGGGGGTGAGCTGATCTGCCAGAAGGAGGCGTTCCTCTGTGCGGCCCGGGGCGTGCAGGTGGGTATCGCGTTCCAGAAGAAGATCCTGACCGGGCTGTTTGGGGGCGAGGGGTTCATTCTCCAGCGGCTGACCGGAGACGGCTTGGCGCTGCTGCACGCCGGGGGGACGATTCATCGCCTGGACCTGCCCGCCGGGCGCACGCTGCGCGTGGATACGGGCTGTCTGGTCGCCTTCCAACCCGGCGTGGACTACGATATCCAGCTCCAGCGAGGCATCAAGAACGCGATCTTCGGCGGGGAGGGGCTGTTCCTGGCGACCCTGCGGGGCCCGGGGACGGTATGGCTTCAGTCACTCCCGTTTACCCGGCTGGCCGGGCGGATTCTCGCCAACCTGCGGCCGGGGAAGGGCGGGAAGGACGAAGGGTCGCTGCTGGGAGGCTTGGCCAACCTGTTCGAGTCGCGGGGCTGACGCGCAGGGGACTACGGGTTTTCCCGCAGGCGGCCGGGCGGGGCGGCCGGTGGGTGTCGGAGCGGGCGGTACCGCCGCCGGGTTGCCGGGTCGAGATTCCTGCGCGGGGGGCTTGACCGGGGGCGCGGTCTGGTTAAACTGACGCGACTACGAACGTTCAGGAATGTTGTGCGGATGCAATAAGCCCATGTCGAAAGGGAAGCCCAAGAGCTACTGTGCCCGTCCGGGCGAGGTGGAGCAGCGCTGGTACCATGTGGACGCGCAGGGACAGGTGCTGGGACGGCTCGCCGTGAAGATCGCGCGCGTGCTGGTCGGCAAGCACCGGCCCACCTATACGCCACACGTGGACACGGGGGACTTCGTCGTGGTGACCAACGCCGGGAAGGTACGGGTCACGGGGCGCAAGACCGAAACCATGGTGTATCCACGGTATTCGTACCACCCCGGTGGGTACCGCGAGATTCCATTCCGCCGGATGCTGGCCGAGCACCCGGAGCGGATCATTGAAGAGGCGGTGCGGCGCATGCTGCCCAAGCATGCCCTGGCGCGTCACCTGCTCAAGAAGCTGAAGGTGTACGCCTCGGATACGCACCCCCACGCTGCCCAGCAGCCGGAACCGTTTAACTTCTAGCCCCTTGCCTGTGGGACCCGGAGAGCCCTAGTCGTGACCGAGCAACCCAAACCGACGCCTGAGATAGCGACGCCCGAAACCCCGAAGGATTCCGCCGACGCGGCTGCGGCGACGGCTCGACCGGACCCGGCGGAGGCGACGGCCAAGAAGGGCCCGAGCAATCCCTTCATCTGGGGTACGGGGCGACGCAAGTCGGCCGTTGCACGCGTGCGCATCCGTCCCGGGGAGGGTAAGTTCCTCATCAATGAGCGGGAGATCGACGACTACTTCCGCGTCGAGCCGGCCCGCCAAGCGGTCCGGACGCCGCTGAAGGTGGCAGGGGCCGAGCGCACCTACGACATCTTCGTCCGCGTGGACGGAGGCGGGCCGACCGGTCAATCCGGAGCGATCATGCTCGGGCTGGCGAGGGCGCTGGCGGTCGCGGAGCCGCAGTTGGCGCCGAAGCTGAAAGAGCAACGCCTGTTGACGCGCGACCCGCGTCGGGTTGAGCGGAAGAAGTACGGCCAGGCCGGTGCCCGCCGGCGGTTCCAGTTCTCCAAACGCTAGACGGCCTGTCGAAGGCGTGCCGTGCTTCGCCGCCGTGCGCGCGGCCGGGGTAAGCGTGCCGGTTGCCCGAGGGGCTCTGTTCGTCCTCGGCTGCCGTCACTCCGTGCCCTTCTCCCCGAGGGAGAGGGGTTGTGTGCAGCCCGCCCGTGTTTTCGCTCGCCGGACACGTTGCCGTTCTGCTAGAATCACTAGGTGTGCGGATCTGGGGCATGGGAGAGCCCGGGATGAACACGACCCGGCTCAGCCTGTTGGAGCGTGTGCGCGACCTGGACGACGCGAGCGGTTGGGCCCAGTTCGACAAGCTCTACCGGCCGCTGCTGATGCTGTACGCTCGGCGGCGCGGTTTGAGCCCGGCCGACGCCGAGGAGATCGCCCAGGAGTGCCTGGAGGTTCTCGTTGCCAAGATCCAGGGCTTCGAGCGGCGACTGAGCTTCCGCGCCTGGCTGCACCGGATCGTGGACCACAAGGTCAATCAGCATCTGGCGCGGCAGAGGCGGGCGTTGTCGCTGGGGCCGGAGTGGCTGGAGGAGGCGCCGGCCACGGAGCCGTCGCCGGCACAAATCTGGGAGCAGCAGTGGGACCGCACTCACCTGTTCTACTGCCTGGCCGCCTTGCGCAGTGATTTTGCCCCTCATACGTTGCAGGCGTTCGAGCTGTATGTGCTGCAAGGACTGCCCGTGGCGGAGATTGCGCGTCTGCTGGGCATGACACCGAACCAGATCTACGTAGCGAAGAGTCGGGTGATGCGCCGGCTGCGCGAGGCGTATCGCCGGTTGATCGACAAGCTGTACGGGGCTTCGCGGTGAGCAAGTCGTCAAGTCATCCGGCGCGGGGGACGTTGGCGGCCTACGAGGCCGGTGCCTTGAGCGACACCCAGGCGGGAACGATTGACGAACACCTGCGGGAGTGCGGGCTGTGTCGTGACGTGCTGGAGGGCATTCGCGCTCGAGACACGGAGGTGCAGGCCCTGCGTCGCGCGTTTGAGGAGTCCTGGCGGGAATGGCAACGGGCGGGCGAGGTGCCCGTGGCTCTGGAACGCGGGGCGGCAGGAGTGGCGGACACGTCGGCCGGCGGAGCGCACGGGGTGGGGGACCCTGCCGCGTTGCAGGCGGTGCAGCAGCCCGGGCGACCCGTGCTGTTTGCCGATACCGTGGGGACCGCCGGTCCGTTCGGCACCCTCACGGAGGCGACGAACTGGCTGATTCCCGACTATGAACGGGTGCAGCTCTGCGGCGAGGGCGCCTACGGCTCCGTGTGGGCGGTACGTGATCGCGTCGGCGTGCATCGGGCACTCAAGATCATCGATATGGGGCGGCTCGATGCGACCCGGACCGGATGTCGCGAAAGCGCTGCCCTGGAGACGTACTGTCGGCAGGTGGGGCGACACCCGTACCTCATCGAGATCTTCCACGTGGGCATGGTGGGCAACTCCCTGTACTACACGATGGAGCTGGCCGACAACGACCTGAACAAGGCCCCCGTGAGCGACGCATTCCCCGCGCGTTATGAGCCGCTGACGCTGGCGACCGTGATGCATCGCCGGCGGATTCGGCCGGAGACGGCCCTGGAGATCACGCGGCGGCTGCTGCGCGGCCTCATCCGGCTGCACCAGCTGGACCTGGTGCATCGGGACATCAAGCCGGCCAACGTGGTCATCGTGCAGCGTCGCCCGAAGCTGGCGGATATCGGGATGATCACTCCGCGCAGCGAGAGCCGCGAGGTGGTGGGCACGCCGCGCTACATGCCGCCGGACCACGTCATGGACAAATCGGCGGATACCTACGCGCTGGGCAAGATGCTGCATGAGATGATCTGCGGGCGGGAGGCGCCGGTGTTTCCGGCCCTGCCGCCGGAGCTGCGCTACGGCAGCCTGCGCTGGGACCTGGAGAAGGTCAGCGACGTGCTGGTGCGAGCCTGTGCGGCGGAGGCGGGCAAACGATACCCCTCCGCCGCCGAGATGCTGGAGGACCTGGAAGCTTGCGGCGACCAGCCGTTCCACACGCTCTTCGACGACGCCGAGGGTGGGGAGCCCGCCCGCCAAGCGCCGGCCCTCGGCGGGCCCAACAGGGCACAGGTCATCCTGGCGCTGCTGCGCACCGTCCCGTGGGTGCTGGGGTTCGTCGCGTTTGCACTGCTGCTCTCGCGGCTGCGCGCGTGGATCGGATCCTGGGGGATTGGCGATTGACGATCAACGATTGTCGATTGGCGATAGGAGGATGCCGATCGGCGCGCTGCCATCGGCAATCGACAATCCGGTCAGCTTCCCACTGTTCGTGCCTTCTTTCTGCTCAGGCGTTCCTGCGTGGCGCGGAGTTCCTCCTGGAAGACGGGGAGCTTCTGGAACGCTACGTGGCCGTCGACATAGAGCACGTTGACGCCTTCTCCGTAGTTGAGGTCCTCGCGTTCGTGGGCCAGGAGGTTGCGCGGATCGTCGTTGGCGGTCTGCCCGGCGATGTAGACGTATGACGTTTGCCCCGGTCCGTCTTTGGGTGAGCGCAACTGCTCCTCAGGCAGGTACCCCTGCGCCACCAGCGTCTGCAAATCCGGCGGGAACCGATCCTGGTTGTCGTTGGCGTAGATCTGGCAGCACGTGCCGATGCCCTTCAGATTACTGGCGCTGACCGCGCGTTTGGCCAACTCCCGCGCTCGGGAGAGCGAGGGCAGCAAAATGGACACCAGCATCGGCGCGGTGAACCCACCGCCCTCCGTCAGCGCCGGCACCGGCACCGGCAGGGGGCCGAACGCGCAACTGAGCACACCCTCGGCATCGCAACGCGTGGTTTGCACGTGTCCGAACAGGTGTCGCGTCAGGGCGGTGCGGGTCGGAAACACGGCTATGTCCACCGTGGCGCCCTCGCCCTGGGCCATAGCAGCACCCATCTGAACTGCGGGCAGCAGGAGCGTGTACAGTTGCCCGGCTCCACGCGGGGTATCGATGTACTGCACCGCAGACCCCAGCCCGCCCATGACCTTCACCCCACGCTGGAAGTCGGCATTGGCCGGCAGCGAGTCCTTCCGCGGGTCGCCATCCAGCAGGCGGTCCAGGGCCGTCGTGACCATCTGCGGATACAGGGCGACGATCAGCCGCTTCTCGTGGGCCGTCCAGGCCGGCGCCACCGGCATCGGCACCCCGGTGAGGTTGACGAACTTCACCAGATGACCGCGATACTCTGTGGAGGACACCTGCATGCGGATGCTGCGGTCCTCGATCTCTCTTGCCAGGAGCTGCACGAGCTTGTCCAGCGTCTGTTGGAAGCGGGCAGGGTCGTGGGTGTCCAGCGCGAGCGTCACGCCCGTGAGCCACAGACCGCCGTTCTCGGGGGCGTCGAAGATGACGAACGTGTCGCCCAGCAGGTTGAGGAGGTCCTCATCGAAGCGCAGGCCGAGCTTCGCCTCGGCCTTGCCGATGTTCTCGCTGATCTCCGCGCCTGCGTCAGGGTCCAGTCTGGTCACGAGTTCGCGGATCTCTCCCCAGAACCTTCGGCAGTCCAGGTTGAACGCCAAAGCCCAGCTTGGCTGCCTGGGCACGACGGCCAGGTCGGCATCCGTCAGCGGCGTGGTGGATGCCAGCGCGAACACGCCGCTCGCCTGCCCCTGGTAACGAAGATACGAAGCGTGATAGCACCCGCCGTCCTTGAAGTGCAGCTCCCACGTCAGCGCGTCGAGGCTGTCGGCGCCGACAAGCGAGATCACCTTGCGGGCCCAGTCCAGCTTCTGCGGATCGTCAGCCAGCACAATCGGGAGGGTCTTCTGCACGCGCTCCAGAGCGCCGCTGAGATCGACAAAGATGGTCATTGCGCGGGTCCGGTCGCTGCCGCCGATCTTCTTGCGGCAGGCGAGCAGGCGGTCGTTCTGCGCCAGCGAGGGTCCCGGGCTGCCGATCTGCTTGACGATGCCCTGGGCCGTCTCGGCTCCGACGGCCACCAGGAAGTGCTCACCGACGAGGCCGTAGAACAACCCGCCCGGCAGCGGGACCGGAAGCTGATACAGCGTCTTATCTTCGATGGTGAAGGGCACGCCCTGCGGCATCTGGGCGGCCGCCAGCAACGCCTGCACGTCCGTCAGGAATGCCGATCCACCTTCGCCGATGTGGCACACGATCGCTGCCTTGACGCCCGGCCCCGTCTCCGAGAGGCCGAAGTCCACGATCCCCAGTGCGGTGGGGCGCTGCACCAGCGTTTGCAGGATGCGCCGAAGCGCCTCGTACTGCGCGGTGGCCTCCTCGCCCGCGGCCGCCCGCTTCGCGAAGAAGTCGGCGACGTACCAGAGTTGCTCCTTGAATCGCTTGACCTGGGGGTCAGCCAGCGTCATGCCCCAGGCGGTCTCGGCCAAGGCGTCCTTGGTCTGGTCGCAGCCGTACCAGCCCACGTAGGCAAGTGTCTCCTTCGGCAGGAACGTGGCGGGGTCGCGCGGCTCGGCCGCCAGGGCCGTGACGCCGCACGGCAGGACTGCCCACAGCAACAGACACGCCGATCGGTTCAGTCGCAGGGGGTGCATGAGAGGCTCCTACATAGACAGGGTTACCCATCCATCGGGCCGCGGCGGCCCTGCGACCCGCGGGTCGGGTCGCCGGCGCGCAGTCACGGCCAACCGGGCGCCATGTGTACCATGCGGACCGTGGCGTGGTCAAGCCGCGGGCGAGCTTGGGCATGCCCGCGCGGGCTTGGGTAGGGCACCCAGGCGGGTTTGGGTATGGCACTCAGCCCGGCTTGAGCGTGGCCCCCAGTGTGTCGCTGAACGGGGTGGCATGGCCAAGCGCAGCGCCGCCATGCCTTTTCGCTGCGCAAGCAGGTGTGTGCCTGTATAGCATGCCGGCGCCCGCTACAGGCGGGCTTGGGCATGCCACCCGCACGGGCTTGGGCATGGCACCCACGGGCTTGGGCATGGCACCCGCTTGGGCTTGGGCAGCCGACTCCAGCGGTTCCCGCTTTACGCAGTTTGGTTCAGTCGGGGGCTTCGTTGTTGTCGTGTCGCTGGTCGCGCGGCCCGAGGTCTATCTCAGTTTCCTGCGGTGCCGGGGGCACGAGCGGGTCGCTGATGCAGTATTCGCCGTCCAGCCAGCGGCCCAAGTCGATGAGGCGGCAGCGTTGAGAGCAGAAGGGGCGGTACGGTGCGTCTTCGTTGCGCTCCGTTGTGAACAGTTTACCGCAGGTTGGACATTCAAACGTGGGCACGTTCATGCCCCCAGGTTGCAGGCTTGTCAGTCGCCACGCGTGGCACGCTTCGCCCTGCCGGTGCCCGCGCCGGAGCGGGGCTTGCGTGCCTTCACTTCCGCGGAGGGCGCTTTGTCCGGGGCGCTGGACTTGTCACTACCGGTCGATTTGCCGTCCCCCGCGGGCTTCGCGCTCCCCGGCGATTGGCCACCGTTGCCACCGGCGACCGGCGCCGATGATGCTTCCCGTTCCGCCTTGGCCGCCTGCTTGTACTTCTCGCTACGGTAGTCGGTCTGATAGAAGCCGCTGCCTTTGAAGATAACGCCGCCGCCGATACCGATGAGGCGGACCACCGGCGCTCGGTTCTCACACTGGCGGCAATCCGTCTCGATCCACTTCCTGGGCCGCGCGGTGATGCCCTGGAACAGCTCAAACACCTTGCCGCATTTCTTGCATTGGTATTCGTAGGTTGGCATCGACCGGTTACTCCCTGGTGCATCCGGTGACGCGGGATGCAGAGTAGCGATTTCAGATGGCAAATTTGAAATCTCAGATGGCGAATCTCGAATCTCAGATGGCAAGTCTGCAATCTCAGATGGCAAATTTGAGATTTCAGACGGCACCCTCCGCAGGGG
Organism: Planctomycetota bacterium; assembly: GCA_029558835.1. Classification (GTDB taxonomy): domain Bacteria; phylum Planctomycetota; class Phycisphaerae; order UBA1845; family UBA1845; genus JAKQDH01. The sequence goes on along the minus strand of JAKQDH010000060.1, from coordinate 51,856 downwards.
CCGGCGACGCGCGCCCGCCGGCCGACGCGCTCCCGGCCGCCGGCGCGCTCCCGCCGGCCGACGCGCTTCCACCAGCCGACTCGTTTCCACCGGGCGGCCTGCTCGCATGAGCCGGCCTGCTCTCGCTCGCCGGTTCGTTGCCGCCGGCCGGCTTGCTTCCACCCGGCGGTCCGGAGACGACGACCCGGGCCGGACGCAGCACGCGCTCCCGCAGACGATACCCCTTCGTGACCTCTTCCACGACGGTTGACGGCGGGTGCGCTGTTGATGGCATCTGCATCAGTGCCTCGTGCACGTGCGGATCAAACGGCTGTCCCACCGCGGCAATCCGCTCGATGCCGAACTGTTCGAGCACCTTGGTCAGGTTCGCGTGGATGAGCCGCTGCCCGGCCAGAACGGTCTCCACCCCATCCGCGTTCGTGCCGGCGGACAATGAGCGCTCAAAGTCATCCAGGATCGGCAACAACGCCCGCACGAGGTCGGCGTTGGCGTAGGCGATGGCCTCTGCCTGCTCGCCGGCCGCGCGACGTTGGAGGTTCTGGTAATCCGCCCGGGCTCGCAGCACCTGCTCCTCCAGGGCGGCGATCCGTGCCCGCAGTGACTCGGCAACCTGGGCGGCCTCCGGCGCCTGCGTCGCAACGGTTTCGGGCTGCCTCTGCGCCTCGGTGTTCGTGCCCGCGTCCTGGGCTGCTATGCGCGCGGTGTCGTCCGCCGTCGCGCGCGGCGTGCCCGATGCCGGCGGTCCAGCGGTCGGCTCCGCGTGGGGCGTCGCGGTCTGCTCATTCATGGCTGCCGGAATGTGCGTCTTCTTCCTCATGGTGACCGAGTCGTAACCCTCTACAGGTCGAAACCACTCAGGGCCCACCGGGGCGGTCGCCTGCCCCGGGTGCCTACTCCAACTTGCCCGCCAGGTAATCCTTCAGCTTCTCGAAGAACCCGCGTGATTCAGGCAACACCGCTTTGTCCTCAGTGGCCGCGAACGTGCGGAGGAGCTTCTCCTGGTCGCGGTTGAGCTTCTTGGGGATTTCCACGGTTACCTGCACCAGCTCGTCGCCCGTCCGCCCGGAACGCACGTCCGGCAAACCCTGCCCCGGCAAGCGGAAGACCGCCCCGGCCTGGGTGCCGGCGGGGATTCTGAGTTCTGCCTTGCCGCTCAGCGTGGGCACTTCCACCACCGCCCCCAACGCCGCCTGCGTGAAACTGATGGGCACCTGGCAGAGCAGATCCTGCTTGTGGCGCTCGAAGAACGGGTGCGCTCGGATGCGAACGTAACAGTACAGATCGCCGCATTCAGTGCCCTCCGATGCGGGTTCACCCTCACCCCTCACGCGGACGCCCTGACCATCGTGAATGCCCGCGGGGATCTGCACCTGGACCACGCGCCGTTTCAGCGCGCGTCCGCTGCCCCGACAGCGGTCGCAAACCTTCGTGAGCATCCAGCCCCGGCCGCGGCAGGTCGGGCACGCGGTGATCATACGCCCGAACAAGCCGGCGAAACCGCCGCTGTGTTCGACCTGCCCGTAGCCGCCGCACGTCGCGCAGCCGCGTCGTTCGGAACCCGGCGCGGCCCCCGTCCCGCCGCAGCCATCACAGAAATCAGTGCGCTCGAACTCAATCGAGCGCGTGGCGCCGGTGGCGACCTCGTGCAGCGTCAACTCCACCTGCGTTTGCAGGTCGGCGCCGCGTCCGCGGCGGCGTCCGCCCCCAAAGAAGTCCTGACCAAAGAGGTCGCTGAACATCGAGAAGATGTCCTCGACCCCCATGTGGGAGTAGTCGCGCACGCCGGTGCCGCACAGGCCGGCGTGCCCGTACCGGTCGTAACGCTGTCGCTTCTCGGGGTCGGAGAGGACCTCGTAGGCCTCGGACGCTTCCTTGAACCTGTCCTCCGCGGAGGGGTCATCGGGGTTGCGGTCCGGGTGGTGCTTGTGGGCGAGACGACGAAACGCCTTCTTGACCTCCTCGGGCGTCGCCTCCCGCGAGAGGCCCAGCACCTCGTAATAGTCACGCTTGTCCAAAAGCACCCCCAATGCGCAAACCCCACCACACCTGCGCCAGGCCTGCAAGGATGCAATCACAAGTCAGAATGCAGAAAGGGCTACCGCGCCCCTTTCTGCATTCTGACTTCTTCCTTCTGCATTCTGCCTTCAACGCACTGCTTTCTCGATCTTCTTCTCCTCGTCCTTGAGTTCGCTGACGAGCACCTGGGTGGTCAGCATCAGCCCCGCGACGCTGGCCGCCGTTTCGAGCGCGACGCGGGCGACCTTGGTCGGGTCAATGATGCCGGCCTTGACCATGTCCACGAACTCGCCGTTACGCACGTCGAAGCCGAGGTTCCCGTTCTTCTCGAGAATCTGCTCGACGATGACCTCACCCTCGTAGCCGCCGTTCGCGGCGATCTGGCGCGTTGGCGCCCGCAGGGCGGCCATGACGATCTCGCAGCCGATCTTGGCGTCGCCGCGGGTCTTGTCGCGCGCCGCGGCCACGGCGTCGATGGCACGCAGGAAGGCCACGCCGCCGCCCGGCACGATTCCTTCCTCGGCGGCCGCCTTGGTGGCGTGGAACGCGTCCTCCACGAGGTCCTTGCGCTCTTTGACCTCGATCTCGGTGGCCCCGCCGACGCGGATGACGGCCACCCCGCCGGTCAGACGCGCCAGACGCTCCTGGAGCTTCTCGCGGTCATAATCGCTGGTGGTCTTCTCGATCTGGGCCCGAATCTGGTCGATGCGGGCCTTGATGTCCGCCTTCTTGCCGCCGCCTTCGATGATGGTCGTGTCATCCTTGGTGACGACGATCTTCTTGGCGGTGCCCAACTGCTTCAGCGTGACGTTCTCGAGCTTGATGCCCAGGTCTTCGCTGAGCAGCGTCCCGCCGGTCAGGGCGGCCAGGTCGCCCAGGATCGCCTTGCGGCGGTCGCCGAACGCCGGCGCCTTGACGGCACAGCAGTTCAGCACCCCGCGGATGCGGTTGACCACGAGCCCGGCGAGTGCCTCGCCCTCCACGTCCTCGGCGACGACCAGCAGCGGCTTTCCCCCGCTGGCCACCGCCTCGAGCACCGGCAGGAACTCGCGCAGGTTGCTGATCTTCTTCTCGTACAGCAGGATGTACGCCTCCGTCAGGACGCAGTCTCCCGCGCCGGGGTCCGTCATGAAGTAGGGCGAGAGGAAGCCCTTGTCGAATTGCATGCCCTCGACGACTTCCTTCTCCGTCTGCAGGCTCTTGCCCTCCTCGACCTCGACCACGCCCTCCTTGCCGACGGCTTCCAGGGCGCTGGCCAGCAGCTTACCGACCTCGGCGTCGCCGTTGGCGGAGATGGTGGCCACCTTCGCCAGGTCGTCGGTCGAACGCACCTTGATCGAGATGCCCTTGATCGCCTCGACGGCGGCCGCCACGGCCGTGTCGATCCCGCGCTTCAGTGCCATTGGGTTGGCACCGGCGGTGACGTTGCGCAGGCCCTCGGTGTAGATGGCCTCGGCGAGCACGGTGGCCGTCGTGGTCCCGTCGCCCACCTGGTCGCTGGCTTTCGTCGCCACCTGGTTAATGAGCTTCGCCCCCATGTTCTCGAACGGCTGGGGCAGCTCCACTTCCTTGCTGACGCTCACCCCGTCCTTGGTGACGCGGGGCGAGCCGTAGGACTTCTGCAGGATGGCGTTGCGTCCGGTGGGCCCCATGGTGACCTTCACCGCCCGCGCCAGCTTGGTCACGCCCTCCAGCATCTGCCCGCGGGCTTCCCCGCCAAACATCATCTGCTTGGCCATAACCGACTCCTCTTATCCTGAAGAGGGGCCGGCCGCCCGGGTCGGGTCCGCGACCCGCCCGACCGCCCGCCCCGTCAACCTCGTTTACCCGTTGTCCACGACCGCCAGGATGTCGCTCTCCCGGATGACGACGTACTTGCTGGGGCCGTACTCGATCTCGGTGCCCGAGTACTTGCCGTAGAAGACCTCGTCGCCGATGCGCACGCCCATCTCGCCGCGCTTGCCGCTGTCCAGCAGTTTGCCGGGCCCCACGGCCAGGATCGTCCCCCGCTGCGGCTTCTCCCGCGCGGTGTCGGGCAGAATGATGCCACCCGTGGTCACTTCATCCGCCTCACTGGGCTCCACCAGCACCCGATCATCCATGGGGCGGAACTTAATCTTCGCCTTGCTCTTGGTCGCCGTTGCCATGTTCCGTTCACTCCCTCTTGCGTTCGCGGGCCCGGCCGCCGGTCGCGGCCTGCGGGCCGGTTAGCAATCCGTCCGTTTGCCGTCTGCCACCCGTCGGTGCGCAGCCGACCGCGGGACTACATCATGTCCATGTCTTCGTCCATGCCGGGGCCGCCCATGCCGCCCTCGGCCTCTTTCTTCTTCTCCGGCTTGGCCGTGATGCACACGTCCGTGCTGAGCAGGATGCGCGCCACGCTGCTGGCGTTCTCCAGGGCGGTACGTACCACCTTGGTCGGGTCGATGACGCCGTCCTTGACCAGGTCGGTGTACTGCATGGTGTCGGCGTTGAAGCCGAACGACCCGCTCTTGCCCTCGACCTTGTGCAGCACCACGCCGGGCTCTACGCCGGCGTTCAGGGCGATCTGCCGCAGGGGGGCGGCCAGTGCCTCGCGGACGATGTCCACGCCGATCTGGGCATCGCCCGTCAGCTTGAGATCGGCGAGGACCGCCCGGGCCCGCACCAGGGCCACGCCGCCGCCCGGCACGATGCCCTCTTCCAACGCCGCCCGTGTCGCGTGCAGAGCGTCCTCGATCCGGGCCTTGCGCTCCTTCAGCTCGGTCTCGGTGGCCGCCCCGACCTTGATCTGCGCGACGCCGCCGGCCAGCTTCGCCCGCCGCTCCTCGAGCTTCTCGCGGTCGTAATCCGACGTCGTCGCCTCGATCTCCGCGGTGAGTTGGGCAATCCGCGCCTTGATGGCGTCGGTCGAGCCGGCGCCCTCGATGATCGTGGTGTTATTGGCGTCGACGATGACCTTCTTGGCCTGGCCCAGGTCGGACATGGAGATCTTCTCCACGTCGATGCCCAGGTCCTTCATGATCGCCTGTCCGCCGGTCAGAATCGCGATGTCCTGGAGCATCGCCTTGCGCCGATCGCCGTAGCCCGGCGCCTTGACCGCGCAGATGTCCAGGATGCCGCGGATCTTGTTGACCACCAGCGTCGCCAGTGCCTCGCCTTCCACGTCCTCCGCAATCAACAGCAGCGGTCGCTTGGCCTTGGACACCTTCTCCAGCAGCGGGATGAGCTTCTGGACGTTGGTGATCTTGTCCTCGTGCACCAGCACGAACGGCTTGGACAGCACGCACTGAATGGACTCGGCGTCCGTCACGAAGTGCGGTGACAGGAACCCGCGGTCGAACTGCATGCCTTCCACCAGGTCAATCACCGTCTCGGAACTCTTGCCCTCATCGACCGTGATGACCCCGTCCTTGCCGACCTTCTCGAACGCGTCGGCCATCAGCTTGCCCACGGACTGGTCCGCGTTGGCCGAGATGGACGCCACGTTCACCAGGTCCTCCCGGGCCGTGACCTTCACCGGGCGGGACAGGTCCTTAAGCTTCGCCACGACCTGCCGCACCGCCTGCTCGATGCCCCGGTTGATGGCGTTGGCATCCGTCCCGGCCACGATGTTCTTCAGCCCGAGCCGGAAGATGGCCTCGGCCAGGACCGTCGCCGTGGTGGTGCCGTCGCCGGCCAGCTCACTGGTCTTGCTGGCCGCCTCTTTCACGAGCTGGGCACCAAGATTCTCGTACTTGTCGGTGAGTTCGACCTCCTCGGCCACGGTGACGCCGTCCTTGGTGACGTTGGGTCCGCCCCAACCCTTGTCGATGACGGCATTCCGGCCGCGGGGGCCCAGCGTGCACTTGACCGCGTTGGCGAGCTTCTCGACGCCCCGCCACAACGCCTGCCGGGCGTCCTGCTCGTAGGCCAACTGTTTGACCGCCATATGTGCCTCCTCACGAATGCGTTGGTTTGTGGGATTCGATCCGATCCGTTGCTTGCGGATAGACTGCTACTCGTACCGGTACCGAGCCAGCCGGTGCGTACCCCCCTATAGAGCATGCTGCGGACCACGCCGAACCCGTACCGGTACTGGATGCAACCTATTGAGGTGACGAAGGTTACGGTGCCGCTGGTGGCCGCGCCCACCGCCGGCCCGCTGCCAGCTTGGCAGCCGACCCCCCGCCGGCCGCCCCGCGAAAGCCAAATTGACAGGGTTTCAGCCGAGTCCCTGGCCGCCCCACGCCTCCAGCTTGACCAGCTCACTCAGCGGCAGGCGGGTGGGACGCGGGTGCGGTTGGCCAGCTGGCTTGCCCAGGACGACCAGCATCACGGGGATGTGGTGCTCATCCGCCCCGATCAGGCGGGTGACTTGCCCTGGGTCGAACCCGATCATCGGCCCCGATGCGTAGCCCAGGTCGTAGGCGGCGTACATCAGGGTCATCGCGGCCAGCGAGCCGGAGCGAATGGCCTCGTCGCGCTGGCGGGCCGGTTGGTCGGCGTAGCTTTGCTCGATCATCGGCAGCAGGGCCCGGCGGAGGGGATCCGGAGCATCGGCATAGATGCGGGGCCCGTCCTCGTGGGCGTTGAGCTTCCCCAGCACGACCACCACCGCAGCGGCCTTCTCTACCTGCTCCTGGTTAAACGCGGCCGCCCGCAGGCGGGTCTTCAACGCCTGGTCGCGGACCACTACAAACCGCCAATGCTGCAAGTTGAACGAGGACGGCGTCAACAAGACCTTGGCGAAGATGGCCGCCAGTTCCCGGTCGCTGATCTGATGCTCGGGGTCATAGGACTTCACCGAGCGCCGGCCCTGGACAATCTGGTCGAATTGCATCGGTAATCTCCTGGTAGCACCAGCCTGAACCACCGGGCGCGGCTCGGCGCCGGCGATCCGATACCCATCCAGTGCCGGGTTGTAGATGCCACAGGCCCGTTGTCAAGCGCTGTGGTTCTCGATACAAGCTGCCCAGTGGGCTCCTGTGCCACCCGGGCCGAGGTTGCGGTGCCGCAGGCGTAAGACGATTGGGGGCGCGCGGCCGAAGGCAGCATGATCATGCGGAACGGCCGTGGCGACGCGCCGCGGTCGGAAAGCCTGTGGGCCCGACGTGGACGCATTGCGGAAGGAAGACCCCATGGGGACGGGACCGGACCGGGCCTCCGACAGGGCGGAAGCGAAGCGCCTCTACGTGCGCTGCGCGCGGCTCGACGATGTGGAGACCATCGCCGCCTTCAATCGCGGCGTGGCGCTCGAGAGTGAGGGGCTCGCGCTCGATCCGGCGGTTGTGGCCGCGGGCGTGCGCGACGTGCTTGCCGATCCGCTGCGCGGGCAATACTACGTGGCGGAGTTCACGGATGCCGAGGCGGCCGGGCGGCTCGTCGGCCAGACGATGATCACGCGGGAGTGGAGCGACTGGCGCTGCGGCTGGATCTGGTGGATTCAGAGCGTGTACGTGGAGCCGGCCTTCCGGCAGCGGGGCGTCTTTCAAACGTTGTATGAGCACGTGCGCACGCTCGCCCGACGCGACCCGCAGGTCGTTGCCCTTCGCCTCTATGCGCACCGCGAGAACCGGCGTGCCCTGACCTGCTATCGCTCCCTCGGCATGCAGCCGACGGAGTACGTCATCTACGAGGCCCCGGGCTTCACCACCGGTGGGTGAGGTCCTCGCGCACGCCACGCGTCGCACTTCCTTGTGGCTTGGGTTCACGGGCCCCCGGAGACGCTGAATCACCGTTGCGCGTGCGCGCAGCGGCCTGTTGGAGAAGTCGCGTCGGCCCTCCGCGGCCGACACGGGGACCGTCAAACCTGGGGTTCTCAGGCCATCCCCTACGGTTCGACCGCTCTTCCACGGGCCGTTATGGCGACCGCAATTCCCAGATGTGGTGTTCGGAATCCGCGGCCAGAGTGTCGTACTTACCTTCGCGCAGCGCCCTGAACAAGCGCTGATGCAAGACCTCGCGCGGGCCGGTGCCCAGGGGGTCCAGCGAGTCGCCGAGCAGGAACACGCGGTCGCCTTGCGCCCGGCAGCCCTCTACTTCGCGCAGCACGCGCTCGACCTCTCGGTCAAGAGCACCGGTGGCCGCCCGCGCCAGGTCCGCCTCGGTATCCACCCAGCCGATCTGTTCGTCCAGCCACGTCGGGAAGCTGATGATCCGACCGGCGAAGCCCGCGCGGTGCAGGTAGTACAGCAGGTAGTCTCGGTCGTAGGAGAAGGCGATGGCCAGGCCGCCGCTGCCTGCCAGACGGGTCAGCTTCTCCGCCCGCAAGTGTGCCGGCGAAGGGGGTGGCCGCCACAGCAGAAGCCGCGCCAGGGGTACCGCGCTACACGCGACCAGCACCACCGTCAGCACCAATGGGCAGCGCCACTGGTGGGGCGGCCGGCAGAGCCGCGCCGATTGGGCGACGAGCACGGCCATCCACACCGCAAACGCGGGCCACGCGACCAGATCATACCGGCCGGGCAGGTAGATCGGCCGTATGAGCGCCGAATACAACCACGCCAGCACCAACGGCCCCAGCGTCAGCACGCTGAGAAAGAAGTGACGCCCGCGGATAGCAACGGGAGTGTCGGCTTCGGCATCCACGTCTGCGGCACTGTCGGGTTGGGTTGCCGGTGCCGCTGCCTGCCGTGCCAGCAACGCGAGCAGCGCGAGCAGCAACAGCGCCGGCGCGATCCGCGCGATGGCCACGAGCCCCGGACTGCCGACGGGTCGCGTGTCCGGCGACGCGAGCGACAACCCCCGCAGGTGTGCCGGATAATCACCTGCCGGCAAGAACGCCCACAGGCTGTGCCCGAGCGCTGAGCGCGGCTGCCACTGCTCGGCCAGCCAGACGTTGCCGCCGCCGCCCGCCGCGGGCAGCACCGCGAGGAGGGAGTACGGTACGAACGCGACGGCGATGATGCCAGTTACTACCAGCCAACGGCGCAGGGTGCGACGCCAATCTTCCCCAGGAGCCGCTGGCGGAACTCCCCTCCCTTCGAGGGAGGCGTCGGGGGAGGGTGGGACACGCGTCGCATCCCGGGGCAGCGTCTGTTCCTGTTCCAGCGGGGATGGCGGCCGCGTCGGGCCCTCCCCCCTCACCCTGCCCTCTCCCCCATGGGGGAGAGGGGTCTTATCCGCCCTACGGGGGAGAGGGATCTTATCTGCGCCACGTGAGAGAGGGGTTTCATCCGTTCCAGTAGGGGTTCTCCGCGGCCATCTGAGTGCCACGACGGAGACACTTGCGGCCAGGAAGAAGACAGTGTAGTAATGGACGTGCAACGCCAGCAGCGCCATGGTCGCATAGGTGACCCACCAGACCGCGCTTCGCTCGCGCCGGGCGGCCTCCACCAGCAGCCACAGCATCACGGCCAGCAACAGGACCCACAGGGCATAGGCCCGGGCCTCATGCGCATAGTAGACATGCAGCGGGTTGCAGGCCGCCAACGCCGCGCCAACGAGCCCGGCCGCGCGCCCGCCGAGACGCCACGCCACGACCCCGAGCAGCGGCACCGTGAGCGTGGCCGCCAGCGCGGAAAGCGAACGGTAGGCCGCCTCCGAGTCGCCCAACAGCCACGTCCAGCCTGAAAGCAACAAGTAGTAGGGCAGGTTCGTGCTTTCCCGCAGGAGGCTCGAACCCTCCGGCCAGCAGAAAAGCTGATGCACGTAGATGAACGTGCAGCTCTCATCGAACCAGAAGTCGCGGCCGCCCAGGCCGAGGAACCGCAGGCCGGCGCCCGCGAGCGTTGCCAGGAGCAGGCCGAATACCCAGCCCGTCCGGCTCAGTCCGCCGGCGCGGAGTGGGAGGGAGGTGGTGGGATGGGGCGGCACGCTGCTCATTCGTTGCCGGCCGGCGAAGGATCGTACACGTACACTCGTTGCAGTTGTGTTTCCGGCACCACCGGCTCGACGGTCAGCACCCGCAACAACGGGTTCCCGCGGTCCGGTTCGACCATGGTGATCTTGCCGATCGTCAGGGCGGCCGGGAGCATCTCGTCGGTCGGGTCCGACAGCACAATGTCGCCGATCGCCACGAGGCCGTCCTGCACCAGCCGGCGGTCCACGTCGCGGAGTTCCATGCGTCCGCGCCCGGTGCCGATGAGCCAGAAAACCGGCTCCACCAGCGCGAAACGGTCCTCCACGAAACGCCCGATCCGCACGCGACGCGCGCTCGTAATGTCGCTGAGCAGCCGGACGCGGGCCGTGTGCGTGCCGGTCTTCTCCACGGTGCCGACGAGCGTCTCGGCCAGCAGCACCGCCAATCCGGGACGCAAGCCGATCTCCTCGCCCTGGTTGATGTCAAACGCCCGCGAGGTCACGATCGCCCCGGGCTGCACGCCGCGTAGCGTCCCGGCGTCGATCAGACGCGAGCTGCGCCACGCCACCACGTCCTGGGCGATCACGCGCGCCGGGATCAGCCGACCACGGGCGCCCAGGGCGCTGCCGCCCTCCCCGCGCAGCCGCACGGCCGTCAACAGCGCGTTCTCCTCCTCGAGCGCCACCGCGTGCGCGCTGAGGGCGGCGACCTGATGACGGAGGGCCTCGGCCTGCTGTCGAAGCTGCTGGTGTTCTTCGGCGGTGGGGGGCGGCGTATCGCCCGCGGTGCGTGCCTGGGCCCCATCGGCCACCGCCTGCGTGGCCGCCTGGAACGGTGCCAGCACCTGCACGAGGCTCATCAGCGGCGCGGTCCACGAGCGGGGCAGCAGCAGACCCAGGAGGGATAGGGCAAGCAGGCTGATGAGAATCGTGCGCAGATACGGCCTGGGACGGCGACGACGGGTCATGGGTTCACCAGCGCGGCTCAGTATTCGTCTGCGTCCGACTCCATCGTGTCCTTCCAGGTGGCAAGGTTCTCCAGGTACACCGACGTGCCCCGCGCCACGCACGTCAGTGGATCGTCGACCAGACGGACGTCCAGCCCGGTCGCCTCGGCCAGGACGGTGGCAATGCCGCGCAGCAAGGCTCCGCCGCCCGCCAGGTGAATGCCGTTCTCGACCAGGTCGGCGGCCAGTTCCGGCTCGGCCGTTTCCAGCGTCTCGATGACGCAGCCGACGATCTGACCGACCGGCTCGCGCAGGGCCTCGCGGATCTCCTCGCTGGTCACCACGCACTTGCGCGGCAGACCGCCGATGAGGTCCCGCCCGCGCACCTCGCGCGTGGTCTCCCCATCCGTCGGGGCGACGGAACCGATGTCGATCTTGATGGCCTCGGCCGTTTGCAGGCCGATCATCAGGTTGTAGTTCTTGCGCATGTGGGTGACGATGGCTTCGTCCATCTCGTCGCCGGCGACGCGGATGCTGCGGCAAACGGCGATGTCGGCCAGCGACATGATGGCCACTTCCGTCGTCCCGCCGCCGATGTCGACGATCATGGAGGCGGTGGCCTCGGAGATGGGCAGCCCGCCGCCAATGCCGGCCGCCATCGGTTCCTCGACGAGGTACACGCGGCGGGCGCCGGCGCGCTCGGCCGAGTTGTACACCGCTCGCTTCTCCACCGCGGTGATGCCCGACGGCACCGCGATCACCACCCGCGGCTTCACGAACCGGCTGCGCCCGTGCACCTTGCGGATGAAGTAACCCAGCATGGCCTCGGTGATGTCGAAGTCGGCGATGACGCCGTCCTTGAGTGGGCGGATCGCGCTGATCGAACCGGGCGTGCGCCCCAGCATCTCCTTGGCCACCAGACCGACGGCGTTGCCGTTGTAGAGCACGCGGTTGGTGCCGCGCTTGACCGCCACGACCGAAGGCTCATTCAGGACGATCCCCTCACCCTTCACGCAGACCAGCGTGTTGCAGGTTCCCAGGTCGATGCCCATGTCCACGCTGAACATGCCCAGGAAGGAGTCGAAGATCATGGGAGCTTCCTCTCCACGCCGGATGGATGGGTGTCCGACCGAAGCGGCGCCGGCGTGCCGAAACGCACGGGCCAGCCGCCGGCCGGATCACGAGCCATACCCCTGCCGCCCGCCGGCGTGGACTTCATCCCCGCGTGCTGATCGGCCTAACGACCGGCCCCGCGGGGGTTAGACCGCGCTGAAGGGGTTCCACGTGCCGAACAGGGACTGGCTGCAAACCGCGAGATACACCGTGCTCGCCACGACAATCAGCGTGGCGATGATCAGCAGAACGGTGTAGATATCACTTTCGGGTTGTACACCCGCGGGACCTTCACTCACGCCACGTACCTCCGTTCTCTTGTGCCGCCGGTCGCCGAAGGCTGCACTCGCGCCGGCCCGGCTCCGCGCCGCCGAGCGGGCGTCGTTACCCGCGCCGTGTCGCCAGGGTAAGCGCGTCCGTCACCTGGTCGCCGGGCTGCGGATCACTGCTCTTCTGCACGACGCGTCCGGCCGCCTGGTTCGGATCGACCACGCTGATCTTCACGTCGGCCACGTACTGCCCGTCTCGGTGAATGACGAACACCATGTCGCTCTTCACCCCGTCGGCCGAGCCGACGCTGATCGTGACCAGGTTGCCGGCCACCTCGAGGACCTTGCCCCGTACCGGCGTGGCTGCCACCGGCGTCAGCGCCTCGACGCCCGCCATGGCCGCGCCCGACACGTCCTCCGCCACCATGCCGCCGGAGACCTGGCGGGCCGCCTGCGCCAGTCGTTCATTCTCCGAGCGCAGAATGTTGATCTGCTGCTCGAATTGGCGCTTCTCGGCCAGCAGGACCGCCAACTGCGCCGTCTGCTCGTTGACGCGCTCGTTCAGGTCGATGTTACGCCGCGTCAGTTCGACGTTGGAGTTCTCCAGCTCGGTCCGCTGCTTGCGGTACTCGGCACGCTGGGCCTCACTGACCTCGAGCTGGGCGAGCAGGCCGCGGCTGATGGCCTCGGCGCTGCTCTTCTCGGCCGTAACCTGCTCGAGCTTCGCGTTCGCCTGGGCCAGGTCGTTCCGCAGCTTCTGGGCCTCGCTCTCGAGCTTGGCCACCCGGTCCATCTGTGCCTTGATGGTGTCGCGCACGGAGGCCAGCTCCGCCGCGTTCGACGCAATCAACTGCCTCAGGTTGGCATCCGCCACCTTGGCGTGCTCCTCGTAGGCCGAGGCCACCTCCCGCCACCGGGGCGTCCTCGCCGCGATGGCGACGGTCATCATCGTGAAAGCGATGCTGAACACGACCAGCAGGACGACGAAGACTTTCGTCACGGTGCTCAAGGGGGGTCTCCTTTGTGCGACTCAACGTCGCACCACAAGGTCCGGAAGCCGCCCGCCTTCGCGGGGGCACGCCCTGGCAGGGCAGCCCTCACCACGGCAGTTGGGCCACGTTCTGGCTTGGGGGCTGCGGCTGGCAGCATCCGTCTGCCGCGGCGCCGACCGCCGGCGCATCCCGGCCGCCTGGGACGCTACACCCTCCCAGCGCCGCCCACCGACACCGGCGCCCGTATATCGCAGCAAACCGCCGCATGCAAGCCCACGCACGCGAGCGGTACGAATATAGTGAACCGTTCGCCGGGATGCAACCCGCCGGGCCCCGTGTTTCTGCCGGGGCCGGGCCCGCGTGACACCGCCCCGACGGTCCCTGGCCGCAGCCCACGATAGCGTCGCGCCACTGCCCGCCGGGCCACGCTTGATTCCCGCCGATTACGTGGTAGCCTTCCGTGACGGACCAGGCAGCCCGGGTGGCGGAATTGGCAGACGCGCAAGCTTGAGGTGCTTGTGTTCATTTAAACGAACGTGCAGGTTCAAGTCCTGTCCCGGGCAGTAGACCTCCTTCTGCACACGTGATCTTGAGGGGCCAACCGTAACAGCGTGCGCCAACCTTCGGTGGACGCCCCGCGCGGGCCGTTCCGGGACGCACGGCGCCCGGTTCTGCATGCCAAGAGCACCGACCAACCTAGGGGCGAGGTAAGGTGAGGAAGTGTGGCGGAGGTGGAGACTATACAGCGCCTGCGGAATTCAGTGACTGCGTTGCAGCGGCACAAGCACTGGCGTTTGGTCCTTGGCGGTTCGCTCGCCAGGAACCGTGACGGAGACGGTGTGCATGCCGGGTAACGGGCGACGAATCGGGGTCGCGCCGTGGGTATGGCATCCTTCGTGCAGTCGCCCGGTTGCCCGGGTCGATGAACACTCCCGCTAGCGACGGCCGGCGCCATTCACCGCGCTGCCTCGTGATTGGCCGCCTACAGGCGGCCCGCGCCGTTCGGGTTGGACAGATGAACGACACCACTCAGGTTACCGACGACTGCGCTGAACTGAGACCGTTCGAGCCTGCGCAGGCTGGCCTCGTGGCCGGGTGGGTGGCCACGGACGAAGAACTGCACTGGCTTGCCCCGAGTACCCTGCCCCCCCTGACGGCCGAGAAGGTCCGGGCTTGGCGACGCCCCGACGGGTTTCCGCTGCTGTGGTGGCCGAAGAGCGGAGCGGGACCCATCGGCTACGCCGAGCTTAATCCCATGCGGGGGGCGGCGTTCCACTACTGGCTCGGCCACGTCGTCGTGCGGCCGCAAGAGCGCGGCCATGGCTACGGCACCCGGCTGGTTCGTGCCGTGCTGGCCTGGGCACGGGACCGCGCCTCGGCCGAGCGGGTGGTGCTCATCGTCTTCCCGGGGAACACCACAGCGCTCCGCTGCTACGCTCGGGCAGGCCTGCACGCGGTGGGGGAGGAGTTTCACCGATTCCTGCCACAGGGGCCGGAGCAGCGGCTCGTACGTCTGGAGGTATCGCTGAGTCCAGGTACGGTAACCAAGGACGCAGTGCTACCATCGCGTCATGGCGCATGTTAGTGCAGGTGACGTCCCGCCGCTGTGGCTGTATGAGATTGGATCAATCCTGCACGGCCTAAGTGCCAGGCTCCACCACCGCGAAGAAGCCGTCCACGATGCCTGAGAGGATCGATTGGACCCCACTGTGCAGGGCGGGGACGGCCGTGGCTCGGAACTCGTCTGTCAGGACGGTGCAGCCGGGCAGAAGCAGAAGGGCCATGGCGAAGGTCAGGCCGACGAGGCGAGAGGTCGGACGAACAGGCCCTCGGCGCGACGACCGGGCACGCTCGACGTTGCTGTGAGTCATAGGTCGGGTCCCTGCTGGGTGTACTCGAGCGGTTGGGCTGACCGCGTTACCACTGGTGGAGGCCGGTAGCGGGCGCGCGGCCGGACACGGTAGCCCCTGGGTGCTATCGGTGCGCCGGGGCCGATAAGTTGAGTCTGCGGCAGGTTGCGCGGGGCGGTCGGGCTGAGGCGAAGGTTGCCGGGTGCGGAGGGCGGCAGGTTAGACGCTGGGCGTGCGAGTTCGGGTGTAGTGCTTCAGGAGAGCGCTACCCGTCCGACAGCGGCGGGGCGGGTTGCAGCGGCTCAGCGGGCTCGCTGGGTTGTGCTTGGCTGGTTTGGGGCGTCGCGACCGGCAGGGACTGATAGGCGCCGAGCGTGATGCGGATGGAGGCAAGCATCAGGACGACCGCGAAAGCGGCCTTGATAACGGGCACGGGAAGACGGTGGGTGAGGCGGGCCCCGAGCAGACCACCGACAATGGCGGTGGGGATCAGCACAGCCGCCAGCACCAACGGCTCGGTCGTGTAGTTGTGACTGGTGAGGAGCCGGTAGTTCTTTACGGTCGCGCCGACAACACTGACGGCGATGATGGTCGCGGCTGAGTTGGCGATGGCGATCCGCACGGGGATGCGGAGGAGGCGGCGCTGGAGCGGCACGGCCACGATACCGCCGCCGACCCCGAGCAGCCCCGCGACGATGCCGGTCGGGATGGCCACGGCCGCGGCTTTCAACCAAGGCATGTCGCCTGGTAATGCAGCCGCATAAACCAAACCGGATGGCCGCAGGAGGCGGTAGAGGTCGGTGGCGGCCACCCAGAACAGGAACACACCGAACAGGCCGCGGAGGTACACCTCGTTGTCGTCGGTGAATATGGGCAGTTCGCTGAAGATTACCCCGCCTATGACACTGAAAACTGCGAGTGGCACCAGCCTCGTGACGGTGGCGAAATGGATGGCCCGGGCCCGGCGGTGCTGATACACGGCCGGCACAACGACGAAGAAGTTCACAATCATCGCGGCGGCTTGGTAGAGGTGCTGGGCGGGGCCCAGCAGGACCGTCATGGCCGGAATCATGACGATGCTGCCGCCGATGCCGAGCATCCCGCCGGCGACGCCGGCGACGAGGCCGATTCCGACGAGCATGGCGAATTCGGTGGGGGTCATAGTGGGCGCCGGGGGAATCATGGGGGCATGCGTCGGGGATGTCCAGTCCGGTACGCGTGGAGGTACGTGGGTGGCGTCGTCCGTGCAGCGGGGGAGCGGGTCTTGCCTGACCGTGGGTCGTTGGGTCCGCGGCCCTCACCCCAGCCCCTCTCCCGCGGGGAGAGGGGTCGGCCACCGTAAGCCCGCGTTGGTTGGCACCGGAGGGGACTGGGGCATTTGCGGCATGGGAATTGCACAACAGCGTCACTGTGCGCTGGATGGCCAAGCCGGGGTCGCCAACAGCCGATAAATTCAGCGGTGAAGATTGACCGGCATTTGAGGAGTGGTATCCGTGAGGAATGGACGACGCGCAGCGGAACTGTGCTCAATCTGTCCGCCGGAGTGCATTCACACGAGCAAGCGCGGCGTGTGGCTGCTGAAGAACCCGGCCGTAAACAAGGGATTGGCCTTCCCGCTGGAGGAGCGGGAGGCGTTTGGGCTCAGCGGGCTGGTCCCGCCGCGCCTGCTGTCGATCGACCAGCAGGTGGAGCTCGAGAAGGAGCATCTGTCGGCGAAGCCGGACGACCTCGAGAAGTACATCGGCATGGCCGTCTTGCAGGACCGCAACGAGGTCCTGTTTTATCGCGTGCTGGTGGAGAACATGGCGGAGTACATGCCGATCGTGTACACGCCGACGGTCGGCAAGGCGTGCCAGCGGTTCAGTCACATTTTCCGCAGTGCGCGGGGCATCTGGCTGACGCCGGATGACAAGGAGCGCATCCCGCAGGTGTTGCGGAACGCGCCGCGCAGCGACGTGCGGCTGATCGTGGTGACGGACAACGAGCGCATCCTGGGTCTGGGCGACCAGGGGGCGGGCGGCATGGGCATCCCGATCGGGAAGCTGGCGTTGTACGTGGCCGGGGCGGGGATTCATCCGTCGAAGTGCCTGGCGCTGGACTTGGACGTGGGCACGGACAACGCGGCGCTGCTGAATGATCCGTTCTACCTGGGGTATCGTGAGCGGCGGTTGCGCGGGGCGGAGTACGCGGAGTTCCTGGAGGCCTTCGTGCAGGGGGTGAAGGAGGTGTTCCCGCGGGCGCTGTTGCAGTGGGAGGACTTCCACGTGGACCGGGCGTTCGAGCTGCTGGAGGGGTACCGGCGGCGGCTGCCGTGCTTCAACGATGACATTCAGGGGACGGGGGGCGTGGGGGCGGCCGGCGTGTTTGCGGCCCTGCGCATCACCGGGCAGCCGCTTGCCGAGCAGCGTATCCTCTACATGGGTGCGGGCGAGGCCTGCACGGGCATTGCGAGCGTGATCGCCTCGGCGATGGAATCGGACGGCGTGTCGCGCGAGGTCATCCGCCGCTCGCAGATGATGTTCG
The DNA here is from genome assembly GCA_029558835.1 of Planctomycetota bacterium. Lineage (GTDB taxonomy): Bacteria > Planctomycetota > Phycisphaerae > UBA1845 > UBA1845 > JAKQDH01. Next base: position 34,385 of record JAKQDH010000060.1, on the reverse strand, counting down.
ACATCGACGGACTGCTCTACGATGAACGCGAGATTCGCGGCGCGCACAACCGGGACTTCGTGGCCACCCGGGACGTGCTGGAGTACTACAAGATTCATCCGCAGCACACCACGCCGGAGCAGGTGATTTCCCTGTTCAAGCCGACGGTGCTGGTCGGGGCGACGGCGACGGCCGGCGTGTTCCGCCAGGCGATGATCGAGGAGATGGCCAAGCACGTGGACCGGCCGGTGATCATGCCGATGAGCAACCCGACCAGCAAGGCGGAATGCACGCCGAGCGAGGCGATCCGCTGGACGAAGGGACGCGGGCTGGTGGCCACCGGCAGTCCGTTCCCGCCGGTGGACTTCGAGGGTCGGCGGATTGTGATCGGCCAGTCGAACAACGTGTTCATTTTCCCGGGCGTGGGGCTGGGGGCCCTGATCGCGGAAATGCGCGAGATTCCGTGGGAGGTGTTCACGATTGCCGCCCGCACGCTGGCGGACTGCGTCAGCCAGGACCGCCTGAACCAAGGCGCGCTGTATCCGCCGCAGGAGGACCTGCGAAAGGTAAGCGCGCGGATCGCGGCCGCGGTCATCCGCTACGCCAGCCACAACCACCTGGGCCGCATGATCCCCGAGCACCAGATTGACGAGGTGGTGAAAGTGGCGATGTGGTATCCCGAGTACGTCCCGATCGTCGCCAAGCCGCGGGCAACGTAGACGCAATCAGACGGGAGAGTTGACCACCGCGAAGCACGCCCGCGCGACGAAGCGCGGGCGTGTGGCGTTGGTGGCCGATTGTGAGGCGTTGTGTCGAAGCGCCGGGGTTTGGGCAGTCCACTGGCGTACCACGCCGCGCGCGTGGGCAGTGTGCTTCATGCCGGGCGTGTAGAGTGGCTGTTGTCCATTGCCACGAGTTGGGCGTGAATACGCTGCCGGTCCGGCCTCGACGTGCGTCGGAAGGCCGCCAGGTGTCAATTGTCAAGTTGACGCCCGTGCGTTGACCCCCGTGACCCCATGCCTGTCTACGGATAGGGCGGTTGCGTCGGCGCGGGCTCGGGCTGAGCGCTGGTCTGGACAGAGCGCAACCGTTCGTCACTCAGGTCGAGCCGGTACATGATCTGGTTGTAGTCGTACCGCGGCGTGGGGACCTCGGTGCCCGAGAACGCCATGGTGTAGGTCCCCTCGAAGTAGATCAGCCGCCCGCCGTCCTGATCGAAGAACGGGTGGTGGGCCACGTTGTAGAACGAGTAGTCGTCGTGGGTGACGATCTTTCGCGCCCGGCCCCAGGGGCCCGTCAGGGCGGGCGCCTCGGCGTACCAGACTTCGCCGCACAAGGACGTGCCGAACGCCTCTTGTACGATCAGCACCCAGCGCCCGCGATAGGCGTTCCAGGCCACCGTCCCCGAGTGCCCCAACACCGGCTTATCCGTCTCCACGTCGCGTAGCTGGATCAACGCCTCCTCGGGCTTCATCACGCCCTTCTGAATCAGCTCGTTCTGTTCCTTCTGGAGGATGACACCGGTGTCGCGTTTCCAGCCGTAGACGAGCCGGCCGGCCGGGTCGCGCTCCAGCCGTGGCCTCTCCGCGTCGTAGCGTGCCCCTGGTTCCAGACAGGTGAACGCTTCGTACTGCGTCACGTCCAGCAGGCTCTTGCAGTCCACCCGGCAGCGGCTCAGCGGAAACGGCAGCGCGAAGTACCAGTACTCGCCGTCGCGCTCCCGGACGCGCAGCGGCTGGCCGCGCATGCTCAGGGGAGCGTCCAGCGGGAAGCGGGACATCGGCTCGAAGCCTTCCTTCTCGTCGTTGTATTGGGCAATCCCCTGCTCGTACATCTCGCCCAGCGACTTCATGTGGGCGAAGCGGCACAGCAGTCGCTCCCGGCCGGTATCGTCGGTGCAGGTCACCAGCCCGTCACACCAGACCGGTCCCGGCCGGTCCTCGATCGGGCACATGGGGCGCGAGAACCCGTCGGGGCCGACGAAGTACGTCAGGTCGATCCCGACGGCGGGGTCAAGCCCGCCGCCATCCCCATCGCGCGGGAGCTCGGAGACGGCTCCCGACATGCCGAAGTTGCCCAGGGGGTAGGCCGCCCGGTTGGTGTCGCCCCAGAACCAGTAGATCTTCCCGCGGTACAGGGCGGTCTGCACGCTGTCCTGGCCCAGGACCTGAGCATTGAGCAGTGGCATGCGGGTGGGCACGCGGTCGCCAAGGACCACACTATCGCGGTAGACACCCGCGCCGGTGATGCGGTAGAGGCGCTCGGCGATGTTCACGCGGTCAACAGACAGCTTGGCCGACCCGCCGGGCGTGACGTGCAACCGCGTGCCCGCGTACCCGAAGCCATCCTTGGGGAATGTGTAGCCGTGACTTCTGACGGTGAAGAACACGTCGTGGTTCATCAGGCCCGGCTCGGTGAAGGCGATCACGCCGGCGCTGTCCGTGATGGTCACGATGCCGTTGACGGTGGAGAGTTCGACGAGCGGTACCCCGCGGCCGGTCTTCGAATCCACCACTGTGATCCGGAACGGCGTCGGCGTGCCGGCGGCGTCGTCGACGGGGTTCGGCGGCTTGGTGGCGTCCGGGCCGACGCTCGGCGCGCGTGTCGTCAGGACGAGCCCCAGAGCGATTAGGAGGCCGGCAAGCCTGCGCCATCCACGCATGCCTGGCTCCCGGTGAATGAGTCGCGTCAGGGCAGCAGGGGCAAACGTCGCCGGTCGCCCCTTGCCGGCTGACACGTGCCGTGAACGGCAGTGGCAGGCTCACCGCGCGTCTGATGATGCCACCTGGGAGCCCGCCAAGGCACCGGGGCCTCGGTCATGCCATCGGAGATCCGGGCATGCCGGATACCGGCGCCGCTGTTCGAGGTTGCCCGGTCCGGCGGGCTGAGCCCGCCCTACCCCTGCTGGCTCCTGCATTCCCTGCTTGCTCTTGAGGATTCGCCCTTTCGGTGGTGGGCCATGCCCCCTCTACAATCGACAATCGTCAATCTCCAGTCGCCAATCTACAGGGTTCCGTCGATGCACTCGATGACGGTAATGGCCGTCGCGTTCACCACGTTCTCCACGTCGCTGGCGAGCTGGAGGACGTTGATCGGCTTAGCGGCGCCGAGCGCCAGCGGGCCGATCATCTCGGCGTTGCCCAGGCGCGTCATCAGCTTGGAGGCAATGAGGCCGGCTGCCAGGTTCGGGAAGATCAGGACGTTGGCCGGGCCCTTGAGTTCGCAGAACGGGAAGAGGTTGTCCTGAAGCTCCTTGGACAGCGCGGTGTCGGCCTGCATTTCGCCGTCGATACACAGGGCGGGCTCGCGCTGGCGCACGATGTCCACGGCTTGGCGGAGCTTCTCGGTCGCCGGGTGGCGGACGCTGCCGAAGTTGCTGAAGGAGAGCATGGCCACCTTGGGGGTGACGCCGAAGTAGCGGGCGACCCGCGCGGTAAGCAGGGCCGTCTCAGCAAGTTGCTCGGCGTTCGGCTCGATCTGGGCCGTGCAGTCGGCGAAGAAGAGCACGTCTGCCTTCGTAAGCACGATGAACATGCCGCTGACGCGTTTGACGTCGGGTCGGCGCGGGATGACCTCCAGCAACGAGCGCATGACCCAGGTGTGGGTGCGTCCGATGCCGCCGACCATGCCGTCCACCTTGCCCATGTCGAGCATGAGGGCGGCGAACCAGTCGGGTCGGCGAATGGCGAAGGTGGCATCCGTCCAGTTGATGCCTTTGCGTTTGCGCTTGTCGTAGAAGTGCTGGATGAGCAAGTCACGTTCGGGATGGGTATAGGGATCGACGATTTCCACGTCGCGCAGGTGAATGCCCATCTCGCGGGCCTGGCGCTGGATGAGCTCCGGCCGTCCGACCAGCACGGGGCGGGCGAGCTGCTCGTCCTCGATGATGCTGACGGCGCGGAGGATGGTGGGATGGTCACCATCGGAGAAGATGATGCGTTTGCCGCTGCCGCGGGCGCGGTTGCGCAGGGCCCGCATGAACTGCTGTGACCGGGACAGGGATGCTTCCAGCCGATCGCGGTAAGCGCGGAAGTCCTGGATGGGCGCTTGGGCGACGCCGGACTTGACGGCCGCCTCAGCCACGGCCGAGGACTCCCAGGTCAGCACCCGGGGGTCGAACGGCTTGGGGATGATGTAGTCGGGGCCGAAGTGCAGGCGCTTCAGGCCGTAGGCGCGCAGCACGCTGTCGGGCACGTCCTGGCGAGCGAGTTCGGCGAGGGCGTGACAGGCGGCCAGCTTCATCTCTTCGTTAATCTTGCGGGCGCGGACGTCGAGGGCCCCGCGGAAAATGAACGGGAAGCCGAGCACGTTGTTGACCTGGTTGGGGTAGTCGCTGCGGCCGCTGGCGACGATGGCGTCGGACCGGGCGGCGCGGGCTTCCTCGGGCATGATCTCGGGCACGGGGTTCGCCATGGCGCAGATGAGCGGCTTGTCGGCCATGGACTTGACCATCTCCTGCGTGACGATGCCGGGCTGGGAAAGTCCGGAGAACACGTCGGCACCTTTAAGGGCGTCGGCGAGGGTACGGGCCTTGGTCTGGACGGCGAAGTGCTCCTTGTACTCGTTCATGCCCTCGGAGCGCCCCTTGTAGATGACGCCCTTGGAATCGACGAGCATGATGTGATCGTGCTTGACGCCGAGTGACTCGTAGAACTTCGCGCAGGCGATGCCGGCCGCCCCGGCGCCGCTGATGACCATTCGAATCTTGCCCAGCTCTTTCTTCTGAACAATGCAGCCGTTGATGAGCGCGGCGCCGGAGATGATGGCGGTGCCGTGTTGATCGTCGTGGAAGACGGGGATGTCCATCAGCTCCTGGAGGCGCTGCTCGATGTAGAAGCACTCGGGCGCTTTGATGTCCTCCAGGTTGATGCCGCCGAAGGTGGGGCCCAGCTTCTGGACGATGTTGATGAACTCGTCGGGGTCCAGGGTGTCCACCTCGAGGTCGAACACGTCGATACCGGCGAAGCGCTTGAACAGGACGCCCTTGCCCTCCATGACGGGTTTGCCCGCGAGGGCGCCGATGTTGCCCAAGCCCAGGACCGCGGTGCCGTTCGAGATCACCGCGACCAGGTTGCCCCGCGAGGTGTACTCGTAGGCCTTGTAGGGGTCTTTCTGGATGTCGAGGCAGGGCACGGCCACACCCGGCGTGTACGCCAGCGACAGATCACGCTGGGTGATGCAGGGTTTGGTCGGCACGACTTCGATCTTTCCAGGACGCGGCTGGGCGTGGTAGAGGCGGGCATCTGCTTCCAAGGCCATGGTCGACGTACTCCGCAGGGAAGATGGACTCGGGTTCCTCCGCACCGAGCGGTCGGCGGGGATGCTCTGGTTCCTGTCGGGAGCGTCCACCGGGACCGGGAGAGTGGCATTATACGCTACACCGGCCGCCGGGCAACGGCGGGTCCGGTCGGGGGGTGGGATTGCCGGGGCGGTACGCCGGTGGTATCCTTCTGCCTCCGGCGTCGGGCCTGCGGATGACGTCCTTTGGGTCCAAGGGCGGGCCGGCGGATGCCGTGAGAAGTACCTTGGAGGAGCAGAAATGACTCGTTCGTTGTGCATGCTGGTGCTACTGTTGGGTGTAAGCCTGGCCTGGGCGCAGGAGAACCAGCCGCAGGAACCGAAGAAGGAGGTTGAAGTGGCCAACCCGCGTGTGCTGATGGAGACCTCGCTGGGCAGCATCACCTTGGAACTGGACGCCGCGAAGGCCCCGATATCGGTGGAGAACTTCCTGGCGTATGTCCGGGACGGGTTCTACGACGGAACCGTTTTTCACCGCGTCATGAAGACGTTCATGATCCAGGGCGGCGGGTACGACGCTGAACTGAACCAGAAGACCCAGGGCCTGCGGGCGCCGATCAAGAATGAGTGGGAGAACGGGCTGAAGAACGTGCGGGGGACGATCGCCATGGCCCGGCGTGGCGGCGGACCGGATTCGCCGAACTCCGCCACGTCGCAGTTCTTCATCAACGTGGTGGACAACCCCCGGTTGGACGCACCGCAGCCGGACGGTGCGGCCTACGCCGTGTTCGGGCGCGTGGTGGAGGGCATGGACGTCGTGGACAAGATCCGTGAGGTGCCGGTGGCCCAGCATCCGAAGGTCGGCATGGGTCCCGTGACGCCCGTGGAAACGGTGCTGATCAAGTCGGTACGTCTCCTGGACGCGTCGGGTAAGCCTGCGGAGGGCGGCCACGCCCAGGGTGCGAAGGAAGGTACCCCGCCGCAGATCGAGAAGGAGGAGGCCAAGCCGAAGGGCGAGGCGCAGCCGTAGAGGTCCAGAGGCATCGGACGCAGCATAACCGCGTCGCGGCGGTACGGCTTAGTGATGCGTTACGTGGTGCGGGGTCCACACGGGTGTGCCGCGGCGGGGACCCGGTGGCGAGGCGGGCTCGCGCCCCGAGGTGCTCTCACGTGACCTCTTCGGGGCGGGGGCGCGTGGAGTGGGGGAATGCCTGGTGGGCGTCCCACCCGCGCCGTTTGCCTCTGTAGCGGACGAGGGGCTCCGTCAGGCGTAGCGAGGTCGGTTTCAGGCGATGATTCGGAAGTCAGGGCGAGTGCCGATCTGGAAGATCGTGGCCGCCGTAGTCGGCTGCGTGGTGGTGGCGCCGGCGCTGTTTATCGGGGCCACCGTGATCGAGCGGCGGTTTACGGGTACGGGCGACCCGGCGACCGGCGTGCAGCCGGTGTTCACGCTGCCGGGGCTGATGATGCTCATGGGGGCGGCCGTGGGCATCCTCGGCATCCTGAGCATCGTCTGGCTGGGGTACCGGATCTACGACGACCGCATCCCGACCTGGAAGAAGAACGTAGACCGATTCGGACACCCCAAGCGCTGATGGCCCGCTGGCCATGCAGCGTGGGTCCCCTGCGGCCCACGTCGGAGCTGTCCAACGCACCGGCGGGGGCGGCCTTCGACCCCGCTGCGCGGCCGGGAACGCGCGTCACCGGCGTTGGGCGTCGGCCGCTCTGCCGAGAGCAACGGCCCGAACCTGGGTCTTCTTCGAGGCAGCCTGCGCTCGGTTTACAGACTCGTTCGCGCCGGGGCCATGAGCGGATCCGGACTTCGCGCAGCGCCTTCATTCGGGCTTGACGGATGCAAAGACCGTGTACTCGTTCTGACCGTCCGCGTATTCCTCTTCATGCGTCACGAAGCCTGTTGCAGCGAGGATGCTTCTCCACGCATCCAGAGAGAAAAGGCCAAGCTGGTGCCGGTCGCTCTCCACGCGAAGGACGCCGTCTTCCCGGATCAAGAACAGCAGCGTTGCCTCGTAGTGGTTGTCCGACGGATCAGGATCGTAGTAGTTCTCGATAAAGATGACGTCCAGGTTGGCGGGCTTCAACCGCACCGCGGCGGGGGTGACGGTGGTCTGGTTCTGCCGGAATGCCTCAGTCGTCACATCGGGTGTGGCGATCAGCACGCCGCCAGGATTCAGGTGATTACCTGCGGTGCGGAACGCGGCCGACAAATCGTCGTGGCCGATCATGAAGGAGATCGCATCGTCCATCAAGACGACATCGAAGGTCCTCCCCAGTGCGAAGGACCGCATGTCTCCTACGATGAACTCGCAGTCGGGATTCAGCGTCTTGGCCTGGTCGATCATGGTGGGGCTCAAGTCCACCCCCGTAACTCGAAAGTGCTTCTTCAGGTTGAGGACGTTCTTGCCGCCTCCGCATCCGATGTTCAACAGCGTGCCGACCGGGCGTCGAGCGTATTGCCGGATCAGTTGGGTGACCCGACCGCAGTAATGCGCGTAATCGACGGTGGCGTCGCCCCACAAGGGCCAGAGCCAGGCCAAGTCGGAATAGAGCCGAGGAGTGTTGTTCACTCTTCGTTTCCCCGTCTTGTCCAGTCCCTACTTGGCTGGTTCCGGCCACACCCCGGGGGTTGCCGAGCGAAGGCACTCGATCTTGTCGGCGCGGTTGATGATCCGTTCCTGGTGCGGTCCAATGTGTGTTGACAGTCGCGTCATCGTCGCCGGCGACGTGATCTCGTCAAGTGTTGCGGGTGGCCGCGTCTCAGCGCGTCGGCAACGAGCCCGCCAGGGACGAACCATCTACGGCCCCGGTTACGATACCCCGTGCCAGCGCCGCCGGGAGAGCGCCGCGAGTCTCGCCCGGGGCGCCCTCCGCCTCCTGCGTGCCCCGCATGCATCTGCCGGTTCGCGTCTTTCGCACCGCCGGACGGCGGCGGTTCTGATCACCCGCGCCGAATCGCGTTCGGCACCCCGGGCCCGGACGTTGCCACGGGGCTACCAGCCTGGCGGGTGGGCCTTCGGTAGCGCAAGAGCGGCCTCGCCCGGATGATAAGTCCGAGCGAGACCGTTTCTCGAACGCGGATTGCCTGCGGCACCGTATGCGGGCGCCGCGGGGCTCGCCGCTACTCTTCGATGACTTCGCCGGTCAGCGAATCCACCAGCACGTAACCCGTGGCGATCGGGAACACGTACATCGGGCTGTCAACGCCTGGGTACAGCGGCTGGAAGACGCACCACCAGTCGAAGGGCCCCGCGTAACCCGCCGCGACGGCGAGGTCCCAGGCCTCCACCACGTCCATGGTCAAGCTCGTCAGATTGACGAACTGGACGCCGAAGGGTGGAACGCCCAACTCGGTGACGGTCCAGACAGGGGTGTCAACGTAGTTGAGACTCCAGGCCTGAACATCGGTCCCCGCGACTGCCACGGCCTCGAAGTCCCAGGTGGTGGTATCAGCGGCCGCGGCAAGAGGCTGTCCGGCCAAGTCACGCCCGCCCGCCCAGACGATCATGGCGGCCGGGTCCTCGTCGTTAATCCGCTCAGTCGCAAACGCGATCAACGCCAGACTGATGTCGTCGGCCCCGGGAACGGCACCGCCCCCGCCGCCCAAGGGTGGCGTTGAGACGGTGACCGCCTCGGTTACCGTGTCAATGATGACGCCCTTGTCGGCATAGGTGAACGTGTACAGGGGGTTGGGGTAATCGGGATGCAGCGGCTGGTTCAGTGACCAACCGAGGAAGTCATCCGCATGACCCGCCGCGGCCAGCAGGGCGCGGGCCTCCAGCTCGGTCATGTCCACTTCGGTCAGATCGAAGTAGGCGATTCCGACAAGGAGCTCATTGATCGTCTCCGTCGTCCAGTTCGTGCCGTCGAAGTTGAGGACGTGGTAGGCGTCCGCGGCGTTCGGGTCGACGGCGATGAACTCCCACGCCAGGGTTTCGCTGCCCGTGCCGTCCAGGCTCGCCCCGTTCACGCCCGTGACGGCCACGATGATCGCGCCGCGGTCGAGCGCCCGGGCCCGGGTGGCCGCCTCCGCCAGAATCTCATCCACCGTCGGCAGGACACAGCCTGGTACCCCCGTGAGCAGCAGGCACGTCGCAATCAGCACCGACACACCAATCAGAGACCTCAACGCCGAAACCATTCTTGCACCTCGCTTCCTGCTGGAGTAGCGCGCGTCGGACCCCGCCTGCGGTCCACGCCGGCGGCGCCGACAGCCTCATCCTTGTTCCGATAAACCGGTTATCCCACTGGCACGTCCTTCGCTGCGCCAAAACGAAGCCGGCGTGCCCAAACTCACAACCCTGTCTTCTCCGGGGCATGCAGGCCCGGGGAAGACACCCGCGCCGCCGGGAGCGTACCAGACCCGAATCAGGCTGGCTATAGCTTAAACAGACCGGATCGTGGGCGTGCCCCGCAGGGACGTGGGTCTGGTTCACCCACTGGGCTGTGTTGCGGCGGTCCCATCGTGAAGCCTGATGGCCACAGGTATGCGGTTGCGTACCGGAGCCAGAGGAACAGTGGCGGGGAGTTTCGGACGGCCTGAGGGGGGCTGTCAGCGGTACGTGTACGGCTGCCGCGTCCCGACGGAACCGGCCGGCGCACGAACGGGACGAGTGGTTCGTGATGGCCGCCGAGGTCGTGCGGCCGTGCGGTCATTCAGGCGGTGAGGTCCACTTGGCCACCCGAGGCGTCCGTCGGCCCCGTCACGTTGCCGAGGTAGGCCACCGTCTGGGTCACGCTGACGGTTGTGGACGAGAAGAACATGGCCGTGGACGACCCGGAGGCGACGCTGCCGCTCTGCGACCCCGCCAGGTTCTGCCAGAGGCCTTCTACCCACTGCTGGGCTTCTTGCTGCCACAGGGCCGCCAGAATCAGCAGCGCCACGAGCATGCGCAGCGTGTTGTCCTGCTCCAGACCACCGCCGATCTGCTGCAAGAGCTGGCCGACGGCCTGGACGATCGAGTCGATGCTGCCGGCGGTCGAACCCGTACCTGCGGTCGCTGGCGCTGACGCCGACGTGGCCCCCGACCCGCTCCCCGACTCAAGCCCCTGAAGGGCGCCGAGCCCGCCGGTGTCATAGCCGCCTAGTCCTGAAAGTGGACCGATCATGTTGAGCCCCTCCTTCGCGCGGTCGCCCGGGTTTCAGCCGGGCACCGAACGTCCGTCCCCGCGGCCGATGCCGGCACGCCGCAACGCGCACCCCGGCCGCCGTCCGGCGTCCCAACCCCGACGGTCCGCGACAACCCAAGGCCGGCAAACTGACCGCCGGTGCCGCGAGGTTAGGAGGCTATGTTCATAAAATGCTTCCGGGCAATGAGTTACAATCAGTTTCCGGTTGTCCCGCCTGGGTGGTCTGCGCCTGCCCGTGGTATCAACGCCACACCCGGTGTGGCCGGCAGGGCACATCGGCCCGCGGGCACGATTATGGGGGAGGAACATCGTTGACCCCGAGTAAGGGGCGGTGCCCGCGTCAGTTTCGGCCACCGAGGTGGTCGCTGTGGCCGGACGAGATGCCTTTGGCCGCCTCCCAGGGGGGTACGCGGCCGCCGTGCAACTCGACAGGCTTGGGTTGGCGGCGCTGAGTCTGCGGATTGAGGGGGGGGGCGTTACTGGACAGCGCGGTTTGATGCTCCAGATTGACACCTGCTGCGCCACTCCTATCATACGCCCAGCCTGCGGGGCTTCGCGTGTGTGCCGCCGTTGCTAGCGGGTGTGAAGGGCGGCGGCTGCGCGGGGAGGTGCCGTCTGCGTGACCTTGGACGCCCCAGGCGGCTCCGCGGGGCGGTGGACAACGAAGCGGTGCCGGGTGGGGCGCCGGACGCTCCCGTGCCGGGTGGACGGCTAATGCCGGTTGTGCGAGGCCGGCCCGGATCCAGCAGCTCGGCAGGGCTGGCCGTATGTCCGAAGGCATCGAGCTGACAACGCAGGCGCCCGCAAAGCTCAATCTGACGCTGGAGGTTCTGGGCCGGCGAGCGGACGGCTATCACGACCTGCGGTCTCTGGTTGTGGGCATCGGGTTGTGTGACGCGCTTGCATGTGTTCCACGAGGAGACGGGCGTCTGAAACTAGCGTGTGACGATGTGTCGCTGGCGGGTCCGGAGAACCTGGTGACACGGGCGGCGGAATGCCTGGCCGAGCGGTGCGAACGACGACCGGGGGTACGGTTCGAGCTCAGCAAGCGAATTCCGGTAGGCGGAGGACTGGGAGGGGGTAGCAGCGACGCGGCCGCGGCTCTGCGTCTGCTGCGACGGCTATGGCGGCCGGAACTGCCCCGCGAGGCGTTGTCGGCGGTGGCCGCGTCGGTTGGCTCGGACGTGCCGCTGTTTCTCGCGTTGCCCGCGGCGGTGATGACGGGGCGGGGAGAGCGCGTCGAGCCGGTGGGGATGGGGTGGCGCGGTTGGGCGCTGCTGGTGTGGGCCGGAATGCCGGTGTCGACGGCGGCGGTGTATCGGGCATGGCGTCCGACCGATCAGCAGGGTTCGAGCGCGGACGCGGAGGCGGCGGCGCGTACGGCCCAGAGGGCGGCCCAACTCGCACCGTGGCTGCGTAACGACCTGGAGCCGGCCGTGTTCCGGGTGGAGCCGCGTGTGGCGGAAGTACACGAGCAACTGTTGCGACTGAGGATTGGTCCGGTGCGCGTCAGTGGTGCTGGTTCAGTGCTGTACACGTTGTTCGACGACCAGGAGTCAGCACAGGCCACGGCGCGCCGGGTAGAGGCGGCCGGCATCGGCGCGGGCACCTTCGTGGTTCCCGCTCCTGTGCCGCTACCGCCTATCGTCAGTAAGGAGTAGAGGTGAATGGAGATTTCAGACATTCGGATCAGGCCGGTGCGCGACGCAGGTGAGTCGCTCAAGGCCTTCTGCACGATCACTTTTGACGACAGCTTCGTGGTGCGCGACCTGAAGATCGTAGGAGGGACGGGCGGTTTGTTCGTGGCGATGCCGTCGCGGAAGCTCACGGAAGCGTGTCCGACGTGCCGTCACAAGAATCACCTGCGGGCGCGTTACTGCAACGAGTGCGGCACGAAGCTGCCGACCATGAACATCCCGAAGGACGCGGAAGGCCGCGCGCGACTGCACACCGAAATGGCCCACCCGATCAACGCTACGTTCCGAGAAGTCATTCAGCGCCGGGTGATCGAGGCGTACCTTGCCGGGCTTCAGGAGGAGCCTGCCGCGTCCGACGAGCAGGAGGTGATGCCGGAGCCTGAGGTCATGCCTGAGCCTGACGAGGGCGTGAGCGAAGAGGCCGCCTTCGGCAATGAGGTCGGGGATTTCCGGGACGAGTACAGCAGTCTGATCGCCGACCTGCGCCGGGGTTCGCTGGAGCGAGGGTCTGACCGTCCGGCCGAGCGCCCCGGGGGCCCCCCGCGCGCGAGCGGCGAGGGTCGGGGACGCCGGCGCGGCGGGCACTCGCAACAAGGCGGTGGCCCGCGGCCAGGTCAGGCACCCGTCGGCGAACCGGCGGGCGAGAGCCGCGGCGGCGGTGGTGGTGGGCGGCGCGGACGGCGTCCGCGGCGCAGGGGCCGTGAAGAGCGGGCGGGTCACCCGGCGCAAACCAACGTCGGCGTCGAAGAGTTGCCCGAGCCTTACGAGGACCCTCACGGCGGCAGCGCCGCCGACGTGTCAAGCCAGCCGCCCAGCGACTTCGGGGCCGGGCTGATTGAGACGCCGACTGCGTCGCCGCCGGCGATGCCGAGTTCGCCGAGCACCCGCAGCAGGCTGCCGCAGCCTGCTGCCGGCGTCGCGAGCAGGACGGCCCGCGCGAATGGACCCGCCGCCGAGGCGGCGCCCCCGCCGCAGCCAGAGTCCACTGATCAGGAAGACGCAGCGCCGTTCGGCGTGGGGTTGGTCTGAATTGGACCCCGCAGACGGGAAACCGGGGGGGTGGCATGCCCGAGCCGAAGGCGCCGGCATGCGGGGGCGGGAACCTGTCCCTCACCCAGGCGAGAGCAGGGCGGCGCTGCGCTTGGCCATGCCACCCGGTCCGGTCGCCGAGTTTCGCCATCGGGTGGAGCCACTCAGGTGGTCGTGTACCACACCTGCTCTGCCGGGCACAAGAACGCCCGGTGGGAGGGGACGCGGTGGGGCAGATGGGCGGGCAGGGGGTGTCCTGTTGCCCTGTCAGGGGGGCGGAATCGTTACTTGCGAGTGAACACGGACTCTAGCGGTTTGGTGCCGCATCCAGGGTGGGTGTTTGCCCGGCTTTTGCATTGAGGAGAGAGCGCAGATGAAGAGGTTCATGAAGTGGGCGTTGCTGGTCGGGGTTGCCGGTCCGACTTTGGTTGCCACTACCTGCTCGACGCAACTGCAGGAGACGCTGTCCGAAGTGGGCACGGCTTACGTGCAATACCTGGCCTCGGCGCTTCTGGGCGCGATGCTGCCGTAGGCGGCGGCCGGCGCAACCCAGCTTCCTTAGCCGGCGGGCTTGGCCCGCCGGAATGCAGAAGGAAGAAGTCAGAATTCAGAAAGAGAGCTGCCCTGCCCCTTTCTGAATTCTGACTTCGACATTCTGCATTCGGTGGTGGGCGGTGCCCACCCTACGGCTTCTGACAATCGACACTCGACAATCGCCAATCGACAATCACTATGGCTCAAACACCCGACCTGATGGACAAGATTGTGGCGCTGTGCAAGCGGCGCGGGTTCATCTTCCAATCCAGCGAAATCTACGGGGGCATCGGCGGCTTCTGGGACTACGGCCCGCTCGGGGTCGAGCTGAAGCGCAACCTCAAGGACGTCTGGTGGAACGACATGGTCGGCAACCCGCCGCCGGGCCCCGACGGCCGCGAGTACCAGATGGTCGGCCTCGACTGCGCCATCATCATGAACCCCAAGGTCTGGGAGGCCAGCGGGCACGTCGGGGGGTTCAGCGATCCGCTCATCGACGACACAGAGACAAAGCAGAGGTTTCGGGCGGATCAGCTTTGCGGCTGCTGGGGGCACGAGGGAGAGCCACCCCTTGGCACGCTCCTCCGCTCGGTTCGAGATATGGTCAAGCCGGGCGGGGAACTCATCGACGTCTGGATGCCTTTTGCCACGATCATCGCGAACTCCCCAAGTGAGGCGGCATCGGAGGTCCAGCGGAATCCCAAGGCTATCAAGCCATGGAAGATCACCGGGGAGTTCCGCGCGAGTCTAGGCGAGGAATCCTACTTGGCCGAGGCGGTCGGGCCCAAGGGCTTAAGGGGGTGGATCGAGGTTTGTGAAGTTGGTGCCGAGTTACTCGAAGGATTCGCCGACCGCATTCCATCGCCCTTCACTGGGAAAGCGGGGGCGCTTACCAAGCCGCGTCAGTTCAACCTGATGCTGAAGACACACATTGGGGCCATGGAGGACTCGTCCTCCGTCGCCTACCTCCGCCCGGAGACTGCCCAGGGCATCTTCGTCAACTTCAAGAACGTGCTGGATTCCACGCGCGTGAAGCTGCCCTTCGGTATCGCTCAGGTCGGCAAGAGCTTCCGCAACGAGATCAACCCGCGCAACTACACCTTCCGCTCGCGCGAGTTCGAGCAGTACGAGATCGAGTTCTTCTGCCACCCGAGCGAGGCGGACGTCTGGTACCAGTTCTGGCGGAGCGTGCGCCACCAGTGGTACGTCAAGCTCGGCCTGCGCAGCGAGAAGCTGCGGCTGCGCGAGCACGAGCCGAGCGAGCTGGCCCACTATGCCAAGGGCTGTGCCGACGTCGAGTACGACTTCCCCTTCGGCCTCAGCGAGCTGGAGGGCATCGCCAACCGCACCGACTTCGACCTCAAGGCCCACATCGAGCACAGCGGCAAGGACCTCAGCTACTTCGACGATCAACGCAAGGAGCGGTTCGTGCCCTACGTGATCGAGCCGTCGGGCGGCGTCGATCGCAGCGTCCTGGCGTTCATCACCGAGGCGTACACGTTCGACGAATCCCGCGCGAGCCCGGAGTTCATGAAGTTCCATCCGCGGCTGGCACCGATCAAGGCGGCCGTCTTCCCGCTGGTGGCCAAGGACGGCATGCCGGAGATCGCCGAGCCAATCTGGCGGGACATCAGGAAGCACTACCCCTGCCAGTACGACGCGAAGCAGTCGATCGGCAAGCGCTACGCCCGCATGGACGAGGCCGGCACGCCCTTCTGCTTCACCATCGACGGCCAGACGAAAGAGGACGGCACGGTCACCGTCCGCGACCGCGACGACGCCAGCCAGGTCCGCATCGACAAGACTCGGTGCCTGGAGTACCTGCGGGAGAAGCTCGCCCTGTGAGTCGGCAGCGCCGTTTGGCCCTCCGGCCGTGGCGTCGGCCCCCGTGGCCGACGTGGGAATCCACGGTGTCCCGGTATGCAACGCGCCGAGGGCGGGCTCGCACGAGAGTCCCGGGTGTGGTCGGGTCCGGCGCAGTGAGTACACGGAGCCGGGCGTGAAACCGCGCACAGTTGCATCGCTTGGACTACAAGTGTCCGACCCGTGCCCGGAGGGTGGCGAGGTCATCGTCGGGGATGCGGCCGAAGTCCTTCCGCGTCTTGCCGCGGGAACCTTTCGCTGCTGCGTAACGAGCCCACCGTACTGGGGGCTGCGCGATTACGGCCACCCAGAGCAGATCGGTGCGGAAGAGGATGTCGAGCAGTATCTGAAGCGCCTCACGGCGGTCTTCAGGGAGGTTCGTCGGGTGTTGCGCAGCGACGGCACGCTGTGGATCAACCTGGGTGACTCCTACACCAGCGGCAACCGGCGCTGGCGCGACTCGGATAAGAAGAACCCCGCCCGGGCGATGTCGTATCGTCCGCCCACGCCGCGCGGCCTGAAGCCGAAGGACCTTATTGGCATCCCGTGGCGGCTGGCGCTGGCGCTGCAAGCCGACGGGTGGTACCTGCGTTCCGACATCATCTGGCACAAGCCGAACTGTCAGCCGGAGTCGGTCAAGGATCGTCCCACGCGCGCGCACGAGTACCTGTTTCTGTTGTCGAAGGCCGAAGGCTACCTGTATCGCCATGACGCCATCCGGGAGATGACGAATGGCCGGGGCCGGCTCCGCAACCGCCGGACCGTCTGGAGCATCAATACCGAGGCGTTCCACGGGGCGCACTTTGCCACGTTTCCGCCCGGCCTCGTCGAGTTGTGCGTGTTGGCGGGGTCGGACTCCGGCGATACCGTGCTGGACCCGTTTTTCGGATCGGGTACGGTGGGACAGGTTTGCCTGGGCCTGCGCCGGAAGTTCGTTGGCATCGAGTTGAAGGAAGAGTACGTGCGGCTCGCGGAGCAAAGGCTGTGGCGGAAGCGGGTGGCCGCCCATTGACGGGCTCCCCGGGTTCTGCGGATACTCTGCACGATGGTGGCTCCGCACGCCGGCGGTGTGCGCGCGGAGTAGCAAAGGCGTTGGCGGTTCGTCGATGTTCCTCCACGCCGGGCGCTGCATGATT
This sequence comes from Planctomycetota bacterium, assembly GCA_029558835.1. GTDB lineage: Bacteria > Planctomycetota > Phycisphaerae > UBA1845 > UBA1845 > JAKQDH01. The sequence continues at coordinate 17,764 of JAKQDH010000060.1, read as the reverse complement.
CGTCCGTGAAGGGTCGCCTCCTTGAGCAGGGGCGAGCGAGCAACTCGTGACTAAGACTGGTCCAACCGTTGTGACTAGGTCGCGTCAGGCGGCGGGGGCGCTCTCTGGTTCAGCCCGGGCGGTGCGACTTCGCCTGGCGCGATGGACAGATGTACTGGTGCTGGGGGTGGCGACTGCGGCGCTGGTGATGGGGGCGTGCCGGCGGGACGGGGAACGTGGCGGCGGGGCACCGGCCGGCGGTCCCGCCGAGCCCGCGCAGGTCGTGGTGTTTCCCGAGGAGCTGCGGGCCGACGACCCGGCGCTCAACAACTTCATGCTGGAGACGCTGGAGACGTGCGTGGCCGGCGATTATGAGGGCCTGCGCCTGCGCTGGAGCGTCGCTCAGGAGCCGGTAACCCGCGAGCAATTCGACTACGGCTGGCACGCCGTGCAGCAGATTCGCGTGCTGGCGCTGGAGCGGTTGCGGGATCAAGCCGACGGAGCGGTGGGGTATGCGTTCGCGGTGGAGGTGCGGCTGGATCCCGAGCGTCTGCCGCCGGAAGCGTTGGCGGTGCGTCACGTGGTGCTGATGGCCGTGCAGGAACGCGGGGCGTGGAGATTGGCCAGAGCCCCGAAGGCGGTCCGTCGCTGGATCATGGCGCGGGCAGGCCTTGTCGAAGCGGGGGACCCGGCGGCCGAGAGCGACGCCGAGCCCGAAACGCGTCCATGAAGGACACCGAAATCGGACCACGCAATTAGGAAACCGCGAGGGTGGCATGGCCAAGTCGAAGGCGCCTGCCTGCCGGCCCGCATGCTGACGCACCAGCCACCCGTTGAAGGCATGGCGGCGCTGCGCTTGGCCATGCCACCCGCCCGCCCACTGCTTCTGCGTCGCCCCGGTCAGCGGTACAGGTCATGGTGGGCGATGTAGTCGCCCACGGGTGCCGGCACCAGATAGCGGATGGAGCGACCCTCGCGCACGCGCCGCCGGACGTCGGTGGCGCTGATGTCGATGACCGGCGTATCGAGCAAACCGGCGCGGAGCCTCTCGACCACCGGCGCGCCCAGTGCCGCGCGCAGGTGGTCCCAGTCCGGGGCCAGGTCGCCGGCGCGCCGCGCCGTGATGATGTGACACGCATCCACGAGTTCCACCGCCTGGTGCCACGTCGGCAACTCGGCGAGTGAATCCGCCCCGATGATCCAGAACAAGTCCGTGGCCGCGCCCAGTGCGCTGCGGAAGTGGGCCACGGTGTCGATCGTGTAGCTGGGCCCCGGCCGCGTCAGGTCGTAGTCACTCAACTCAAACAGCGGTTCGCCGGCGATGGCGAGCCGGACCATTTCCGCCCGGTGGTGGGGGGGCGACAGGTGCGTCGTTTGCTTGTGGGGCGGCAACAGCGACGGTAGCAGGATGACGCGGTCGAGAGAGCGGTGCTCCGCGACACTGCGCGCAATGATGAGGTGCCCGTGGTGAATGGGATCGAAGCTGCCACCGTAGAGACCGATGCGCTGCGACACCGGCGGATCCTCCCGCGGACCGTGGGCGGGTTGCACACCTTGCCCGGGTGGTGCACGGCCGGCGATCCTGGGGGAGTCTACTGCCGGCACCCGGGCGGGCAAGGCAGGACGCTCGGTGGAGCGTTGACCGGGAGCGCGGAGGGACCACGCGGCAGCCTCGGGCGATGCGGCGTACCGGCCGCCGCAACCAGCGGCGGGTGGATGCGCCGGTCGGAGGGTCCGAGAGAGGGCCGATAGCCCCTGCACTCGATGCCAGCGCATCTGAAGGGTGGAGGTGGTACGCCGCTGAGGTCGGACCTGGACTACCCCGGCGGAACGCTCTTCGTGCCCCGGACGGGCCCGACGTCGCGGTGGCGGGTTGCCTCGTGGTGGTCTTTCCGCTAGAATGGATACTTCGCGTCGGTCCGGGAAAGCCGCCTGCGGGGGTGGGCGTGCGTCCGGAACCTGCCTGGCTGGAGCGGGGGGGGGAATCCTCTCGGGGGGTACCTTTGGCGGAAGGAGCATTCCATATGAGTCGCCGGCTTGCGCTCGTCGTGTTGCTGGTGGTGGGGGGAGTCTTGGGGACGCCGAGTTGGGCCCAAGTGGGCGCCGAGCAGTCGCCGGACTGGGTGGCCGAGAACTACCCGGACGGGCTGCCCAAGTACCTGACGCCGGAAGAGGCGCTCATCCCGTTCGAGACGCCGAGCCGAGAGGACTTCATCTACCGGGCCCCTCCGACCGGGGCGGTGTACTGCCCGTCCGAGTACGACCCGCAGCAGGGCCTGTTCATGTCCTGGGAGGCTTACACCGACATTCTGACGACGATGACCGTGAACATTACGACGCTGGATCCCACGGCGATCGTCTACATGGTCGTCGACACCGCCTCCGAGCAGACTTCGGTCACCAGTACATTGACCGCGGCGGGCGCCGACATGACGCAGGTCCGCTTCCTCGTCCGCACGACGGACACGGTGTGGATTCGCGACTACGGACCGCGGTTCATCTTCGAAAACCGCCGACGGGCGATCATCGACCACACCTACAACCGTCCGCGGCCCAACGACAACCTGCTCAACGACTACATCAGCGCACAATGGGGTGAGACGCAGTACGACATCCCGCTCACGCACGGCGGTGGCAACTTCCATCTGTTCGCCGATCGCGATGCGTTCATGACGACGCTGATTCTGGACGAGAATCCCGGCCTCACCGCCCAGAACGTCATCGACCTCTACCACCAGTACCAGAACCTCAACCTGACGATCTTCAACCGGTTTCCGTCGAGCTACGACTCGACCGGGCATATCGACATGTGGATGCTGCCGGTGGCCAACAAGAAGGTGATCATCGGGCAGTATCCGTCGTCGGCCGGCACACCGTACACGATTACCGAGAACGCGGTGACGACGCTGACGGCGCGGGGCTACACGGTCTACCGCACGCCGGGCTGGAATTCCGGGGGTACGCACTACACGTACACCAACGCTGTGGTGATCAATGACCTGGTGCTCGTCCCGCGATTCGGAGGCTCGTACACCTCCCAGGACGCGCAAGCCCTGGCGGTGTTTCAGACCGCGTTTCCCGGCTACACGCTGATTCAGGTGAACTGCGCCAGCATCATCGGCGCGGCCGGGGCGATGCACTGCATCGTCATGCACGTGCCGAAGTACCCGGTGCCCGGTGATCTGAGTCACGATGGCGACGTGACCATTGCGGACTACCCGACGTTCCAGCAGTGCCTCGCCGGCCCGGACGTCACCACGCCCCCTTCGGGCTGCGATGCCTACGACTTCCTGATGGCCGATCTGGACCGTGACGGCGACGTGGACCTCGAGGATTGGGCCGAGTTCGTGTTGCTCTTCTAAGGGCGTGTGAGAGAGGTTGCGTCATCGCGGGGCCGGAGGCGCACCGAAGGTCTGTCACGCGCGCGTAACAACGGCAGTCTGCGGTGCTGGTCGGCCGGTTCACCTGTGCCTACAATGGCCGGTTTGGCAGGCGCCGCCGTCTTCATTCCCGCGGCCCGCATGGCCGAAGAGACTGAGGGGCGCGCGCCTTTCATCCCGACCTGATGTGGCCGGGTGTTTGTAGCCCAACGTCAAGGAGACCGCGATGTACGCTGCACCGGAGCGTGAGTCGTCCCGGTTTGTGCACGCCGGCGCTGGTTGGCGGGTGGCCCTGGTTATGGGCGTGACGCTGACCTTGCTGGTTATCGGCTGTACCTCTACTGGGCAGACGGCCGGCCCGTCTACGGCAGCGACCGCGCCGCCGTCCTCCACGGCCGCGCCACCGGCGACGCCTGTCTCTCCCGCTGAAATACCGGCTCCTGCGGCTGGGCCGACGGCGCCCCGAGAGCGGATGCGTGTCACGAGAGGTGTGGCCGGCGGCGATGCGTCGGGCGCGGTGACGAGTGCCCGCCCGGTGAACGTCGATTCGTCGGCGCCATCCGGAGGTTCGACGGCCGGCGACGCCCGGGTTGCCGTCCAGGACAAGCCTCCTGTGCTCGAGCCCGCCACAGCGGCAGCGGCGCCGGCCAAGCCCTCCGCGGCCGGTCCCCACGCCGGCTGTGGCGACGTTTCGCCTCCCAGCAAGGAGGAAGAAGCGGCCCAGGCAAGCAACGCTTCGGAGCCACCGCCTGCCGCGGGGCAGCCGCGGTTCGCTTGCGCCAGGCCCAACGTCCGATTGGATCCCGTCTGGCAGGGTGCCAAGGCCGAGTTCCCTTTTGAAATCCGCAACGAAGGCACGGGCGACTTGCAGGTCAATCTCAAAGGTGGGTGAGGCATGAAGATCAGCGGTCAGGCTGACCGCGTGCTGGCGCCCGGAGCCACGGAGCGATTCACGGTAACGATTTCCACCAACAACTTGTCGGGGGAACTATCGAAGGGTGTTACGGTTAACACCAATGACCCCGACCACCGGCGTGAGACCCTGCGCTGCCTGACCAAGGTCCTCGCGCCTTTCCGCAGTGATCCGACGTACGTTGCCTTCGGGCGGATCGAGCGCACGGAGTCGGAACGGAGCACCACAGTGTCTCTGCTGCGCGGTGACGGGGGCCCGCTGCGAATCGAGGTTGTCAGGACGAGCGAGCCGGACGTGGTCCGCGCCGTGGCACGGGAGCTGGTTCCCGGTGAGAGGTACGCGGTGGACATCACGCTGTCTGCGCCGTGGCCCAAGGGAATCCGGCGCGGTTGGGTCCGCATCCGAACGGGCGTGGAGCAGGCACCGGAAACCACGATCCCGTTCACCTATGACCTGCCTCCCTACGCTCAGGCACAGCCGCCCCAGATTGCCGTCCCCGCCACGGTGCCCACCGCCCGGACCGAGGAAATCCGGGTAACGTGGTACGACCAACGACCCCGACCCATCAAGGGGGCGCGCGTAACCGACGCGCAGTTGTCGGTGGAGGTGAAGGACCTGCCGGCCGGCGGGCAGGTCGTTGTGTTGTCCATTCCGGCAAACTTCGTGCGTCAGGGCGGCCCCCGGGCCGACGTCGTCATCGACATCGATGACCCCGGGTTTCCCGCGTTGCACGTTCCTGTGACCTTCGCCGGCAAGCTCCCGGAGCGGGGACAGCAGCCTAGAATACAGAGGGTGCCGGCGCCGAGTACTGGTTCTCAGGCCGGTCCCACTCCGACCTCGTCCGGGGCGGCGTCGCCTTCCCAGGCTCCACCGCCGGCGACACCTGCGCGACCCTAACGCGGGACGCGGTGCCCGCCGCGCGGGCCGACACACCCGCTTCGCACTGCGCTGCGGCGGTTGGCCGGTCGTGGTCCGCCGTTCAGCCGTGTGTGATGCGCGTGCCGACGCGTCCCGCCAGCGTGTCGAGCGCGCGTTCGAGCGGGCCGATGGCAACGAACGCGTCAGGGTGGGTCTCTGCCGAGAGGAAGTCGATTGCCCCCTGAATCTTGGGGCCCATCGAGCCGGGCGGGAACTGTCCCTCCGCCAGCCAGCGACGCGCCTCGGACACCGTCATGCGGTCCAGACGCCGGGCATCAGCACGATTGTAGTTGACGCAGACGGCCTCAATGGCGGTCAGAATCAGCAGGGCAGCGGCACCAAGCTGGGCGGCCAGCAGGGCGCTGGCCAGGTCCTTGTCGATGACGGCCGCCGTGCCCGTCAAGTCACCGTCGTCATGGCGAACCACGGGCACGCCGCCGCCGCCACAGGCGATCAACGTATGCCCGGCTGCCACCGCCTCGCGGATGAGTTCGATCTCCATGATCTGTCGTGGCAACGGTGACGGCACGACGCGGCGAAACTTGCCGGGCTCGACTTCCTTGATGTGCCAGCCCTCGCGGGCGAACCTATCGGCGTCGGCCCGATCGAAAACCCGCCCCACCGGCTTGGTCGGATTGGCGAAGGCGGGGTCCGCCCGGTCCAGCAGGACCGTGGTGATGATCGTGCTGACGATCCGGTCGAGGTTGCGGGTCCGCAGCTCGTTGCTGAGCGTCTGGGCGATCATGTAGCCCATGCCGCCCTGCACATGGGCGACGGCCACCTCCATCGGCAGGGGGTAGATCAAGCCCGCGCCCGCCTCGTTACGCAACAGGAAGTTGCCGATCTGGGGTCCGTTACCGTGGGTGACCAGCAGTTGGTAGCCCTGCTCGATGAGGTCGGCAAGCTGCCGGGCCGTCGCCCGGGAGTTGGCGAACTGCTCGGCCACGTTGCCCTGCTGGTCGGGCTTGGAAATGGCGTTGCCGCCCAATGCCACGACGATAAGCTTGCTCTGAGCCATGATCGGACCCCGGTAACGGTCTGCGACCCCTCGGACGAGCGCGGCTGCCGGCGATCCCGGCGGCAACGCGCCGACGGCGGACGAGTCTCAGCGCCCGCCGCCCACGCTCGCACAGCAGTCTGTTGAACAAGTAGCGTCGGCCCCCTGCGGCCGACACGCGATGCCCCTGCCGCACGGATCGCGGGGGATCCCGGCGCTCACGAGGCGTTCTTCAACATGCTGATAGGTTATCCGGCCGGGGCGCTCCTGCAAAGCCGCGACAATGTCGGGGATAAGTGCCTCGACCTGCTCGCTGGCGTAGGCACGCTGGGGGCCTTGCAGCAGGCAGATCAGTCCCGCGCGGTCGGCCGGGCTGAGGTGGGCCGCGCAGAAGCCCGTCAGGTCCTCGACGGCCGCCCTGAACTCGGCGAATGTGAAGGGCCCCGGGGAATCCGGTCGTGCTCAGGAGGTCCGCGAACCACATCACGAACTCGCCCGCGCCCTGGGGTGCGACCCAGGCCGAGCCGTTCCACACGTACACCCGTTTCACCACCCGCCGCCCAAGATAATCATACCCGAATTCCACCTTCCGGTCGCCGCCGATCACCCGATACGCCGGCGTGACGCCCACCAGCCGGTTCTCCGCGTCCCACGTGTACGTCGCCCCGCCGGTCGCCCCGAAGCTGTTGGCCAGCAGGGGAGTCAACCGTATTTTCAGGGAGCAGGCAGCAGAACGTCTTCGACGGAATCACTGGGGCGAGCGGCTAGCCCGTGATGATGTACCCTCATACGCACCGCCCTGCCAGATTCATCGAAGTAGACGTACAGAATCTCTATGCTCTCGAAACGCTGGATCCCCAGCCACGGTACGTTGAATATCGGACCCCGTCTATACTCGTAGCGGTTGACGAACCCCTTCCACGGCGGATCCACTTGGCTTCCGTGCATCACTGTCGCTGTTGGAGCCGGTAACGCACGATTCACGTCGGTCTCCGTTTGCCCTGCGCCGAGGCCGAATGTGAGGAAATCGAGGGACCCGGGTGACCATGCGGGATTCGGTCGGCTCGTTTCGTAGGCAACGCGAGCATCCCGGATAATGGCGCGGTGCCGATAGCCGACGAAGGCGATGTAGCCGACTAGGGCGAGTACCACAGCAGAGCCACACAGCGAAAGGGTAGTGACGGTTAGTCGCCTACGCTTCGTTGTGGGCGAAGTGCAGCCGTACACCACTCGCATCTCAACACCACGAGATTCCTTCTGGACTCATGTTCGGGCCCGCCCATTCCAGATCATCCCACTGACTCCTTGCAGTCATCGTCCAACGGGCTCTGCACGCGTTGCACCGTCTGCAACGGAACCGTAAAACCGCCACCAGCGCAATACACATTGGCCCCACCAACCTCCCACCAGTCGAAGAACTGGATTTTACCAACAGTAAAATGAGCTGTGTTAATCGATATAGGGACGGAACCGGAAGCTCCAAACCCGAGCAGTGCGACTGAGGCACTATCCCCGTGGGCGATTGGCCAGCGGCAGGGTGCGTCCACTCCGCTGAAAGTCCCTGACGTGGAGAAGTACCCAACCCCAAAGACAGCACCAGAGAGACGTTTGGTACCGGCACCGGACACAGTGTATATACAGCCCGTAGTATCCATAGCCGTCGCGTCGATGCGAGCGCTTGAGAACCCGCCGATCAGAAGTGACCAGCCCGTAATAGTCACCTGTCCGGACCACTTACAACCTTCGTGAGAACAGCATGTGATCGGCGGCTTGAGCCCTGTGGGATCACTGAGCGTCAGAGGCATGCTTTGAACGTACTCATACAGGTTGACCCCACCTTGTTCCTCGATTGGGTCTCTGCTCATCCACCGCCCCAGCTCGGGCGAGTAGTACCGGTACCCCCAGTAGCCCAGGCCGGTCTCCTCGTCGAACCACTTCGTGCTGAAGCGGAAGGGCTGGGCGTACTCGTTCTGGGCGGGCGCGTTGAGGCGGGCGCCGTACGGGGTGTAGACGTAGTGGGCCGCAACGGTGCCGCAGTTCGCCCCGGCCGTCGTCTCCAGCACTTGGCCGACGTTGCCGTTGGCGTCGTAGAAGTAGATGAACGTCCGGTCGTCGCCGGAACCAGCGGTCCCGAGGGTGTCGTGCGTGCCGAGCAGGCCGCCGATGCCGCCGGCCCCTTCGAGCGAGCCGCTGAGGTCCAGGCCCCAGGTGTGCTCACGCAGCACCGCGTCCCCGTTGGACCCGTCCAGCTCCATGATCACCCGCCAGCCGTCGTAGACGAACTTGCGCACTGCGTACTCGCCGTCGCCCTCGGGTGCGGCCCAGGCTGAGCCGTTCCACACGTACACCCGTTTCAACACCCGCCGCCCCAGGTATTCTGCACCCGCGCGTTGTTTTCCAGCCCAATGCCCCTGCAGCCAGCAGCCCCATCACGAGATTCGCCGCACCGGAGTACGAAGTGCCCCCTACTCGTCCTTAAGGAACTCCTCCACCGACATGCCGGCCTGTGCTTCCCATTGCTTGCGCAGCTCGGGAATATTGGGGGGAGCGGAGGTAAGCCTCCTTTCAGGTTCATTCGCGCCACGCCCATCCCATTCGAGAAGCAAGTCCTCTCCATCAAACCGCACAACGCCGCGACCCCTGGGCGCAACCACCAAGTAGCCGTCGGCCACCTTCTGCAGAATCGTCATCTGATATTGGTATTCAGCACTCTCGTGCAGCACGCCATCCTGCAATGAAGCAACAAACATCCTAGCAACCACAGTGTTGTCAGCAAATGAATATGTGAACCCCGCGATCCCTGGCCCGGGTTTAAAATCGTACTCGTACCACTTTGTTGCGTGGTCAAAGCGATTCGGGGCGCATTCATGGCAACCACCGGGTAGCAGGACAGCACCGGCGATGGTTGTTATAGCCAAGCGCGACAGCTTCATGGGTTTGCCCTCGCGATTCAAGATCCTACTTCCCGTGAGCTTGAATCGGTCTGGATGTGTAGTACGGATCGTCGATCCAGTATTTCACGCCGCAATACTTGCTGTTTGCCATCATAGCCTTCATAGCGTGGTAAGCCACGCCGTGTTCTCCCAGTTGTTCCTGCGTCGGCTCGGGCGGTTTAGTGGGAAGAGCGGGGCAACCCAGGCCGCCGACAAGCGCCAGGGCCGCATGGCTACAGTCGTTGACAGTTGGCAGGTACACCCCGGGAAGCTTGCCGGTCCGTCCGCCCGTGCGGATGATCTCGTCAAACTGCGTCTCGAGCTTCGTCTTCTCGGCATCTGACAGGCAGCAGCACTCGTAAATCGCGCCCTTCCCCTTGTCTGTGGCGGAAATCAGGTAATCATCGTAACAGTAGCGGGCCCCGAAAGTATGCCCAACCAGGGTGATGGCGATCCCCTCGATGCAGCCCTCAAGGCCGGCGGAGCAATGACCGGGTGCGGTCTGTGCGGAACCAGCGATCAAGAAGCAGTTGTCGGGCTTGGAGACAACATCCTCTCCATTCTTCTTGCGGTCGCAGCAGTTGGTCGGCCGCTTGTAGTTCGGATTGGGTAGCGGTTGGACGCTGGAGTTTGTGTGGGGGTCAGGCTTACCTTTCCACAAGCCCGGGCGACAAGGTGCATCGACATTGGGCTCCGGGTCAGCGGGCCGAGGGCCGGGCTGCGCATCGGGATCCTGCACCTGGAGGCCGATCGCGTCGATCCACTGGTTGGGGCGGGATCGGACGTAACGGTACAGGTTCCAGCCGCCGCGTTCGCCAACAGGGTCTTCGCTGATCCAACGCCCCATTTCCGCGTGGTAGTAGCGGCGCCCCCAGTAGCCGAGGGCGGTCTCCGCGTCGAACCACTTGGTGCTGAAGCGGAAGGGCTGGTCGTAGGCGTCGTGCCCGGAAGGCGGCGTGTTGAGGCGGGAGCCGTAGGGCGTGTACAGGTAGCTGGCGGCGATGGTGCCGAAGTTGGGGCCGGGCGTCGTCTCCAGCACTTGGCCGACGTTGCCGTTGGCGTCGTAGAAGTGGATGAACGTGCGGTCGTCGGCTGTCGTGACGGTGCCGGCGGTGTCCAGCGTGCCCAGCAGGCCGCCGATGCCGCCAGCCCCCTCCAGCGAGCCGCTGAGGTCCAGGCCCCAGGTGTGCTGGCGGAGCACCGCGTCACCGTTGGACCCATCGAGCTCCATGATCACCCGCCAGCCGTCGTAAACGAACTTGCGCACTGCACACTCGTTCACGGGTGGGACCCAGGCCGAGCCGTTCCACGCGTAGACCCGTTTCACCACCCGCCGCCCCAGGTAATCATACCCAAACTCGACCTTCCGGTCGCCGCCGATCACCCGATACGCGGGCGTGACGGCCAAGAGCCGATTCTCCGCGTCCCACGTGTACGTCGCCCCGCCCGTCGCCCCGAAGCTGCTCGCCAGCAGGGCGAAGTCCGCCAGATCGACATCCCCGTCGCCGTCGAGGTCGGCCGAGGGCCAGGTCGGCGGATCAAGCCCGACCGCGGCCGCCAATACCGCCAGCCGCGCCAGCCAGCCGAGCCCGGCCGGGCCCCCTTCGACACACGCCGCGACGGCCTCGGGCGTCAGGGCTCCGCGGGCGGCGCGCGAGGCGGAATCCTCGCCCACAAGGGAACGGCGGCCACCGCGCAAGCCGATCTCCTCGGCCACCAGGAACCCCCGCCCGGCCCGCAGGCAGACGTACTGTCCGGTGTCCGGGTCACAGAGGTACATGCGCAGGTCGAGGTACACCCGCCCGGCCGGCCCGGTGGTGAACGTGCACAGCGGCGCCCGCGGCCCCGCATACCCCGCGGTCACCTCATCGGAGAGGACCTGGGCCAGGTAGAAGTCCGGCGGCAGGTCATCGCCGCCCTCCAGGCTCGGCCGGAACTCCTCGGGAATCTCCGCAGCCTGGAAGTTGCCCGTCGCGGCCCAGACCCCGCTGGGCGCCGGCCCGGCGTTCGAGAAGGCGTCGGCGCCGGTGTCGGTCAACGCGGCCAGCAGGTAGTAGTTGACCGCGTCGGTGCCAGCCCGGTAGTCCAACACGTAGGTCGTGTACGGTTCGAGGATGTGCACGGCCGCCCGGCGACTTGGGGGACGACGCCGAGTGCGTTGCGGCCGCGCTCAGCCAACCGCCCCGCGCACGGGCCGCGGTGGCCAGCTTCTGCGGACTGTCCGGTCCCTGCCGGATCTTCATGTCCAACAGGTGCAGCTAGAGCACCAGCAACAGTGCATAGATCAACCCGAACATGACCATCGATCCGAGGATCTGCTCGCCGGGGACCGACCGGGACACGGCGTCCTTCGTCTACAGCAAGCCCCAGACGACCCAGGGTTGGCGGCCCACCTCCGCCGCCGCCCAGCCAGCCTGGTTTGCGATTACCGGCCCTATGACGGCGAACATGAACGCCCGCAGGAGCCAGCGTTTGCGAAAAAGCGTGCCCCTCCACAAGAGAAGCATGGCAGTTACGGTAAGCACGATGAACGCCACGCCCAGCCCCACCATCAGATGATAGAGTTGGAACGAGAGGTTCACCGGCGGCCAGTAGTCGCGGACGGCCTCGCCCGCCGGCAGCCCACCGGGGACGGTGTTCGGGTCGTTGAGCCCGGCGATCGGCGCGGCGGTGTCGCCGTGAACGAGGAAGCTGAGTGAACCGGGCACGGCCAGGCCACCGCGGACCTGCTCGGCCTCTTCGTCGGCCCAGCCCCACAGGTGCAGCGGGGCCCTGGGCGCGGTATCGAACTGTCCTTCAAATGCCGCGAGCTTACCCGGCTGGTAGCGAGAGACCATCTTGGCATTCGAGTGTCCCGAGATGGCCGCGGCGAGCGAGAAGAACGCCGTGAACGGCAGCGCAATCGCGAAGCTCCTTTTGGCAAAATCCTCGTGCCGGCCGCGCAGCAGGCAGAAGGCGGAGATGCTCAGGACGAAGAATCCGCCCATGATCATGGCTCCGATCAACGTGTGCACGAGCCGATCCAGCGTCGATGGATTGAGGACCGCCGCCCAGAAATCGGTAAGCTCAGCGCGGCGACCCGCCTCCGTCGTGACTACGTGATAACCGGTGGGAGTCTGTTGCCAGGAGTTGGCGACGATGATCCAGACGGCTGAGAAGGTCGCGCCTAGCCCGACCATCACCGTGGCCAGGAAGTGCTTCAGGGGCGAGACTTTGTTCCAGCCGAACACGACGACCGCGAGGAAACCCGACTCGAGGAAGAACGCGAAGATACCCTCGGCCGCCAGCGCTGCACCGAACACGTCTCCGACAAAACGTGAGTAGGTCGCCCAATTCGTACCGAACTGGAACTCCATGACAATGCCTGTGGCTACGCCCATGGCAAACGTCAGCGCAAATAGCCTGGTCCAGAATCGCGCCATGCCCTCGTATTCGTGGTTTCGCGTGGCGAGGAACAGCCCCTCGCTGATGATCATCAGCGCACTTAGGCCAATCGTCAGAGGTGGGAAGAGCTAATGGAAGCCCATAGTGAGAGCAAACTGCAAGCGAGCGAGCTCAACAACGTCGAGTTCCATAGCCAGCATCAGCATTCACAAACGTCCGGGGGTTCAGAAGACTTTTGGCTGGGCGAAATACGGCGTGTCTGGTCCCGCTCTCGCCTCACCGGTGCACACCTCCCCTGGCACGGATGGGATGTTCGTCGGCCAGAGTCGGTCACGCCGTCGAACAGCTTGCTGCCGCGAGCGCGCACGATGGCTCGCGCGTATCGCTTCGGTCCCCCGGCATCGCGGCGGCTGTCGATGGCACCATGACCACAGCACAGTGGGCGTGCTCCAGAACCGACTTACTGACCGAGCCATGGAAGATCCGCCGCACGATGCCCTTGGCGTGCGTGCCGATGACTATCCGGTCGATGCAAGCGTCGCGCGCATAGCGTGCGATCTCCCGGGCGGGCTTACCGGAGACCGTTGCCGTCACCGTCGGCACGCCGAAGTCCGTGAAGAACCGCCGCGTGAACTCATCCAACGTCTGTCTCTGAGCGGCCTCGTCGGCCGGCACCTTTCTGCGCAAAAAGCCGACCTCCGGAGCCTCGATCTCCACGTCAAGCGGTTCACACACGTGAAGGACGTGCACCGTCGCCGCGCTGGCCTGCGCCAGCGAACGGGCGATACCGGCCGCGCGCTCCGACAACTCAGAGAAATCGGTCGGCAGCAATATGCGTTCGAGTTTCATCCCAACAACTCCTTTCGAGGATGGCCGGGCCGAAGTCCACGCGGATCAGCCTGCCTCGCAAAGCGCTCGCAAGGGCGAGGACTCGGCGACGATTTCCGCGATCGTCGTCTCGGCGTACGCTTGCTCCACCATCGCGGCGACGCGGTCCAGACGCCGATGGAGCGGACACAACTGATGACGATGCGACTTCAGACCGAGTGGGCATTGCCGAATGCGCTCCAACATGTCCACGGCATTTACGACATCCAGGACTGAGATCCCCTCCGGTGCTCGCGTCAGCCGAAAACCACCGGCGCGCCCCGGACTCGACGCAACGAGGCCAGCTCGCGCCAAGACCTGCAGTACCTTGGACATGTAGCCGGGAGGCACCTGGGTGCGTTTGGCAATCTCGGGCGTACTGACCTTGTCGTCGGGATGGGCCGCCAGCCACACGGCCGCCCTTAACGCGTACTCGGCACTCTGGCACATCGTCACAGCGTCTTCTCCTGCATCGTGCTATCCCCGGTCGATTCGACCGGCGTCCCGGACGCAAAGACATTCTAAACCTCAACCTTGACATCCAGATTATTCACGCTACAGTCTAAAAGTCAACCTGGACCTCTAGGTTGAGTTTTATGCGGTTCATCCGCTTCCCGGATACGAGGAGAAACCCAGGATGCCCCGAGCGGTTACGGATCTCTCGTTAGTCTTTGTCAGTACGGTGGTTATGGACCAGACGGCGTGTCACTCTCCCCCCGATGCGCTCAGCCACCGATCGCCCGCTTCGCCCTGGAACAACGGAAAGGAACCCAGTCATGGCCGAGATCACCAATAGCACGACCGTCGGACAATTGGTTGCCGAACGCCCCAGCAGAGCCCGTGTTTTCGAGCGATTCGGCATCGACTACTGCTGCGGGGGCAAACAAGCCCTAGGTGACGCCTGCGCCGCGCAGGGACTTGAAACACAACGAGTCACTGCCGCGCTGCATGAGGCCGACCAGCAGCGTGCCGCGCCGGATGAGACCGATTGGACGCATGCCACGCTCAGGGAGCTGATCGCGAACATCCTTGACCAGCACCACGCCTACCTGCGCCGTGAACTGCCTCGCCTAACGGAGATCGTCGCCAAGGTCCACAGCGTGCATGGAGAGCGACACCCCGAACTCGTCGAGGTACGCCAGACCTACGATGGTCTCCGGGCGGAGCTTGAAGCGCACATGCTGAAGGAGGAACAGATACTGTTCCCCTTGGTTCAGGCGATGGAGTCACTGCAGACGGTGGAGGCTGCACACTGCGGCTCCGTGCGGAACCCGATCCGGGTCATGGAACACGAGCACGATTCGGCAGGTGCGGCTCTCGCGCAGATGCGGAGGCTGACGAACGACTTCCGGATGCCGGAAGATGGTTGCAACACCTACCGGGCGATGCTGGATGGTCTGGCGGAACTCGAAGCCGATCTCCATCAGCATATCCACAAGGAGAATAACATCCTCTTCCCCCGCGCCACTGAGTTGGAAGCTTCCTTGGCACAAGCGACAACCGCCGATCAAGGCTGACGGGAGGAAACGATGGCCAATCGGAATTTGTGGATTGCGTTGATCGTCGTCATTGGCGGCTCATTCGCGGTTCTGGGCTATTACGGGAGGGAGATTTACCGCCAAGCCCCCCCCGTACCGGAACGCGTCGTCACCGCCGATGGAGGTGTTCTGTTCACCGGTCAGGACATTCGTGACGGACAGAACGTATGGCAATCAATGGGTGGGCAGGAAGTCGGCAGCGTGTGGGGCCACGGCTCGTACGTCGCGCCCGATTGGTCCGCAGACTGGTTGCACCGGGAATGCGAGTGGTTGCTCGACAATTGGTCCCAGAAGGAACACGGGACTCCATTCGCCGAACTGCCAGACGAACAGCAAGCTGCGCTGCAAGCTCGTCTGAAAGATGAATTGCGGAACAACACGTACGCCGAGGACACCGGAGACATCGTTGTCTCTCCGGATCGCGCGCGGGCAATCGAGGCCGTTGGCGACCACTACGCCGCGCTGTTTGGTGACGACCCGGAACTGGGTAGTCTCCGGAACGCTTATGCGATTCCCGCCAAGTCGATCAAAACGCCTGAACGCCAAGAGAAGCTCAATGCGTTTTTCTTCTGGTCGGCTTGGGCGTGTGCGACCAACCGCCCCGGCAGCGACGTTACCTACACGAACAACTGGCCGGCCGAGAGTCTGATCGGCAACCGTCCGACCGGCTCGATTGTCGTCTGGTCGGTCGTGAGTTTCGTTGTGCTGCTGGCCGGAATCGCTGCATTGGCCTGGTACTTCGCTGTGCAGAAGCACAAATCGGAACCTGAACACGCCGTGCCCGGCCGCGATCCCCTACTCGCGCTGGATCCAACGCCGTCGATGAAAGCGACGCTCAAGTACTTCTGGGTTGTCGCCGCACTGATCGTCACGCAGGTCGGACTTGGCGCCGTCACCGCACACTATGGCGTTGAGGGCGAGGGCTTCTACGGCATTCCGTTGGCCAAGTGGCTGCCCTACTCGGTCACACGCACGTGGCATACGCAGCTTGGCATCTTCTGGATTGCCACCGCGTGGCTGGCGACCGGTCTGTTCATCGCGCCCGCTGTCTCCGGCTATGAGCCCAAGTTTCAGCGGCTCGGCGTGAATGTCCTGTTCGTGTGCCTGCTGATCATTGTGCTTGGCTCGATGTTCGGCCAATGGCTTGGCGTGCAGCAGCGGCTTGGACTCGAAGCGAACTTCTGGTTCGGCCATCAGGGTTACGAATACGTCGACCTCGGCCGGTTCTGGCAGATCTTCCTCCTGGCGGGGCTGTTCATCTGGCTGTTTCTGATGGGACGGGCGATGTGGCCGGCGCTGCGGAGGGTCGGCGAGAATCGCGGCCTGTTGGGGCTGTTCTTCGTGGCGTGTTCGGCGATCGCGCTATTCTATGCCGCGGGCTTGATGTGGGGACGGCAGACAAACCTAGCCATCGCCGAGTACTGGCGCTGGTGGGTCGTGCATCTGTGGGTTGAGGGCTTTTTCGAGGTATTCGCCACGGTGGCGATCGCGTTCCTGTTCACCCGCATGGGGCTGTTGCGGGTGGCGACGGCGACCGCCGCAGTGCTTTTCAGTACCTCAATCTTCCTCTCCGGTGGCATCATCGGCACGTTTCACCACCTATACTTCGCGGGCACGCCGACCGCGATTCTCGCGCTGGGCGCGACGTTCAGCGCACTTGAGGTCGTGCCGCTGGTGCTAATCGGCTTCGAGGCCTACGAGAGCCTGACGCTCAGCCGCGCCCGCCCATGGGTCTCTGCTTACAGGTGGCCAATCTACTTCTTCGTTGCGGTGTCGTTCTGGAACCTGGTGGGCGCCGGGTTGTTCGGATTCCTGATCAACCCGCCGATTGCACTCTACTACATGCAAGGCCTGAATACCACGCCCGTCCATGGCCATACAGCCCTATTCGGCGTGTACGGCATGCTCGGCATCGGGTTCATGCTCTTCTGCCTGCGAGGCTTGACCGTGCACCGCAAGTGGCGCACGGGCGCCGTCGCGTTCGCCTTCTGGGCGATCAACATCGGTCTGGCGCTGATGGTGCTGATCAGCGTGCTGCCGGTCGGGCTGCTCCAGACCTGGGCGAGTGTCGAGCACGGCATGTGGTACGCTCGGTCCGCGGAGTTCCTGCAGGCGCCGCCTATGGACACACTCCGCTGGCTGCGCGTGGTCGGCGATACGATCTTCGCGGTCGGAGTCGTCTCGCTCGGTTGGTTTGTGCTGGGGCTGAAGACCGGTTGGTCCCTCAGATCGGAAAGCGATGAGGCGTTGGAAGGGCCCAGGACTGTCGCTGCGGAACGTGCGTAGGAAATGCTCTTGCCTCTCGACAGCCACGGAGACGTCGCGCGGGATCTCGGCTCTGCCCTCGTGGATTGGTCCAATGAACCGGGATTATTCACCATCCCGGTGCTGATAGCGTAACGCGCCACGGCGGGGGCATTCAAGGACGAGATCGGGGGTTGACGGGCGGAAGCAGGCCTGCGGGACGGCGCTGCGCGCAAACCACCCCCTACCCCCACGGCCCACACGGGGCCGGGGAGAGTGTCGGGGGCCGGGTTGTCGGGGGAATCACTCACGCAGGACGAGGCTCACATGCGCATGCCGTGGCGGCGGCACCCAACGCCGAGGCCGCGGCCCCGACCGACCCCAGACGCACTCGGCACCACGTCGCCCGGTCGGCAGACGGTACGGTTGCCACCACCGCTCAATCCGCGCCAGTAGCCGGTCCCACAGCACGCCCGCCGCGCTGAAGCTGGCCACCAGCGGATGGTAGATCGTCCGGCGGTAGTAACCGTGGTACGCCCCGCCTTCCTGCCGGCCATGCACCTCGATCGGGAACGGATCGATGTCGAGTGTCCCGTGCGTGACCTTGCACC
>JAKQDH010000039.1 GCA_029558835.1 Planctomycetota bacterium | reverse complement strand
TTCCGCGTGCTGACCTGGAAGCCGCGCAGCAGCAGCCCGCGTGGGGTGATCCGCAGCACCTGGACGTCGAACAGCGGCGGCAGCAAGCCGCGCCTGGCCGAGGTCCCCCAGCGTTCCCACAGTTGTGCCGCGTGCAGCGGCCGCTTCTCGGCGGTCCCGATCGGGATGTCGCCTATGCTCAGGGTGCCGGTGATGCCGGGGTCGGCCAGGCACGCCTCGCGCGGGCGCCGCACCCCGGCCACCATCAGTTCGATGACTCTCACGCGCATGATTTAACTGTAAAAAAATCCAGCTTATTTTCGCCCAACGCGGCCGGTTTGGGGCGGCGATCGACCGCCGGGGCAGGAGGAGGACGCCATGTGCGGACGCTATGCGCTCTACGGTCCGGTCTCGCGTCTGCGCGAGACCTTCGAGGCCGCGCCCGAGGGGTTCGAGTTCGAGCCGCGCTGGAACGCGGCGCCGATGCAGTGGCTGCCCGTGGTGCGCCAGCGGCCCACCGGCGAGCGGGTGATCCACCGCCTGCGCTGGGGCCTCGTGCCGTCGTGGGCGAAGGACGAGACGATCGCCACGAAGCTCATCAACGCGCGCGGCGAGTCGGTCGCCGAGAAACCCTCGTTCCGGGCGGCGTTCCGCCGCCGGCGCTGCCTCGTGCCGGCCAACGGCTTCTACGAGTGGCAGCCGCTCGGTGACCGGCAGGGCGGCGGCAAGCAGCCGTTCTACATCCATCCGGTCGGGGGCGAGTTTTTCGCGCTGGCCGGGCTGTGGGAGCGCTGGACGCGCCCGAGCGATGGCGAAGCGATCGACACCTTCACCATCGTCACCACCGAGGCCAACGCCGCGATGCGCCCGCTGCACGACCGCATGCCGGTGATCCTGGCGCCGGGGGACTGGTGGGCGTGGCTCAACGGGGCGACCGCCGCCGACCAGGTGCAGGCGCTCCTGCGCCCGTGCCCGGAGGCGGCACTCGCGGCGTATCCGGTTTCGACCGCGGTGGGTAGCGTCCGCAACGACGCGCCGGCGCTGATACAGCCCGTTTGAGCGGCGTTTGCTCCGCGGCTGAGGGCGAACCCCGGTTCTGGGCGCCCGAGCCGTCCTGATCGGGCGTGGTGCCCTCCGGGGGAAAGGCCCCCTGCGGGAGCGGCGGGCAAATAATCGCTTGCATAATCATAATAATCATATTATTATGATTATTATCTAGTCCCGATTGGAGTGCCGTTATGAACCCAAACCTCTCCCTCGATGCCCGCGAGCGTGTTTTCGCCGCGGCGAGCCAGATTTTCGAAGAGTCTGGGCGCCAGACAATGCCCACGGTCGATCAGGTCCGGCGCCTGGCCAAGGTCGACATGCACGCCGCAACCGCCGCAATGCGTGAGTGGCGCCGCCAGCAGACCGCCCAGGCGGCGCCGATCGCCGTCGCCGTGCCCGAAGTCGTGGCCAAGGCAAACGAGCAGGCCATCGCCCAGCTCTGGACGCAGGCGCAGGAGCTGGCGAACCAGTCTCTGCGCGAGGCGCAATCGGCCTGGGATGCGGAGCGGGCCGAGCTCGACCAGCTGCGTGTCGAGCTCTCGGACGCGTTCGAGGCCCAGGCTGCCGAGCTGGAGCTCGCGAAGTCGCGCATCGAGGCGCTCGAGCGCGAGGCGCGCGAGACGGCCGAGATCGCTGCGGCCGAACTCCAGAAGCTGCGCGACGAGCTCGCCCAGGTGCGCGCCGAGCTGGGGGTGGCGACCACCCGCGCCGAGCGTGCTGAAGCCACTGCGGCCGAGCTCGAGCACCGGGTTGCCGATCTGCGTGGCGAGCTCGACCGCGCCCACACCGATGTCGATCAGGTACGGGCCGAGCTCAGCCGTGCGCATGCCGACGTCGACCAGGCGCGTGGCGAACTCAAACGCTCGGCGGCCGACGCCGAAGGCCTGCGCAGCGAGCTCGCCGCGGCGAAGGCGAAGGTGGACGCCGCCGAGCAGGCGCACCAGGAACACCGCAAAGAAGCGGCCAAGGAAGCGCAGCGCTGCGCCGACAAGGTGCTTGCCGCGCAGAAGTCGCACGACGCGATCGCAAAGGAGGCCGCCGCCGCCCGCGAAACCGCCGCGCGTTTGTCGGGCCAGCTCGAGGCCGTGCAGGCGCAGAACGCCGCGCTCCTGGAAACCTTGCGCGGCAAGGTCGCCGGTAATGGCTGATCGAACCGTCCGCGAGGCGATCAGCCGGCAGGCGCGTGCCTGGCTCGAGGCCAATGCGCTGATCCTCGACACCGAAACGACGGGCCTCGGCGACGACGCCGAGGTCGTCGAGCTCGCGCTGATCGACTGCGCCGGGGCCGTGCTGCTCGACACCCTCGTTCGCCCGAGCGGGCCCGTTCCGGCCGAGGCCGCCGCGATCCACGGCATCACCGACGCCATGCTCGCCGAGGCGCCGACCTGGTCAGCGATCCACGCGCGATTCTGCGACCTGGTCGAGGGCCGCCAGGTCGTGATCTACAGCCGCGAATTCGACACTCGTGTGATCAGTCAGACCGCGCGCCGTTACGGCCTGCCGGCGCCGCAGGGTTTTGACCTGGTGCTCGATCATGGCCCGATCCATTGTGCGATGCAGGCTTATGCCCGGTTCCGCGGGGAGTGGAACGCGGAGAAGGGGCAGTATCGGTGGCAAAAGCTCTCGGCCGCAGCGCAGCAGCAGGGCGTGACCGTCACGAACGCCCACCGCGCGCTCGGCGACTGCCTGATGACGCTCGGTGTCGTGCGCGCCATGGCGTCCACGGGAAATGCTCAAGGGGTATGATGAGGGCGTTTAGAGATCATCAATGGTGAGCACGATGGCTGCCCCGAAACTCGTTTTCAGCACGTCCGCGGAGATCAAGGCATTTCGTCAGAAGCACGGCATGAACCAGTCACAGTTCTGGGGACGCGTCGGGGTCACCCAGTCGGGCGGTTCGCGCTACGAGAGCGAGCGCAACATCCCCGTTCCGGTTCAGCTGCTGTTGCACATCGCCTACGCGCCCGCGGATCGTGCGGAACGGCTCGTCGCGCACCTTCGGAAGTGGAAAACCGAGGCGAAGTCCGGCGCGTGAGCGCTCAGCGGGCGGGGGTTTTCCGTGTCTTCCTGAAGTCCCAGGGCGCCACCGGCGCCCGGTCGCCCCACAGGCCCTGCCGGGCCTCACGTGCGCGGTCTTCCGCTTTCGCGTAACGCCACCGGTCTGCTGGCGACTGCTCCCGCGCGTACGCCTTGTAGTGCCAGGCCATCCCGGCCTCGATCTGGGCCAGGTTGGCGTCGACGCCGTCGACCTCGAGGCGGCACACCGCGCGCTTGTAGCGGTCCTTCTTGGGGCAGTCGGCGGTCACCTGCTTGCCGAACACCAGCGCCCCCAGGTGCAGCCGTGAGCGGTTGCCGAACGGCTGGCGCTTCTCCGGTGCGTCGATGCCGGACAGGCGGATCCTGTGCTGGCGCAGGTTGGCATCGAGCAAGGTGACGGTGTCGCCGTCGGCGACCGAGACGACGCGCCCGGTGAGCTCATAGGCGCTGCTGGTCTGGATGCCGGCCACGAACAGAATGGCGGCAGCCAACCAGAGCGGTCTTTTCACCGCCGGCGCTCCATCTCCTCGCATTTGAGCGCCCACATCTGGTCCTTCACGCGCTTGCGCTCTTCCTGCAGATAGGGGGTGCTGCGTTCGCGCTGGGCTTCAGTGATCTGCCGCAACTCCACCCTCAATGCGGCGCATTGGTTGGGGTCGAGCTCCTTCGCCTGGAGCGGGAAGGGGATCGTCAGGCCACTGATGAGGGTGACCATCAAAGCCGCGCCTCTCATCGTGAGCCCAGAGGGTGCACGAATAGTCATATGTCACATGATAAGGGGTTGTTCTGGCGCGGCAGATTAGCATGGGGCGGGCAGGCCAGCGCGCGCCACACGCACGCTCAAGCCATGAGGGCGCGCGATTTTCCGGGGGCTGGGGTGCTTGCCGCAGTCGGTGCTTAACCGGGTGTGTGAGCGGGCCGCAGCCTGTTGGGGGTCGGTTTTGAGGGTTTCTGTTTTCAAAAGAAAACAGTGAACGGGTCCTGCCTGCTGCGTGTGCTTCCCGCACGCGGGAAGCACACGCAGCAGGCAGGCAGCAAGCGCGGACTTATCCACGGCCGCAGGCGGTGGTTAAGTCCGGAAGCGCGCTAGGAACGACAGTGCCCACGGTTCCGTTGGCATGGGTGGGGGAGGGCAAAGAAAAACCCCTGGCCGATGGCCAGGGGTTTGGGAGTCGGCTACTTGAGCCTGTTGTTCGCCTCGAGGGCTACTTTCGTTGCCTGGGTTCCCCCAGGTTCTGCTCCGAAGAGCTGTCGCGTTTCCGCGGCATCGGCTTTTCAGCCAGCATCTGCTCACGGCGGGTTTTGATTTCCGCCGCGGCTGCTTTGAGCATGGCAGCTCGCAGCTCACAGTCCTTTACGTTACCAGCGCCACCATCTCGCCGTCGCCATGATCGAAAACCGGCTAGCCCTACATTGGGCAGGGCAGGTGGATCGGACTACCCCAGCTTCTCGGCCGAGGATCGGTTGTTGCTCGTTGAAAATCCGTCGTCCAACTTGAACGAAGGTCCATTGCTTCTTGGAAGGCCTGCCAGGGCCGCTTCCGTTAGCGTAGTTTTTCCGTCTTCGCAAAAACGACGGGCCGGCCAAGGCCCGTCACTTCTCGCACACACACACAGTCACAACAGCATCACCCCAGGTTTTCGATACTCACGCGGACATCCGTCAGGTCTGCCCTTGCTTTCAAACTCTACTCTCCTGGTCTCCCACTCCTCCCAACCGCCCGGTGCCAACCGTTGCGGTGCTACTGGGTAGGAGCTTCCCGTCTTAGTACATCTCGTCGACGTAACACGCCGCCGCGCTCCACTACGCATGCTTAGCCCTATGGGCCTACCCCGACCAGGTCGGGTTTCAGGGGGGTGAGGTTCCAAAGCCCCTCCCTTACTACATGCGCGCTTCATCACGCCCTGACCAAACACATTGGTTCCACCCAATGCGTCCAGCGGCTTGTTACGACTTACCGCGCCGCACCCTTTCATGGGCACGCTTTGTGGCTTGAGCTATACAGAGATCCAGGGAGGTTGCCCCCCCTGGTACCAGATCTTCCAGGCTTCCCCTCAGATCCCTGCCGTATTACTACGGCCTCATCTACCCACCACCGCGGTGTTCGTCCGACCCTCACGAGCCGGCCGCCCCCGGGATTTTCACCCGTTCGACATATACAGGGTTGGCGTGGTTACCCACGCGCCCGTTTCGACGTCGCCCAACATCGTTTTTTCGCGCTACGGCCCCGTTGGTTCCCAAAAAGGGGGGCAACGGGCTGCGACGTGCGAAGGAGTCGAAGTGGGGAGTCTCACCCCACAGCGCTCCTCGTATGCCGCACCAGCCCTATTAGAGGCATGCGGCTCCAGGCAATGCCCTCTTGCGTCTCACGACGTTCGAGGCCCCCTTTCCTGGGGGTGACGAACTGGGTGGCGCCCAGTCCGGTGTGACGGTCTGCGTGTGCGGGGGTGGCGTCCCCCGCACAGCGACCCTCCGGGTGTGTGTGCGGGATGGCTAGCCCCTTGTTCGCGTGACGTCCCGGCCATTT
>JAKQDH010000038.1 GCA_029558835.1 Planctomycetota bacterium | reverse complement strand
AAGGAGGCGCGCCCATGATTCCCCGCTACACCACCCCGGAGATGGCCGAGATCTGGAGCGAGGAGCGCAAGTTCGGCAGCTGGCTGCAGGTGGAACTGGCCGTCTGCCGGGCGCTGGGCCGGCGCGGCCTGATCCCGGCGGAGGCGGTCGCGGCCATCGAGGCGAAGGCCGCGTTCTCGATTCCGCGCATCCAGGAGATCGAGGCCGTCACCCATCACGACGTCATCGCCTTCACCACGGCGGTGGCCGAACAGGTGGGCGAGCACTCCCGCTTTTTCCACTACGGGCTCACCTCCACCGACGTGGTGGACACCGCCCAGGCCCTGGTGCTCCGGGAGGCGGTGGCGGCGATCCGCACCGAGGTCGACGCGCTGGCCGCCGCGCTCAAGACGATGGCCTTCCGCCATAAAACCCTCCCCGCCATGGGCCGCACCCACGGGGTTCACGCCGAGCCCACCACCCTCGGCCTCAAGTTCGCGCTCTGGTACGCCGAGCTGCAGCGCCAGCGGCCCTTTCTCGAACTGGCCGGCCGCGGGGTGGTCTGCGGCAAGATCTCCGGCGCGGTGGGCACCTTCGCCCACCTGGATCCGGAGATCGAAGCCGAGGTCTGCGCGGAGCTCGGGATCGACCACGCGCTCATCAGCACCCAGGTGCTGCAGCGCGACCGCCATGCCCAGTTTCTCTCCGCCCTGGGCGTCCTGGCCGGCACCCTCGAAAAGATCGCCCTCGAGATCCGCCACCTGCAGCGGACCGAGGTGCGCGAGGCGGAGGAGCCGTTCCGCGCCGGGCAGAAGGGCTCGTCGGCGATGCCGCACAAGCGCAACCCGGTCAAGTGCGAGCAGCTCTGCGGTCTGGCCCGGGTGGTCCGCGCCCATGTGCTGGCCGCGCTCGAGGACCAGGCGCTGTGGCACGAGCGGGACATCTCCCACTCGTCGGTGGAGCGGATCATCCTGCCCGACAGCACCTCCCTGGTCCACTACATGCTCCGGACCTTGACGGGGATCGTCGCCGGCCTGCACGTCTATCCGGAGGCCATGCGGCGCAATCTCGAGCTGACCCGCGGGCTGATCTACTCGGGGCAGCTGCTGCTCGCGCTCACCGAGCGGAGCGTCCTGCGCGAGACCGCCTACGCCTGGATCCAGCGGGCGGCCATGCGCGCATGGGAGACCGGCGGCGACTTCCAGGCGCTGGTCCAGGCCGACGCCGACATCCGGCGCCACCTGTCGGAAGCCGAAATCGCCCGCCACTTCAGCCTCGAGCACCAGCTGCGCCACGTCGATGCGATCTTCCGGCGGGTGTTTGCCGAAGAGGCCGTGAGATCATGAGGACCGGCCTCTGCTCCGTCGCCGCCCTGCTGCTCGCCTGGCTGGCTCCGGCCGTCGCCGGCCCCGCCGAGCCGGCGACGGACCGTATCGCGCTCGCCGCGCCCATGGTGCTGGAGTACACGGGCCAGGTGACCGGATTGGACGCCCAGTCGGAAACCCGCACGGTGTACCGGATCCGCGCCGTCGCGCCGGAATGGCGGGTGGAGTGGGAGGAGGCGTTCCGCCTGGGCGCTTTCGTCGTCCCGGCCAAGGTCCTGGCGGAATCCCGCCGCTACTACCGCAGCGTCGTCCTGGAGAACGGACGGGAGCTGCCGCTGGACGGCACGTTCCTCGTGCTCAGCGCCGCGGTGTATGACGAACTGGAACGGGGACGGCAGGTCAAGCTTCAGATTCAGCGCCATCCGAGCTGGCTGCGGCCAACCGGGGAAACGACGATGACGATCGACGGCCGGTCGGTGCCCGCGCTCACAGCCACCGACAGCCTGGGCCGCGCCTACTGCTTCCAGCGCGACCGGACCTTCCCCCTGCTGCTCCGCTACCAGGCCAACACATACACCGAGTGTCTGACGCGCGTCCATCACGGCGACGTGCTGTTCCGCTGGTACCACTGACGCGCCGCCCGCCGCTCCCGGCCCGTCTCAGACAGGCTCCACGCATACGCCGTCAGGGCCGTTGACGATCGTCACCCGGCGGCGGTCGTCGCCCAGATGTTCCATCCGGACTTCCAACGCCCCCGGGTGCGCCGCCTCCAGCCGCTCGGCCCACTCAACCAGCAGCAGGTCGGCTGTCTCTTCCAGATCGTGATAGCCGATGGACTCGAGGTCGGCCGGTCCGCCCAGCCGGTACAGGTCCACGTGCGCGACGCGGCAGCGGCCGCGGTACTCGTTGACGAGGGTGAACGAGGGGCTGCGCACGTCGGCCGGCGGCACGTCCAGTTCGCGGCACATGCCACGAATGAAGACGGTCTTCCCCGCGCCCAGCTCCCCGAAAAACAGGACGGTGGCCGGCAGCGCCAAGCGGCGCGCCAGCGCCCGGCCCAGGGCGAAGGTGTCCGCCTCCGATTCGGTGATGAACCGCGTCCGGCTCACGATTCGCGGATCCGCCGGATGGCGGGGCAGATGAACCGGACGATGTCGCGGGCGATGACCGACTCCTCGCTCAGCTTCTCGGTGGCCAGGTCCCCCGCCAGACCGTGGACGTAGACGGCCGCGTTGCACGCGAGCGCCCACGCCGCCGGGTTCTGGTGGTTGATCCGGGCGCAGAAGGCGCCCAGGATGCCGGAGAGCACGTCCCCGGAGCCGGCCGTGGCCATGCCCGGATTGCCGGTGGGATTGATCCAGGCCTGGCCGTCCGGATCGGCGGCCACGGTACGGTGTCCCTTGAGGATGAGGTAATGCCCGTATTTGCGGGCGAAATCCTGGGCGATCA
>JAKQDH010000027.1 GCA_029558835.1 Planctomycetota bacterium | reverse complement strand
ACCGCCCTGCCGCCGTGGGTCCGGACGCTGGAGCGCGTACGTCGGTGGGTGGGTGCCAAGTTGATCATCTACCACGCGCGCTGGAACATCCGGAGGAGGGTCGGATAGATGCTTCGTGAGAAATCTTCTTCCAGACCCTGGAACCGCAGGCACCCCCTTTCCCCCTGCCTTCGCCCCGAGGGCGAACGGACCTCGTCGACACCGCAACGCTCATCCCGCCGCACGCCATCCGCGTACGGTCCCAAGGACCTGGGCCACCCGGGGGGAATGCAGAATGATGAAGGCAGAATGCAGAAAACGTGCGCGGCCCTTCCTGCATGCTGAATTCGGCCTTCTGCATTCGCAGTCCGCAACCTTCCCGTACGGGTGCAGCCGCTGCGCCGCGGCGTTCATCAGTCCCCCAGGTCCAGAGGACCTGGGCCACCCGCGTGTGGTTGGGCCCCCAGACGTACTGCTGCTGGAGGGCCTGCGAGCCGTCCTCTTCCTCGATGACCTCGGCCCCTGGCCCCGGACGTCTACTATGTGCTCCGCAGGGTGTTCTGCCTACCCTGTGTCGCACATCCATTCACCAGTGCGTGAGATGTAGACGCAGTTGGCACCGTAGGGAGCCTCCTCGAAGACTATCTCGAACTCCTGGTTGTCCTCACGGGGGTGGTACTGCCATTCAGGGTTGCCTAAAGGCGCCCGACCGATTGTCTTCAGATACCGCGGAACCAGTTGCGACAGCGCATCCGGATACACCCCGTGATCTGTTCTGTAGGCTACCAGGGCGTCGATCAGCGGCTGGGTATCGCGCTGCGCCTCGTCGATTTCTGCCAGGCTCCACCGCTGACTGACCAAGACCCCAATGCACACGATGCAGGATACTGCAATTAGCAGGAGGACCGAGCAGCAGATTATGACCGTTTTCTTGAGCATGGCATCGCCTCCATGCGGTCAGTCCGCATGAGAAAACTCGGGGGTGCTAAGGGCGAACCGGGAGCGGGTACGGGAACGTACCCGTGCCCGGGCAGGGTGGGACAAACCAAGTCGGCACAACCTTCCCCTGCGACGAGCTGTCCGAGTTGTCAGAACTGTCGGACGGCCGCCCCTTGCTGCTGGAACTTCCTGAGCTGCCCGAGTTACTCGACCTTGCGCTACCGGAGCTGCTGGACCCGCTGCCGTGGCTCTTGCCGCCACCACCCTTTCCTCCGCCGCCCTTCGCTTTCGCGGAACGAAAGGCAGCCTTCTTGGAACGGAGAATCTCCTTCACCTTCTTCTTGAGCTCCTCCTTTGACTTGGCCTCCTTGCCCAACTCTCGCGCAATCTTGTTGTTTTCTTGGTCGGTCTGGCTGTCTATGGAATCTTCTTCACCGAGTTCGTGCAAATCCTTTATGTGCTCAGCGGACTCCTCCCCGAACAACTGCGTGAGTCTTCCCGTCCAAAGCAGATGACGCACGGTGTTTACGTAGTCGTTCCTTTCTTCATTACTGTTGAACTCCACTCCCTCTTCTACGATGATCTCGTTTATCGTTGTATCGACCCACTGCTTCTCAGCCCCGTAGGCGATGCTCCAGGCGTCGACCGGGCCGACTTCGAGCACGCCTCCCAGCCATTCCTTTATCGTATTGATGATACCATCTGCTGTCCCCAAGGGGTCGATACGCCCTGCCGGATTCGCGGAAGCATACACGTAAAGGTCTGGCCCACGAACGTACCCCAGCGGATCCCGCTGCATAAACTGCTTCAGGGTGGGATGATGCGTCCGGGCGCGGTAGTGCAGCAAGAGGGATTCGGGGTCGAGTTCGCGGGTGGTGTAGCCGTAGGGGTTGGCGGAGGGTGACCACTCGCGCCCGGCCACCACTACGCGGGCACGCTATGCGCGCAGGTAAGCCCCGTGCAGTCGTCAGGCACGGCGCTATCGGGGCGTCGGTGTCCCGGTTGGGGTGGGGCTAACGCTCCAGCTCCGTCTTGCGCACGGCCTTCCGCTGCTGGCGGCGTTTGCGCTCGGACGGTTTCTCGTAGTAGCTGTGGCGTTTCATGTCGCGCGTCAGACCTTCGCGCTGGCAGAGGCGCTTGAAGCGCTTCAACATCTGCTGGATGGACTCGTTGCCTCGCGGTTTGACCTTAATCACCAGGACACCATCCTCTTGAACCTTTCGAACCGGTACCTCGAGCGCCGACCCAGGTGCTGGGCCGGGGCGCGCCCGCCGCGCTTGCCCATTCCATCGGCCCGGAAACGGTCGGACCCTTGCCGACCGGGTTTGGGGCCCGAGGCCTGCCGATCCGCCGACATTCTACACGCGGTTTGCCGGTTCGCCAGTGGGTTCGCAGGCGCCCGCCCGGACAGGGTGAGCGCAGGCTGCGAGAAAGTTCTCTGCCCCCCATCCCAGCATGGCCCTGGTGGGTCTCAGGCCTCCGCCACAGCTCCGGATGCTGCGTTCGCACACTCGGGGCATTGAGTTGGAGGGCTGCCTGGTGTGTGTATCGACTGCAAAAATTAAGCAAAGGGTGGATATGAGGAAGCACGCGAGGTCGTCGTCGTAGGTATCGTTGTGGGTTTTGGGTCTGTGGCAGATCAGACGGGATGGCTTCGGCCCCAGAGGGGCCGAGGTTGGTAGCCACGGGCTCCAGTTCGCGGAAGGCGAAGGAAACCCGTGGTCGCTCACCGGTCATCCCCGCCCGGCCCGGAGGGCGCGGAGGAACGCGACGGCCTCGAATGCGGTCCCCTCTGCCGCCCCCTCTGGGGCGGAGTGATCAGTCACGTCTACTGTCCACAGGTTCCGTCCGGGCGCAGCGCCCGGACTCCGCCCCGTGGCTACCCACCCTTGCCCCTTTCAGGGGCAACAGCAGACGCCGCCTAATGCGTCACGGCCGCGGATGCCTGTGCCATTCGGGGGGCGGGTTGACAGGAGGGTGTGTGCGGAGACAATGAAGGTGTTGGGCTGGCGCTGCGGATGACGAGTGCGGGCCCCGAAGCGGATGTGGCGGAATTGGCAGACGCGCTGGCTTCAGGTGCCAGTGGCCGTTAAGGCCGTGGAGGTTCGACTCCTCTCATCCGCATTCTGATCTACACGCCCCGCGAGCCCGCGCGGGCTGACTCCGTTTGTTTGTCAAGCCGTTGCGAGTACCGGTCAATCCGGCTCAGGACCGTGTCCCTCGCGTGTCTTCTCCCACCAATTGACGAGGTCTTCGACGGTGATCCCTTGGGCTTGGCTGTAGAGCAGCGGCCAGGGGTCCGGGATGGAGAGGGGCTCGGGCTGCTGGTTGATGAGGGCCACCTCCGCGCCCGCGAGGCGGACGGTCAGGATCGTGTGGTGATCGGGACCGTGCGAACCGCGCACGTGGAGCAGGCCGTCATCGTAGATGAGTCGAACGCCGAGGGCCGCGTACTCCACGGTCTCGGGCAGCAGGTTGTTGAGATCGAGGCCGAGGGTGCGGCGGGCCAGCCAGGCGAGGGTGCCGCGGTCGATTGTCCCCGGCTGGTCGGAAGGGGGGCGAGCCGTGATCTCGATGTCGGCGTAGTGGAGCCCGCCGTCCGTGACGCGCAGGGCGTGGATGCCAACGCTGAGCGTGCCGGTCACGCGGCCTGCTCCCAGCAGAGCCGACAAGCCTTCCAGCGGCAGGTCGTCGCAGCGTCCGGTAGCACTCAGGTCGACGACACGTCCGTCCCGCCAGCGGATCCGCTGGAGATCGAGCTGTAGGCGACTCGCGTCGGGCGTCGCGGCGAGCAGCGGCAGGAGTTCACCCAGGCGGAGGTCGGCCAGCCGGCCGCGGGCCTCGAGGCTACGCAGGGTGGTTTCCTCGAAGACGGCGGAATCGAGGTCAAGCTCGACCAGGCCGTGATAAGGTCCGCCTGGAAGCTGGGCGGTGAGTTCGTCGAGACGGGCATCGCACAGAGCGCCGGTGAGGGTGACGGTCCGGCTGTCGTTGCCCTCGCAGTAGGCCAAGGCGCCCTCGAAGGTGCCACTGGTGACCGCGTGCCCGAGCAGCTCCGTCGTGCCGAGTGCGGTCAGGGGCAGCGGGGGAACCGTCAAGCGGACTTCGTGAAACGTCAGGGGCACGCCGGGATTGAACACCGCGGTGATGTGGACCGGCCGGGCGACCGAGACGCCGTTGAGGCGGCTGCAACTCAGCGTGGCATGGGCAAGGCCGGCGTCATCGAAGAGGATGAGGCCGGCGGCGTCCTCCGCGCGGAACTCGAGGAGCGAGTGCCGGAAGCGCACGTCGAAGTCTTCGAGGCGGACCTCGCGCAGCGGCAGCTCGGCGAACTCGTGTCCTAGTCCGGCGGCGAGCAGGCGATCGTAATGGTCGCTCGTCCAGTCCTGCGCGCCGGCCAGCAGCCAGCCGTCGCGAAGGCGCAGGCTTGCCCCTGGCACACCTGTTCGCGGGGCCTCGTCCCAGATGGCCGAGCGGCAGGCGAATATCTCGGGACCGGCGGCGCCCAGGGAGATGGTGAGGCTGCGGAACTCGCGGCTGTGGAGGGAACGGGGCGAAACGGCGCCGATCTCGACCTGCAAGCCGAGGTAGTCACCTACGGCCCTCGCGACCGACATCCGGTAGGCCGAGCTACGCAGGTAAAGCGCGTACGAGACGGTGCCCGCCGTCGGGGCGACGACGAGGCAGAGGCATGCGAGAGCCAGCCACCGGCGCTGGGGGGACATGCGTAGTGATCTCCCGTTTGGTGTCGGGGCCGCGCGGGCCGGCCACGGCGAGCGGGTATGGTAGCGGGTCGCGGGGGAGGGGCCAGTGGCGCGAGGTATGGGGGTGGGGTCGCGGGGGGTCGTGGCTTGGGTGCCGCAGCCCCCCAGCGGAGCACATGCCGGCGCCCGCCTGCGGCGGGCTTGGGCATGCCACCCGGCGGGCCGGAGCGTGCGACGGACTGGGTTGGAGACACTGAAGATGTACGAAGCGCGGGGCGGGCTATGCGTGGTGGCGTCCGGGCGCTATGATCGCGGCTTGCGTGAGCGGTGCGTGTTTAGCGTCTTGGGAATCGTGGGTGCCGTGCTTTGCCGCGGCAGCAGTCGCGGGCAAGCATGCTCTTACCGTTGACGACATGCCCACCCCCGTCTGCGGCGGGTGAGGGCATGGCACCCACGCCAAGCACCTGCCGTGAGCCGCGCGTGCCGAGGGTGGGCATTGGTTGAGCATGAGCAGCACCATCGTTTCAGCCGAAGAGCGAGCGAGCACGCGTGGCGGGCTGCTGGGGGTGGTCGTGGCCGCGGTGACGCCGCTGCTCGTGCTGGCGGCGTTGTTTCTGTTCGGGGTTCCGATCGGTCAGCCGGATTTTCTGGTGTACCGGTATTCACCGGTCTGGCCGCTGCGTTTGACGGCGGCTTGGTGGGCGTTGGGGGCCGGTGGGGCAGGAGTGTGGCTGGTGGCCGTCGCGTGCGGGGCCCGGCCGGCGGCGTGGCGATGGTGCGTGGCCGGCGCGGTGGGGTTGTACGGGGTGCTCGTGGCATGGACGCTGTGGGGCCCGCCGTATCGCACGCAGTACCATCTGTTCAACCTGATCTCGCCGTCGCATGACGGGGCGTTTTTCAGGGAGGGGGAGGACATTGCTTCGCTGCGCGAGTACCTGTCCCAGGGGTTTGGCGAGCGGTTGCGGGCGGAGCCGGAGCAGATGGCCGGGCGGCGCGTGCTGAGCAATCCGCCGGGGATGACGGTGCTGGCGGTATTCGCCCAGCGGCTGGTGAGGGGGCAGCCGTGGTTGAGCGCGTGGCTGATCCAGACGTTCGGCCTGGATGAGCTGGAGGACCCCGAGCAGCGGCCGATGTGCGCGGCGATGCTGGTGCTGAGTGCCTGGCTGACGGTACTATGGGGACTCGCGCTGTGGCCGGCGTACCTGCTGTGCCGTTTGTGGATGCCGCCGCCGGCTGCGCTCACGGTGGCGTTTGCGTGCGTGTTCAATCCCGCGACTATTAACTTCACGCCGGGCAAGGATCCGGCGCAGATACTTACGATCATGTTGTTAATGTGGACCGTGCTGGCGACGTTCCAGCGGCGGCGGATGGGCTGGGGGCTGGCGGCGGGCGCGCTGCTGCCGGCCGCGACGATGCTGGGGTTGGTACACGTGTGGATCATCGCGCTGGTCGCAGTGGCGGCGGGCTGGCACGCGCTGCGCAGCGGGTGGCGCGTGGGCGAGCTGTTGACGAGAGTCGGCCTGCCGATGCTGGCGGGCGCGGCGGCCGTGGTGGCGGTGGCGTGGGTGACGCTGGGGTGGAACCTGGTGGAGACCGCGGCCCGGGTGGCGGTGCGCTACCATGAGATTCAGCTTCCCATCATCACGGAGCCGTTCTACTGGACGCTCGTGGGTTTGCCGATGTTCCTGCTTTTCGTCGGGCCGCTGTTCTGGGTGCAGTTGACGGTTTTACGTCGCGGGACGAGGGGGGTGTGCCTGGGGCGCACAGGATCCGGCAGCGGTGGTGATGAAACTCAGCGGGTGCTTGGGGGGCACGGCGCGGGGCAGTGGCCGCTGCCCAACGGTCGCGGTTCGGATCGGGGGCGGGGTGAGGCGGGTGCGCTGGGGGGACGGCTGCTGGTGGTGGCGGTGGGGGTGATGGTGTACTCTTACTTCTTTGCGAACAACAGCGAGACGCCGCGGTTGTGGATGGCGTTCATCCCGGTGTTGCTGTTGGGTCTGGCGTTGCGCCGGCCGGTGCTGCTGGGCGACGGGGCCGCGGCCCGGCGGTTGTGCGTGGTGTTGCTGGCGTTGCAGCTTACGGTGACGGTGGGGCATTGGTCGCTGATGGACGTGCGCGAGACGGAGTGGCGGCTGAGTACGCAACGGATGTGGGATTGAGGGGATCGAGGCGGGCGGAGCCCGGCCTACGGGGATGAGCGTATGGCGCTGGTGGTGGTCCAGGCAGTCAGCAAGCAGTTCGGCACGCAGGTCGTGCTGGAGGAGGTTACGTTTGACCTGCATGCGGGGGAGACGGTGGGGCTGGTCGGGGCGAATGGGGCGGGGAAGACGACGCTGTTTCGTTTGATCACGGGTGAGGTGGGGCCGGACCTGGGCACGGTGACGACCACGCGCGGCGTGGCGATCGGGTACCTGCGTCAAGAGTCGCAGATCAACCTCGAGCACACGCTGGAAGAGGAGGTGGCCACGGTCTTCGCACCG
This sequence comes from Planctomycetota bacterium, assembly GCA_029558835.1. Lineage (GTDB taxonomy): Bacteria > Planctomycetota > Phycisphaerae > UBA1845 > UBA1845 > JAKQDH01. The sequence continues at coordinate 75,730 of JAKQDH010000027.1, read as the reverse complement.
CTGAAGGCGCTGGAGCAGAAGCTGCACGAGGTGGCGGAGCGGATGGCGACTGCGGGCGAGGGACCGGCCCTTGCCGAGTTGATGGAGAAGTACGAGCGTTATCAGGCGCGGTTCCAGGCGGCCGGGGGCCACGGCTTTCACACCCGGCTGCAGGAGGTGCTCGGCGGGCTGGGCTTCGTGCCGGCGGACCTGGCGCTGCCCATGGCGGCCCTTTCCGGCGGGCAGAAATGTCGCGCGAGCCTGGCCAAGGTGTTGCTCGAAGACCGGACACTGTTGTTGCTGGACGAACCGACGAACCACCTGGACATCGACGCGGTGCGCTGGCTGGAGAAGTTTCTCAGCGGGCACCACGGCGGGGCCGTCATCATCTCGCACGATCGTTACCTGCTCGACCGGCTGTGCACGCGGATCCTGGAAGTGGAGCAGCGGCAGGTACGCAGCTTTCCCGGCAACTACAGCAACTACGCGGCCACCAAGTTTCGACGGGCGCTGACGCAGCAGCGGCAATACGAGAAGGACACCGCGTTCATCCGCAAGGAGCAGCGGTTCATCGAGCGGTACGGGGCGGCCCAACGCAGCAAGCAGGCCCAGGGCAGGCGCAAGCGGCTGGAGCGGCGTCTGGCGGCGGGGGAGTTCGTGACCGAGGTCCCGACGTCGGCGCCGCCGCTGAAGCTGGAGTTTGAACGGGCGGAGGGCCGGGCCGGCGTGCTCGTGCAATGCGACGAGCTGACGATGACCTACGGCGCGAACGCGCTGTTTGCGGACTTCTCGTTGCAGGTCAACGCCGGGGAACGCGTGGGGATCACGGGGCCGAACGGCGTGGGGAAGACCACGCTGTTGAAGATCATGCTGGGTGAGATGGCGCCGACGGCGGGTGCGGTCCGGTTCGCGCGGCAGGTGGGCGTGGGGTACTATGCACAGGAGCACGCGGCGCCCGACCCGCAGCGGACGGTACTGGAGGAAATCCGCGCCCTGCATCCGCATCTGTCGGAACAGGCGGCGCGGACGCTGCTGGGGGCGTATCGGTTCCGCGGCGACGAGGTGTTCAAAGCGCTGGGGTCATTGTCAGGGGGCGAGCAGTCGCGGGTCCGACTGGCCAGCCTGGTGCTCAGCGCGCCGGAGCTGCTGATCCTGGACGAGCCGACGAACCACCTTGACATTCCGGCGCGGGAAGCCCTGGAAGAGGCGTTGCTGGAGTTTGACGGGACGGTCATCGTCGTCAGTCACGACCGCTACTTCCTGGACCGCATCGTGCAGCGGCTGGTGGTTCTGCGTCCCGGTGGGCACGCTGTATACCCGGGCAACTATTCGTATTACATTGAGCAGGTGGAGAAACAGCGGGTCGCCCAGGAGGGTGGCGAGCGGCGGGGGGCGCGGAAGCCGCGCCGCAGTCCGCCGGCACGTCGCGCGGAGAAGCGGCCGCGCTTGGCTTATGAGCACCTGACGCTGGAGGAACTGGAGGCGTTGCTGGCGGAACGCGAGGCGCAGGCGGCCGCGCTGAGCGCCCGGTTTGGTGAGCCGCAGGTATACCGTGACCCGGAGGCGCTGGCGCGCCTGCGGACGGAGACGGAGGCGGTGCAGGCGGAATTGCGGGCCCTGGAGGCCGCGTGGGAGGAGCGGGCCGCGGATGCCTGAGCGGGCGGAGCGAGGCGCCGCCGGCGGTAGCGGCCGTAAGCGGATGGGGCTGGCCCGATCCCGGAGCGGGACGCCGACGCCTCGGCGGGAAGCTAACGCCACCGCGGGTCGCTCGTCTCAAGGAGACGGCGCAGTGGGGGAACCCCAGGCGCGGGAAGCGCCAAGGTGGAGAAACCCCGCGGGTGGCATGCCCAAGCCGGAGGCGCCGGCATGCCGGCACGGAAAGCGGCGTGCGGTTGCGGATGGCGGTGTCCAGCGTGCGGGGAAGCATGGCGGCGCTGCGCTTGGCCATGCCACCCCGCTCCAGCGGTTGGTTTTCCACCCCCGCTCCAGCGGTTGGTTTCCCAGAGGTCCGGGTATGTCGAATGAAAGTGTGGTCAAACGTACCGCGTCGGCGAGGCGCACCGCGGGGAAGGGGTGCCGGGCGGCGCGGGCGATTCCGGCGATCGAGGAGGCATGAACATGTGGATGCGGATCGAGGCGTTGCTTGTCAGCCTGTGTGTGGGCCTGGCCTGGATGCCGGCCGCGCGTGCCGAGGAGGAGGCGAAGGAGTTTGAGGGTTACTCGGCGCGGGCGAAGGCGGCCGTGGAGCGCATGCTGGCCAGCCTGGCCCGTCTGGAGAACTACAGCGACGAGGCCGTCTACCGCGTGGTGACGGACGCCTCGTTCAAGATGCCGGACCAGCCCGTGCGTTGCAGTTTCTCCCGACCGAAGCGGTTCCGCGTGCGCACGAGCGAACAAGACATCTGCAGCGATGGGAGACAGCTTACTGTCTATCTGAAGAACATGCAGAGGTATCAGGTGGTGCCTCTTGAGGAGGACCTCGGTAAGCAGTTGGGTACGTACACACGCGGGATGGGTCTGCGGTTTGGCGCGGCTGAACTGCTGCTGGCGCAGAAGCCCGCGGAGATTCTGGCCGAGCAGGTGCAGGACCTGGAGCTGGTGGGCAAGGACGACGTGGACGGGACGCCCTGCGTGAAGTTGCAGGGGACGATGAAGAGTTCACGGCTGGGGTTCGGCGACAGCGAAGTGCCGATTACCCTGTGGCTGCGCGAGTCCGACTTCCTGCTGCGGCAGGTGGAACTCGACCTGACCGACATGCTCAAGAGGCAGTTCGAGGATAATGAAGAGGGCGTGCAGCCGCGCCTGACCGAATACCGGATGGTCTATGACCTGCGGAACATCAAGGTCAACGAGACGCCGGGCAAGGATGAGTTCGTGCTCGAGCCGCCGGAGCAGGCGAAGAAGGTGGACAAGTTCTACACGGGAGCGGCGGGCGGCGAGACGGCCCAGCAGTTTGAGCTTTCGGGTCAACCGGCGCTCGAGCTGGACCTGCCGACCGTGGACGGGCGGGGCTTGACTCTCAGCGCGCTGAAGAACCGGGTGGTGGTGCTGTATCTGGCTCCCGGCTACGACATGAGTGGCAGCGGTTCCACGCTCCGGGCGCTGGCCGACGTCCAGCGCGACTACGCCGACAAGGGCGTGGCCCTGGTGTACGTGCACCCGGGAAGCAGCGCGGAGAAGCTGCTCGAGGCCGAGCCGGATGCCGCCCGCAAGCTCGTGGTGGCGCTCGACGCGGAGGGGACGGCCGCCCAGCAGTATTTCGAGGAGCAGTGGGCGGGCGGGACGGTGTTGATCAACCGGGAGGGCATCGTGCAGGGACGCTACTTGGGGCCGTTGGTGGAGCAGACGACGCGGGCGTTACGGTCGGACCTCGACAAGTTGCTTGCGGGGCAGGCGTTGCCCGCGGCGGCCGCGATGACGGACGAGCAGAAGCAGGAGGCGGCCGAGCAGCGGGCGTCGCGCGGCGGCATGGTCTCCTCGGTGGAGCCGGTTAACGAAGCCCACCTGCACGAGGCGTGGTCGGTGCTGGCGCGGGTGGGGATGAACTTCGGCGGCACGGGACAGGCCGCGCGGAGCGTGGTCCGCGACGGGTTGTGGGTCAGGGACCGGAACAACGTCCGGTGCATCAGTCCGGAAGGGAAGATCACGGCCGAGATTCCGATCATCGAGGTCGCTTCCGGTCGGTTCAACCAGGAGGCGTTTACGGTGGGGCGGTTGGGCCGGGGCATGGGTGTTGTGTACCTGAGCACGATTCCCGGCGACGAGGAGCAGGCCGGCTGGCGACCGCCGAAGGCGGCGCGCCTGGTGGCCAACGACGAGGAGGGCAGGGAGCTGTGGCGTCTGGAGCTGCCGGTGGAGAACTACCAGATTCCGCAGGGTCTCTGCACGGGAGACGTTGACGGCCGAGGCGGGGACGAAGTGCTGTTCCTGCAGGGTGGGGCATTGTGGGTCGTCGATGGACGCGGTGAAGTGATCGTGCGGAAGGCGGTGGCCGGGTGGCCGATGTCGCTTCTCGTCGAGGACCGCGATAACGATCGCCGCGCGGAGATGTACGTGCAGACCCAGCAGAAGCTGCACCGGTTTGACTACCGCCCGCAGAAGTGAGCGACGGGAAGAAAGGGACATCACGGGTTTCCGGCGGCGCCCTCCGCTGCGGGGACGTCCCCGGTGCAGGGGCTCCGTGATGTCCCGTTTTGCGGGAGGGTCAGCGGCGGCGCAGGACGATCAGGGCCCCCAGGCCCAGCAACGCCAGGCTGGCGGGCTCCGGGAGCTGACCGCGGATCGCCCCGGCCGGGAAGTTCGCGTTGTGCAGGTTCACGTAGTACTGGTCCGGGGCGGCCAGCACGCCGGCCAAGTCCGCGTCGAACAATCCCGAACCGCTCAGCATGGCGCTGAAATCCACGACGACGCTCCCCGCCATGCCCACGGGCGCGGCGTGGATGTGCGCCCCCGTCAGCGGCAACGTGATGTTCGACACGTCGAAGTTCCAGTCGATGGTCAGGGCGACGTCGTCGATGTACAGGTCGGCCAGGCCGAACCCGTCCGGATCGCCCGGTCCCGGAACCTCCTGCGCCCCGTCCATCGGGATGGTAAAGTGGACCACTGCCGCCCCGGCCGGAGCGGCCGCCAGTCCCGTCCACATCAGTAGGGCGAGAACGCCAAACCCTCGGGTCACTGACCTCATGATTGTCTCCTTTGGTTTACCGCCAAACGCGCGGCCGCCGCCGATGGTCCACGTGGACCATGGCGTGCCCGGGTCCTTACGAGAGCCGCGCACCAGCGCGTCGGCACTCCCGGCATCCCGAATGCTCACGGTGCACCCGTAAAGCTGTTCTGGAACACCGCCACGTCTTTCAGGTCTACGTCGCCGTCCTCATCAATATCAAAGACGACACAGGCGTCCGGCTCCACCGTCACGCTGCCGACCATCCCCATCACAAAGTGGACAATGCAATAGTAGGGATAGTAGTTGCCCGGCATGGGATGCGCCGCCAGGAAGGCCGCGTTGAACGTCACGTCGAACACGGTCGCGGTGCTTGACGTTGCATTGCCGGAGCGGAAATTCCCATCATATGCACCGTCCACCCCGCTTTCGACGTTGTGCAGACCACCGGCCCAGAACCAGTGAATCGTATCTCCGATCTCGATGGTGACGTCAGCGGGGATGAAGTCAAAGTTCGGGCCTACGGACACGTTCGTCGTGTTGAGGCCATCGAAGTCGTAGGACACGCCGGGCCCGGACAGGCAGGCGAAGAGCGCGTCGTAATCATCCAGGTCCACGTCGCGATCGGCGTTGCCGTCACCGAAGGGCAGGCCCAGGATGCGGTAGACCTCGCCGGTGCTCCCGGTGGGACCGAGCGTCGCGGTGACCAGGGCATACAGTTCACCCTCCTCATCCTCACCGATACCCTTGAGAAACTTACCCAGCGGCGCCTCCTCCTGACCGAGCCGCAGTTCACGGACCTGCCCATTGAGCGGAGTGGAGCCTGCCAGGTAATAGAGGCGGCCCGTAGGCCCGAAGTTGGCGCTGAAATCGCCGAAGATGTACCGGCCTTGCAGGCTCGGCGAGGTCGTACCGCGGTACACGTGGCCGCCGATGATCGCCAGGCCGCCATCGCTGTGAGAGTACTCTACAATCGGATCAATCATCCCGTCATCGTCACACGTGGCCGGGGGCGTGGCCGGATTAAAGGGATCGAAGCAGTGGAACCCTTCCTTGATCACCCATCCGTAGTTGCCACCCGCGGTGATGATGTCGAGTTCCTCAAACAGGTTCTGCCCCACGTCCGCCAAATACAGCGTCCCGTCCCCTCCCGGTCCGTCATCGAAGGATATCTGGTAGGGGTTGCGGAACCCGTAGGCGTAGATTTCGTCGAGGCCCGGCGCTCCTACAAAGGGGTTATCCGGGGGAATGGCATAGGGAGAACCGCTGTCCACGTCGATGCGCAGCAGTTTGCCCAGGGCGGTAGCGAGGTTCTGCGCGTTGCCGATGGGGCCGTGGGAAGGCGGGTTGTCCGCCAGGCCGTCGTTGGCCCCGCCCCCGTCACCGAGCGGGAAATACAGATACCCATCGGGCGCGAAAGCGACCGTCCCGGAGTTATGGTTGAACTGTGGCTCCGCGATGCTGAAGAGAATCACCTCGCTGTCGGGATCGGCCACGTTGGGATTCGCCGTCACGGCGAACTCCGACAGCACTTCGCTGTGGCAACCACGGGAAGTGCCGAAGCAGGGATCCCCCGGCGCCCCCGCGCGCGGGGCGCTGTAGCGAACGAAGAATCGCCCGTTGTGGACGTAGTCCGGATGGAACGCCAGCCCCAGGAGGCCGCGCTCGTCGTACCCGGTGTTGAGCGTTACCATTCTGTCCGTGATGTCCAGAAACGGCGTTGCCAACAGGACACCGTTCTCTACGATCCGGATCCGGCCGACCTGATCGACTACGAAGAGCCGGCCTGAGCCGTCGCCCGCATGCGTGGCCGACACCGGCGCGACCAGCCCGGAGGCGACGCTTTCCAGTCCGACGCGGACGTCGCCGAGCGGGATCGCCGCCCACGCTACCGCCGCTGTTGTCACCAGGCACCCGGCCGCCAGCCCTACCGTCCGTTGCCGCTTGCTTCTGCTTACCAACGTGACTCGTACCGACCCACGTGCGCTTCGTCGTCTGGTCTGCATAGGTTTCCTCCCAGGTTTGTTCACACTACTTCCGCGCCCGCGGGCTTGTACGCGCGCGGTCCGTCGAAATCAGCGCGGGAACTTCCAGTAGGTGCGAAAAGAAGTGTCCGCCCTGTGTCAGCCGCGAGCACGTCCCGGCAGGGGGCGCTGGGCACGCACGCGTTGCCCAGGCGGAACGGCGGATGTGAGTGCGGGTGCTGTTGACCAGTGGGACAACGGCGTTGACAGGTGTCAGGGGCTTGCCCGCTGCGGAGACTCCGTCCGCCTCGCGGGTGGGGAACCCGTTGGTTGCCGCCCCCAGGCGCGGGAACAGTGACCATGCAAAATCGCCGCGCGTCACTTGTGCGGGACAGCCCGCGCCGTAGGATAGCTACCCGGATGCGGGGACACGGCATGGGCGGACGGACACCGATGCGCCCCGCGTCGTTTCAGGAGTGGCACTCGTGGTTGGATCGGCGGCGATGCGGGCGGCGTTTGTTGCGCTTGGCGCGAATGCCATACTGCTGGCGCTGAAGGCGGTCGCCACGGGGTTTTCCGACAGCTTGACGATCTTCTCGGAGACGTTGAACTCGCTGGCCGACGTCGTGTCGGCCGTGGTCATCCTTCTGTGTGTGCGCTGGGCCTGGATGACGCCGGACGAGAGCCATCCGTTCGGGCATCGGCGGGCGGAGCCGGTGGCGGGGCTGGTGGTGGCCATTTTTACGGGGATTCTGGGGTTCGAGGTCTGCAAGACGGCCGTGGTGGATTTGTGGCGCGGGGCGCTGCCGCAACGGATCGGGCCCTACCCGATCGTCGCTTTGTGTATCACGGCCGGGATGAAGAGCTGGCTGGCGGTGTTTTTCCATCGCCGGGGTGAGCGTCTGGACAGCCCCGCCTTGCGGGCGACGGCCATCGACTGCCGCAACGACGTGTTGATCGCGGTGCAAGGTCTGGCCGCCGTGGTGGTTGCGGATTTGCGTCTGCCGCTGCTCGACGTTCTGGCGGCGATGCTGGTGGGGGTGTACATCCTCTACAGCGGTCACCGCATCGGCATGGAGAACCTCGACTACCTCATGGGGAGGGCACCCAGCGAGGAGTTGCTGGAGCGCATCCGGTCGGCCGCCGGAGGAGTAAGAGGCGTGCTCTGCGTTGATGAGATCAAGGGGCACTACGTGGGGACGTTCGTGCACGTGGAGTTGACGGCGCACGTGGACGGCGCGCTATCAACGACCGAGTCGCACGACGTCTGCGAGGCGACGCGCTCGGCCGTCGAAGCCATCGGCATCGTGGACCGCGCCTTCGTACACATCGCCCCGGCCGAGAAAAGGGGACATCACTGATTTCCGGGCATGGCCCGTCTCCGCTGGGAGCCCGGCGCCGCGGGCCTGGAAATCAGTGATGTCCCCTTTTCAGCGGCAATCAGTGATGTTCCCTTTCTCCGTGCGAGTTGTCGTTGCTTCAGCGTGGCAGGACTTCGAGGCCGAGAATCGTTAGGTCGTCGCGGGGGTTGCAGGAGCCGCGGGCGGTGTCGGCGTGGGCTTCCGTGCGGGCGACGAAGTCCTGGATCGACAGGCGGCTGAGCTGATCGAAGACGTGGCGGTAGGCGCGGGAGCCGCTGTTGTCGGCGGCAGGGGCCAAGGTGCCCTCGCCGGCGCTGGCGGCGGAAGCTCTGCCGCTGCTGTGCGCCGAACCTGAATGAGCGTGCGCGAGCGTGCGCTGGTCTTCGGCCGCTCCTTCACGGTCGCGGGTCGGATCTGGAGCCGTTCTCTCACGGTCGCGGTTTGGATAGGCTGCGCTGTCGAACGCCAACTCGACGCCGTCGGTGAAGAGCAGCAGCTTGTCGCCGGGCTGAAGTTCGACTTCGCGGGTGGCGAAATCCTCGCCGGCGAACAAACCCAGCAGGCCGCCGGGCGAACGCAACTCGCTGCACGTGCCGTCGTGGCCGAAGAGCAGCGGGTGCAAGTGCCCGCCGCGGGCGTACTGGAGCTTCAATGTCCGCGTGTTCAGCAGGCCGTACCAGGCGGTGACAAACTGGCAGTTGGGCAGACCCTGGTCCTTCAACGCGTCATTGAGAACGCCCAGCACCTCGCTGGGCGAGATGATCTCGTAGCGGTCATCGTGGATGCGCTTGGGCACCATCGTGCGCTTGATGAACATGGTCAGCAGGCTGGCGGCCATGCCGTGCCCGACGGCATCGGCGATGTAGAGGCCGATGTGCTCCTCATCGACGCGAACGACGTCGTAGATGTCGCCGGAGACCCACATGGCCGGGTGATACAACGCGGCGAACTGAATGCCGTCGATGGGGCTGCTCAAGTTCGGCAGAAAGTCGCGTTGCAGCCGGGCGGCAAGACGCATCTCCTGATCGACCTCAGCGAAGTGCTCGTTGAGGCTCTTGCCGAGGCGTTCGAGGTTGCCCAGCTCGCGTTCGAGCTGCTTGACGATGCCATGATAGCGGTCGATGGTGGCCAGTCGGCCCCGCAGCTCGGCGAGCGAGACGTCGCGGCTGACCTGCTCCACCAGCGAGCCCGGTTGAACCGGCGCCTTCGCCGGCGGGCCCGAGCCGTCGGACACCATCAGCACGGCCACGCGCTCCGTCTGGAGTCGGCGCATCAGGCTGGTGAAGGCCTGGGCCTGGCCGTTGTGCGGACCGGACGTAGTGGTCGGGGCGGCCGCGATGACGGCGTCCACATCGCGGGCCTTGGTGATGCTCAGGGCGGCCGCGTAGTCCGGGACGGTGGTGACGTTCCAGCCGCAATTGCCCAGCGCGCTGACGGTGTCGGCGGGCAGCGCATCCTGGGGATTGACAACCAGAATCTGCATGGTGGCTCAACGCGCAGGCGTACCGACCCCTCAGGGCGACCCCGCAACCCGAACCGTGGGTGCCATGCTTTCCTGCGACAGCAGTCGCGGGTAAGCATGCTCTCATGCCCCACCACATGCCCACCCCCGCCTGGGGCGGGTGAGGGCATGGCACCCACGAGCGCTGCAGGCGCGCCGGGGCCGGGACCGTTTCTCGGACCGTAGCTAAGGTGAGATTCGACGGGTCAGCGGGGTCGGTTTAGCACGGAGTCGGGGATTTCGATGCGGTCGCTGGCTTGCAGGCCGAGGCGTGCCCAGACGCCGGCGTTGACCTCGATCGCGTAACGGGCGGGGGCCTTGGAGGGGTACTGGTTGTATCGGACGTCCAGCGGGGCCATGGTGTACGTGCCCACGACCACGCCGGCCGCACTGACGTACGCGATGTCGAGCGGGATGATGGTGTCCTTCATCCAGAAGCTCAGGAAATCCTCGTAGGGGAAGACGAAAAGCATGCCGCGTTCGGTGCCGTCACGCAGCGGCGTCATCTGCTCGTGGGTCACCTGCATCAGGCCGTGCTCGCGCTCGTCAAGCTCGTCGGCCACCCAGAGGACGAAGGGCTGGTTCTTGATGGTGATATTGACGGTCCCCAGCCGATCGAGTTCGTTCGGGGTCGGCGCAGGCGAGCATCTCATGCCGAGGGCTCCAAGGCACAGGGCCGTTAGCAGTACTGGCAGCGCGGTTCGCATGACGACACGCAGAAGCTCCCGATCCGCAGGCCATGTTCGCAGCTCGGCTACGATCGTCGCCCCGGAACGCTCATTGCGGGGCCGCGCTCGCGCCGGCGGGGCGGGCCGTGGTCGAACGAGGAGGGAGTGTACACGACGCCGAGGGCGGTGTCACGCGGTACGGTGCCGTCCTGCCTGGGTGGGGTGGGCTGCGTCGGTCGGGTCCGCGATCCCGTGGGTCCGGCTCGTGGAGGGCGGCTTCGCGCCTCCTGACGCCCTTCCCTGGGCCAAAGGGGCGGGCCTCCTCGTTGTGCTTCGTGGTGCAAGAACGAACCGGAATATCACCACGAAGAGCACGAAGAGGCACGAGGAGTCTAATCTGACGATCCGCTGACGCCGGTCGCTTCCGCGATCACGATCGTTCCGAGGTTCAGGACATTGTCCAGAATATCCGAGAACTCAGGTAGCACATCGGGCGTGACGGGGATGGTGACCGCGTATGCCACGCCATTGACGTCGAACGCCAGCTCGACGCTGGTCAACTCAGGAGCTCTGCTCTCCTCCGGCCAGCCCTGCTCAAGTTCTTCGACGGGCACGCACCTGCGGTAGTCAGCGATTGGGCCTCCATATCCGCCCACGAACCGACCATTGCTGTCCGTTTCGAACGCGACCGGGCCAATGCGTTCAGCCGCCTTGGTGATCAACGTGATCCCGACCGGCACGCCCGGCAACGGACAGCCGTCTCGAGCGACGAGCGTGCCATACCAGTGGTAGCCAGGCCAGATCGAACTGACGCATTCGCTCTCCAGCAGCCCGCAGTTGACACATGGCGCGAGCAGCAGCACGGCGCAGGCTGTGACCACCACGGCTCTCGAAAGCGACGACATCGTTGCCCGATTTCGGGAATGGACCGATTGTAACATGTGGCGAGTTCCCCCGCTGCTGGGGCGCCGATCGCTCCCTTGTCCCGACCGGGTCGGGACGGTCCAGCGCGCCTCTTCATTCGCTCTTCGCACTTCGCAAATCGCTATGCCGCCGCCGCTCCCTTACGGTCACGGTTCGGATCGACAACTCGCCGGCCGCTCCCTCTTGCCTGTTGCCTCTTGCCCTCCGCCTCAGCTACAGCCGATTGGCGATGGCCGCGGCCAGGGGGTTGACGAAGACGGGGACGACGCTGTCGGTGGCGAGTTCGTCGGCCAAGTCGAAGAGGGTGTTGAGCACCTCCTCGAGCTTGTGCTCGGCGCCGGCGCTCCAGTACTTGCGGATGGTGAGATACACCGTGATGGGCTGCGTCTCGTAGGTCTCGCTCTGCACCTCGTAGGTGCTGGTGCGTGACTTGACCTCGACGTATGCCTGGAGGTCACAGGCGGGATTGAGGGCGATGCCGAAGTACGGCTGGGCCTCGATGATATGCACGGCCTGGGCGCAGCCGAGGAAGGCGGCCGGTGTCTGCCCGGCAAAGAGCGTCTCTGCCACGAGTTGGTCGTGATTTCCGCGGTACGCCAGGTCGAACCCGTAGACGACTTCGAGGTGATCGAAGTCAATCTCGCTGAAGGTGAGGTAGTAGGGGGCCTGGGTGAGGACGAGCTCGGCGAAGCGGCGGACCTCCTCCAGCGTCTGGGGGGTGTACATGCCGAAGCGGAGGCTACCGGGGTCAAGGCGAATCCAGCGGCGTCCCTGGCCCTCGCCGGAGTCCTCCTCGAGGACCAGCCCGCCGCCCTCCCGCCGGCGCAGCTTGGTCAGGCTGGGGTACTCCTTCCGCATCCGGTCGAAGAAGTGCAGGACCGTTTCGCGTTCCAGGGCCACGTCCAGCCGAAGATAAAGGCGGCAGCTTACGAAGAAGTCGTCGCACTGAGCACCGAGGTACCCGCTCATGCCCGGCCCTCCCGGTGGGGGTGCGAAGGATGCGGCCTACCAGTCGCGGATCGGGGTTTCACCCTGTGAATTATCACGCGCAACCGGCCGCCCCGCAACTGCCGACGGTCTCGGGGACCCTGTGAGCCGGCGTCCACGGACTGGGGCTTGCAAAGTCCCGCTATTGCTGCAATGATCCGTTGGCCGGGCGAACGCAGGAGGCTGCGGTTCGAGAGACTGCGGCGTACACCTCGTACGGCGAACACTTGGGCGGTGCATGTGAATTTACCATGACAGAAATACATTCAGGGACGACAACCGAGCGGATCGTGCGGACGGGGCTGATGATGGTGCTGCTGGTGGTCTTCGCGGGGTTATACCTGCGTGACGGCTACGGCGGCTACGCGCGCAAGAACGCCCAGGAGTTCGCCCGGTCGCTGGGGTTGCCGCTGGAGCCGCTGCCGACGGCAAATCCCACGCTGACGGCCGAGAGCGTCCAGCAGGACACGGCCGAGTGGCTGAAGAGGGGTGTGCCGATGTCCGTGGCCGTGCACCGTCTTGGATTGCCTACGGTAGTCCAGGAAGGCAGGAGCTACTACCTGGGCAGTACGGGCTGGTTCTGGCTGGAGCAGAAGGGGGACTGGGTGGAGCAGTGGGGGTGGATGGCCGCCCCGCATAGCGGTACGGACATTCGGTGGCAGAAGATTATCGCGTGGGTGCTTACGGTGCTGGCATTGGGGTTTGTGGCGCAGTTCATCCGCGTGGTGACAACGCGGGCGTCGCTGACGGAGGCGGGTCTGAAGGTCCGGGGTCGCCCGGCGATTCCGTTTGACGCGATGCGCGGATTGCGGGCGGAGCAGTACAAGAAGAAGGGCTGGGTCGATCTCGATTACGAGTTGGGCGGGCGGCCGGGCAGCGTCCGCCTGGATGATTACGTCATCAGGGAGTTCAAGCCGATCCTGGCGGAGATTTGCGCGCGGCGGGGTTTTGATAATCCGGCTCCGTTGCCGGGTGACGGCGGGTCGCCGAAGTGATGGTTGTTCGGTCAGGGCGCATGCCTCGCCTGGACTATCGTCTCCTGCGTGTTGGGAGCGTTCTCCGTTTTCGGGCAGCAAACCGCGGGCTTCCGTCCGCGCGGGTTCCCGTGTGACTTAGGTGCGGTGCCACGGCCGGGGACTGCGACCCGGAATCCGAGAGTGCTACGGTGTCTCCGCGTCGCGGGCAAGGGTGTTTGGGGGTCGGGGGGGCCTTCGCCACCGCCGCCCTCACTCCCGCCTTTCTCCCGAGGGGAAAGTACTTGTTCGGCGTTGGGTGCCATGCCCTCACCCGCCGCAGGCGGGGGGTGGGCATGTGCTGCGGCATGCAGAGGCATGCTTACCCGCGACCGCGGTCGCGGGTAAGCATGGCACCCACAACGCCAACGACGCTAAGCGCATACGGGGGGAGAGGGGTGAGCAGCGATGTGGCGCGCACGCCACGGGGGACGGAGGGCCGGTACGAAACGCTACGCCGTAGCCGCCTTCGGCATGGACTGCGTGTAGGGTCGCACCACGTCCGTGCGCTCCTCGCCAAAGCGTACGAGACGGGCGCTGTTGAAGATCACCACCGCGGTGGCAATCGTGTGCGCGATCGCGGCCGCCACCGCCTGCAACGGCCCCCAGATCGCCAATACCATCATCACCAGAATGTACGCCACGCCGAAGAGGATGTTCTGCCAGATCACCCGGGTGGCCGCCCGCGACAGCCGGATCAGGAACGGCAACCGGCTCAGGTCGTTGTTCATCAGCGCGATCGATGCCGAGTTGATGGCCACGTCACTGCCGGCCGCCCCCATCGCGATGCCCAGGTCACCCGCGGCCAGCATCGGCGCGTCGTTGACGCCGTCGCCGATCACCGCGACGCGATGCCCGCGTCGCTTGAGATCATCAACGAGTCTGAGCTTCTCTTCCGGCAGCACCTCGGCCTGCACTTCGGAGCAACCCATCTCGGTCCCCACGCGCCGGGCCACGGACCACTTGTCGCCGGTCACCATCGACAGGTTGCGGATGCGCAGCTTGCGTAATTCGTCAATGGCGGCGCGGGCCTCCGGCCGCGTTCGGTCCTCCAGACCGATCCAGCCCAGGCAGCGCCCGTTGCGGGCGACGTAGAGCAGGCTCACGCCCTCCGGCTCGGCGAACTCGGGGTCCCGCTGAATGCTCATATCGACACCCTGTTCGGCCAGCCACGTGCTCCGCCCCACCAGCACCCGGTCGGAGCCCAGCGTACCCTGCACGCCGCGCCCGCTCGCCTCCGCGAAGCTGCCCGGCTGTCCCAGTTCCATCTTGGCGCGCCGGGCGACCTTGACCATCGCCACGGCGGCCGGGTGCTTGCTCATCTGCTCGACCGAGGCGGCCGTGAAGAGCAAGTCCGCCCCTTCCACGCCCGGCGCCGGCTTCATCTGGGTGACGGAAAGCTCGCCGGTCGTGAGCGTCCCGGTCTTGTCAAACACGACGGCCGTCAGGTTCCGGGCGTGCTCCAGGTGCACGACGTTCTTGATGAGGATGCCCAGGCGGGCCGCGCAGCTCAGCGCCGCGACCATGGCCGTCGGCGTCGCCAGCACCAAGGCGCAGGGGCAGGCGATGATCAGCATGGTGATGGCCTTGTGCAGTCCCTCCTGTTTGTTCTCCGAGAAGAACAGCACGATGCCTGCCAGCATCAGGATGGTCGGCGTATACCAGCCCGCGTACTTGTCGATCAGCCGCATCAGGGGGATGCGCGTCTGCTCGGCGCCGAGAATGAGTTCCTGCACCCGTCCCAGCGTCGTGTCCCGCCCGGCCTTGGTGACGCGTACTTCCAGGACACCGGTGAGGTTGGCCGTTCCGCTGAAGACCTCCGCCCCTCCCTCCTTGTCGACGGGCAGCGATTCACCCGTGATGTTGGCCTCGTTCACCGTCGATTCACCGGTGATGACCTCGCCGTCGGCGGCGATGTTGTCCCCCGGGCGCACCCGGATCACCTCACCGGGCCTCAGGTCCTTGGCCTCGACGACTTCCTCCCCACCGTCGGGCAGCAGGCGATGGGCCTTCTCCGGCGTGATGCGGAGCAGCGACTCGATCGTCGCGCGGGCCCCGAGGGCCGTGCGTGTCTCAATCAGGTTCGCGATGATCATGAAGAACGCGATGATCCCCGCTTCCTGGTACTCACCCAGGGCGATGGCCGCCAGCACCGCCAGCGCCACCAACTCGTCCATGTGGGCTTCGCCGTGGATGAGTCCCTTGATCGCGTGCCAGATCAGGGGCAGCCCCAGCAGCACTGCCCCCAGCAACGCCACGATCTGGGCGTACACGTTGGGTGAGCCCGCAGCCCCCTCGGCCGCCCCCTCGTATTGGAAGAGCAGCCGGGAGACCACGGGCAGTTCGACGATGTAGGAACTGATCACCAGCAACCCGCCCATCAGCGTGCCAATGAGCAGACTGCTGGCTCGCAACGTCTCCGCCTGAACGTCGTGCAGATGTGAATGGGCCATCCCGCAGGGTCCTCAAGGTCCATCGGGCGGTGGGCGCAGCCCCACCCGGGTAGTGGTACGTCGGGCACGGTGCCGCAGTTCGTCGAGCCTGTCAAGGCACCGCCTGACGCAGGGCGGGCTCGGCCCGCCGCGGGCACGTGCCGGGTGGAACCCGCCCTATGTGGGGCCTGCGGCACCGGCGGGCCTTACGGCTGGATGCGGTTGCTCCCGAAGTTGTTGCCGTACACGATGTAGCAGTCGCCGGCGTTCGCGCGGCGTCCGGCCGCCGGGTCGGAGCCCGGGGCGTCCGGTCCCTGCGGGAACGTCAGGTCGATGAAGTCGGCCTTCGGCAGGCCGATGGCGATGTCGTCGAACCCGTCCCGGTTGATGTCACCGAGGTAGGCCACCTTCAACGGCGCCGCCTCGTTGGGTCGGCCCTTCACGTAGGGGCTGTAGAACACGATCCCCGGCAGCTCGGTGCTGCCCACCTGGGCCAGGTTCCAGGTTGTGTTGGTCAGGTGCGTCCCGCCGAAGATCAGATACACCACGCCCAGGCGCTCGCGCAGGTTGTCATCCACCCAGACTTGCCCGGGGGCCGCGACGAGCAGGTCCCCGAAGCCGTCCTGGTTGAAGTCGCCGGCGGTGCTGATGTCGTAGCCCGCCCGGCTGCCGGCCTCGCTGCCGTAGAAAACGGTGCCCGGCAGGTCGCCGGTGGCAAGCTGCGTGAGCAGCCGGTCGCCGTCCAGGAACACGCCGCCGAAGATGACCCCCACGAAGCCGTTGTCCACCATGTTGGCGCAGCAATTGCCGGAATCCGTCCCCAGCGCGCAATCTTCCTCCGGCGCACATTCCGCGGACAGACAGCAGAACACGCAGCGGTCCTCGGCGTCGATGTCGCCGTCGTTGTCGTAGTCGAACGCCTTGCAGGCGTCATCGCTGAACACGTCCGTGCCGACCGCGGTCTGGCAGGCGGTGAAGGTACTCAGACTCAGGTCGGTCTCGTTGATCACGCCGTCGCCGTTGAAGTCGACGGCGCAAAGCGGCCGTGTGATTCCGCCGAAGTCGGTGTACGGCGAGGCGATGAAGACGTCGTCGATGCGGTCGCCGTTGACGTCCCGCCCGGTTGTCTGCCGCCACCCGATGCGGTCCCCGTCATTGACGCCGCGGATGCGGAGCATGGGGGTGCGCAGCAGCGGGTTGTCCGCCAGCCCGAGGTTGAAATCGCCCAGGACGTTCCGCCCGTACAGAATGTACGTCGCCCCGCTGTCGGTGCGTTCGGGCCGGTCGTTGAAGTACGCCCCGCAGAGGATGTCATCCAGCCCGTCGAGATTGAAGTCCCCGGCGGACTGCCCGTCACCCAGCATGTCGTACATGCTCTCCGCGTAGACCTCGAACGTCCCGGTCATGATCGCCATAGTGCGCTCGACTCCGCCCCCGCAGGACCCAAACGGCGACCACCGGTGCTGGTCCAGGGTCGGTATCGACGAGGTCGCGGTGTCGAGCACGCCTTTGTCCCGCCAGAACGGCTGGTTGTAGTTCCGCCCGGGAATCACGACGATGCTGCCAAAGAAATGCGTCGAGGCGATGTGCGTACCTTGCCGCCCGTAGCGCCGCTCGGTCTCATACAGATACAACTCATTCCGTGGGGCCGAGATGATGATCTCACTTAGACCGTCGTTGTTCAGGTCGCCGATGGATCCCACCGCCGCGCCAAACAGGTCCTCCCGCGGCGGCTGGTTGAGCAGGCGAGCATCGATGTAGTCATACGGACCCGCCGCGAAGCGCGCTCCGGATATGTGCCCGGCTTCCACCTGGTCATTGCCCACCACGTCGGCACTGGAGTTGTCCGCCTGAACGTAGATGTCACCGGTCTGTGCGTCCAGTCCGCCGGCGCCGAGGATGTGGGACTCCTGTCCCACCAGTTCGAGCGCCACCACCGTCGAATCCAGCCGCGTCGGGTCGATCGGGCCGAGATTGTCCCGGTTCTGGCTGCTGAACAGCACGGCCATCCCGCCGGCGTAGAAATATATGTCGTCCTCCGGCTGGTCCGTATAATTGTTCACCAGATCATCCGGATAGCAGCCGCTCGCGCCGATGATAAGCTGCCGGTCATAGGTGATCCGCAGCAGCGGGCGGTCGTTGGGGTTCACGCTGTACTCACTGGAACGCGCCGCCGTGCGGTTGGCGCCCTCCTCCGCATCCGGAACGATGATGAACCGCAGCTCGTCATCGTACTGCCCCAGATTCCGGTCGATCAGGTCACGCACCAAGTCGCTTACGTTAACGGTGACAATACCCGCGATGTCGCCGCTCACGTCGCCGAACCCCTGCTCGGTACTACCCTGCTGGGGGATGTAGTCCACCTCGATTTCCGGATCGCCGCCGTTGACTGCGAAGCTCGAGTACGTGGTCCGCTCCGTGAAGTCGGCTACTGCCTGGAACAACTGCCCGCTCCCGCCCAGGTCATACACCCGCAACTCCACCGTCGCGGCAATCGAGTCGAAATCAATGCTCGCGGCGTTGTCGGGGATGTGCTCCAGCACATCGGTGAACTTGATCAGGGTCCACTGCCGCGTGCCGTCCGCCACGTACTGCCAGGCAAGGTCCCCCGAACCATTCGGGGTGTCCGGCGCGGCCGAGTTGATGGTCAGGTCATCCACGCCGGCATAAGTCAGGCTCGTCGGTGTCCCACCCACAGTCACTCGGCCCTGGCGAATCGTGATCTCGACGGTCTCCGTCGGCTCCAGGCTGGCCACGTCCTCGTCGCCCGGATCATAGTCCATCGCCTCGAACGCCCCGTGCACATGGCTGAGCCCCATCAGCAGGTCCGGTCGCCCGTCGCCGGTGATATCGGGCACCCAGCTCACATCCGTAATCCCATCCGTGCGGGCGCCGGAAGCGAAAATCTGCCCCGTCCGCAGCGGCGGTGCCTCGAAGATGACGCCGGAGATCACCTCGCTCACCGAGTTCACCGAGATCGCCCCGCCGAAGCGCTGCCCCTGCACGCCGTAGATCAGATACGCCTCGCCGATGCGGCCGAAGTTGCGCGGGTTGCCGTACTGGGCCACGATCATGAGATCCGCCACGCCGTCCGCGTCGAAGTCGGAGATGTTCCCCACGAACGACCCCACATTGGCGCCGGGGTTGAACCCGTAGAACCGCGCGCCGGATCTCCGCCGCCCGAGCTCCGACATGTCCACCATGCCGGCCGCCAACTCCACCACGCTGATGGTACCCGCGGCGTACTTGTGCACTCGCGGGTTGGTCAGATCGTCGATCGTGGCGCGGATGTAGTACGGTTCACCCGTCGCCCGCGGTGGGATCGTATCCAGGTCGATGCTGATGTTGGCAAACTCGACCGCCTCGAACGCACCCTGCTCGATCGTCGTCGGCCGCAGCACGATGATGTCCTGCCGCGTCAACTGCCCGGAGTTGTCGCGCGCCGGGTTGGCCGGGTCGTCGTTGCTCGGGTCGGAGTCCACGTCCAGTAGAATGTACACTGTGCAGTTGCTGTCCGGGTCGTAGGGACGCTCCGCCGCGGGCGCCAGCACCGTCGGTTGCACCGTCACCGTCAGCAGGTCATCCTCGGCCACGCTCCGATTGAAGGCCGGCTGGGTCACGACGATCACCGGCGGCACCGTCGGCGGCACCGCCCCCGGCTCGGAAACCTTGACGACCACCCGCTGGGGCGTAGCGGCCCGGGTCGTGGCGTAGACCTCGACCGGATCGTTGATCCCGTCGTCAATCGTGCCCCGCAGGTTGTAGCTGCCCACGGGCACCAGCCGCGTGCTGGCCGAGAACGAGTCCGGGCCCGTCGTGTCGTTCTCGTCGATGTTCTCCACCAGCAGGATCGTCTGGTTGGACGTGGTATTGACCAACTCGAAGCTGATCTTGGCATTGGAGTCCCGGTCCGTGTCCGACCAGCGAATCAGGAACCGTTCGCCCTGTCCGCGGGTGATGTCCGCCACCGGCTCCAGGATGGTCAGAGTGGGGGGCTCGTTGTCCGTCCCGCTTTCCCCAGTGATCAGAAACGGCGGGAGGTTGCCCCCGCAGGACACCAGTACTCCAAGCACAACCGCCATCGCGCCCGTGCCCAGTAAGCCCGCCAACACCCGCGAACGGTGCCCGCCGGCCCCACTACCCATGAAACGCTTCATTGACGACGCTCCCTACTGTCGTGCCCGGCCCACCCCTTGCCTCGACGGTTCCATCAAGAGCGGACCTGCGGTCCCGGTGAGGACATTCGGCAAGTTCCAACCGGCGTGTGGCCGACCCCGGCGAGTCGCCCCGGCCGGCCCGGCTAACGTTTGCGTCGGCGCCCTACCCCGGCACAACCGCCGCCCGCAGGTCGCCACAGAACCCGGCCCATAATAGAGGTAGCGTCACTGTCCCGTCAAGAAACGCCGCGCCAGCCTCCGTGCAAGGGCGTCTCGCCCGCGTTGGCACGCCTCCGTGGCACGGGCGTCTTGCCCGTGCAACCGAGCCCCAGGCACCGCAGCAGGGGGCACGCCTCCCGGCCTGCTGAGGTGGTAGCATCTCTCGGAACGAGCAGCGTCGGCCCCGTGGCCGACATAGACGGTGTTGACCCCCCCCGGTGCCCGAGGCCCCCGCGTCCGACCCCGAGCCTTTCTGCACGCCGCTGGGACATTGCCCCCCCGCAGGGTTCGATCTATAGTCTCGGCCGCCGGGCGGATCTTGTGCGTCGCACGACGGGAGCCCGTTCGGACGGCGGCCGCCGGCAGGCGCGTGTCGCCGGTCGTGGGACGTTCGTGGCGCGGTCGCTTCACGCTCGGTCAGCCGCGACGCAGGAGAAGCTCGCGCCCCGCTGGGAAACACACTCAGGAGGCATCAACATGGCCAGAACCTGCACCTTCAAAGGCAACCCGCTACCGCTGGAAGGCCCCGCCCTGAAGCCGGGGGACAAGGCCCCTGACGTCAAGCTGTCCAAGAGCCTGGCGGAGACCGTCGCCCTGAGCGCCACGGCCGGCAAGGTCCGGATTCTCAGCGTCGTGCCGTCGCTGGACACGCCCGTCTGCGCGTTGCAGACCAAGCGGTTCAACGAGGAGGCCGCCCGGCTGCCCAACGTCGTCATCTATACGATCAGTTGCGACCTGCCCACCGCCCAGGCCCGCTTCTGCGGGGCGGAGGGCATCGACCCGGACCGCCTGCACGTGCTCAGCGACCACAAGGAGGCGGCCTTCGGGCGGGCCTACGGCACGCTGATTCCGCCGTTGCGGCTCCTGTGCCGCGCGGTATTCGTGCTGGACGCCGGCGGCACGATTCGCTACGCGGAGTACGTGCCGGAAATCGCCGACCACCCCAACTACGACGCGGTGCTCAATTGCGTGAAGCAACTGGCAAAGTAGGGCCGCGCTAAGGCAACCGACTTCCGAGGTGAATCTCCCATGACTCAATTCCCCGCTTCCGGTCAGGGTTATGGTCCCGGCGGGATGCCGCCCCCTGTCCCCCCGATGTACGTGGTTGAGACGGCGCAGCAGCGGTGGAGTGCGGCCGCCGTCGCCGGGTTCGTGATGTCGCTGCTGGGCTGCACGGCCCCGCTGGGCCTGCTGTTCGGGCTGATCGGGCTGTTCACGACGTCCGGGGCCAGGCGCAAAGGCAGGGGGCTGGCGATCGCGGCTCTCATCATCGGCGTGCTGTGGGGAAGTACGTGCTACTTCCTGGGCTATGGTGCGTACCGCGCGGGGAAGTTCTTCCTGGCCCTCACCGCGGATGTAGGACAGATGCTCCAGACCGGCACGTTCGCGCCCGCCGACGCCGACCGCATCCTGGCGCGGATCGGCACCAACGAACTGACCGCCGCCGTGCATGGGGAGGACGTGGTCGCCTGGATAGCGGCCGTCAAGGCCAAGCACGGCAGCTTCCGCGAAATCGTCCCCAACGCCGCCGGCTCTCAGCAGCTCGGTGGCAACAAGGCCGCCGTCGACTTCACGGGCAAGTTCGTCAACGGCGAGGCCAACATCCGCGTCGTCTTCGTCACGGACGGAATGCAAATGCGGGTGGACGACATCGAGGTGGGAGGCATCTCGCTGCGTGACATGGCGGAACAGGCCCAGCCCGGCTCCACTGCCCCGACCGCCGGCGACGACAAGCCGAAGCCTGCGACCGAAACCGACGACAAGCCATCTGCGGACGCCGAGCACGAGGCTCCAACCCCGGACGAAGCAGGCGAGGAGCAGCCGTAGACCGAGGATGAAGGCTCCTGGATCACGGTGTGCGCTTCGGGGCCGTGGATCCGAACCGCGACCGTGACGGAGCGGACGGATGCCAACGTTGCCGCCCGACGTTCGCGCACGTTCATTCACCGTGCCGAGTGCCACGCCCAGATGGCGGCTGGCCGCAGCGCTGGTCGTGCTGATCACGCTCCCGGCGCCCGCGCGGGCACCCGTCGGCTCCCCGACCGATGAAGACGTTGATCGCGCTGTCACCGAGCTCATCGCCTATCTGCGTGAGGCGCAGGATGCGACGCCCGGCCCGGCCTATGGCAGCTTCCGGGGCGAGCGGGCCGACGTCCATGCCGGCGGCGTCACCGCGTTGGCCACCTACGCCCTGCTGGTGGCCGGCGTTCCCTGGCACGATGAGACCATCCACCGGGCCGTCGATTATCTCGCGGAGCATCCCCTCCCCGGTACGTACAGCCGCAGCCTGCGTGCGGCCGTCTGGACCCACCTCACCCGGCAGACGGTCGAACCGCGCCTCGCCCGACGCTATCGCAAGCTCTTGCAGGACGACGTGAGCTGGCTCGTCCGCACGCTCAAACCCGACGGCTTCCACGGCTACGACGCCGAAGGCACCGGCGGCGATCACTCGTGCAGCCAGTTCGGCGTTCTGGGCGTGTGGATCGGCGAGTCGGCCGCCGCAGAGGTGCCGCAGGCCCACTGGGAGAAGGTGGCCCGCCACTGGCTAACGCATCAGGCCGAGGACGGAAGCTGGTCCTACCAGGGTCGCCAGGGCGGCTCGGTCACGATGACGACGGCCGGCGTGAACACGCTCTACGTTATTCTCTCTCAGGACTTCGCCCGGCGCGAACCGGCCTACCAGCTTTGGAGGGGCGTCCCGCCGCGCGGAACACTGCAAGCGCGCATCGACGAGGCGATCCAAGCGGCTGAGCGCGGCTTCGCCTGGCTGGCGGAGCGCAACATCCTCACCGGCGGCGGGTACCAACTCTTCGGTCTCGAACGCCTGGGGGTTGCGTCGGGGCGGAAGTTCGTCGGCGAAACCGACTGGTACCGGGCCGGGGTGGGCGGCGCGCGGCGACCGCCCGGCGACACCATCGAGGCCGCTTTCCGCCTGCTCTTTCTGACCTACGGGCGAGCGCCGGTGCTCATCAACAAGCTCCAGTATCAGGCGGTGCGGCCGCCCGGCTGGAGAGCGTCGGAATCGCCCGACTGGAACCGCTACTACCGCGACCTGCACTTCCTGACGAGCTGGCTCTCGCAACAGCACGAGTGCATCTACAAGTGGCAGGTCGTGCCGGTCGAGGCCGAGTTGCGCGAGTTGCAGGACGCTCCCCTGCTGCTCATCTCCGGCAGCGGCACGCTGACGCTGACGCCGACGCAACTCAATCGCCTGCGTGATTACCTCGATGCCGGGGGCACCATCATCGGACATGCGGATCGGGCGGACGCCGGTTTCAGCGAAGCATTCCGCCGGACGTTCGAGCAACTACTGGCCGAGCGCGGGCGGACGTTCGCCCCGCTGGGCCCCGAGCACCCGATATTCCGCGCCCATCACAAGCGGGCCGAACCCTGGCCGAAGGAGCTGCGCCTCGAGGGTCTGGACGACGGGCTGCGCACCTGTGTGCTGCTCTTCGGCGTCGATGTGGCCGGGGCGTGGCACCAGAACCTCGCCAAACGGCACCCCGAGTTGTTCGAGATCATGGGTAACCTGCGCGTGTACGCGGCCCCCGGCTATGACGACTTGCCCAAGCGGCTGCGGGCCGACCCGGCCGGGCAAGCGGCCACTCCCCCGCGCGGCTACCTCACGATCACCAGCGCTCTCCCCAACCGTACGTCCGCAACCCCTCTCCCCCCCAGGGGGAGAGGGCAGGGTGAGGGGGCGGAAGGGGACTCCGTCCCGTCCTCCAACTGGCGTCCCTGGCGTTGGCACGCCTTCGCCGGGCGATTCGCGGCCGAAACCGGCGTCCTGCTTGCCTTGGTCCCGCCGAGCGTGTCCGCGGACCCCGCGGCCGGCGGCTCGCCCGCGAGCCCCGAGCCCCCGGCCGACCTGCTGGTGCTCAGCGGACCGCAACCGCTTGACCTGTCACCGGCCGAGGTCGATTCCCTGGCCGAGCGCCTCCGTCGAGGCTCCATGTTGCTGCTCGAGAACGCCGGCGGGCAGGCCGCCTTCGTGCCGCCCGCGCAAGCCACGCTCCAGCGCCTTGCGGTCGCCCTCGACGGGCAGGTCGCACCGCTGCCGGCCGATCATCCGATCCTGAAGGGTGAACTGCCCGGCGGCGTGGCCCTGCCCAGGCTCAAGCCATCGCGCTGGGCACCGGCCGCGATGCGCGCCGACTGGCCACCGCTGGAGGCAGTGTTCAAGAACGGTCGCCCGGTCGCGTTGCTGGTTCCGTTCGATCTCGTCGCCACGGCCGGCGGTCATTACTTGTACGAAGCGGCGGCGTATCAACCTGCCGCCGCCGGTGCTCTACTGCGCAACGTGCTGCTGTGGCGGTACCTGCAAGTCACGGCGGCCGGCACCAGTGGGCGTCACGACAAGACCGCGGCGGGGCTGCCGACTCGGGATGGATCGCTGCTTCTGCGCTGCGCGCAAGCCGCGCTCGATGCGGGCGACGACGTAAGGTGCGCGCATCTGCTGTCAGTCATCCTGACGTTGGAGCCGCAACTGGGCCCCGCCGTGGAGCTGCGCGAGCGTCTGCTGGCACGCCTGGTCGAGCAGGCCCGCCGGGCGACTGCCGAGAAGGACCCGTTTGCCGCGCGCGCGCTGCTGGCCATCGCCGAGCGTCTCGGCGTCACCTCTCTCGACATCCAGTCCCTGGTCACACAGGCATCTGAGTCCCTCGCGGCTGCTTCGCCGGAGGTACCCGCTCTGCCTCCCGAACTCGCCGACATCAAGGTGACGTTCCGGGACGAGCCCTCCGACGCCCTCGCGCTCCTGACGCAGTGGTTCGACGCCGATCGCCGGCAGCAGGTGGAGCAGCAAGAGCTGCGGAACCTGTACGCTCAAGTGCACGCGCTGGAGGAACGGGCGAGGCAGCTACAGCAGGAGCGGCGCGGCGGCTCCGGTGCCGCCGGCCGGCGTTCCACCCCCGACGCCGAAGCCCGGCAGATCGCCCGCGAGCGCCATGACCTCAACGCGAAACTCTCCGCGACGTTGAGCACCCTCGAAGAATTGGAGACCCTGCTCGCCGAGATCACGGGCGTCCTCACACCGTTCGCCGACGCACTGGCCGCCCACGGAGTTGTCCTGCGCGACGGGCGATGGGAAACCGGGGCCGAATAGCGAATTGCGAATGGCGAAGAGCGAAGGAAGGCAACGCGCTCCGAACCGTCCCGACGTCGGGAAACCGCCCGCACAAACGGGCTGCGGGCCGTGGACACCTCTCCCCCGGGGAGAGGGGCAGGGGTGAGGGCATCACCAACTAACTGAGACCACGCAACTGAGAGACTCGTTGGGTGGCGTGCCCAAGCCGGATGGGTGGCATACCCCAGCCGGTTGGGTGGCATGCCCAAGCCCGCGAGGAGCGGGCGCCGGCATGCCGTCGCGAACGATGGCATCGGACACACGGCAGGGCATGGCGGCGCTGCGCTTGGCCATGCCACCCTGGCTTTGTTGTCGGTTTCCCCAAGTGTGGAGCTGTCAACACACTCGTATGCAATCGTGCGCCGCTGCGGGTATTGCAGCACCGCGCGGGCTGAAGCCCGCGGCTCGATGGCGGCGCGGAATCGCGCACACTGACATCGACAACTGCGGTCTGCGTGCAGCGACCGCCGCGTTCGCGGCGCTAACCGGCATGCCCAGGCAGCCAACGAAACGGGCGCCGGAGGTGCCTGCCCATGTACCCCGCCGACGCCCGTTTGAGCGCACCAGCCTATGCGAAGCGGACCGGGAACCCGGCGCGACGCCGGTTCCCCGCCCGACCTCAATTGCCGATCACCAACTCCTCCGGCATGGCCACGATGACTGCCTCATCATGCAGCAGCTCGAGCTTCTGCAAGCTGCGCACCACGGCCCGTGTCCGCAGGGGATCCACCCGCTGCAACCCGGGCAGCAGCGCTTGCACCAGCGGCTGAGTCAGCAGGCGATGCTTGCCGCTCAGCACGTGCGCATAGTCACTGTCGCCCCCCGGATTGAACAGCATCTCGAAGATGCTCTTGGGCTCGGGGATCACGCGGATGTCGTATCCGTCGAGCTTGGCCTTATCAGCCGCGAACTTGACGGCGTCCTCCAGCCCGCCGAGCTTGTCGACCAGCCCCAGCTCCAGCGCCTGCGCCCCAGTGAACACCCGCCCGCCGGCGATCTCCTCGATCGGCTTGGTCAACCGCGCCCCGCGCGCCTTCACGACGTGTCCCTTGAACGTGGCGTACACCTCGTCCATGTAGCGCACGATCATCTTCCGCTCTGCGTCGCTCCACGGCTTGGCGGAACTCATCATGCCGGCCATTTTGCCCCGCTGGTGGGCGGACCAACTGATGCCCAGCTTGTCCCACCCGCCGGTGGTGACCAGCTTTCCCGCGATCACGCCGATGGAGGCCGTGATCGTCGCCGCGTCGGCGAACACGTGCTCCGCGCCGCAGGTGACGTAATACCCGCCGCTGCCCGCGACGTTGCCCATCGACGCAATCAGCGGCTTCTTGGCGGCCACCCGTCGGCTCGCGTCCAGAATGATCTCCGACGCCAGCGCCGAACCGCCCCCCGAGTCCACCCGCAGCACGACCGCCTTGACCGTGTCGTCGTCGGCCGCCGCGTCCAGCGCCTTGCGGATCGTCGAGCTGTATGCCCCCTCGGTCGACCCGAACGGGCTGGGCTCGGCCGAGCCCGGCAGGATCATCCCCTCGACGTATACGATGGCCACGGACGGTTTCGTGTACTTCTTCGTCGTCGGGCTGAACATCTGCATGAGCTTGTTCATCATGCCGAAGAAGTCCTCCGGCATGGCGGAGGTGCTTTCCTCGGCGTAATCAAACGCCAGCTCCATGTCCGCCCCGTACCGGCCCTTCAGCTCCGCGAGGAAGTCCTGTCGGTGCTGCACCGAGTCGATCAGCCCCGCCTTCAGCGCCTCCTCGGCCGAGAACATGCCGTGGTCGATCAGCTCCTGCACCCGCTCCGGCTTCATCTCGCGTCCTTCGGCGATGATCCCCACGACGCGGTCGTAGATGCTGTCCAGCAGCCAGTTGAGCATCTTCTCGGCCGCGGGTGACGGACCCGTCCGCGTGAACATCTCACCCGCGCTCTTGTAGTCCTCCCGCTGCTCGACGTCCGGCACCACGCCGATCTTGTCGAGCATGCCCCGCAGGTACGGTGCCTCGCTGTACAGCCCGGTCAGCCAAACCTCACCCGTCGGCACCAGCGCGATGTGTGAAGCAGCGCTCGCGAGTGCGTAGGTCCCCGTGCTCAGCGCGTCCGCGTGCACGAAGACCTCCTTGTCCACCGCCCCGAATTGTCGCAACGCCGCCGACACTTCCTCCAACTGCGCCAGCCCCAACTGTGCCCCCTCCAGGTCGAGCACGATGGCCGCCACCTCCGGGTCCTGCCGGGCTTGCTTCAGCGTGGTCAGCAGCTCCTTCAACGACAACGGCGCATTGGCCGCGAACAACGGCGGCACCTCCATCGGCGTCTCCGTCATCGCCCCCGACAGGCGGAAATAGGCAACGGTCTTCGGCCCCGTCTCCGACTCGGCGCCACCGTACGCCGCTGGTGCCACCATCATCGAGCCCGCAATGACCAATGCCCATGCCCATACACACCACGACCTGTACATCATGCTTGTCCTCCAATTGCCCGTGCTGCCGGCGGCCGGACTTGTACTCACTCACACAGTATCTATCGTAACGCCCGAATCGTCAGCCGAGAACACTTACCGCGACCCCGCGACAACTCCTTACACCACCGGACGGCGGCACACACGGGCGGACCGCAGCCACCGTCTCCACGTCCGCCGTCGAATGCCGCGTCCCTCCGCTGGTTAGTGGCATGCCCAAGCCGTGCCAGGGTGGCATGCCCAAGCCCGCCGCAAGCGGGCGCCGGCATGCGTTGCCCAGACCAGGCATGGCGGCGCTGCGCTTGGCCATGCCACGCGACACCGGACCTTCGTCAACGAGCGTCGGCACGTTCAGGGGTTTCAGCTCGCCCGCCGACGCCGAGGCACATCCTTCTACATCGGCCGCGGGAGGCCGACGCTGCTCGGGGAGCACGCCGCTCCATTGGCCGCGTTCGCCGCGCGCCTTACCCGCCGCGGCCCCCAGACGAGCAGCACCGCCAGCGCCCCCAGCACGTTGAGCAACCCCGCCATCTGCATCGCCACGTTGGGGTTGCGATAGTCCGCACCGGCCAGCCGCAGGATGATGAGCCCGTTCAGCAGCAACACCAGCGCCGCCGAGGCACACAGCGCGCCACCACCCGGGCGCAGCAACAACCACCAGAGCACCCCGAGCACGATTAACTCTCGTACCAGCGGAAACGGCGCGATGCCGTAGGCCACCGCCCGCGCCACCTGCTTCCACGCCCCCTCCTGGACTCGTACCCCCTCGGCCGTCGCCACCACCACCTTCACCTTGCCGGGCCCCATCGTCTCCCCTTGGTCCGTCTTTACCCAGACGTGCCCGAGGTCGGTGACGATCTGGGCCTGGAACCCCAGTCGTCGCAGCAGCGACGCCGCCACCACCGCCCGCCCGTCGCAATCCTCCCGCCCCTTTTCGATCACCTCCGCCAGCGTCGGCAGATAGTCGGCCGCGCCCCACGTGTCCCAGTCCCACGCGTACGGGATCCGATCGTACACGTACTTCTCGACGACTTTCAGCGCCTGCGGGCCGGCCAGCTCGGGTGCCACCTTCGGCCGCAACTCCTCCCAGAGCGGCTCCAGCTCGCGCGCGTCCGGCTCGATCAACCGGTCCGGGTCACGCCAGTGCTCCAGGTGCCGCCGCAACAGTCGGGGGTTGGGATAGCAGACGAGCAGCACGGTCACCGCGAAGACCAGCCACTTGACCGGCAACCGTGCATACCACGGCAGCCCGCTGAGAAACAGCAACCACCTGCTCACGATCGCCCCCTTCGGCCCGGCCGGACCGGCTCACCTGCGGACACCCTCGTGCCGCTATATAATAAGGCGGCGGTGTGCCGGAGGGAAACGTGGCCTGCGAGCGCGGGACCTCGCCCTGCCTCCTGCTTCATACAAGGAGCGCGTCGATGGCGGATCAACGAGAGACGTTCCAGCCCGCCCATCCCGGGCTGTTCATTCCCGCTCTGCTGCGTGTCCTGGGAGCGGTGGTGCTGTTGTTGGCGCCGCTCACGCTGCTGGTGCTGCTCGCCTGGCGTGCCTCCGGCGAGACGCCGATCGACGCCCTGTTCGCCGGTTTGCTCATGATCGGGCTCATCGTGGGCATCACGCTCGGTGGGCTGTTGCTGGGTGTCGGGGCCGCCCTGCACGGTATGGCCGTCCGTACCCAGGCCCTGGCGGACCTCGAAAACGAAGCCCCGGCTCCGACCCTTTCGCCGGCGTACTCCTCCGACCTGCCCGCGGGAATGGCGCCGGCGCTCGGTCACGCCCACAACGGCGTGCTGCTGGCGATTCAGCAGCTTGCCGATCGCCTCGTCCCCGTCGTGGCGGAATTGCAGGAACTTCAGATGACCCCGACCGCAGAGCGCACCGAGACGATCGAGCGCATTCGCGCCGGTCGGCAACGTCGCCTCGGCGAACAGATCGTTGAGGCCATCAACCTGCGCCAGATCGGCCGGGCCCGTGCCCTGCTCGACGACGCCCGCACCCTCTTTGGCAACACGCCCACGCTCGACAAGCTGGCCGACAAGATCGACGAGGCCGCCACCCGCAATGAACCCCTCGACTTCGCCCGCGCCCGCGTGCTGGTGGAGAGCGCCATGCACGCCGGCCGCTGGGCCGTCGCCGAGCACCACGCCCAGGTGCTGTGGCGCGATCATCCGCACAGCGCACGCTGCCGCAAGCTCTGGGATGAAACCCGTCGCGCGCGGCTCTACGCCCACATCCAGGACAGCGCCCACCAGCACCAATGGCTGGAAGCCCTGGCCGCGGCCGAGGAGTTCATCGCCCGCTTCCCCGACGGCTTCGAGGCCGACGCCCTGGGTCGCCAGATGGCGACCCTGCGTTCCAACGCCGAAATCCAGACGCGCCGCCAATACGAGAACCGCTTCAAGGAGCTGGTGACCGGCAAGCACTACCTGGAGGCGCTTCGCCTCGCGCAGTTCGTCATCGCCCAATACCCGGACTCGCCCCAGGCCGGCGCGTTGCGCACGCAGGTTCCCATTCTCGAACGCTTCCTCAGCCCCGGGCAGCCCGCCGCCGGAAGCACGCCATGACCCTGCTGATCGCGTCCGTCTTCGCCGACGACCCGGCGACGCTCAGCCCGCAAGCGGGGGCCGCCTGGGACGCCGGCGCGGATGCCGTCGAGCTGCGTCTCGACACGTACGAGGGCGACCCGGCCGCCGTCAATCGCCACGTTCGCGCCCACGCCGACCGCACCTGGATTCTCACCTGTCGCTCAGCCGAGGAGGGCGGGCACTTCCACGGCGACACCCGCGAGCGCGTTGCCCTGCTCCTGGCGACCGCAAGGGGCAGCGGTGCGTACGTCGATTGCGAATACGCCGATTGGCGTCGATCCGACAACATTCGGCAGAAGGTGCTGCTGGCCGCCACGCCGCGCCCGGGGGCAGTCCCGCGCTTGATCCTCTCGTTCCACGACTTCTCAGGACCGCCCGCTGAGCCCCGCGCGCTGCTGCGTGAGATGCAAGCCGCCCATCCCCACGCGATTGCCAAGCTCGTCTTCCGCGCCCGCGACGCGTGCGATGCCCTGCTGAGCCTGGACCTGCTACACGACAGCGCGGCCCCCGCGATCGTGATGACCATGGGCGAAGAGGGTCTGCTCTCCCGCGTGCTGGCCCGGAAGCTGCGCGCCTGGGGCGTCTATGCCGCCCTCGACCCTGCCCGCGCCACGGCCCCCGGCCAACTATCCCTGGCGCAGATGAAGCAGCTCTATCGCTGGGAGGCTCTGGACGAGAACACGCGTGTCTTCGGAGTGCTCGGCGATCCCGTCGTCCACTCGCTGAGTCCGCTGCTCTTCAACCGGTGGTTCGCCGACGCCGGCATCAACGCCGTGCACCTCCCCCTGCGGATCAGCCCCGAGGGTGACACGTTGCACCGGTTTCTCGACGGCTGTCGGCAACGCCCGTGGCTTCACGTCGGCGGCTTCAGCGTCACCATCCCCCACAAGGAGGCAGTCCTGCGCCGCTCCGACATCGTTCCCGATGTGACCGCCCACGCCATCGGCGCCGCGAACACGCTGGTGTTCACCGACGCCGGCATCACCGCCCACAACACCGACGCCCCTGCGGCCGTGGAGTCGCTCGCAACGGCGCTCCAGGCGCTCTCCGATGGGGCATGCACCTCGGAGATGACCCCTCTCCCCCCCGGGGGGAGAGGGCCGGGTGAGGGGGCACCGCCAGCGCAGCCGCGAACCCCGCCGCCAGCGCAGCCGCGAACCCCGCCGCCAGCGCAGCCGCGAACCCCGCCGCCAGCGCAGCCGCCAACCCCGCCGCCAGCGCAGCCGCCAACCCTGCCGCCGTTCAGCCCTCCGTGCGTGCAGCAAACCCCTCTCCCCCGTGGGGGAGAGGGTAGGGTGAGGGGGGAGAGCCGCAGACTGTCGGAACTCGCGACTGCCCTGAGAGGCCTGTCGGTGGACCTGCTGGGCACCGGCGGCGCCGCTCGCGCCATCGTCACCGGCCTGCGTGACGCGGGCGGTCGCGTGACCATCTATGGCCGATCGCGGGAACGCACCCGCGGGCTGGCGGACGCCCTTGGCGCCACGCCCGCCGCCTGGGACCAGCGCACCGCGCGCAACGGCAGCATCCTCATCAACTGCACGAATGTCGGCATGACGCCCGCGGCCGACACCTCGCCGATGCCTGCCGAGGCCCTCCGCGGCTGCGCACTGGTCTTCGATGTGATCTACAACCCGCTCACAACCAAGCTGCTGCGCGACGCGGCCGCCGCCGGCATCGCCACGCTCGGCGGGCTCGACATGTTTCTTCGCCAGGCCGGCCGGCAGTTTGTCCTCTGGACCGGCCGCACGCCCGACCTGGACGCAGCCCGTCCGCACCTCACCGCCGCCCTCACCTCATCGCCCCCCACCACAGACGTGCTCCAAACCGCGGACGTGCTCCCAACCCCTCTCCCCCCCGGGGGGAGAGGGCAGGGTGAGGGGGCACCGCGAGAGCCGACCTCGAAGAGCACTCCAACCGCCACGGCCGGGCAATGCAGTCCACGGCCGTCGATCGCCCTGATTGGCTATCGCGGCTGCGGCAAGACCGCCGTCGGCCGGCTGCTCGCCGACCTGCTCGGCCTGCCGCACGTAGACACCGACGCGGAAATCGTCGCGCGTGCGGGCCGCTCGATCGCGGACATCTTCGCCGTGGAAGGCGAAGCACGCTTCCGGGATTATGAGGCCGCAGTCATCACGTCACTGGCGGCGCACCCGTCCGTCATCAGTGTCGGTGGCGGAGCCGTCCTCGACCCGCAGAACATCAACCGACTCCGCAGCTTGGGCACGGTGATCTGGCTCACCGCGCCGCCGGAGGAACTGTGGGCACGCATCAGCGCTGATCTCACCTCCTCCTGCTCGCGTCCCCCCTTGACGACGCTCGAGGGCGTCGAAGAGGTGCGCAAGGTATTGGCTGCTCGCAGTGCGCTCTACGCCGCCGCCGCGGACATGGTTGTGGACACCGCGGGCAAGACCGCCGACGCCGTCGCACGTGAAATCACCCTGGTGACGGATCGCATGCCCACGCCCGCCGCACGCATGCCCGGCCACGTCGCCAGCGTGCCCGGGCACGCGCCCTTTGGACCCCTCTCCTCCAGGGAGAGGGGCTGGGGTGAGGGCGCGGAGGCAAAGGAGCCCCGCTGAGGCAGGAACATCCTGGCCTCGCGACGCGGAGGGCACTATCGCCGTCTCGGATCCCGTCTGAACAACTGTGCACGATCGTGCGCCGATCCGGGCGGCGTAGCGCTGCGCGGGCTGAAGCTCGATACGCGATGAGCGTGGGTGCCATGCCCTCAGCAGCCCCGGGCGGGGGTGGGCATGCAGTCGGTCGGAAGAACATGCTTACCCGCGACGGCTGTCGCGGGAAAGCGTGGCATCCGCGGCACCGAATAGGGTAAACACCTGCGCGACCCACGGCTCGCCACGCGGACGCGGGGAACGTGCGCATGTCTCGAGGGAGTGCCTATTTCCTGCCGAACCAGCGCTTCCGGTTGGGCGTCGCCTGACCCGGCGCGTGCCCTTCCGCTGCGATCTGGGCGAGCAGCTCCTGCTGCGACTTGTTGGGGTTGAGACGACGTAGCATCCTCAGCTTCTGCGCGACCACGGGGTCAAGGTCGCCCGGGGGCGGTGTCTCGGTCTCGGCTTCAACCGGTGGGCAGGCGGGTTCCGCCGGCAACGGTTTGGCAATCAGATCGTCGGTGTAGTCCGTACTGCCGCCGCCGACCGGGGCCGCAACGTGGGCAGGCACCGGTGGCGCACCTGCGCCTCGGGGGGGTTCGGCATCGTCGGTCTCGAGTTCAGCATACGCGGCCGCCAACGCCGAGCGCATGGCCGACTGCACGTCGGCAAAGTCCTCGGTCGGGCCGGCCGGCTCTGTGTCCGGTGGCAGCCCCGGCGTGGTCTCGGCGACGCGGAGATCCGCATCCACACAAGCGGCTGTGGCCGTGTCTGCCGATGCCTCGGTTGTCCCGGCCGTGGTGGCAGTCGGGTCCGGCGCGGCGTCGGTAGTGGCCGCAAACTGCGTCCAGAAAGCCGCGGCTCCCAGCGCCCCGGCATAGGCGGGGGGCCAGGAGGATGAGGCGTCCGCAGTACCCTCACCGGTTCCGGTTGGCGGCGGATCGCGGGTCTGCACCTGCGCGACCCATTCATCAGCCCAGTGCTTGTAGGCTTGGACTTCCTGCTCAAGCTCGGCGATGGCGGCCTCTGCTTGCAGGAAGACTTCGGGGACAGTGCCCTGGCAGGACATTATGGTTGCCTCTTTGACCCCACCCTGGGGCGGTCAGCCGCGGCCGACGCAGGCCGGTGGCGGCGATACCCCATGGCTTCCCCGCCGGCATGCGGGCCCTCACCCGCGGCTGCCGACGCTTGCTCCGGCTCAAGTTTAAGATACGCCGCAGGCCCCGGTGATGCCTCCCCGGCCGTCGACGCCGTGGTCCGGTAGCTGCCGCGTGACCCGTGACAGCCGGGCGCGGAGCCGCTACCCTGTGTCGCTATGGACCCGGCGAATAAAGCGAAACTGATGGATGGTCAACCACTGGCGCGGCGCGTCCTGGCGGGGGCGATTGCGAAAGTGGAGAGACTGCGTGCGGGCAGCGGGGCCGTGCCGACCCTGGCCACGGTGCTGGTCGGCGACGACCCCGCGTCGGCCATGTACGTCCGCATGAAACGCAAGCGGTGCGAGGAGGCGGGGATCAAGTCGCTCGTGCTCGAGCTGCCCCGCGATAGCACCACTGAGCAACTGGTTGGCGAGGTCCGCAAACTGGCCGCTGATCCGTCGGTGCACGGGATCATCGTGCAGCACCCCATCCCCACGCCGATCGACAAACGGGCGGCTTTCGAGACCATCCCGCTGAGCAAGGACGTGGACGGGGTGAGCTCCGCTGCCTTGGGGCGGATCATCCTGGGGATGCCGGCCTTCGGCGCTTGTACGCCGGTGGGCATCATGCGGCTGCTGCGCGAGTATCACGTGGAACTGGACGGGGTGCACGCGGTCGTGCTGGGTCGCAGCCCGATCCTTGGTCGCCCGATGGCGTCGCTGCTCATCAATGCCCATGCCACGGTGACGCTCTGCCATTCGCGCTCGCGGGCGCTGCCCAGCATCGTCCGCGGCGCGGACGTGCTGATTGCGGCCGTGGGGAAGGCACGCTTCGTGCAAGGTGGCTGGGTGAAGGTCGGCGCGGTCGTCGTGGACGCCGGCTACAACGAGGGCAACGTCGGTGACGTGGATTTCGACGCCGTTATCGAGCCCGCCTCCTTGATCACGCCGGTGCCCGGCGGCGTGGGCCCCATGACCATCGCCACGCTCATCGAACACACCGTCGGGGCGGCCGCCCTCCAACTCGGGGTCGAGGTCTGAGGGAACCACGGTCGCTTCCACCGACGAACTCTGCCTGTGAACGACGAGGGACTTCAAGCATGACGGACCAACTGATCGAGTGTGTACCGAACTTCAGCGAGGGCAGGGACCGCGCCCTCATCAAGCAGATCACGGACCAGATCGAGACGGTCGAGGGCGTGAAACTGCTCGACGTGGACCCGGGGCAGGCGACCAACCGGACCGTGGTCACATTCGTGGGCCCGCCGGAACCGGTGCTGGAGGCGGCCGTGCGCGCGGCACGCAAGGCGGCCGAGGTCATCGACATGCGCAAACACCACGGCGCTCATCCGCGCTTCGGGGCAATGGACGTCTGCCCGCTCGTCCCCGTCGCCAATATCACGATGGAGGAGACGGCGCAGTATGCCCACCGCCTCGCCAAGCGCTTGGCGGACGAGGTGGGCATGACCATCTATTGTTACGAGTTCGCTGCCCGGTCGCCGGAACGCAGGAACCTGGCCACGGTGCGGGCCGGTGAGTACGAGGGGCTCGCCGAGAAGCTGCGCCGGCCGGAGTGGAAACCTGATTTCGGGCCCGCGACCTTTAATGCGAAGTTGGGCGCGACGGCTGTCGGGGCGCGCAACTTCCTCGTCGCGTACAACGTCAATCTGAACACCACCTCGACACGTCGCGCCAACGCGATTGCCTACGACGTGCGCGAGCGCGGCCGGGTCAAGACCGTTGATGGTACGCTGACGGGCACGCCGGTGCTCGATGAGAAGGGCGAGAAAGTGTGGGAGCCCGGCACGCTGAAGTCCGTCAAGGCGATCGGTTGGTATATCGAGGAGTACGGCATCGCGCAGATATCCATCAACCTGACCGACCTGACGGTGACGCCGGTGCACATTGCGTTTGATGAGGTGTGCGAGAAGGCCCAGGCCCGCGGCGTGCGCGTGACGGGGTCGGAGCTGGTGGGCCTGATCCCGCTGCACGCAATGTTGGAGGCCGGCCGGTACTTCCTGCGCAAACAGCAGCGGTCACTGGGGGTGTGCGATGAGGAACTTATCAAGATCGCGGTCAAGTCGCTGGGGCTCAACGATCTGTATCCGTTCAAGCCGGACGAGAAGATCATCGAGTACGCCATCGCCAAGGGCCAGAAGAAGCAGAAGCGGCTCGTGGATATGACGGTGAAGGCCTTTGTCCACGAGACGGCCTCCGAGTCGCCGGCGCCGGGCGGGGGGTCGATTGCGGCGACCATGGGTGCTTTCGGCGCGGCTCTCGGCACGATGGTGGCCAACCTCTCGTCGCACAAGCGTGGTTGGGATGAGCGCTGGGAGGAGTTCTCCGACTGGGCGGTGCGCGGCAAGGAGTATCACGACCGTCTGCTGCGACTGATCGACGAGGATACCGACGCGTTCAACCGGCTGATGGCGGCGTTCGGCCTGCCCAAAGGCAGCGACGAGGAGAAGGCCGCTCGGAAGCAGGCGATTCAGGAAGCGACCAGGCACGCGATCGAGGTCCCGTTGCAGACGATGCAGACGGCGTTTGCCGCGCTGGAAGTCATCGAGGCGATGGCAAAGGAGGGCAACCCGGCCTCGGTCTCAGATGCCGGTGTGGGCGCCCTGGCCGCGCGCTCGGCCGTCATGGGCGCGTTCCTCAACGTCAAGATCAACGCCGGCAGCATCGAAGACAAACAGTGGCTCAACAACATCCTCACGCGCGCCGGTGAGATCAGGGAGAAAGCGATCGCGAAGGAACGGGAGATTCTTGAGATTGTGAATGGGAAGATGTAGGGGGTGGCGCGACGTGGTGACGGGTGGCATGGCCAAGCGCAGCGCCGCCATGCCGGCGTCGATTGCGCTGCGTGCGTGAGCGAAGGATGCATGCCGGCGCCCGCTTAGGGCGGGCTTGGGCATGCCACCCGATGGGCTTGGGCGTGCCACCCGATGGAACGAACATATGCTGACGATTCGAGGTGAACAACCTGCCGACTACGATGCGATTGACCACGTGAACCGCACTGCGTTCGGGCAGGAGATCGAGCCGCGGCTGGTGCGAGACTTGCGGGCGCAGCCCGAGTTCGATCCTGAGCTGTCGCTCGTGGCGGAAGAAGCCGGTCGGATCGTCGGGCATATCCTGTTCACGCCGCTGCGGATTGAAGGAGACGGCATCACACACACCGTGCAGACGCTGGCGCCGTTGGCCGTAGTGCCCCAGCGACAACGGCAGGGCGTCGGGACGCAGCTTACGTGGGCGGGGCTGGAGGCCTGCCGACGCAAGGGCCACGTAGTCGTCGTCGTGGTGGGGCATCCGTGGTACTACCCGCGCTTTGGCTTTGAACCGGCGCGCACGCACGGCCTGGAGGCGCCGTTTCCGGTGCCGGACGAGGCGTTCATGGTGCGGGAGTTGGTGGCTGGCGCGCTGGCGCGAGTGCGCGGGATGATCCGGTTGTCGCCGCCGTTTGATACGGTGATGCAAGCGGAGGCTGCGACGCCCGAGTAGTCTGCCAAACCGGCGGTGGTCACCACAACCTCTCCTATGGGTGCGGAGGAGTTGCGGGAGTGTCGAGTCGGCGTCCCCTCGCCTCTTGCGTTATCCTCCCCCAAGGGGGAAGGTGCGTGTCCAGCGTCCCCAGGTGTGGCGGAGGATCGTCACTTACCTGCGCCCAGCAAGCGTGGGCTACCTCTACCGCGCACGTGCGACGGGTCCGGGGGGTGCGTCCGCCCTCCGGGCGGACGAATGAGAAGAGGAACAAGAAGAAAGAAGCGGGCGCCTTCCCAGGGACCAGAAGTCCCTGGCAACGATCGCGCGCCCTCCGGGCGAGGACGCGCGTGACCCCCCGGCCTGGAACCAACACGCTGCGTGCGAAGAACGAACGCGCTGCGGGTGCAGTACCAACGTGATGCCGGGCGAGGAAACGAAGTTCTCCTCGGCCCCGCTCCATCATGCCACGTTCAGCAACATCGTGGTGCGGGGCGAGGAACCGACGTGCTCCTCCGCCCGGAGGGCGGGCGATGGTTGCCAGGGCCTTCCAGGCCCTGGGCGCGGGACTACTCTCCTCATTCTCCCCTTCGCCCGGAGGACGAACGCACCCTCCAGCCCGTGACGCCTGTCCGAGCGCACGCCAATCGCTAACCCCCAGAGGGCAGAGAGGTCAAACCCGCCGGCCGGAGACAACCCCCGTGCGCGTTGACACCGGCGGCGTAATCTCTACGCTGCACCCCTTTAGGCCGCCGATACACCATGCGCCCGGCCAGTCCCTTACCGCTCGGTGGGAGCGGGGCGGCGCGAGGTGCGGTGTATTCAGCGAAGGATTGTGCGCCCGATGTCTGACAAAGTCGTTTTGGAGCCCGTCTACAACCCCCGAGCGATCGAGGGAGAGGTTTACGCCGCGTGGGAGTCAGCCGGGGCGTTTCGGTCGGTCCCCGACGGCACGCCGCATGCGCGCACCTTCTGTGTGATGATCCCGCTGCCCAACGTTACGGGCGCTCTGCACCTGGGCCACGCGCTGAACAACACTTTGCAGGACATCCTGACGCGCTGGCACCGCATGCGCGGCTTCAACGCCCTCTGGCAGCCGGGAACGGACCACGCGGGCATTGCGACGCAGGCGGTGGTGGAGCGGCGCATCCGCGAGCAGGAGGGCCTCAGCCGCCACGACCTGGGCCGCGAGGAACTCGTCCGCCGCATCTGGCTGTGGAAGGATGAGTACGAGAAACGCATCATCAGCCAGCTCAAGCTGATGGGCTGCTCCTGCGACTGGTCACGGACGCGCTTCACGCTCGATGCCGGCTGCGCGCGGGCCGTGCGGACGCAGTTCTTCCAGCTCTTCAAGGCGGGACTGATCTTCCGCGGCAAGCGGCTAGTCAACTGGGACACGCAGTTGCAGACGGCCGTTGCCGACGACGAAGTGTATTACGAGTCGGTGAAGGGGCACTTCTGGCACTTCAAGTATCCGGTGATCGACCCGAAGCCCGGCGAGCCGACGCACGTGGTCATCGCCACGACCCGCCCCGAGACGATGCTGGGCGACACGGCCGTCGCGGTGCACCCTGATCCGGAGGGGTTCTTCACGCGGGAGGAGGCCCGCCTGCGCGGCGAGCTGGACCAGGCCACGCCGAAGGAACGCAAGGAACTGGAGCAGAAGCTGGAGGCGCTGGCCGCGCGGCGCGAATCGCACTTGCAGCAACTGGTGACGCTGCGCGATATGGCACGTGACGGTCGCAAGCTGTTGCTGCCGCTGGTGGAGCGGCCGATCCCGCTGATCCGCGATGAATGGGCCGATCCCACGAAGGGCAGCGGGTGCGTGAAGATCACCCCGGCTCATGATCCGAATGACTACGAGGTCGGTCTGCGCCACGGCCTGGCGATGATCAGTGTGCTGACGGCCGACGGCAAGGTGGCGCGGATCATCGAACCCAATGGGTCGGTCAACGCCCACAGCCGTGGGTATGAGGGGTTGGCGTTCGCGACCGAGGGGCGGGCGAAGGTGGTCGCCGACCTGGAGGCCCGCGGGCTGGTGGAGGCGGTCGAGGATCACGAAGTCGAGGTCGGCCACAGCGACCGCAGCAAGGTGCCGATCGAGCCGTACCTGTCGGATCAGTGGTTCCTGCGCACCGCCGAAGTAAGCGAGGCGCAGGCGAAGGGCGGCGCCGCCGGAGGATTGGAGCTTGCCGGCGGGCAGCGCGTAACCGGCCTGGCCCAGGCGGCGCTGAACGTGGTGCACGACGGGCGGATCCGCGTCTTCCCCGAGCGGTACACGAAGACCTACCTCGACTGGCTGGGCGAAAAGCGCGACTGGTGCATCAGCCGGCAGCTTTGGTGGGGGCATCGCATCCCGATCTGGCATAAGCACGTGCGGGTGGACGGCGCCGGCGGTGCCGCCCGGTGGTGGGGGGCGATCGGGCTTGACCGCATGTCGGCAGGGCAGGATGACGACGCTGCTCTGTTGGTCTGTCGCGGAGACGGCGGTGAGCCCGTGCCGCCGCGCGCTGTGCTCGACCCGGGTGGTCAGCCCGGAGAATACGACCTCTATGTTTGCCTGCTCGACGACGAGGCGGGCGCGATCAACAAAGCAGTGTTGGAGAAGCACGGCTTCGTGCAGGACGATGACGTGCTGGATACCTGGTTCAGCTCCGCGTTGTGGCCGTTCAGCACCCTGGGCTGGCCGGACCGGACGGAGCACCTGAAACAGTACTATCCGGGGACGGTGCTCGTCACTTCCCGCGACATCATCACGAACTGGGTCGCGCGGATGGTGATGTTCGGGCTGTTCGCGCTGGGCGACATCCCCTTCGACCACGTCTACGTGCACCCCAAGATTCTCGACGGGCGCGGCGAGACAATGAGCAAGTCGAAGGGCAACGGCGTGGACCCGGTGGACATCATCGACATCTACGGGGCCGACGCCCTGCGCTATTCGATGGCCGACATGACCACCGAGACGCAGGACATCCGCATGCCCGTCGAGTACCTCTGCCCGCACTGCCGCAAGCTGGTTGACCAAGCGGTGGCCATGAAGGTGGAGTTGCAGGCCCGCAAGAGCCGGGGCGAGAAGTTGTTGCGCGAGTTGCAGCCGGCCGACTGCAAGCGCGTCAAGTGTACCCATTGCGGCAAGGAGTTCGCCACGCAGTGGGCGGACGCCGCGCTGAAGGAGAAGCTCGGCCTGGCGCGCGACGTGTCCGAGAAGTTCGAGATCGGACGCAACTTCTGCAACAAGCTGTGGAACGCCGCCCGGTTCGCGTTTATGAATCTGGAAGGCACGCCGTGCAACCGTCTCGACGTGGGCGCTCTGCCGGTCGAGGACCGCTGGATTCTGGCACGCCTGTCGGAAACCGTCCGGCGGTTTCACCAGTGCCTCAGCGCGTATCAGTTCTCCGCGGCCATCAAGGAGGTACGTGAGTTCTTCTGGGAGTCGCTCTGCGACTGGTACATCGAGCTGACCAAGCCGCGGCTGGGCCCGTCCGCGGCTTCGAGCAGCCCAGACGCCCGTGCCACGGCCCAGCAGGTGCTGGCCTTGTGCCTAGACCAGGTTCTGCGCCTGCTGCACCCAATGATGCCGTTCATTACAGAGCGGTTGTGGCAGCCGCTGAACGTGCTGGCACCGCGCCGCGGGCTGCCCGGCGTCGCGGATCTTAAGACCGACGGCCTGCTCATCAGGGCGCCGTTCCCACCGGAGGACGGGTACCCGGCCCTGGAGGATGAGGCGATTCTCACTACGTTCGCCGCCTTGCAGAATGCGACGCGCGGTGTGCGTGACGTGCGCATGCAGTGCAACGTACCGCCCAAGCAGAAGGTGACCGTGACGGTGGTGTTGCCGGCCGAGCACGTCGAGGCCTTCAAGGCGCAGGCGCACATCGTGCAGCACATGGCCCATATTGGAGAGCTGACGGTGGTCGGCGAGGCACGCCGCCCGCGTAACGCCGGCAGCGTGACGATCAAGGGCGTCCGCCTGTTCGTGCACGACATCAGCGACGACGTGGCCGACCGCGAACGCACCGAGAAGGCGTTGGCGGACGCGCGCAAGCAGATCGCCGGTAAGGAGGCCAAGCTCGGCAACGAGCAGTTCGTCGCGCACGCGAAGCCGGAAGTCGTGGCGGCCGAGCGCGAACGGCTGGCGGAGTTGATCGCCCAGCGCGACGCGCTCCAGGCACATCTCACGGAGCTGCAGGCGTAAGCGTTCATCGCGGCAGCGGGGAGCCGAGGGTGTGCCACGCAGGCCCGGCGGCAGCGCGGGGGGCCTGCCTGCCGGTTAAAGTGCAGTTTCACTGCGCCACGAAACCGGTCCCGCGCCGATAGTTCGCTAGAGCCAAACCGTTCTTGGACCCCGGAAGGGAGCGGGGTTGTGTCTGCGCGCCGGGGTCCCGAGCGAAGCCGCGCCGCCGGTGGGGAGCAGCTATGCTGTTTGTCGCACTAACGTTCTGGATTCTGGTGGCCGTCGCCACCGCCTGGGGCATTCACAGCCTCTGGGGCGGGCTGGTCAAGCCCAAGGTGTTCAACACGATCGTGCTGCCGGGGACGCTGGTGGCTCAGCTTGGCCACGTGCTGGGATTGCTGGTCACCGGCGCGACCGTCAGCAACACGACACTCTTCAAGGACGACGACTCCGGCGAGCCGGAAACGACGAAGGACCCGAAGCCGCGCATCCCAGTGTTGGGACCGATCGTGATCGGGCTGCTGCCGCTGCTGGCGTGTGCGGCCGCGGTGTACATCGTGGCGCGGTACCTCGGCGGGCCGATCATGTCGCGCCTGCCGGGCAACCTCATCGGGCCCAGCCTGCCGACGACACTCCACGGCTTCTGGCAGCTTCTGCGCGACCAGATCACGCTCGTGGAGTCGCTCGTTTCGGCGGCGTTGGCGGCCGACGCGGGCAACTGGCGGATCTGGGTTTTCGCGTACCTGCTGATCTGCTTCACCGTGCGGATGGCGCCGTTTGCGGGGAACGTGCGCGGCTCCGTCGGCGCGATCCTGCTTCTGGGCATCGCCGGGGCGGCCCTCACCTCGCTGTTCGATGTGCCTGACCCACGCGTGCAAAGCGGCTGGGCCGTGCTGAACCTCACCGTCGCGACGCTGCTGTTCCTGCTGTTGGTCAGTCTGCTCGTGCGCGGTGCGGCCGGGTTGGTCAAAGTGCTCCGCAGCGACGGGTAACGTCCCGTGTGCTTAACCGGACGTCCCCGCAGGAACTCGGGTGGGGGCGGATCACGGCTGCCCGAAAGAAGCGTGGAATGCGCTGAAGTCCCGGAGGCTTACGGCGTCGTCGAGATCGGCATCGAACGCGGCGAGGCAGGCGGCCACGCACTCGGGTACGGTTGGCGTCGGCGAGACTCCGGGGCCGCCGAGGCAGTCATGGAACGCCCGGAAGTCGCCTAGGTCCACGTCCGCGTCGGCGTCGAAATCACCGTTGGCAATGGCCTCGCATTCGTCGGGCACGTGCGTAGCATTGCAGTCGAGGCTGGTGTCTTCGGCCAGATCGCAGGCATCGGTGTGGTCATTGCCGTTGCAGTCCACGGCCATGCCCGTGTAGGTGTAGACCGCCCCCAGCGCGGTGTTCGGCAGGTCGCCTTCGCCGGGCGCGCCGAGGACGGCCAGCCCGGGGCCCAAGTCCACTGCGGAACCGAGCAGGTCTTCCTCTTCTGCGTCGCCGGCGGTCAGCTTCGCGTCCTGGACCCACTCCGCACCGGCGGGGCGGAAGAGATAGGCCGCTCCGGCAAGAGGGGCCGTGGTGGTGTGCCTCCAGGCACCGACCAGTAGGTGATTGCCGTTGATGGCCACGGCGTTGCCGAACTGGTCTTCGGGCGCGACGTCGGCCGCGGAGAGCTTGAGGCGCTGCGTCCATGCGCTGCCCTCGCGGGCGAACACGTAGGCCGCGCCGGCCCGATAGCCCGCCTCACTGTCCAGTGGTGCCCCCACGAGTAAGTAGTCGTTGGTCAGGGCGACAGACCGGCCGAACTCCGCGTACGCGGTGGGATCGCTCGCGTGCAGCTTTTGGGTCTGTGTCCAGTTCGCTCCGGTAAGCTCAAAGATGTACACGGAGCCAGCCAGCGCGATGGGGTCCTCATCCCGGTAAGCCCCGACCGCGATCTGCGTGCCGGCCAGGGCCACCGCAGAACCGAACTCGTCGTACTGATCGGCGTCCGCGGCGCGCAGCTTGCGCTCCGGCTGCCACGTATCGTCAGTCGGGTCCTCCGGTGTGCCGTTGTCGGCGCGGCGGAAGACCCAGGCAGCGCCGGCATCCGGCCCACCGTCGTCGTCGTAACGAACACCCACCACGACGCGGGTGTTGTTGATGGCCAGGGAGTAGCCGAAGTAGTCCTCCTCATCGCCGTTCGGCGGGACGAGCTTGGCCATTTCGATCCAGGTGGTCCCGTCACGTCGGAAGACATAGACCGCGCCGGCGTCCTCCGCGGCTTCATCCTCGAGAAGAGCCGCTACTGCCAGGTAGTCTCCATGAATGGCGACGGCGTAGCCGAAGCCGTCGTAAGCCTGCCCGTCGCCGGCCAGCAGGTGTGCCTCCTGGACCCACTGTGTCCCTTCCCGGCGGAACACATATGCGGCCCCCTGCATGAGAACATCCGTCCGCTCCCACGGGGCTCCGACGACCAAGCGGTCGGCATCGAGGGCG
Source organism: Planctomycetota bacterium (assembly GCA_029558835.1). Classification (GTDB taxonomy): domain Bacteria; phylum Planctomycetota; class Phycisphaerae; order UBA1845; family UBA1845; genus JAKQDH01. The sequence goes on along the minus strand of JAKQDH010000027.1, from coordinate 31,818 downwards.
ATGGCGTACCCGAACTGCGTGGCATCGCTGCCCCCGCGACGTTTGCTCGCCTGCGTGAGCTCACACTGAGCCCAGCCGGGAGCGCAGATGGCCCCGCTCACGCTAACGCTCGCTGCGATGAGCAGTCTCCGCAGCATGATTTTCTCTCCGCTTCTTGCCGGCTGAAGGCGATGCGAACAGAGGGGTCGCCCAGCGTGACTCGCGCCCCTGCCTCAGGCAGCATACCCAATGGGCATCGCTTAAGTCAAGGCTCCGAGGTATTCCGCAGCTCGGCAGCGATGCTGCTGCGTTCGCCCGTTGGCGGAGGCAGACACGTGTCCTTTCATGTCACCGCTCGGGCGTTAGATGATGCGTTGCCCTGTGGCGTCGGCTTCGAAGAGATGGAGGCGGTCGGGGTCGAAGGCTACGGTGACGTTGTCGCCGGGGCTGATGTGTGCGGTGGGGGGAACGCGCGCGATCAGGCGCGTGCCTGCGGCTGTGCGCAGGTAGACGTCCTGGCGCTCGCCCAGAGGTTCCACCACCTGGACCTCGGCCAACAGGGTCTCGTCGCCGCTCCTGGTGCGCGTGGCGTCGGCAGGCTGCACGAGCAGGCTCTCGGGCCGAGCGCCGACGACCACTGTCTGGCTGGCGTGCTGTGCCAGACGCTGCGCGGTCGGTGCGGTGCAGGGGAGGCGGTGGCCCTCCACGACTGCCGTCACCTCCCCGCCGTCCGCTTCGATGCGCGCGTCCATGAAGTTCATCGGCGGCATGCCGACGAACCCGGCCACGAAGCGGTTGGCCGGCTGCGCGTAGACGGTCAGCGGCGTATCACACTGCTGGATGAGGCCGTCTTTCATCACCACGATCCGGTCACCGAGCGTCATGGCCTCTTCCTGATCGTGCGTCACGTAGACTGACGTCGTGTGGAGCTGGCGGTGCAGGCGTTTGAGTTCAGCCCGCATCTGCACGCGCAGTTTGGCGTCGAGGTTGGACAGCGGCTCGTCGAAGAGGAACGCCCGCGGGTTGCGGACGATCGCCCGGCCGACGGCCACACGCTGGCGCTCCCCGCCGGACAGGGCGGCCGGCTTGCGGTCCAGCAGATGCTCGATGCCAAGCATGCCGGCGGCGGCCATTACCTTGCGCTCGATCTCGGCCCGTGGCACCTTCCGCATCTTCAGCCCGAACGCCATGTTCTTGTACACCGTCATATGCGGGTACAGGGCGTAGTTCTGGAAGACCATGGCCACGTCGCGGTCCTTGGGGGCCACGGTGTTGACGACGCAGTCGCCGATGCGGACGGTGCCGGCCGTCGGCTTCTCGAGTCCGGCGATGATACGGAGCGTGGTGCTTTTGCCGCAGCCTGAGGGTCCGACCAGCACGACGAACTCGGCGTCCGCGATATCCAGCGTAAAATCCTGAAGGGCGAGGATGTCGCCCCGCCGGGCGCGGTACAGTTTGGTCACACCTTCGAGGGAGACGGCCGCCATGACCCGCACAGTATAGGGGGCACTCCGGGGCGTCAAAGCGTGCGCATGGCGGCCCAGGGCCTAATGGCCCGCAGCAGGCGGGCATGCGAGGATGGGCTCTACGGGGATGGGCTATATTACCCAGTCTGGGAGGGGGCGTGCAAGGCAAAGTGCCCGGTTTCGACATCCGGGGTTTCCGTCGGCGCAGGTGCAGGCGCTTATCTCGTTATTTGACAAATGGTTACGTCAGCACAGGAAACCCACACCGGCTGGTATGACTGTTGCCTTTCTGGAACGTCGTGGTGTGGCGCTACGCCTCTGCTGTGCGTTGATGCACATGCATGATATGTGGCTTGGGGTGCGGCGGTAGCGCGGGTGGTTCAGCGTGGGTCTTGGGGATTCCGTCCGGGGGGATGCGGTTCGAGGTCGCGCTGGCCGAAGGGATGTGGCTCTCGCAGGCGATGGGCGAGCAAGCCCGGGTGTTGGGCACTGAGAACGGCACTCGGGCAAACCTCCTCTCGTACCTTCTGTTCCTCGACTTCGACGTCGCAGGCGAGCCGGGCACATCAGGCCTGATTCCAGTGCGGCCTCGTCCGCGCGCTGTGGGGCGGTGCACGTCTCCCCAGGGGTGCCCAACGCCCCTCCATCTCGTTCCGCTGGGAGTAGCCATCTAACAGCATGGTTGGCCGGTTGGGGTGGGTATGCGCCCGTTTGGGGCGGTCCCGAGAGGGGTTTCCACGCGCTGGCAGGTGGGCCCGGGCGGGACACGCGTTCGCAGGCGGACCGGGGCAGGGTGCGTTGACGGGGGTGGCGGCGGCTCCGTATACTCGAAACCGTGCATCGTGCCCCCGGGGGTCGCGCGTCGGGGGGCGTCCGCAGACGGGTGGAGGTCTACCGCGCGTTCGCTCGACACGGAGCCTGTGGTAATGCCGCTTGCCCCATTCGACAGCAGCCTCTCGGACGACGAGAGAGTGCTGGTTGAGGCTGCCCGGGACTTTGCGCGGAGCGAACTGCTGCCCCTGGACCGGAAATGGGACGAAGACGAGACCTCGGTAGTCGGCATCCTGCCGCAGCTTGCCGACATGGGGCTGATGAACCTCTGCCTGCCGCCGGAGGTCAACGGCTTGGGGTGCTCCTACCGGGCATACGCGGCCATTCTCCATGAAATCGCCTGGGCGTCGCCCTCCACCATGGTGACGCTCTCCGTGCACAACATGGTGGGGTGTATCCTGGACGCGTGCGCGCGGGAGCCGCAGCGAACGGAATGGCTGTCCACCTGGGGGAGTGCGGAATCCCTGGCCGCCTTCGCCCTCACCGAGGCGAATGCAGGGAGCGATGCGGCGGCCGTGCGGGCGACGGCTGCGCCGACCGAGGGGGGGTATCTGGCCAACGGCGAGAAGATGTGGATCACCAACGGCATGCACGCCCGCTGGTTCCTGACCCTCCTGCGCGTGCCCGGTCGCGACGCCAAAGCCAGTCTGACGGCGTTTCTTATCGATGGGCGGCAGCCGGGGATCGAGCGGACGCACATCCACGGCAAGATGGGCATCCGGGGCAGCGAGACGGCCGTCATCAGTCTCACGGATGTATTCATCCCCCAGGACCATGTGGTGGGGGAGCTTGGCGAGGGGCTGAAGGTCCTGCTGACGACGCTCAATGAAGGGCGGATCGGGATCGCGACCCAGGCCTCCGGCATCGCCGAGGCCTGCCTGGACGAAATGACCGCGTATGCCCGGGAGCGGGTGCAGTTCGGGCAACCGATCGGCAACTTCCAGGCGGTGGGCAACATGATCGCCGACAGCGCGGTCGAGCTGGAGGCGGCGAAGGTATTGATCTGGAACGCGGCCACGCACGTGGACCGGGGGGTGAAGCTGCCGGCGGCCAGCTCGATGGCGAAGCTGTACGCGACGGAGGCGGCCAACCGGATTGCGTATCGGGCGGTGCAGGTGCACGGCGGCAGCGGGTACGTGCGGGAGTTCCGCGTGGAGCAATTGTACCGGGACGCGCGGGTGACCACGATCTACGAGGGTACGAGCGAGGTGCAGCGGATCGTCATCGGGCGCGGGTTGTGAAGGCGCATTCGACATCGGGATGGTAGCTGATGGATTTTGAATTGTCTGACGACTTGCGGGCGTTGCAGGACGTGGCCCGGCGGTTCGGGGCCGACCATCTGGCGAAAAACGCCCGCCAATGGGATCGGGAGGCCGAGCTGCCGCGGGACATCGTCGCCCAACTCGGCGAACTGGGCTTCCTCGGGCTGTTCATCCCCACGGAATACGGGGGCTCCGGCTTCGGTGACCTGGAGGCCACGGTCATCATGGAGGAGATCGCCCGCTACGACGGTGCCACTGCCCTGACGCTGGATGCGCACAATGCCTTGTGTTGTGCCCACGTGCTGCTGGCGGCCAACGCCCAGCAGAAGCAGAAGTACCTGCCGAAGCTGGCGAGCGGCGAGTGGCTGGGGGCGTGGGCGTTGTCGGAGCCGGGCTGCGGTTCGGACGCGGCCGCTCTGACCGCCACGGCCAAGCTGGAGGGAGACCACTGGGTGCTCAACGGCACCAAGCAGTGGATCACCAATGGCAAGTTCGCGGGGCTGTACGTCATCCTGGCCCGCAGCAAACCGGAGGGCGGCAAGGACGGCATCAGTGCCTTCCTGGTCGAGCGGGACTTCCCCGGTCTGCACATCGGCCTGAAGGAAGACAAGCTGGGCATGCGGGCGTCCGACACCGTCGAGCTCACGCTCGACAACCTGCGGGTGCCCAAGGACAACCTCTGCGGGGAGCTGCACCGCGGCTTCCGCGACACGATGCGGGTGTTGGAGCGCGGGCGGATCACGATCGCGGCCCTGGCCGTCGGGCTGGCGCGGGGGGCGCTCGAGGAGTCGCTGGCGTACGCCAAGCAGCGAGTGGCGTTCGGCAAGCCGATCTTCCAGCATCAGTCCATCCAGTTCCTGCTGGCGGACATGGCTACCGAAATCGAGGCCGCCCGGCTGCTGACGCGCAAGGCGGCCATCCTGTCGGACGCCGGGAAGCCGTGCAACTTCGAGGCGTCGGTCGCCAAGCTGCACACCTCGGAAATGGCGGTGCGGGCGGGGCTGAACGCGATCCAGATCTTCGGCGGGATGGGCTACACGAAGGAGGTTCCCGTGGAGCGTTACCTGCGCGACGCGAAGATCTGCGAGATCGGCGAGGGCAGCAGCCAGATTCAGCGCATCGTCATCGCGCGGCATCTGCTGAACCTGTAAGAAGGGAATGAACGTATGGATTTTGAGTTCAACGACGATCAGCGGATGCTGCAGCAGCAGATGCGCGAGTTCGCCACCGAAGTGGTCGAGCCCGGCGCGGAGGCACGCGACCAGGCCGCGGATATGTCCGACGACTACGTGCGGCAGCTCGCCGAACTCGGGGTCTTCGGGATCACCATCCCGGAGCCGTACGGCGGGGCCGGGCTGGGCGTGATTGAGTCGTCGATCGTGGTGGAGGAAATATCGAAGGGGTGCGGAGGGACGGGGGTGCTGATCAGCGCGCACAACTCGTTGTGCGTGGACCCCATCATGACCTTCGGCACCGAGGAGCAGAAGCGCAAGTACCTGCCGCGGATGGCCACCGGCGAAATGATCGGCTGCCTGTCGCTGACCGAGCCGGGCAGCGGCAGCGACGCGGGGGCGGCCACCTGCCGGGCCGAACTGAAAAGCGACGGCTGGCACATCAACGGCACCAAGATCTTCATTACCAACGGCAAGCAGGCGGGGGTGATGGTGCTGATCGCGGTGACGGACCCCCAGGACCCCAAGCGTCGGCTCAGTGCTTTCATCGTCGATCGCCCGCATCCCGGGTTGCAGCTTGGCAAGCTGGAGCACAAGTTGGGCATTCGGTGTTCCTCGACGGCCGAGTACATCTTCGAGGAGTGCGTCGTTCCGGAGACTGCGCTGCTGGGGCCACGCGGCGCCGGGTTGCGCGTGGCGTTGACGACGCTGGACGGCGGGCGGATCGGCATCGGGGCCCAGGCGCTGGGTATTGCGGAGGCCTGCCTGTACCATGCCACGGAGTATGCCAAGACGCGCGTGCAGTTCGGGCGTCCCATCGGATCGTTCCAGGCGATCCAGAACAAGCTGGCGGACAGCGCGGTGCGGATCGAGGCGTCGCGGTGCCTGCTGTACCGGGCGGCCTGGTTGAAGGACCACAAGCAGGAGTACGGTCAGCAGGCGGCGATGGCGAAGCTGTATGCGAGTGAGACGGCCTCGCTGGTCGCCAACCACGCGGTGCAGGTGTTCGGCGGCTACGGGTACTGTCAGGAGTACCCCGTGGAACGGCGCCTGCGCGACGCGAAGATCACGGAGATTTACGAGGGGACGAGCGAGATTCACAGGTTGGTCATTGCGCGCGGCTTGAGTTGACCGCGCCGGCTGCCGGCAGGCATGCGGGGCTGAACCCCTCTCCCCTTGGGAGGGGCAGGGGTGAGGGCGGCGGCGGCAAGGGCGACCCCGCGGTCGCGGGAAAGCACGGCCCCCGGAAAGGCACACAGTACGACCATACGCGAAGGAGGTCGATCCTACGATGGCACACGACAAATGCATGGCGGTGATCGGGGCGGGGACGATGGGGCGCGGCATTGCCCAGGTCTTCGCACAGAGCGGCTACAAGGTGCGCATGTTTGATACGATGCCGGCCGCCCTGGACTCGGCGATGGGCACGATCAAGAAGCTGCTGGAGAAGGCGGTGGCCAAGGAGAAGATCACCGCCGACGCGGCCAGGCAGGCCCTGGAGCTGATCACGCCGGTGCGGAAGCTGGCGGAGATCGGCACCAACCCGCTGATCGTCGAGGCGGCCACGGAGAAGCCGGACCTGAAGGTCGAGGTGCTCAAGGAGACGCAGAAGCACCTGGCAGCCGACGGCATTCTCGCCACCAACACGAGCAGCATCAGCATCACGCGACTGGCGGCCGCCACGGACCACCCCGATCGCTTCATCGGCATGCATTTCTTCAACCCGGTGCCGGTGATGAAGCTGGTCGAGGTCGTGCGCGGCTTGCAGACCAGTGACGAGACGGTGAGGCGCACGGTGGCTTGGGCGACCGAGGTCGGCAAGACGCCGGTGGAGTGCAACGACCATCCTGGGTTTGTGTCCAACCGCGTGCTGATGCCGATGATCAACGAGGCGATCTTCGCCTTGCAGGATGGTGTAGCCACGGCCGAGGCGATCGACAACATCATGAAACTCGGGATGAACCACCCGATGGGCCCGCTCGCTCTGGCGGACCTGATCGGGCTGGACGTGTGTCTGTTCATTCTCGAAGTGCTGCACCGCGACCTGGGTGAAGACCGCTATCGTCCCTGCCCGCTGTTGCGCAAGTACGTGCTGGCGGGACGGCTGGGCTGCAAGAGCAAACAGGGCTTCTACAAGTACGAGTAAGACCGATGAGCAAGACGAGAGCAGATCTGACGATCGACGGCCCCCGCGCGACGATCACGCTGAAGACGGACGAGGGGATCAACGTGTTGTCCCCGCCGCTGATGACCCAGTTGGGCGACCTGGTGGCACAAGTCCGGGACGCGCGCGGGGTGCGGTTTCTGGTGCTGCGCGGCGAGGGGAAGGTGTTCGCGGCGGGAGCGGACATCAAGCACATGGCCGGTTTCCAGCCGGATGATGCCCGGCAGTACGGGGCGCTCGGGCAGCGCGTGATTGACGCGCTTGAGTCGCTGCCGTGTGTCACGGTGGCGGCACTGAACGGGGCGGCCTTAGGCGGCGGGTGCGAGGTGGCGCTGGGTTGCGATTTCCGGCTCGCGGTGAAGGGTGCCAGGATCGGGTTGCCGGAGGTCTCGCTGGGGCTGGTGCCCGGCTGGGGCGGCATTCCGCGGCTGCTGCGTCTGATCGGCCCCGCGCGGGCGAAGCGGCTGTTCCTCAGCGCCGAGCCGGTGCCGGCCGAGGTGGCGCTGACGTGGGGGCTGGTGGATGAGGTGGTGGATGGGGTCGAGGCGCTCGGCCCGGCCGTGGAGGCATTCTGCAAGTCGTTTGTGAAGGCGTCGCCGGCCGCCAATGCCCTGGCGAAACGCGCCTGCGCCGACCGCGATGACATTGCCGCGTTCGCCGACTGCTTCACCAAGCCGGACAGCAAGGAGGGCATCAGTGCCTTCCTGGAGAAACGCAAGGCGTCGTGGATGGAATGAGGTGGCACCATGAGTGCACATCGGAAGGAAGCGGTTGCCGCGCGCGCCGCGCCGCCGAAGCGGGTCGAGGCGGATAAGCCGTTTGTCGGCCCGGAGGATCTGGCGGGGTTTGACCCGGCCACGATGCTCGGTGAGCCGGGGAGCTTCCCGTACACCCGGGGGCCGCATCGCACCATGTACCGCGAGCGGCTCTGGACGATGCGGCAGTTCGCCGGCTTCGGCGCGGCCGACGACACCAACCGGCGGTTCAAGTACCTGCTCGAGAAGGGCCAGACGGGCCTGAGCACCGCGTTCGACCTGCCGACGCTGATGGGACGTGACAGTGACGATCCGTTGTCACTCGGCGAGGTGGGTCGGTGCGGGGTGGCTATCGCGTCGCTGGCGGACATGCGCCGGCTGTTTGACGGCATCAACCTGGGCGAAGTCAGTACGTCGATGACGATCAACGCGCCAGCGGCCATCCTGCTGGCGTTCTACATCTGCGTGGCCCAGGAGGAGGGCGTACCGCTGAATAACCTGCGCGGCACGCTGCAGAACGACATCCTCAAGGAGTTCCACGCCCAGAATGAATACGTGTTTCCGCCGCGGCCCAGTGTCAAGCTGGTGATTGACACAATCGAGTATTGCACCCGGCAGATGCCGCAGTGGAACACGGTGAGCATCAGCGGCTATCACATCCGCGAGGCGGGGGCGACGGCCGCGGAGGAGCTGGCGTTTACGCTGGCCGACGGGCTGACCTATGCCGAGGAATCCATCAAGCGCGGCCTGGACGTGGAAGCGTTTGCCCAGCGGCTAAGCTTCTTCTTCGACGTGCACAACGATTTCTTCGAGGAGATCGCCAAGCTGCGGGCCGCCCGACGCATCTGGGCACACGTCGCCCGCGAGCGCCTGAAAGCCCGGCAGGAGCGAAGCTGGCTGCTGCGCACGCATTGCCAGACGGCCGGCGTGACGCTGACCGAGCAGCAGCCCGAGAACAACCTCATCCGCGTGGCGTATCAGGCGATGGCGGGCGTGCTCGGCGGGACGCAGTCGCTGCATACCAATAGTATGGACGAGACGCTGGCGCTGCCCAGCGAGCACGCGGCCAAGCTCGCCCTGCGGACGCAGCAGATCCTGGCGCATGAGACAAACGTGACGCAGTCGGTGGACCCGCTGGCGGGCAGTTACTTCGTGGAGAAGCTGACCAACGAGATCGAGGCGAAGGCGAAGGCGATCCTCGATCAGATTGACGCCATGGGCGGCGTGCTGGCGGCCATCGACCGGGGTTACTTCAGGCGCGCAATCGCGGAGTCCGCCCTGGCCCAGCAGCGGGCGATGGACGCCGGCCGGCTGAAAGTCGTGGGGGTCACCGACTTCGTCGAGGAAGGCGCGCCGAACATCCCGATTCTCATCATCAGCCAGGAGACCGAGAACCAGCAGGTTGCCCGGCTGAAGGAACTCAAGCGCCGGCGGGACGCGAAGCGTCACCAGGCGGCCCTGGAGCGGATTCGGGAAGACGCCCGGGCCGACAGGAACATGATGCCCGCCCTCATCGCCGGCGCCCAGGCGGACGCCACCGTCGGCGAGATGATGGACGCCATGAAGTCGGTGTTCGGTGCCTACGACGGCGGACCGGAGTGGTGAGACGCTTGTCGGGTCGACGACCTGACCTACGCGCAAGAGCATTGCCATGACCAGATGTGCCTGCAACGTTGAGGATTTCAAGCCGGAGCCTGGGGCGTATCGCCCGCAGCAGTTGCCCGAGCATCCGCCGCGCATTCTGCTGGCCAAGATCGGCCTGGACGGGCATGACCGTGGGGTGAAGGTGCTCGCGCGCTCGTTTCGGGATGCCGGGCTTGAGGTGATCTACACCGGGCTGTGGCAGACGTGCGAGGCGACCATGCACGCGGCCGTGCAGGAAGACGTGGACGTCGTGGGCGTCAGCCTGCTGTCGGCGGCCCACATGACGATCATGCCGGAGATGTTGCGGCTGCGGGCCGAATTGGGCATCGACCACGTACCGGTCGTACTGGGCGGGATCGTGCCGGTGGCCGACTATCCGGCGTTGGAGCAGATGGGCGTGGCCGCCGTGTTCAATCCCGGCTCGCCGTTGCCGAAGATCATCGACAAGGTCTACGAGCTGGCGGCCGGGCGGCGCGCGCGGGACGCGAGGGACCTGGGTGCCGACTATGAGAAGAAGGACGTGCGCGCCCTGGCACAACTGATCACCGCGATTCAGCGCCGCCGGCCGCTCGATGGGTTCGCCGCGCCGCGCGGCAAGGCCGTCGTCGTCGGCGTGACCGGCGCGCCGGGCGTCGGCAAGAGTTCGTTCATTGCCAAGCTGGGCAAGGAGCTGCGTCAGCGTGGCCAGCGGGTGGCCGTGGTCGCGGTGGACCCCAGCAGCCCGGTCAGCGGCGGGGCGTTGCTGGGTGACCGGCTGCGCATGATGTCCAGCCCGCCGGACCGCGACTTCTTCGTCCGCTCGCTGTCGTCGCGCGGCGAGCACGATGGCTTGGCACCGCGCTGCCGCGAGGTGGTCGATCTACTCAACGGCTTCGGGTTTGATTACATCCTGGTGGAGACGGTCGGCGCGGGTCAGGCGGACTATGGGATCCACGGGGTCACGCAGCGCGTCATCCTCGTACTGATGCCCGACGCGGGCGACTCCATCCAGTTCTCCAAGGCCGGACTCATGGAGATCGCCAGCAGCTTCGTCATCAACAAGGCCGACCTGCCCGGCGCCGACGCCACCGAAGGCCAGCTCCGCAGCGCGTTGGGTGATCGGCGCCCGGTCTGGCGAGTGTGCAGCGTGCGTGACGAAGGACTGGCAGCCGTTGCCGATTGGGTCCAGTCGCTCTCCTGAAGAAGCCCCGCCCGTGGATACCCGAACGGGTGGCCTGCCCAACTGGGTGCCCAACCGGGTGGCATGCCCAAGCCCGCCCCAAGCGGGCGCCGGCATGCGTGTGCCGCAGGTGCCCGTCGGAGGGAGGACAGGGCGGCGCTGCGCCTGGCCATGCCACCCTGCCACACGGTCAGTTTCGCTACGGTGTAGAACTGCTTAGGAACCGGCGTATGAGTGGAACGACCTCGTCGTGCGCATCCTCGAGCAGGTAATGCCCCGCATCGGCGAAGCGGTGCACCTGGGCCCGCGGGAAGCGTTCCAGCCAGCCGTCGAGGAAGTGGGGCCTGAAGCAGAAGTCGCGCATGCCCCAGCAGATGAGCATCGGCTTGTCGGCCAGACGCGGCAGGTTCGCCTCGATTTCCTGCAAGACTCGGTGGCTCGGTATGGTTGGATCAACCGGGATATCCTGCACGAAACGCAGGATGGCGATCCGGTGAGCGTAACTGTCGTACGGGGCCAGGTAACCCTCCCGTACCGCGCGGGGCAATCGCCGCTTGGCGACCGCCATGCGCACGGCCGCTCGCGTGAAGAGGTTCAGCCGGCGCACGGCGAAGTTGCCGATCAGACTCGAACGACAGATGCGAATCCGCCAAGGCGCCCGTTCGCCGAGCCACGCCGCTGAGTTCAGTACCACGAGGCGGCGCACGCGTTCGGGGTGTCGGGTCGCCCAGCCGAAGCCGATGGGCCCGCCCCAGTCGTGCACCACCAGGTCCACGGCCGGCAGTCTCAACCGCTCCACGAACTCGGTGAGGTTGCGGATGTGCGTTTCGAGCGTGTACGCGTACGTCCGCGGTTTCTCGGACAGGCCGCAACCGATGTGGTCCGGGGCGAGCACGCGGCCGCCCTCCCGCAGCCCCGGGATCAACTCACGGTAGAAGAACGACCACGTAGGATTGCCGTGCAGCAGCAGCGCGGTCGTCGGGCCGCTGCCTTCATCTACATAGTGCATCCGCGGCCCGTCGAGATAGGCAAAGTGAGGCTCAAAAGGGTAGAGGAGCTGAAGGGTAGATCGGTCCATACGGGAAGCAAAGCTCCGCAGACCAAGTTGGCGTCTTTTCCGCGCCCTCGGCGGTTGGGCGGCCCGGAGAGGGACTCCTGGTCCCGGCGGCTGTCTCGGAAGCCGCTGCCGTTGGCTCCTCATACCTCGGCCACGCGTATGTGCTCCGCGTCTTTGGCGTTGTGGGTGCCATGCTTTCCCGCGACCGCGGTCGCGGGCAAGCGTGCCCCTGCCTGCCGCAGCACATGCCCAGCCCCGCCTGCGGCGGGTGAGGGCGTGGCACCCACGCTAAACACGTACGGCCACGGGGGCTGACGCTACCAGCGCACGCCGAGCATGACGCAGTTCAGACCGCTACCGATACCGAGCATGCCGATCCGCTCGCCCGCCGCAGCCGGACGTTCCTCGAGCCCCAAAGCCATGGTCAGCGGCAGCGACGCGGACCCGACGTTGCCGAGATACTCGAACGTCGAGAAGTCCAGCGCGGGATCCAGCCCCAGCGCTGCATAGAGCTTGTCGCGGTGGGTGCTGCCCACCTGGTGGCAGTAACACCGTTGCACGTCGGCATTCGTCCAGCCCAGTTCCACGCGGGCGGCCTGCCAGGTGGTCTCGGCCAGGGCACAGCCGTTGACCAGCAGGGTCTCAGCCTGGGTGTTCATCAGCATGGCCGCCTCGCGGTCGAAGCCAACGTCCCCGGTGCCCAAGCAGAGGTGGTGGTGTTGCGTGGCACTGCGCACGGCCCCGCCCAACAGTCGGTGCCCCGTACGCGACACCGAATCATGGGTGAGCACCACGGCCGCCGCCCCGGAGCCGATGGTCAGCGACGCGAACGCGTTCTTGAACTGCTGCCGGCTGAGGTTCTGCGTCCGGCACAGGTCCTTAATGGTACTCTCGACCAGGCTCCGCCCGCTTTCGCCCGCCACGATCAGCCCGCACCGCACCTGCTCCAACTCGATCATGTTGGCCAGCGCGAGGGTGCCGTTCATGAAGCCGACGCAGGCATTGGAGATGTCGTAGACGGTAGCCGTGGGGGGCAGTTCGAGCTTGTCGTGGATGATCGAAGCGGTGGCGGGCTCCAGGAAATCGCGTGACACGGCCGTGTGCAGCAGACAGCCGATGTCCTCGGCTGCCACGCCCGCCTTGGCGAGTGCGTGGCGTCCGGCCAAGGCGCCCGCGTCGCTGGGCAGCGTGTCCACGTCCCAGAAGCGACGTTCACGGATGCCCGTCATCAGCTCCAGCCGTCCGGCATGCACGCCCAGGCGTTCATAGACCGGTGCGAGTTGGTGTTCGAGCTGCGCGGAGGTCACGACCTGCGCGGGCAGGGCGTAGCCAAACCCCTCGAGGCATACATGCCGGTACCGCATCGCCGCCCTCTTGTCCGCATCCCCGATCTCGCGGCACCACACAGGCCCGCAGAATCAGCAAACCGACTGACGGTGCGGGGTGGCATGGCCAAGCGCAGCGCCGCCATGCCCTCTCGCCTGCCCGACGCTACTGTCTCCCACAGCATGCCGGCGCCTTCGGCTTGGGCATGCCACCCTCCCAGTTCCTCATTTGCATGTCCTGTTGAGGGCCAGCCGGGGTAATTCCCGGGGCGGGCGCCGCAGCACATCCGCCGCATCCGCGCTCGCGCATTATAGGCGCCGCCGGCGTGACGGAAAGTCCGCGCCGGCAACCGGGTGGACCTCTTCCCGGTGCCGCAGGCGCGATAACACGCCGCCCGCGTCGCCTTACCGACAAGTTCCGGCCGGCGCCCACCTTCCGAAGTTGACTTCGCCCCGCGCGGGTGGAAGAAATGGTACCAGGCCGATCGGCCGCCCGTCGTACCGACCTGACCTGGGGGAAAGAAGCCATCCCGCCTCGGGGAAAAGGTGAGGGGAAATGAAGTCCAAGAAGCGACCTGCGGGCCGCGTGCGCCCCATCCGCGCGCTGGTAGTCTGCGGCAGCCTGGTGACCCTGCTTGCCGGCGGGTGCGGTGCCGGCGGCGGTCTGGTTGAGGCGGCCGCCCGGCTGCGTCTCAACGACTGCACGCCCGCGTTCCCCGATGCCGAGGGACTCGGTACCGCTGACCGGATCGTCCTCGATTTCACCGGGGGGTTCAGCCGGCTGCACCCCGACGTGGAACTTCCCCCCGTTGCTTGGACCGCTTTCGCGCTGGCCGACGGCGGTACCCTCGCCGACGCCGAGCAGGACTTCATCGAGGACGTGCGCGACACGATCGTCCAGATTCTCTGCGAGGCCGGGCTATACGAAGTCCAGGTGCGGGTCGGCGAGGCTGAGGACTTCGGCGAGGTCAACGTAGTGCACTTCACGGCCGATGTGCCGACGGACAGGTCGCATCAGATGGGCCTGGCCGAATACGATCCCTGCAACCACTATCATGACAACATCGCCATCGTGTACGGGGGGCAGATTGCCCGCTACGGCATCGTGGGCACCTACGGCGAGTGGGTCAACATCTTCGCCAACCTGGCCGCCCACGAGATCGGACACACGCTGGGCTACAGCCACGTCTCCCGGGCGGAGGCGGCGTCCTCCACCCGCGGCAGCTTCACCGAGCTGATGCTGGACGGGCACACGATCGACGAATTGCGCGGCGAACAGCGGATCCTGACCGCGCAGTCCACCTGCCCATCGGCCTCCGACATAACGGAGCCGGTCCTCACCCACGAATCCATGCCTGACCTGGGTCGGTGAGCTGAACCCGTGGGAATCCTCGCGGTCGGTCGGCACTGCCCCGTACCCCCGGCCCCGACCACGCCGAGCCCTGCCGGTTGGCAGGTGCGGCGGTTGCGTCCGCCCCCTGTGACCGACCTGGAGGGCCGTAAGTGCACCGGGCTTCAACGCCTCAACTGCGGTCCGATCGCCCTGCAGTGGGCTGGTGGAGGCCCACGCCTTGCCCGCATACTCCAATGAGTCCGCGCGACTCGACGCCGCCGATCCGCACCGCGGCCGTTTGGGGCCGGCCGGCGGAGGGCGTCCGCGGCGCGTACCTCCGCACTCCCGTTCAGCTTGCCCATTAACCCCGCGCGCATGTGCCGCCCCGCCGGAACGATCACCGGCCGGTTCCCGTTCGGCGCGCGCCTAGGCCCTTCTATCAGCGCAGGGCACGTGGTCGGCAGCGTCCGCCCGGCGCCTGCGCCCCGTGCGATCTGGAGGGCGGTATGCTCGCTTCCACGTGGCTGGAAACCGTCTCCGCGCTGCTCGCGGTGCTGGCCCCGCTGGTGGGGGTGCCGCTGACGGTAATCACGTTCTACCTGCGTTCGCTGCGTGAGGCGCAGGTGACGTGGCACGGCCACCTGGGCCACCGGCTGGACGCCGTGGAGGCCGCCGTCAGCACGCTCCGCGGCGCCGTCGCCGACGTCGAACGCAACTACACGACCAAGGAGGAATGGCTCCGCGAGTCGATGCAGGCCCGGCGCCTGCTCGAGCAGCTTAGCGGGGCGATGGTCCGCGTCGAAACCACATGGGAAAAAGGTGTCAGGAAGGATTTCCGCCCCACGGAAAATCATCCTGACACCATTTCGGGGGACCGTTAATGTCAAACGGACGAGATGCCCGCCAGATCAAACGGGTTCGCAACGAAATGCTGGTCGCCCTGAAGCTCATTTACCCGGCCGCCCTGCAGGCGGAGCAGCTTCTCCGCAGCCTGCTCGTGCTCTTCCCCACGCTCGACTTCGAGCAGCTCAGACGCGACCTGCACTACCTTGGTGAGAAGGGCTACGTCGAGCGCGTTATCGCGGATACCGATGACAACGGGCTGACACCGTGGCGAAAACGCTGGTTCCGCCTCACGACCCGCGGCATCGAGCTGGCCGATCGGTGCATCCAGGATCCCGCGTTGGAGTAGCCATGGTCAGTCTCCCCGGCGTAGCCAACGACGTAGCGTCGGCCCCCCGGGGTCGACGTGGGACTCGCGCGGCGCCGTCGGTTCCTCGGTCGCCCGCACGGGAGCGACGCAGCCGCAAATCCGCCGGCGCGCGTGGCACGGCCATGCCCAACGCGGTGCCTGTGGGTGCCATGGCCAAGCGCAGCACCGCCATGCCCACATCCAACCCAGCCCCCGCCGGCACCGACGCCGACCCCGCCGCCGACTGGCCCGCGCGCCTCACTGCCTATCGTTGCCGCCAGAGCAGCGTCGCCTCCATCCTGGATTCGGTCCTCGGCCCGTTCGCGCAGTGCAATCCCGAGCTGTGGGAGCGGCGCACCTACCTGATGCTCGTCGGGCTGGTTTACGGAGCGCTATGCGAAGATGAACTGCCCACCGCGGAGTTGACAACCTTGGCCAAGGTGCTGTCTGAGCTTCGCCCGGCGCGCCTCCGCGGCCCCACGCGCGACCCCGCCACGAGCAGCGCAGGCGAGCCGCCGGCCGGCCAGGGCAAGCTGCCCGACCGTTTCGCCGACATCGTCCGCCAAGTCTACGGTACCAACTTCCACCCGCCGGCCGAGACCACCCCCGCCGGCGACCAGAACGCCTGACGCCACGACGAACCGCGCTTGCCCAGCGCCGGCGCTGCTACGTGTAGTGTCACATACGTGTCACGATCCGTCACGGGAACGCCCACCCACAGCCGGCGGCTGAAAGCTGATAGCTGACGGCTGCCGAATAGCTCCACGCCCTGAAGAAACCGACAGACGCAACGGGGTGGCATGGCCAAACGCAGCGCCGCCATGCTCTCCCCCGGGGGCGAGCGGGGGTTGCTACCACATCATGCCGGCGCCTTCGGCTTGGGCATGCCACCCTCCTGGTTCCCCATTTGCGTAGCCCGTATAGCTGACAACTGATGACTGAGAACTGACGACTGCTATGCCGGCGGAGCGGGCGGTAAGCCGAATTCTGTCCCGCGCCTCGCGGTGCGGTGGCGATCATTCATCTGGGCCGACGGTCGCCCGTCGGCTCGAGCACCCTACCCGCAGCACGCGGTACCGCCCGGCCGCCGCAACGGCCGGTTGGACCGCTGGATGGGCCCTCCCTATGCTGCTTACTTGGGCTTGCTGGCGGTGGGGTTTACCCTGCCGCGACCGTCACCGGCCGCGCGGTGCGCTCTTACCGCACCATTTCACCCTTACCGGTCGATGGCCGCAGCCCTCGACTTAGGCGGTGTCTTTTCTGTGGCACTTTCCCTCGGCTTGCGCCGGGTTGGCGTTACCAACCACCGTGGCCCGACCCAGTTCGGACTTTCCTCCCACACGTCGCGCGTGTGAGCGATCGCCTCGCCCACTCCGCCGGCAAGTACATTGTAGCCGATCTCAGCGCCGGGGCCACCGGAATAGCGAATGCAGGGGCGGGCCTGCGGCAGGGGACCCCTCTCCTTCATAGGGAGAGGGGTAGGGGTGAGGGTGGGGGAAGCGAAGAGGCTACCCGGGGGCACGAGCGCGCTCACCCACAGCGTGCCAGACGCCCAACACGCACCTGCCCGCCGCGTGAACAGCAAACACGGAAGGCAAGAGGCAACAGGCAAGAGGGAACGGAAGGCTGGCGACTGGGCTGGAGCGGTGTGACGCATGGAGTGTGCCGCGCCCGTCCTCCTTCGCCCGTAGGGCGCACGGTCTTTGCCAGGGCCTTCCAGGCCCTGGGAGACGGGCACCACACGTCTCTTTCCTCGCCCGGAGGGCGAGCGAACCTCACCGACGGCTTCAAACCCGGAGCCACAATCTTGGCCTATGTGTCATACTCTGGCACACCGCGCCAGTAGTGTTGCGGCGCGGCTTGCGATCGACCTGGCGCCGCGCTTACCCCGGCGTGGGGGCGGGCCGGACGTACTTGAGGAAGCCCGGGTGCGACGGAGAAGTCCTTGACTGACCTGGCCTCCTGGCCGAGGTGGTCCTCCTGCCGGCGCAGGTACGCGGCGACGTCCATCCGACGCCTCAACTCCGCGGACGGCATCAACCGCGCCGGTACATGGAGGTTGTGCATCCCGCGCGAGCAGTGGCACAATACCCGTGCCCTGCGATCGTGCGGAGTGCGCGAGGCCCTCTCAACCTCCCGAGCCGCTGAATGCGGCTTGAAACGCCGCGAAATCTGTCAGATCCACATCCGCGTCCGCGTCACGTCGGCCAGCCGTCATCGCAAGGGCATTCGGGGGAATCCCGTGTGGGTGCTACTTGGGCGTGATGGACTCGCGGCCGTGCTGCTGCAGCACGCCTGGCTGGCTGTCCACGTGACCGCGGCGGCCGTGGGCCGTCGTAAGGAACCCAGCCGTGACTGGCATGACCTGGGTCCGGTGCGCCGAGGTGCGTGCCGTTCACTCTAGTCTGCTGTTGCGCCTCCGCAGGGGCAGCACTCATCGCGGGGCCCTGCGCATGTGCCGTTCCAGTTCAGAAGACAGTCTGCGAATATCGTCCACGCTGAGCACCCGCGGCTCCTGATCCAAGAAGCTGGGCAGGGCCTTGGGGTTCAGCACCCATACGTCAGCACCCCTGGGTTGGGGGTCCACGAACCAGCCCGGATACAGGACCACGGGGCGGACCGGCGGTCGGCGCCCCAGCGCTTCTGTCAGGACCTCAGCCATGCGGCTTGCGCCCGCCTGTGCCTGTGCGACGGGGTCACGATCTGGTGTGTGACCATCCACCGTGACGTGTTGCCCATCGTAGGTGACTCGGGCATCGCCCCTGGCCGGCTTGCTGATCGTCTTCGTCTCGATGACGACGACGCCTGCGGGGCCAATCAGCACATGGTCGATGTTATAGCCTTTCTCGCCAATGTCGTGGTAGACCTTGTAGCCCTTGGTGCGCAGATGCTCCAGGCATTGGCCAACGGCCACCTCGCCGCGATGGCCCAGGCGGAGGTTCCGTGCTCGCCGGTACGCCGCCGGGAACCGTACCGCGGCAATGATCAGGGCGATTACGGTCAATCCGGTCATGACACCCGGGTGAATCGGCTTCTGCAGCCACCACGCGTACCACTGATACAGAGTGATGTACACCAGGAAGACCACGACGACAAACCAGAGCAACAGGGACTCCAAGACTGCACGCAGCAGCTCGGTTTGCGTGGATTCCCCCGCCTGCGGCAGCGGTTCCTCTTTGATCGGGTCTTTTGTCTGCTTCATTGCTTGAACACCGATGTTACCTGGCCTCGGCAGTCACTACGTGCGTGAGCAGCCACTTCAGCTCCTTGTCCAGCACCTGCGGATCGCGGCAGACGTGGAAGGCCCACTGGCCATGTTCGCGCGCGTTGTTGACCGCCGCGACCCAGCGGCGAGTGGCGTTATGCTTCGCGCTTGTCTGCGCGTCCTCGAAGCCTTTCACTTCGAGCACCACGTTCAACTCGTTCGTCAGCCGCACGAGAAAGTCGGGCTCGTAGTAGTGATCGACACCCTGGAACTCATACGGGATCATCAACCCAAGGTGGTCGTTGCGGGCGTACCGCTCGACTGCGTCGCTGCTCTCAAGGCGGAACGCGGCGCTGCCCTCCCAGGTGCGCGTATCGAGCACGACTTGGTTGATGTGGCTCCGTTGCGTCCCGTGGCATGGGCGCGTGGTCGTGAAGTCCACGTCCGCGGTAGTACCAAGGGACTTGTACCGGTTGAGCACGGGAAGAAGGGGAGCTTCGCCCTCGGCTTCGTCGGGCACGATCGCGTCGCAGAGGTACCCAACCATCCGCATCACGTACTTCTCCAGGCCCAGCTCGCGCGGGTCCGCATCGCGGAAGTTCACCTTGCGCCGCGCGTACTCGTCTACGAAGCCAAACACCTGCGGGAAGAGCTGATGCCGTGAGCGTAGACGCCACACGCGCGTCTTGGCGTCGGAGCGGTTGCCAATCTCGCCGACGAGGTGGGAGATGACGAGTTGGGCAATCTGGAACTTGATCGCTTGCAGATGCGTGGCGCGGTAGTACTCCTCCCGGTCCTGCTCGATGAACCCGAAAGGCGCCGCCTGGGATGGCGTGCCCTCCTGATAGCCGACGGTTGGCAGCAGGAACGTAGCCGTGGGTTCCCGGTTCGGCTCAATGACCAGCGGGTCCATCGCGCCGACGTCGCACTTGATCAGGTTCCGCTTCAGCGCGAACGCGTAGCCCTCGACGACGGGGAACCGCATTTCCAGGTGTGCCCGCTCCGGAATCGCCCGCACGTGGTTCTTAGGCTTGTCATCCGGCTCCGGCTTGTTCACCGGTCGCCCCTTGAACGGGATCACCGTGAACGGGATGCCGTAGACGTCGACGTACTCCTCCGTGAGCAGGCCGGTCGCCTGATCCGGCGTGTAGTCCATCCGCCGCAGCCCGCGGCCGACGACCTGTTCGCACAGGAGTTGGCTGGTGAACGCACGGATGCCCAGCACGTGCGTTACGTTGTTCGCGTCCCATCCCTCGTTAAGCATCATCACGGCAACGACACACCGCACGTGCTCACCCGGCTCGCCGCGCTTCCCCACTGTCGCCACGATCCGTCGCAACTCCTCGTTCTCTTCGACCGTCCGTGAATCGATGCGGAGCGTGTGCCTCACGCCCGGCGAGTTGGCGAAGTGCTCGGGGAAGATGACGCCGTGCCCGTAGGACACCTCTGGCTTCGCCTTCGACTTGCGGGAGGGCGAGGCCTCCACCGCGTCGTCGCCGTTCTCTTCGTCTTCGACCGCGGCCACGTCCTCCTCCGTGGCGACCTCTACCGGCTCCTCGCCGCTGATCTTGCGGTAGAAGATCTCCGCGATGTCGACGTTGTCGCAAACGATGATCAACGCCGGGGGGATCTGCACCTGTCCGGGTCTCGCATCCTGGATGTATTTGAACCGCTCGACCCACTGGCCGGCGAGCTGTTTCAGGGCCGGCTCCGCTTCGCGGAAGACAACGTCCGGCTTAGGCTTCTTCGCCTTGCCCGGCAGGAACTCCGCGGGCTCCAGTCCGTCGCGGATCGTCTGCCAGAGCTTGAAGTACTTCGCCTCCGGCCGGCCCGTGGTGTCGCTCACTGGCAGCCGCGGAATCTTCACAATGCCACTCTCGATCGCATCGACCAGCCCGAAGTCGTCGACCAGCCAGGGAAACGGGCTGCCTTCGACGTGTCCGCTACCCTTGATGTAGAACGGTGTCGCCGACAGGTCTACGCACATCCGGATGCCCGGCTTCGTCTGCCCAGCCGGGCGGCCGCCTTGAGCGTTGTTGATCTTGTCGAGACCTTCGATCCAGACCGTCGCCTCCTCGCGGTCGGCCTGCGCTTCCTTCGCTTCGTCGCCCGTCAACCTCTCTTCCAGTGGCGCCGGGCGGTAGCAGTGATGGGCCTCGTCGTTGAGCACCATGATGGGCATGCGCTCGTAGAGGTCGCCGAGCACGCGCTGCGCGAACGCCTCTGCTGTCTCCGCACCTTTGTTGACAACGGCGAAGCTCTTGCCGCCGTCGGCGTGCTCGGATTCCGGCCCGAACTTCTGCCAGTTCGCCACCAGCACTTTCCCGCTCTGCATCAACGGGCGCAGCTTGACTGGGACTATATCGAACGCCGTATAGTAGTTGTCCGGTCGCTCGGGTCGCAGCACTTGCAGCCGCTCGTACACGGTCAGGTTCGGGCAGCAGGCGAGCACGCCGCGGGGGAACCGTTCGTCGCCCAGGTTGCGGCCGCGGTTGCAGAACGCCCAGGCGATCAGCATCGCCATCACGACGGTCTTGCCCGAACCCGTGGCCATCTTGCAGCCGTAGCGCGTCAGCGGCAGCAGATCGGGATTCGCCGGCGCGTCCGTCAGCTTCGCCAAATCAGCGAGCAGGAACTGCGGTTTGAAGCGCGGTTTTCTGCCGCTCTGCAGGATTTCCGCCAGGTAGATGACCGTCTCCGCCGCTTCAAGCTGGCAGAAGAACAATCGTCGCGGCCGTTCGGGCGACGACCAGTGCCGCAGCAGCTCTCTCGTGATGGGTTCCGAGCCTTCCCAGCCACTGTCGCGCCAGCGGGCGACGTCCTCCCGCAACTGATTCACCGTGACGAGGTCGTCCTGCCCCTCGACCAGTTCGAGTGTGAGCTGGCCCTGGACCTGCTCTTTCGTCTTGTACCAGTAGCGCGCTGGCCGCCGCCCAGCCATCTTCGTCGCCTCGCCCGTCGCGCGGTCGTACTCCCAGTGCAGCGACGGCGCCGCGTAGGGGCTGCACAAGATGGGGCGCTCGACTGGTTGGACGGGAATGTCATTCGGCATCGTCACGTCAGAGAAGCTCCCGCAACTGGTCCAGATCCAGCTCGCAAGCAGCAAGGATGGAGCGCAGCAGACCTGGGCCGATGTGCTCACGGGCATGCACGGGGACAATGGTCTGCCGCCCGTCGGCGTGGCGGAGCACGTGATGGCTGCCCTTGACTCGAACGACGACGAAGCCGGCCCGCTCCAACGCCCGCACCAGGTCACGCCCCCGGATTCTTGGTGACTTTCTCATGAGGCGATGCTGATCCGCTGGACGCCGACGAATCGGCTGACTTGCTTCGGCACCGCGCCGGCCTCCAGGCAGGCCTCGATTGCCTCGCGGGTGCGTGCCATGAGCTTGTCGAGCGATTTCGCCTGCGTGTGGCATCCCCGAATCTCGGGTACGCGGGCGACGAACCAGCCCTCTTCGTCTCGTTCAATGATGACGTTGAACTCATGTTCCATCTCTTAACTCCTCGAATCCAGCCTCCGCACGCACATCACCTCATTCCCCCTCGGGTCGATCACCTTCACCGCCACGCAGC
The DNA here is from genome assembly GCA_029558835.1 of Planctomycetota bacterium. Classification (GTDB taxonomy): domain Bacteria; phylum Planctomycetota; class Phycisphaerae; order UBA1845; family UBA1845; genus JAKQDH01. Next base: position 9,698 of record JAKQDH010000027.1, on the reverse strand, counting down.
GGTGCTTGCCGGCGGGGAAGGGCAGGCTCTTCGTGCCGCTGAACGCCTCGAAGCGGTCGGCGTCGATCGGGCCGTCCTTGCCGTTGAGTGCGCGGGCCAGCTTGTCCCAAGCCGAGCGGTCAGGGAAGAACGCCTGGGTAATGCAGAACGTCCGGCCATCGTAGTCGCTGTCGAGAAACCACGCCGCCACCTTGCTCGCACCGGTGGATGTGATGCTGTTATCCACCGGATTGTAGATGTCGACGCCCTGCATCTCGACCACGTACTCGTCCGTGGCACGGGCATCTTGCCCGTGCGCTCCCGACTGGTCTTCGCCCGTCCTCACGGCCTGGAAGGCCGTGCCACGTGTGGCATGGGCATCCTGCCCATGACCGCCGGTCTCACCTACTCGCTGGAAGGCAGTGCCACGCTTCTCGACCCGCACCCGCGGCAGACCGAAAACACTGAAGAGCTGCCCCGCCCCCGGCTGCGGCGATTCCTTGAGGAGCCCGTTCATGCCCGGGTTGATGTCCGGCCGCACGTGAGCGAAGTGTACGTGCACCCGCTTGCGGCCCGGACCCTGGAACACGCCCGGCTCGACGCCCTCGCTGAGGATGCCCGTGGCCGCTCCGTCGAACGAGAACCCCGCGATCAACAGGTGCTCGTACCCCGCCCGCAGTGACTGGCGAATCGCCTCCTCCACGACCGCGGCCGTCACCGGCCCGTACTGCGGCCCGAACACGACCGCGACGTTGTTCGGCCCCCCCTCTTCCCCCTCTCCCTTCAAGGGAGAGGGTTGGGGTAAGGGTCCTTTGCCGTTCGCCACCGCCAGCCACCGCCCCTCGGCGTGGAAGATGCCCGCCCGGCCCGACTCGAACAGCGGCTCGAAGCGTATCCACCGCATCTGCCGGTTGTTGAGGAACCGCACGCCGTCGGCCTTCAGGTAGCGGAACATCTGGTCCAGGTAGGCCGTGACGTTGGCGACCTCCAGCTCGTTTGTCGGCTCGACCATCCGCAACGTCCGCGGTTCGAAGCCGTCGGGCAGCTCCTCTGGCGCGCCATCGAAGAGGCCCTCCTGCGTGGCATGGGCATCTTGCCCATGATTCTCCACGGGCTGGAAGCCGGGGCAGGCATCTTGCCCATGATTCTGTCCATGGTCCAGCCCATGGTCCTCCACGGGCTGGACCACGGGCTGGAAGCCCGTGCCACGTGTGTACGGATCAATGTTGTCGCCCAACGCCATCTCCGGCGGCTGGACGGCCTCCACGGTGAACGGACCGGTTACTCGCGTGATCCCCGGCACGCGCTTGGGATCGTCAACCAGCTCCTCCTGCTCGGCGCTGGCGGCGATGCAGGCATTGACCTCGTCCATCTTCGCCCGCCAAGACTCGCGGTACGCGGTCACCGCGTCGCGCAGCGCCGCCGGCCAATCGTCATCGGTGTCGAACGGGACTTGCCACTGCTGCCAACCCCCCTCTCCCTCCACGGGAGAGGGCCGGGGTGAGGGTCCCTCCCCCTCTCCCTTCGAGGGAGAGGGCTGGGGTGAGGGTTCGATGCTAGGTATGCGCTCTTCCAGCGACCTCCGCTGGCCGGCCGTCAGGTTGCGCTTCACCCTGCTGAACGCATCCTCAAGTGCGTCCCGCAGCATCTTCGGCGTTGTGCCGGGCAGCAGCCAGCGGCGAGCGTCGGCGTCGGAGACTGCCCGCACGCCCTCCTCGGCCGCTTTCGCCGCGAGCTTCATGCAGAGTCTCACCCGCACGGCATCCGTGACCTTGGCCAATGCGTTGTTACATCCGCCCAAAGCCTTGTCGAGAATCGGCTCGTGCTTGGCAAAGATCGGGTCGAGCGCGACGTTCTGGGCGATGCTCTTGAGGGTGATGTGCGGCACGGTCTTGTACACGAAGCCGCGCGCAGGATTCGTGGCACGGGCATCCTGCCCGTGAGCCCCGGGCTGATCCGCATGCAGCCCCACGGCCTGGAAGGCCGTGCCACCCGTAGCACGGGCATCCTGCCCGTGTGTCCCCCACTGATCTTCGCCCTGCGTCACGGCCTGGAAGGCCGTGCCACCCGTGGCACAGGCATCCTGCCTGTGTGCTGTCTGATTGATGTCTCCCGAACCCACGGCCTGGAAGGCCGTGCCACAACCGGCCCAGGGCCAGTTGCTCAACCCGGCTGCACCCGGGTTATCCAGCACATACTGAACCGATCGTTCCAGGTCCTCCGTGTCGCGAATCAGGTGGTCAAACGAGTCCGGCTGCCACAACGCGCTCTGCAACCCCAGAACCTTGTTGACCTCGTTGCTTGTGAAGCTCTTCCATGAGTGCAGGATACTCGACAGTTCGTGCCCCGGCCGCGGGCGGACAACGACGTGAACATGGTTGGGCATCACGCACCAGACGATGACGTCGTAGCGCTCCCCATCGAAGTGCAACAGGGCGTCGCGCACGATCCTGGCCGCGCGTTCGTCCTTGAGCGCGCACGCGCCACGCCCGGTGTCGAGATACTTCTCGACCCGCTCCGAATGCAGTTCACGCAGACGCCGCTGCTCGGTGGCAGTGAGACACCGACCGGCGGCTTCCGCTCGTCGCACGATGGCCTGCCGCTCGCGCAACCAGCCCTCCAACACCTCACGGGGAAGGCTGTCGGCCAGCCGGAACGTCACTGCGTACGTTGCGCCCTCTTGCTCCCAATGGGGCAAGTACGCACTGTAGCGGACGCTCACCTCACGCGGGTTGTACGGAACCAGCTCATACGTGGCACGGGCATCCTGCCCGTGAGCCCCGGGCTGATTCGCATGCAGCCCCACGGCCTGGAAGGCCGTGCCACCCGTGGCACAGGCATCCTGCCTGTGTGCTGCCTGATCGATATCCCCTGAACCCACGGCCTGGAAGGCCGTGCCACGCAGCCTGTACATGTCGTACTTCGCCGTCAGCAGGCGCTGCCGCGCGATGGCGATGGCCACCCGGCTGGTGTCGATCGTGATCCACCGCCGGCCCCACTGCTCGGCAACATAGGCCGTCGTGCCGCTCCCGCAGGTCGGGTCGAGCACGAGGTCGCCGGGGTCGGTCGTCATGAGCATGCAGCGCTCAATGACTTTGCTGCTCGTCTCGACCACGTAGACTTTCGACGACGCAAACCCGGCAATACTCGTGTCACCCCAGGAGTTGCTTATGGTTTTGACAGGGAAGTCGCGAAGGAACCTCAAGTAGTAGAGTCCGCCTGTCGCAGCTAGCCGCTCAGCTCGGCGTAGCCGTTCCATGCCGGGTTCGTTTGTCTTCCAACGACTCTGCGCCCCGGGCAGCCAGTCCTTGCCTTCCCAGTTGACAGGGAACCAGCATGCTGCACCAGTCCCCTTCTGACGGCCAATACTCTGGCTTTGCAGGTTGTCGAGCCGGAAGAGACGATTCGGATCAACCTGATCACCGTGCCGCTCGCCACTGTCGAGCCGTCGCCGTTCGCCGGACTCTTCGTCAGTCCAGGAATAAGGACCGCGTACTTCGTCAACGGCAGTTTTGAGATCGTAGACCGCGCGGTACTTCAGCGAATCTCGACTTCGTGCATACCAAAGAAGATAGTCCGTTGTGCTGGGAACATAGTCGCTGGTCGCTCCGCTCGTTTTCGCAAAATTGATGAGCGCGATGAAGCAGCTCGACCCGAACACCTCATCCATAACGGAGTGCACGCGGTGCAGATTCTCATCGCTGATCTGCACGAAGATGCTGCCCGTGTCCGCCAACAGCTCGCGGGCGACGATCAGCCGGTCGCGCAGGTAGGACAGATACGAGTGGATGCCCAGGTGCCACGTGTCGCGGTAGGCGCGGACCATCTCCGGCTCGCGCGTCAGGTCCTGCTCCTTGTCCTTCACGTCGCGCCGGCCGACCTCGGGCTGGAAGTTGCTGGCGAACTTGATGCCGTACGGCGGGTCGATGTAGATCATCTGGACCTTGCCGGCCAAGTCCTCGCGCCGAGCCAGCGACGACATCACCTGGAGCGAGTCGCCGAGGATCAGCCGGTTGGCCCAGTCCACGTCGTGCCGGTAGAACTGGACGGCCTCGTGGTACTCCTGCTCCGGATCAGCGAAGAGCGAGCGCTGCACGTCCTGCCGAGCGGCGATCTTGAGGATGGCCTGCGTGCTGACGCGCTCGTGGATGTGCAGCGCGACGGGATCGACTTCGAACCACTTCGCCTCGCGCTTGCCGGTCCACTCCAGCCACGGCTCGTACCGGCGCAGCGCCTCGGCCAGCAGCTTCTGTTCGTCCGGTGTCAAGGGCCGGTGCCCCGCCTCTGCGATCAGCGGTGGCAGCTCATCCGGGGAAATCGTGGCCTGGCCTTTCGTGGCACGGCCTTCCAGGCCGTGATCCGATTCCCGATTCACGGGCAGGATGCCCGTGCCACCTTGGAAGCGCAGCACCGGCGGCAGGTGGGGGTTGTAGGCGTACTCGGCTTTGGGAACGACCGGGACGGTGCCCTCGGCCGCGATCTTGGCGGGTGGGTTGTTCTTGCGTTTCGCCCCGTGGTGGCGATAGTCGCCGACCGGCGGCCCGTCCGCCTTGCGTCCGGCGCCGCCGCCGGACCGCTTCACGGGCGGGACGCCCGTGCCACTCTTGCGTGCTCGTTTCGCCACGTCCAGCTCTCCCATTGCACCATGTGCGTTTGCGAGGGGTTCCAGCCGCACGCCCCGGGCGTCACTGTCGGGCTAGGTGCCTGGTCGCTGAGTAGAGCGGCTGCGCCGGCTGAGCATAACGCATTGCAGCGGCCAGGCCAACGGCCCCGGTGCGGGCAGGTCGAGCGCCGGGGGTCACCAGCGCGGCTCACTCCGGCCCCTAGCCACGTTCCCGGCTTTGTTCGCGGGCGTTCCCGAGCCACGCGAGGCTCGGTGGGGGTAGGCTCGGCCGCGCCGCCGACGGTAGCAGTCCGGGCAGCCAGGGGTCGCGCCAAACATCTTCCCCCGCCCGCCGCCCCAATGACGGTCGCCACCACGTAGGGCGGGAACTGCCCGCCACGTGAAGAGCGAATGCAGAAGGCAAGAGGCAAGAGGCAAGGGGCGAGAGGCAGGAGGCAAGAGGGAAGAGGCCGGAGGAAGTGGCAGGGTGGCATGGCCAAGCGCAGCGCCGCCATGCCTTCCGGCGCGGCACACGTCACCGTCCGCAGCAGCATGCCGGCGCCCGCTTGAGGCGGGCTTGGGCATGCCACCCACTGCTGGCGATGCCACGCACCGCGCGCGATGCCACCCACGTCGGCACGCGCCCAGGGCGCGGCTCAGCCCGTCGTGGGCGCCGGCCGGACGGGGTTGAGGAAGGCCGGGTGCGACGGGCGCACCGTCGCCTTCGCCGCCGCGGGCTTACTCGCCGCCGCCGATTCGCCGCCCTCCAGGTGCTGGCGGTTCTGCCGCCGCCAGTGGTCGATGATCGCGTCGATGTCGGCGCTGCTCTCCGGGGCGGCCGCGCTCCACAGACGGAAGAAGTCCAGGTTCCCGCTGGCGGGCAGCCGCGCGGGGATGTTCACCAGCGTCCGCATGGGCATCAGCACGCTGTCGCCGATGACAAAGGCCTCGCCCGGCCGCAGAATCGGCAGCATGTCGATCAGGCTGGCGAAGTTGTCGCCCACCACCTTGCGTACGTAGTGCTGGTCCTCAGGGTTGTTCAGACGCATGACCACCAGGTTGTTGCACTGGGCCAGCACCGTCTCCGACAGTTCGGACGGCCGCTGCGAAATCACCATGGCGCTGACGCCGTACTTGCGGCCCTCCTTCGCCACGCGCTCGACCGCCCGGCGGGCGAAATCCCGCCCGTTGTCGATCCGCGGGATGTAGTTGTGCGCCTCCTCGAACATCAGCAGGATCGGGTGGCGCTGCGGCGCCGGCGTCCAGAAGTTCAGGTCGAACAACAGCCGCGTGAGCACGGCCACCGTCACGTCCACGATCTCGAACGGAATGCCCGACAGGTCGATGATGGTCAGGTTTGTCCGCGGCGTGCCCCGTCCCGTCATCAGTCGGATCAGGTCGTTCATCAGGCCGGACGCCTGCCCCGCGGTGTCCTCGGCCGTGATTTTCTCCTTGAAGAAGCGGGACCGCTGGCTGTGCTCCAGCGGGCGCAGCAGGAACTCATACCGCCGGTCGGAGTACTTCGTGTCGATCGCGTCGATGAGCCCCAGCAGCCTGCCGAAGTACAGCGGATGTTGCGTCTCCCCCTCCGGGTTGCCGCGGTTGAAGCTGCACCGCTGGGTGCGCATCAGCTTCTGCTGCTCCTGCGGCGGCAGCGACCGCAAGGCGAGCTGCGTGAACGCGAGGTGGTCCGAGTTGAGCACGTAGCGCGCCTCGTTGAGGTTCTCCGCGTAGTTCTTCAGCTTGTCCAGGGAGAAGTAAATCGGCGTGTCCAGCGTGAGGGTCTTGGTGAGGCCCAGCTCCCGCGCGGCGTCCTGCTTGAACTCCAGCAGGGCGGTGCGCAGGAACGAAATCTGCGTGCTGATGTGCAGCGGGTTCGACCGATCGACGAACAGCGCCTCCAGCTCCTCGTACTTCAGCAGCCAGTAGGGCAGCACCAGGTCCTCGGCCCCCACGTAGACGACGTTGGGATCGACCTTCCCCTGGGCGTCCGTGAACGCCGCCCGGTACTCGCCGTGCATGTCGAACATCACGATCGACGCGGCCCCCAGACTCGTCAGTTCATCCAGGATGCGCGTCGTCGTGCAGCTCTTGCCGGCACCGCTGTTGCCCAGCACCGCCACGTGCTTCGCCAGAAAGTCCGTGCCCATGACCTTGACGTCAAACTCCGGGTTGAGGGCGAACCGGCCGAGTGTGAAGCTCATCGGATGAGCGGAGCCGCTGAGCCGCTGATCGAAGCTGCCGAAGATGGCCGCGAAGTCCGCCCGCACCGCCTGGCAGACCTCGTCCCCGATGATCGGGTACTCGTTGACGCCGCGGACGAACCGGTCGCCCCGGATCTCCCCGATGAGCTGGGCCTGCAGCCGCAACTCCGACGTCGCGTCCTCACGGGGCGCGGGGTGCTCGTGACTGCTGACCACGAACGCCACGATGCGCCGCTCGGCACCGGGGATGGTCAGATACGAACCAAGCTGCCCGATGCGGTAGGTCTGGCCCTCGTGCTCGATCTGCCGGTCGGCCGACGTGACCTGCACCTCGACGCAACCGCTCTCGACGTTGATGATCCGGCCGATCGTCAGTGGGTTCATGTGGTTTAACCTGGCACGCCTGGTGGATCCATGTCGTGCGACTCGCATCGCGGCGCGGGCCTGCTTCCCTTGACGCCGAGTGTCAAGGGCACTCCGCGCGGTGCCGCCCCACGCCGGTATCGAGCCGCGTGGCTTGGGCCCGCGCGGTGCCGCGGTACACCCCCAACTGCATATCGACCCGCCCTCCGCTCCTCCCCACCCCAGGGCCGTCCACCGGCGACGGGGTCAAGTTACCGGTCAGTTGGGTAGCGCCGGGGTTACGCGCACCGGAGTGGAGGTTCCGGAACCGCGCCAGCCGGCCGGCCCCCCAGCCCCGCACGCCTGCCATCGTGACCCCGACGGCCGAGTGCGTCCGCTATCAGGGCGCCGCGCCGTAGCCCCCAGCCGCGCCGGTGTCCCGCGTAGGGCGCGGCAGCCGCGGGGTGCTAGGAGGCAACGGGCCGATGAGGTGCTGTGCCAACAGGCCCGTGGCCTGTCCGCCAGGCAAGTCGCCCGCACACTGCACCCTGGTCCGAACACGGTGGACGACTGAACGATGAACCGCATGAGGAAACCGGAGATCCGCCAGCGGGCGGAGTTGACGCGTTTCGCGCTGCAGAGCGGGCTGGCCTGGTTGGGGTATGGGCGGGCCGCCATGTCCTCGTCGCGCCGACGCGAGTGGCTCGGGGAGATGTCCCGCCTGGGCCCTATACAGGGGCGGATCGGGGCCTCCGGTCCCGGAGGTGACGACCAGCGCAAGGGCCGTGCCGCCGGTGTGTGGCTTGGCGTGAACCAGACGGGCTGGGGCGGCGGCCGTGTCGGCCCCCATCTTGTGATACAGCCTGTCCCAGTATTCAACTGGTTGTGCGTGGCCAAGCCGACCGCCTTGCGGCGGAGACCAGGCGAGGTTAGTCGAGGCAGGTTTGGCGACTGCGTTCGTCTTTGCTGTCACGCATGTCAGTGGAGCGGGAATTTATATCCGCTGTTGGGCAATTCTGGTTGAGGAACGTGTTGGCGTGGTCGACTTGGCGTCAGCGGTCTGATGAACATTCTAGACCGTTGGTAAGCAATATGGGTTGTTTTTTTGGTGCATATGACTTGTGCATTGTACGGTGTGCCTGGTAGAATGGATCGCGCTGGTGTTCCGGGGGGCAACGAGAGTGGCCGCCGGCGGTGGACTTGGTGGTCCGGATAGATGGCGGCAAGTTGGGTTGATGCTCTCCGGGATGTGCGTTCGGTAAATCTCGGCCAAGACAATTTGATTTACCTGGATTGGCCGATATAGAATCGACAGAGCGTGGGCGGTTGGCGATCTGCATACGCCCACCTGAATATCAAGCTTCCACTCGCTGCGGCACCCTTTGACCGCGCCAATACTTTCCGGGGTGCCGCACGCCCTTTATAGAGATCACGTGTGGTCGGGCCGCGATCGGGCGGCGCGCGCATTCGGGGGCCGGTGGGTTGGAGAGGAACTCACAGGTTCGCGTTTGGGTTCTGGGCGGTGGCGGTGTGGGGCATGGTCGTGCCGCGGTCGCCAGGGGACCCGCGCTAAACGGAAAGCGCGGGCAGCCGGGGAGGCGCTGCCCGCGCTTTTCTGCGGAACCGGCAGAAGGTGGGTCCTGCCCACCTGCGTTTCTGCATTCGCTATTTGCTCCTCGCCATTCCCCTGGCGGGCACAGCCCGCCCTGCGCCTCCCCGTTACCCTCCGGCCTCGTCATGCCTTGCCGCCGGCAATAAGAAAAGTAGGGTGGGCGATGCCCACCCTACGGTTCCGCGTTCGCTATTCGCTCTTCGCCATTCGCTATTCCTCGTCTACGGCAGCGCCGGGAGCTGTTTCCCAAAGTACGCAACCGGGTACGGCGACGCGCCGTTGAGCAGGTTGATGAGCGTCAGCATGTCGGCCACCGTCACCGTGCCCGACCGGTTGATGTCGGACTGGTGCAGAACCGGCGTGCCCCCGCCAAACACCGCGTTGATCTGGTTGATCACCTGTACAATATCCTGAGCATTCGAGGTCCGGCTGCCGTCGGCGTCGGCCGGCAGGTAGCCGAGGCGGATGCGGTCCGTCGGGTCCCCACCCAGCAGGGTGATGACCGTCCATGCCCTCGGGTCAATCGGGCGATCCAAGGCCAGCAGCGCCGTGTTGCTGGAGATGGGCAGCACGGCCGCCACGAGCGGGGCCACCCCATCACAGGCACCGCTGACACACACTTCGGTCACCAGGAAATCGGTGGGCGCTAAGCCGTCGAAGTCAGCGTCGAAGGTCACGTGCAGGCTGGCCCAGCCCTGATCCTCCAGCGTACTCGGGTCGATGGGCACCCGGGCGTCGATCCAGCCGTCGGCAGGATTGCTGCTGACGATGTGGATCTCGTCACAACTGCCTTCGCTGAAGATCAACGTGCCACCGCTGACGTTGCCGAGGTTGACGCTGAACGACGGCACGGGGTCGAAACCCGCCTCAAAGTAGGCGCCCTCGTCGATGGAGGTGCCCGCGGGGCCGACCACGTTGAGCTCGGCCGTCCCGCCCTGGTAGGTGACGCTCAGGCGCG
>JAKQDH010000005.1 GCA_029558835.1 Planctomycetota bacterium | reverse complement strand
GATGCCCGTCTTGCCCAAGGCGCCGCCCGGCGTGCCCGTGCCGACCCCAATGTTCGTCACGTTGCCCACCGGCACCGGCGAGAAAGCACTCAGCGCGATGTTCCACTGCTGGAACGCCGCGTTCTGGATCGCCGCCGGGTTCGGGTGAACCACCCGCTGACTCGTGGCCCCGCTCTTGAGGATCACGTACAGCGGATCGGTGCTGTTGCTGAGAATACCGATGTCCTGGTTGCTGTAGCCGCTGATCGGGTTGCCGTTGACCGTTACATTCGAGAAGACCACGGTGGTCGTGGCCCCCGCGTTGTGGCTGGTCACCGCCAGACCCAGATACATGCTCGGCGGGTTCATCGGAACCACCGGGAACGGGTCCGTCGTCAGGGCCGTCCAGGTGGTGCCGTCAACCGAGTAGCGACCCTCGATGGAGCCGTCGACCGCGCGGGTCAGACGCACCCATGCCGGGGCCGTCAACGGCGCTACGGCGCCGCCTTCCTGAACCGGGTTGGTGCTGGCGGCGCCGTCGGTCAGACGCCACTGCTGCACCAGGCCGTTGCTGACCGTGACGGCCGCAAAGGCATGTGAGGACTCGCCGCCCAGGCTGGTTCGCATCATGACGCCGGCCTTGGCCCAGCCGTTGGTGTTGACGATGCTCTCGACCTTGGCCTGGATGGTGTGAGTTCCGGGGGCCAGGGCCACGTAGACGAAGTGGAATTCGTCATGATAGCCGTCGGCGGCGACTTCGCCGGGATAGAGCACGTCCCAGATGTCCGCGCCGCTACCGGTGACGGTGATCTGTCCGCCCGCGGCGCTGACGCCGCCGGTGGAAGCCGGATAACCGCGGAACGACAAGGCCAGGGCCTTGACGCCGTTGCGGTTCCAGTTGGAGCCGACCAGCAGGTTGCTGGTGGCCGCCTCAACCACCGAGTAGGGAACGACGGTGTTGTTGAAGTCCATCCGCAGGGCCTGGCCGCCGCTGTTGACTATCGCGGTGCTCAGGTCCACGATTGAGCCGCTACCGTTGCCGGCGTAGCCGGGCGGCGGATTGTTGTAACCCAGGCCGTCCAGCCAGACGTACCAGATACGCTGGCCGGGGACCCCGATGGTCGCCACATCGCCGTAGGACTCGAAGTCGTCCACGATCAGGTAGTCGAGCACGGTGAAGCTCCAGACCCGACCCTTGGTGATCGTCGAATCGCTGTTGACCTCGTCGATGCGCCAATAGTA
>JAKQDH010000197.1 GCA_029558835.1 Planctomycetota bacterium | reverse complement strand
GGCGGTGGACTCACCGCCCTGCCGCCGTGGGTCCGGACGCTGGAGCGCGTACGTCGGTGGGTGGGTGCCAAGTTGATCATCTACCACGCGCGCTGGAACATCCGGAGGAGGGTCGGATAGATGCTTCGTGAGAAATCTTCCAGAGGACCTGGGCCACCCGCGTGTGGTTGGGCCCCCAGACGTACTGCTGCTGGAGGGTCTGTGAGCCGTCCTCCTCCTCGATGACCTCGGCCCCGTCGTAGAAGAAGTACGTCGTCCCGTCCAGGCTGCCGCGCTTCGTGACGACCTTCTTGGCCCGCTGGTCGTTGCCGTAGTAGGCGTACTGGCCGGCGACGACGTCAGTAAGAAGGGGCGATCAACTCGGAAACACCGATCACCGCCCGGGGCCATCGGACACGCGTCGGAAGCGGACCGAACGCGACCACTCCGCCCGGAGGCTTTCCTTGTCATACTCGGCGCCACACGTCGGGCACTCACCTTGGTCTGGGCAGTCTTTGAGGTTGCGCCCACACTTCACGCACACCTCGCCGCTGGCCAACTTCACGCGACGCTCGATAGGGACAACGCCAACCGCCTCTGCCACCAGAACCACGAGAGACAGGAGCACTACTCCTAAGATGATCAAGTTGGGTGTCAACCGGGCCTCGAGCGGAACGAGAAGGTCGACCGCGGGGATGGCGGCTAGGCCCAGGCCGCAGAGCACAAAGCCCACGCGACCCCATCGGCGCCGACGCACAAGCAGCTCCGGCAGGGAACGACGGCTTCCAGCGCGGATCCACAACAGACTCGGCATGTCGCATACCCTCCCCCAAATGGCGCGCCAGGGCTACGTCGTATCCGCCGCGAACCAACTCGCAACAGGACGACGCAGGGAACAGCGCGCCCGTGCCGACTGCGCTATCCTCAGAAGGCCCTGCCGACCACGCGCCGCCTCCGCTCAGGCGGGCGGCGCCCCCGCAACACACGGCGACCCTGCGGTCCAGATGTCCCGCGTGCCCCGTCCGGTGCCAGCGCAGCCTCCCCACTCGCTCAAGCCGGCGGGTACCTCGCTGCTACTTCGCGCCGCAGGGCAGAAGCAGGAGCGGATCGCCCGTATGTGTGAGAAACAACACGCGCTCCACGCCACCTGAGAAGAGCGCAGCCACGACGTCGCCCTCATCCTGCATGAAGGCCGCGCCGATGTACCACGGAGCCCCGCGAAACTTGAAACCTATGGGAGCCTCATAGCTTCCCCATACGCCCCACCCCGTAAGCTCAGCGGGGGCCCGTCCCTGCCAGAAGGACGAAGGCTGGGCATTGCGGTCGATCTCCGTGCTGCGCGCGAAGTACGCCCCGCGCACGCCGCGCCGATGCCCGAAGTCCTTCAGGAAACGCTTACGCATATCCTCGCGTACAAAGCGCTTTGCCACGTCCCTCAGGCAGCTCTGCGCGGCGTCGTCAGCGAGTTCCTCCACATGTTCCCAAGTGAGAGCAAGTCCGTCTCTGAGCGAGCATACATAACTGTCATCTCGGCGGGCCATCGTTGACCTCCCACATACTCCTCGCGCCCGGACCCTCTTCTCCCGCTGTGGCAGACGGGGAAGTTGTGGTGCACATTCTTCTTACCTTCGAGCTTCTCGCCGTCTCTCCCGGTTGGGTGAGCATGCCCGCGGTGCACTTCGGGCGCGCTCTTCCCTTGTTCCCGCGCCGCGTCTATCGCCTTCTTCCTCGTCGCGTGGGGCACAGTTCTGACAACCGGCTTACCGCTGCGACCCATGGCGCTCCGAGTCGGGGACACCCCGCGCGATCCCGACCTCAGCTTCCTGATTTCCGCTTGCTGCTTGGCAATCCTAGCCTCGTCATCCAGCTTCGCAGCGATCTTCGCTGCCGCCTCGAGCGCCTCCTTGACGCTCTTAGCCGTGACGTTGACGGTCTTCTCCACTCCGCCTGCGGTTCTGATTGTAATCACGAAGGCATCCACGGCAACACCGCCGACTTTCTTCGTGATCTTGACAATGTTCCCCACGGGGACGAACCCGAGGGCGTTCATCACGTAGTCGGTGGGGGACAAGTCTTCGTCGGTGATGGCGTTCTTTCCAGTGAGCAGTTCGTAGGCAGTTACCACCGGATCGACGGCGGCTACGACGCTCAGCACCACTTCCACAGTCGCCGCGATTTGGTGCAGCCCGTCCACGATCGTCTCCTTCCTTTCCTCCACAAACTCGTCGACGTCTTGAAAGGCCGGGTCTGGAGGCGGCGCGTCGGAGCCCAGGCCCCAGGCATCGGCATACCGTACGGGATTCCCCAGAACGTACTGATACAGGTTCGGGCTGTCGAAGTACCCGAGCGGGTCGCGTTGGAGGAACTGGCGCAGGGTGGGGCTGTAGGTGCGTAGGCGGTAGTGCATCAAGAGGGATTCGGGGTCGAGTTCGCGGGTGGTGTAGCCGTAGGGGTTGGCGGTGGGCGACCACTCGCGCCCGGCCACCACCACGCTGGTGCCCGGGGCGTTGTAGGCGGCCGTGAACGCCGACTGGTCGAAGGCGTCCACGTCGCCATGAACCATTGACACGGCAGGGCGGGCTTTGCCCTATAAGCGTTAACTTAATCTGCGGCGTTCTCGCCGCCGCGGCGGCTCGCACAGGCCGTAGGCGATCGCTTCCCAGTGCGCCAGCGTGTACCGCAAACCGAGGCGCGGGTTGACTGCCGCGGCCAGTTCCCGCGCCA
>JAKQDH010000196.1 GCA_029558835.1 Planctomycetota bacterium | reverse complement strand
ACTGCCGACGCCGGACAGTTACTTGGCCAGCAGTACGGAGGACAGGCCTGAGCAGGTGATCGAGATGTTCAATCTCCAGGCCGGAACCTACTACGTCATGGTCCGCGGAAGCTCCACCTACTGGGGCGCGGGATACACGATATGGAGCGACCAAACCCCCACCGGACCTCCAAGTACCGAGCTTCAGTTGCTCGATGTTTCGCCGCGACAGCATGGCACGGTCAGCCCACTCTATTTAGTCCTGACCGGCAACGGCTTCACCTCCCCCATGCAGGTGGCTCTCATCGGGCCTGACGGTTCGACCTTTCTTGCTTCGACCGTCGAGGTGAACTCATACACCCGGGTTACCGCAATGTTCGCGGCCGGCGCGGTTCCGCCCGGCGTCTATGGCGTGCGCGTCACCCGTTCCGCGGACGAGTCGGAGGAGCTGTCCGACATCTTCGAGATGATTGCAGGCGGCGAGGCCGAGCTCGATATCAACCTGATTCTGCCGGCAAGGTTCGGCTATCACCAGCTAGCGACCGTCTTCGTGGAGTATGCCAACAGGGGGACTGCCGTCATGCAGGCGCCTCTCCTGGTGACCACCGCAACCCAGAACGAGCGTCAAGGAGCTATTCTGACCTTGGACAAGACTCGCGTCAGCCAGGGACTGTGGACCTCGGTCATGCCCGCGGGCTTCGCCAATTCCGTGCAATTCCTGGCTTCCGGCAGCACACCTGGAATTCTACAGCCTGGAGAATCGCGACGGATGCCGGTGTATTATGTTGGCTGGCAGCAGCCTTGGGATTTCTCATACGCGCCCATCACATGGACTGTTGGCGTCCTCTATGCGAACAATGACACGCCGGTGGATTGGGCCGCCATGAAGGCCGAAATGCGGCCGTCCTACGTGCGGGAGGACGCCTGGGATGTGGTATGGTCCAATTTCACCGACCAGGTCGGCGGAACCTGGGGCGACTACGTGGCCATGCTCGACCGGAACGCGCTCTACCTGGACGCCCAGGGGCAACGTGTCGAGGATATCACGCGGCTGCTGGCCCTCGCCTTTCGCCAAGCCGACGCTTTGTGTCCGCTGCCGGTATTGGCCGACGGCACGGATGCGGTAGTACAGGCGCCGGGGATGCCCATCGTCTTCCGGCGCATGTACGCTCAGCCGATCTCGCGCCGCTTTGAACTCGGCCCGCTTGGCCACGGCTGGACGCATAACTGGCAGTATACCCTTGTGGTACGGGACGACGGCACTGTGGTCATCACCGACATGACCGGCACGCCGCGTATTTTCCAGCCCGACGCTCGTCCAGGCCGGCCTTACCTCGCTCGTCCCGGGGACCAGGGTGAGCTACGCGACGTTACCGGTGGCGGGTATGTTCTTACCGAGGCCAGCGGACTCGTACGGGCCTATTCCGCCGACGGCAAACTGGATTATGTCGAGGACACCAACGAGAATCGCATCACCTGCGACTACGCTGGCGACCTTTTGACAGGCCTGACTCATTCCTCGGGCCAGGAGCTCGATATTGCCTACACTGGTGGAATGATCAGCAGCATCACGGACGACTACGGGCGGCAGACGCACTTCAGCTACGAGAGCGAGCATCTCGCGTCTGTCCAGGCGCCTGACGGCCGCATCACGACCTACGAATACAGCACCTCATCGGACGCTGCCCAACACGCCTTGGTCGAGATCGGCCTGGCTGACGGCGTGCACCGAACCTTCGACTACGACACGCGCGGCCGCCTGGCGGCTACGGCCCTCGACGGAGACCGCGAACCTCTCGTATTCAGCTACGGATCGGAAGGCCAAGTGACCGCCACCGATGCGCTTGGCAACGCCGGCAGCTTCTTCCTTGACTACGCGGGTCGGATTGTCAAAACCGAAAACCCCTTCGGCAACGCTGTGTACTTCGATTTTGACGACGTGGGACAACTGGTGGGAGTCACGGACCCGGCGGGCTTCTCCTCCACATTCGGGTACGATCGCCGCGGCAACGTGACCCGCATCTCCGATGCGTTAGGGCAGGTGACTCGCTTCACCTGGACGCACACGCTGAATCGGCTCGCCTCCGTGCTCGACGCCAACGGCAACGGAACCTGGTACGACCAGGACAGCCGCGGTAATCTGACCCGGATCACCCACGCCGACAGCAGCAGTGAGGCCTGGGCCTATGACGCGGCGGGCAATCCCGTCGCCTCGACGAACCGCCGCGGGCAGAACATCCTATATAGCTACGACGTCTCAGGACGCGTGACAGGCAAGACCTACGCAGACGGTTCCCAGATGCCGTACCTCTATGACACCCGTGGCAACCTCGTCGAGGCGACGGGCGCCAACGGCACGACCCGCTTCACTTACGATACCAACGACTATCTCACGCAGATCGCGTACCCCGCCGGCCGCTGGCTGAGATTCACGTACAATGCGGCGGGCCGCCGGGCGTCCAGCCTCGATCAGACCGGGCGTCGCCTTGACTACCATTACAGCGACGCGGGACGGCTCGAACGCATGACCGACGAGAACGGCGCCCAGATCGTGCGCTATGAATACGACGACGCCGGTCGGCTGGCCCGCAAGATTGTCGGCAACGGGGTGTATACCGACTACACCTACGACGCGGCCTGGCAGCTTATCAGTCTGGTCAATCGAGCTCCAGACGGCACGGTCATTTCCAGCTTCGATTACACCTACGACACCCGCGGTCGCCGCACGGCTATGGATACCCACTACGGCACCTGGACGTACGGATACGACGCCATCGACCAGCTCACGAGCGCCGTGCTCGTCTCGACCGCTCCCGACATCCCCGATCAGGATATCAGGTACCAATACGACGCGCTCGGCAATCGCGTACACACCCGCGTCAACGGTGTCGAGGAGGACTACAGCGCCAACGCACTCAACCAGTATACGCAGGTCGGTAATCGCACCTATACCTACGACGCCGACGGGAACCTGATCGAGGAATCCGGCCCCGACGGCACGAAGGTCTACACCTACAACGACGAGAACCGACTGGTTGGCGTCACTCGGGGGGGCGATGCGTGGGAATATACCTATGACGCCCTCGGCAACCGCGTCGCCGTAGCAGAGAACGGCGCTATAACACATTACGTCGCAGACCCCATCGGTCTTGGTAACGTCGTTGGCGAATACGACGATGACGGGAACCTGCTGGCCCACCGTGACCACGGCCACGGCCTACTCAACCGGTTAAGCGCTGGTGGTGTGGGTACGTATTATACATACGATGGCCTAGGGAATACAGCCGAGATCATAGAAGGGGAAGATCCATCAACTACACACTATGTTTACGAACCATTTGGTGCACTTATTTCTCTTGATGCGGCAGGAGAGAATGGTTGTCGGTGGATGGGAGAATTTGGGGTGACTACCGGCAGTAACAAGATAGCGCTTACTCCCTACCGGCTCCACCACTTCAGTATGGGGCGCTTCGTTCAGTCTGATCGTATCGGTATTGGCGGAGGCATAAACCTATATACCTACGCTCATAATGATCCGCTGAACTACATTGATCCCGTTGGTTTGTGTGAATCTAACGGCGGACAACCGCGCACTTATGGACAACGAACAGCGGATCTTCTTAGCGGCTATGTTCAACAAGTCGGCCCCGACGCTGCAAATCTCGTAGCGCCCGGTGCAGGAGATGCCTTCAAAGCCGTGAGCGCGCCGCAGTCCGGCGTAACACTTGGCAAACGGTTGGGGAGAGTTATCGAAACGATGTTGGAGTCTCGTCTCACAGACAGCCCCGACGCCATCATGAAGCGGCTTAGTTGGGGAGTTAAGGCCTATGTCGGCGAGCTTTTTGCAGCTCTTATTCCAATTGTTGGTCGTCCTGCTCTAGAGGAATTCTACAATGACAGTCCTCCATGCTACTGGTCTTCCCCACCCACACCCGACTCGCCTGTTGATGAGTATGACGAGGAGGTGAGCGATTCAGGAGCCGCCGAGGACCCAAACGAGAAAACTGGTCCAGCTGGGTTTGGCGATGGCAACCATATCGCCGCCGGGAAAACTCTGGCGTACCGCGTTGGCTTCGAAAACCTGGAGTCGGCCACGGCACCGGCGCAGGTGGTGGATGTGTCCGACCCGCTCAGCGCCGACCTCGACTGGGCCACGTTCGAGCTGGTCGAGATCGGATTCGGCGATGCGCTGATCGTTGTGCCCGACGACCAGCGACAGTCCTTCGAGGCCGTCGTGCCGTATAGCTTCAACGACGTGGACTTCGAGGTCCACATCGAGGCGGGCATCGACGCCGGCACGGGCGAGGCCTTTGCCTATCTCTACACGATCGACCCCGAAACCGAACTTCCGCCCCCGGTCGATATCGGGTTCCTGCCGCCAGAGGACGGCACGGGCCGTGGCATGGGGCACTTCAGCTACCTCGTCCAGCATGAATCGGGCCTGCCCAGCGGCACGGAAATCCGCAATGTGGCTACAATCCAGTTCGACTTCGGCTTGACCATTGCTACCAACCAGGTCGATCCGCTCGACCCGTCGCAAGGCACGAACCCCGAGAAGGAAGCCCTGGTCACCATCGACACGGGTCCCCCGACCAGCTACGTGCTCCCGCTGCCCGACGTGACCACCACCAGCGTGTTCGAGGTGGAATGGACCGGCGAGGACGATGCGGGCGGCGCCGGCATCCGCGACTACACAATCTACGTCTCCATCGACGAGAGCCCCTACGAGATCTGGCTGGCCAACACCACCGACACCTCCGCTACGTTCACCAGCGAGGACGGCCACACGTACCGGTTCTACAGCCGGGCGACCGACAACGTCGGCCACCTGGAGGCCGCGCCGGATGACGCGGATGCCAGCGCGGTGGTTGAGCTTCTCGGGGCGTTGTATTCGCTCACCGTATCCGTGATATCGGGCGAAGGGACCGTGTCCCCCAGCGAGGGGAGCTTCCCCGAGGGTACGATCGTAACGCTGACGTGCACGCCGGGCGAGGGCTATCAACTTTCCACCTGGAACGGAGTGGATTCCTTTCAAGGGCAGACGGCCACCGTTATCATGAATGCTGACAGGGTCGTCATCGTAGAGTTTGAACCAGTCATGTACTCACTCACCGTGTCTGTGACCGAGGGCGAAGGAACGGTCAGTCCCGGAGAAGGGATATTCGCGGAAGGAACGGTCGTGACCGTGACTGCAACACCTGCACAGGGCTATGAGGTCGGGACTTGGTCGGGAGTGGACAGCGCCGAAGGCGACACCGCCAGCGTCACCATGAACAGCGATAGAGCGGTCACGGTAGAGTTTGTCGCGGTTGAACCGCTGCCGGAGGCCGAGGTGCGAGGCACGTGCGGGGCCTGTGGATCGGGCGCCCCAGTTGGCGTGATGGGCTGTATGGGAGTCCTGGGCTTAGTACGACTGCGGCGGCGCAACTGGCGGGTTTGAGAGGCACGATGATGACCCCTCTCCCCTGTCGGGGGAGAGGGGCGGGTGAGGGAGACAGGTGCCGGATCTCTACCCCCCCCGGCCCACCTGTCCCTGGCAGAGATTACATCACCCCCTCCGCGTGGTGAACGATCAGGGCGCAATGCGAACAACGACACGCGACAGGACGCAACAGGAGGCAAGACATGAGTACAGAGATGCGGCAGATACAGTGCTGGATTACACGAGTGGCGTCCGGGCTGCTGCTCGGGCTGCTGGTGTTGGCAGGCGGCTGCCTGGGATCGGCGGCTGCCTTGGCCGGGTTGGGTGCCGAGTTGAGCGCGCTCTTCAACGCGCCAGCGGTAGAGTGGCCCGCGACGGGCGCCACGGCGCTCGCCAACACGTACTGGACCGGCACCCAGACGTGCGAGCTCTCCGGTGATTTCACCGTGGAAATCGGCGGTCTGGAGGGCATCCCGTCTTCAGACTACCTGGAGTTCGACGAGCAGGGTTTCCCGACCGAGGTGAGCGGGATGACCGACCTGGGCGAAATCACCGGCGACATCGTCCAGCTCAAGCGCGCGGAGTTCACCGCCACCAGCTTTGACGTGGCGTACACAATGACGGTCTCGGGCTCGGGCTACGGGGCTTCGTTCACGGAGGGTGCTGTCGTGACACTCACGGGCGAGCTGAGCCCGGACGGGCAGACGCTGACGGGGACGCGAAAGATGGGGGTCTTCTATCTCTACTCGGCGGGGCTGCCGTCCGGCGACGCCAGCATGTCGGAGGAGTGCTCGTTCACGCTGACCCGCGCGGAGTAGTTGGCCCGGATCCGGCTCTCAGACGCGAGCTGACCGTCGCCTAGGGCATAGCAGTGGACGTGCAGCCCCTCGCGCCCGCCGCTCGCGGTCGGCAAAGTCGTGCACCGCCCGCGCCGGGCCGACAAGCCCGCCGCGCCGGCCCGATAACCGCGTCCCGCCGGCGCTCTTCGTGCATCAGACCCGAAACCGCCCCACCTGCCTGCCGATACACCCCCTGAACAGGGGGTCCAGCACCGATGATCGGGTGGGAGTTCTTGACGACGGTCGTGGCCTGCGCTGCCGGATGCCTGCTGTTCCTGCGGCTGGTGGCGGACGACGTGGCCCACTCGACGGTCCTCTTGCGTCGGCTGGAACAGAAACAGCGGCGGCTGCAAGCCAAGCGGCTGGCTGACCAACAGCGGCAGGCGACGCAGACCGACGAGGACGATGTTCCGGTCCTGGAGGCCGCCTGACCTCCGGCCGCGGACACAGCGACGCCCGGCACCCTCCGCGGCTGCCCAGCGGGCTGGGGAGACCGCTGAGGTTGCCCAGGCAGGCAGCCCGTGGCGGTGTGCGCCAGCGCCCGATCCGTCGCCAGGGGTGTTGCCCGCGTCGGGGCCGCGGTTGACGACGACGGGACACCGACTAGGATGACAGGTGTCGGGCGCGGTGATGTGTGGGGGGCCACCGGTGTATCCCATCTCGGGCCCGACCACGGTACCCGCGCTGGTGGTGCGGCTTTCCAAGGAATGACCCATGCCTACCCCTGCGGATCGATTCGGGCAATTGCATCAGCTCCACGGGTGGGTGTGCGTCCTGGCGGTACTGGGCGGCATCCTGCTCATCGGTCTGGGCGCCTTGGGCTACGGGGATACGCCGGGCGTGTGGTTGCTGACGGCCGGCGGGGTGCTGGTGTTCTTCGCCGTGGTGGCCCTGACCGTGGCGCCGCTGCTGGCGGCGATTGAGTCCGCGGCCACCCGGCAATCCCAGGACTTGCGCAACCTCGAGCACCACCTGGCGGAGCAGACCGCCCTGTTGCACGCGGTGGTGGAGAACACGCGGATTTCCGACGCGGCCAAGGCGTTTGCCCACCGGGACGAGGAACTGGCCGCCCTGCGCGACGCCATCCACGAGAACGTGCGGAACGAGCGCTGGGAGAGCGCCGTCAGCCTGGTGGCCGAGATGGAGCGTCGGTTCGGCTTCAAGGAAGAGGCGGACCGCTTGCGCCGGGAGTTGAGCGAGGCCCACCGGGGGGCGATCGAGACGAGGATGGCGGAGGCCGGCGCCCTCATCGAGCAGCACTTCGCCACGTGGGAGTGGGACCGGGCCCGCGGGGAGATTGACCGCCTCAGTCAGATTTTTCCGGATCACCCGCAGGTCCGCCGCCTGACGCAGCGGATGCAGGAGTTGCGGGCCCAGCGTAAGGAGGAGTTGAGGAAAGCGTGGGACGACGCCGTGCGCCGTAACGACGTGGACCACGCCATCGACATTCTGAAGGACCTCGACGGCTACCTGATGGGGGGCGAGGGAGAGGCCCTGCGCGACGCGGCCCGCCACGTGTTCAAGGAGAAGCTGCTGCAACTGGGCGTGCAGTTCCGTTTCGCCGTTAGCGAGCGGCGCTGGCAGGACGCGCTGGAGAGCGGGCTGGAACTCGTGCGGGAGTTTCCCAACTCACGGATGGCGGGCGAGGTGCGGGACACGCTCGACGTCCTGCGGGAGCGCGCCCGCAGCGAGCCCCGCGCGAATCCCGAAAGCGCTCCGCGTGCGACGCCAGGCACCTGAAACCCGCACCAGGTTCTCACCACCGCCGGCGCAAGAACCCCCGCCATCGCGTGCGGCCACGAGGGCACCATGCCCGGACACACGCCCCGGGGACGTCATTTCCCCGAGCCGGGCACCATCAGGCGGCGTTCAGCGCATGCAAGCACCGCGCGGGCTGAAGCCCGCGGCTCGATGGTCGCGGAATCGCCCCAGGTCATCGGTAACGGGAGGATCGGTAGCGTAGCAGCGGACGGCGCCCCATCGTCTCACTGATCGAGCCGCGGCATCACCATGGCCAGCCGCTCCGCCCGCAGCTCGCCGACGATGGCCGGTCGGGCGTGGAGCACCTCCTCGACGGTGTCGAGGGTCCGGTCCGCGGCGAAGCCCTCGGCCGCGCTGAGTGTGCCGTCGATCAGGCACCGGGCGCTGGCGCGCGGGTCGGACGGCGTAACGAATTTCGCCTCGATCAGCTCCAGCAGTTCTTGCCGGCGCCGGTCGCGTTCGGCGCGCCAGTGCTCCTTCTGGGCGTCACCCTTGGCAGTGCGGTGCAGGTTGTAGGCGGCCCGGACCACGTGGCTGAGCAGCACCAGCAGCTCATCGTGGATGAACTCCGCCTGCGGGTCGTCGGCCAGCACTTCCCGGAAACGCCCGATCAGCGAAACCACCGCGTCATAATCCTTGACCTGGAATCGCTCACTGGGCGCCGTCGTGTACTTGTAGTTGAACAGGCACACGAGGATGTTGGTGGCGGCATAGGTGCGTACGCGGCGGAGGGTCTCCCCGCTCTCGAACTCGGGGTCGTGGTCCAGTACGGCGGGGCCCTTCTGCCGGACGATCACCTCGCATCGCCTGAGGATCGCTTCATTGGCCCGGAGGTAGGCGTCGTAGAGCCCGGCGACGCGGAGGAAGTAGGAGTAGGCCAGCAAGACCTGCAACCGCGCCGAGCTCAGATGGTGCTGCACGCAGGCGGCATCGAGCACCAGCCGCGGACTGGCACCGAAGGCCCGCTCGACCTCGCCGCGCTCCAGAGCCTCTCGCACCTCGAAGATGCTCTGCCGCAGGCGGTCCAGGATGCTGCGCTGCTGCGGCAGCGGGGAAACCTGCCACTCGTCGATGAGCAGATCGACGGCCGCGTCAAAGTCGGACTTCCGCAGTCTCCGCACGGACCGGGCGTCCACGTTGGCAGGATCGAAGCTGGTGGCCAGCGACCGGCTGAGGTCGAACAACTCGCGGCGGAACTCGACGTCCGCCAGCCCCTCGAAGGAGGTGGAGGCCAGCTTGGCCAGCCGATTGCACAGGTCGCGGAACGAACGGGGAACCATCGGTCTTACCTTCCCAATCTCCCGCTTCAGTTGGGTCAGGAGCAGGCGTGTCTCCCGACGGGTCCACCCGAACTGCCGGGCAACCTTGTGGATGTCAAAGCGTCCGCGGCCATTGAGCAGAGCCTCGCCCTCCTCGGGCTGCTTCTCGTACAGGGCCAGCAACGGGGCCAGGCGCTCCCGCCGTGACAGCACGGCCGACTGCAGGGTGTTCCACCACACCGGGCGCGGCTCGGCCTTCGCTTCGGTCTCGGGTTCCGGGGAGGACCGGCGATCCTCCACCGCGCCGAGCAGGCCTGCGGCCCGCGGCGCGAGGGCATCGTAGCGTCCTTCCCGCTCGCGCTGCGTCTGGCGGCAGCGCTTATTGATGGTCTGGATGAAGTAGTCCTCTTTCCTGGTCTGGGTCCACTCGACGTCGAGCAGAAAACGCAGGTCGCACGCCAGCTTGCCGCACACCCGCCGCACAAAGGCGGTATCACTGTCCGGAAGACCGTCGGTCCCCTCGTGGGGGGCACGGTCGGGCATTTCGTTCAAAACCAGGAGCTCGAGAACGTCGCGGGTAGCGTCCGCATCGGCATGGGTTGCCAGATACTCAATCCCGCCGCGCTCCCGGATCACGAGCAACGCCCGCTCGCGCTTGCAGGTGGTGTCCGCGCCAACCAGGGCCATGGCCAGCCCTCCTCTCGCACCTCTCCCTTCGCCCGGCGGATGCTTCGGGCTGCCTTCGCGGTGCCGGGGTAGGCCCGCGTCGCTGAGCCCGTCCGCCTGTCGCCTCCCCTCCCCGTTCAGAAGGCGACATCATCTCCCCCTACTCGGCATCGCCCTGCCCGCCCGCCACCTCCACCCCCAGGGCGTCGTGCCGGTGCTTGAACCCCATCGCTGGGGACTTGCCGAGCAACTCATACCCGCCGGCGTTGTAGTAGCCCGGCACCGGGTAGAGCAGGTCGGCATCGCACCCGCTGAGACTGCTGAGCAGGAAGCAGGCGATGACCGCAGCCGCAAGGGTGTAGATTGCCCGACTCATGGCGATCTCCTTTTGCTGCCTCGCACCACCGCGGACCTCGCGTCCGCGCCGGAGACACTGTCCCTACAGGCGCAGCGCTCCGTCTACAGTATAGGACACGCGTTGGTGTCCGGTGGTTCGCGCCCTTATCGGGGTTGCACGTAAACAACTCTGAATAAAGGACTTACGATTATTTTTTCCGACGGGGTGCGTCCTCTGGCCGAGCCGGCGTAACCCACCCCCGCGAGGGTCCATCGAACTGCTTATTCCGGGGCGGAAACGGCCTCGCCGGCCCCGACGTCCGGGAATGTGGCCCGGGGGCATGACTGCTGCGGCACCCACGCCCGGGCGATCCGCGACCGACGACTCGCGCGGACCACCGAGAGCGAGCCGCCCGCCGTCCGGCTCGCACCTCCGGGAGCCCGGGGGCCCGGCCGCTAGACCAAAGCCATCGCAGAGACGGTCGTGTACGCCGGGCCGCGCTGCCCGCATCAGCCCCAGCGCTGGTCACCAGCGCGCCCAGCCCCTATAGTACCCGCCGCGGTTTCCGGTAACCGCGTCCGTGGCTCAACGGGTGGCAAGCCACCACCGCGGGCCGGGTGCGTGCCGCAAGCCGCCCCACCGGTCACACAGCAGCGTGGACCCGTGGGTAAGTTGGAGAGGTGCCGGAGTGGCCGATCGGGCTGGTTTCGAAAACCAGTGTGCGGGAAACCGTACCGGGGGTTCGAATCCCCCCCTCTCCGTTTGTGCCGACGAGGTTCTGGCAGGCTCTTGCCCCCGTGGCAGCGAGCGACCTGCGGGGCAAAGCAGCTTCGCGCCCCGGGGAAACTGACGGGCGACACACTGCAATCGGAGCCGTCAGCGTACGGGGCGGCTATGCGTCGCCCGCGGGGGAGGGCGGCAGCGGGACACAGGTTGCGGCGCAGTGGTTGGGCATGGCCAGGGATCGTGTTCTTTCCGGGGCTTCGCGGCAGGAGGATGAGCCGATCGACGCCAGTCTGCGCCCGCAGCGCCTCAGCGAGCTGGTGGGCCAGCGGCCGGTGGTCGAGCAACTTACCATCGCCATGTCGGCCGCCCGGCAGCGCCGCGAGCCGCTCGAACACATTCTGCTCGACGGACCGCCCGGACTGGGCAAGACGACGCTCGCCAACGTCATCGCCCGCGAGATGACCGGTAAGCCGCCGCGGATCACCTCCGGGCCCGCCCTGGTGAAGCAGGCCGACCTGATGGCGCTGCTGACGAACCTCGAACTGGGCGACGTGCTGTTCATCGACGAGATTCACCGGCTGCCGACGGCCGTCGAGGAGTTCCTCTACCCGGCCATGGAGGATTTCCGCGTTGATTTTGCCATCGAGGGGGGGCTCAGCGGGCGGATGGTGAATTTCGCCCTGCGGCGGTTCACCCTGATCGGCGCGACGACGCGGGCGGGGATGCTCAGCGGCGCCCTGCGCGACCGGTTTGGGCATCGCTACCACCTGGAGTTCTACCCGGCCGGCGACTTGACGACGATCCTCCAGCGCTCCGCGCGGCGGCTGGAGGTGCGAGCGGAGGACGGGAGTCTGGAGACAATTGCCGCCCGCAGTCGCGGCACGCCGCGGGTGGCCAATCGCCTGCTCAAGCGCGTGCGCGACTACGCGCAGGTGCGGGCCGAGGGCGTGTTGAATCCGCCGGTGGTCGAGCGCGCCCTGGAGATTCAGCAGATCGACCAACTCGGGCTCGATGAACTCGACCGGCAGTTCCTCGGCACGCTGATCCGCGTGTACAGCGGCGGCCCGGCCGGCATCGAGGCGCTGGCGGCCACGATGGGCCTCGAACGCGACACGCTCGAAGACATGGTCGAGCCGTACCTGCTCCAGATCGGCTTCGTCATCCGCACCCGCCAGGGCCGCATCGCCACCCGCGAGGCCTACCTGCACCTCGGCCTGCCGTATCAGGGCACCGCGCCCGAGCCCACCTCGACGGAGCCGACGCTGTTTGGATGAGCACGTGGTCGCCCGGCCGGGCGAACCCGTTGTCCGCGGCGGGGTGGCCCAGGTCCGCAACGGGTGGCCCAGGTCCGCAACGGGTGGCCCAGGTCCTGTGGACCTGGGGGACTGATGAACGCCGCGCCGGCGGCAACACCGCACGGTTTCGCTTCCGCCCCGGCGCACCGACGGCCCGGGGCGAGCCGGATCAGCGCAAGCTTCATCCGTCCCCCACCTCCACAGGAGGTGGGCCACCCAAGCGCGGTGGGCCACCCGACGGGGGTGGCCCAGGTCCTTTGGACCTGGGGGACTGATGAACGCCGCGCCGTGGGCCCCGCGGGGCAAGGGTCGGACTGCTGAGCGCCCCGCTGGGTCGTTCACCACTCGATGGGCCAGCGCCCATCCCAGTCCATCGGCAACAGCACCTCGCCGCCTCCTTCGTAGTACCGGAAGCTGCTCCACGCCCACTGCTCGGGCGACTGCACCAGCCCGCGCGTGAGAGGGTTCTTGTGGCAGTAGTTGAGCTTCTCGATGAGAGTCTCCTGCCGGTTGATGTTGAAGTCGTAGCCGCGCGTTTCCCAGAGACTCTGTTTGCCCAACGCTCCGCGGGCCCACTCCTGCAGCGGCTGCGACCACAGACACCCGTGACTCCGCCACACCTGGCGCAGGTACTGCTTGCCGTGATCCCCGACGTGTTGCTTGAAGCTCTGCAGCAGTCTCGCCACGCTCACGGGCGTCGCCTCACCTTCTGGATGCGGATACACAATTACGTGCACGTGTTCCGGCATAATGACGTAGCCGATCAGACAAATGCGAAAGGTCCGCCGCATCTGCTCGAGGGCATTCAGTACCACCTTCCTCAACGCGAAGTCGTGGAAGAACTGCAAGCGCCGGTAGCAGGAGATCGTCCAGAAGTGGGTGTGCCCGACTTCGTCGTAGCGACGCAATCGCGAGGGCATGCTGCGCTGGCTCCTTCGAGGATCCGTGACCGCGCGTGACCTTCATCCGTTCCCCACCTCCACAGGAGGTGGGCCACCCGGCTCCATAGGAGGTGGGCCACCCGGCGCATCGGGTGGCCCAGGTCCTTGGGACCTGGGGCCCTGATGAACGCCGCGCCAATGGCGACATCGTAAGCAGCCGCTTCAGGTCCAAACACGTCGGCCGGCAGGCGACGAAGTGACCGTGACCTTCATCCGTTCCCCACCTCCACAGGAGGTGGGCCACCCGGCTCCATAGGAGGTGGGCCACCCGGCATCAGTCCCCCAGGTCCACAGGACCTGGGGCACCCATTAGCCTCCGATCGCCACGCCGCCGGAGTCGACGTTTTCCTTGGTGAAAAGGCGCGAGCCGAGGGTGATCTCCTTGGGTACCTGCTCGCCGGCCAGAACCTTCAGGGCAACGTCGATGGCCTCTCTGCCACCGGTGGGATACTGGAACGTGGCATCAAGGACGCCCTGCTTGACGTACATGACGCCTTCGTGCGGCAGGGCGTCGATACCGACGAACATAATGGTGTCCGCCCGCCCGGTGGCCTCCGCGGCCAGGTACGCCCCGTGCGCACCGGGATCGTTGTGGGCATACACCAGATCGATCTTGTCAAAGCGCGCCAGCGCGGATTCCATCTCCTTGCGGGCGTCCGGCTCCAGCCACTTCATGTCCGCCTCGAAGATGATCTCGATCTCGCTGCCGGCAATACCCTCCCGGAAGCCGCTGTGGCGGTCCTGACCGGGCGTGGAGGTCATCAAACCCTTAAGTTCCACGACCTTGCCCTTGCCGCCCAGCTTCCGGGCGATCCACTTGCCGGCCTCGCGCCCGATGAGCTTGTTGTCCGCGCCGATGAAGCAGGTGTACTTGTCGCCGAGGATGCGCCGATCGAGCACGATCACCGGAATACCGGCGTCGATGGCCCGGCCGATCGGCTCGGTCAGCGGCGCCGCTTCCTTCGGGCTGACGATAATGAGGTTCACACCGGCGCTGACGTACTCCTCGAGGTGCGCCCGCTGCTTGAGCGTGTCATTCTGGGCATCCTTGAACACCACCTTGAGGTTCTCGTGCCTGGCGGCCGCGTCGCGCACGTCCGCGTTCATCTGCTGACGCCACGGCTCCCCGAGGTTGCACTGACTCATGCCGATGGTGAAGACGTGGGTGGGCTGGGGCCCCCCGGCCTTGCCGGGCTCAGCGGCAGCCTCCTTGACGGGTTCCTCTTTCCTGACGTCCGCCTTATCTTCACCGGTGGTTTCCCTTTCTGCGTCACTGACGTCCTTGGTTGCCGGAGGCTGAGTGGTCGCCGGGGCAGCGGCCGCCGGCGGCTCGGCAGGCGCTGGCGGCTGCGGGGTCTCTCGCTTGCAGCCCGAAAGCCACAGCAGCCCGAGGCTCAGGCTCACAACGGTCAGAGCACTTCGTATAGTCGCAGACATGACGATTCTCCTCTTGCTGTCGGATCACCCTCATCGGCGATCCGTTATCCCTGCGGGATTACCTTCATGGGCGGTTCGAAATCCGTCCTTCCCGTGGTGGGCAGTGCCCTATAAGCGTTAACTTAATCTGCGGCGTTCTCGCCGCCGCGGCGGCTCGCACAGGCCGTAGGCGATCGCTTCCCAGTGCGCCAGCGTGTACCGCAAACCGAGGCGCGGGTTGACTGCCGCGGCCAGTTCCCGCGCCA
>JAKQDH010000148.1 GCA_029558835.1 Planctomycetota bacterium | reverse complement strand
TCGGTCTGGAGCTTGGCGCGCATCGCCACGAGCCGGGGGTCGCGGAGGGGCTTCTCGGGCTTCTCGGGTGCCGGCCTGAAGTCATGCCGGCGGCGCTGTCCGGCCGCGGCCCGTGAGGGCGGTACGTACGGCTCGATGCCATCGGCCTTCAGGCGGTCGAAGGCGTCAGCGTCCACGTAGCCGCTGTCGGCCAGGACCGCCGTGGGCGAACCCAGGCCGGCCGGGACTGCGGCCACACCGGGAAGAAGCTCCCCGGCATCGGCGGGGCAGTTGGTCACGTGGGCCGCGAGGATCAACTGGGATCCGTCCGCATCGACGGTGGCCTGGGCGTTGTAGGCCTGCTGATACTCGCTGCGGCTGCTCTTGCGCATGATCCGCGAGTCCTCGTCGGTCAGGTTGACCTGTTCACGGGCCGCGGGGGTCGGATCCGGCGGGGTGGGCGGCGGACCTTTCCGGGAACCTGGCCGCGCCTCCCGGGCCTGTCGCTTCTGCTCGAAATCGCGGCGCTCGGCCTCCGCCCGGGCCGCGGCACGCTGCTCGATCCGACGCCGGGCCTCGGCGACCTTCTGGCGCAGTGTCTCCCGCCGTGCGATCTGCTCGGGCAGTGTCTGCCCATCCACCGCCGCCGCGGCATCGGCCTGCTCGGCCTGGGCCATGAGCTGCTCGATCTCCAGTTTCAGCTGCTGCTCCAGTTCGCCGGCCCGCTCATAGCTCAGGGCCTGGTACTTCGAGGCGTTCGCCTTGATGTGGGTCCCGTCGATGCTGATCGTCCCGACCTTCAGCAATTTCAGTTCATGGGCCAGTTTGAGCACCTCCAGAAACGCCGCGCTCACCGCTTCGACGTTGCGGCGACGGAAGGCACAGATCGTGTCGTGGTCCGGGTGTGTGTCCGCGGTCAGGTAGCGCACCGCCACATCGCGGTACGTAGCCCGCTCAATGCGCCGCGACCCGAAGATCCCATTGGCATAGCAGTAGACCACCAGCGCCAGCATCATCCGCGGCGGGAACTGCTCGGACCCCGACCCGCGGCAGTTCACCTCGAACCGCGACAGCGGCACGGTCTCGACAGCCTCCAGCACGAAGTGCACCAGGTCGTCTTCCCTGACCCAGGAGCGCAGGTCCGGAGGCATCAGCATCGGGGTCTGCCGGTCGATAGTCACAAAACGGGTACTCATGCCACTATTATATAGCTTTTATATAAATGCTTCAACGGTCCCGATTGCCGGAATGCGGCGTCAGCCGTACATTCAGGCAATCAACACAGGAGGATGTCGGACCTCGCAGCCCCGCACCGCTTCAGCGGCGGGGTGCGAAGTCCGACAGGCTCCTAGGGATGAACCTGACCCGAACGTGCAGATATGGCGTCTATGGCGTGGCTAGGGTCTGGCAGCGGGCTGGTCCAGCCACTGAGTCAGCGGCTCGAACAACTCCCGTGTCGCTCCGGGGAGGTAGCAGAAACCGCAGAAGCCGGCCGCCCCCGCCTGACGAGCCAGGAGGATGTGCAGCGCGGCTCGGGCCGGGTCCTCCATCCGACCG
>JAKQDH010000110.1 GCA_029558835.1 Planctomycetota bacterium | reverse complement strand
ATCTGGCGCTGGGTGGCGTCTCCACCCATGGCGCCCCAAACGAAACGGCCCCGCCAGCCCAACTGGATGTCGCCGTTGTACTTGTCGCGAAACGCCTTGCCGCCGGCATCAAGCGCGCCGGCCGGCGCGTTTCCCCCGAACGCAAAGCGGGTCACCGCGGCTTGGGCGGCTTTCGCGTCGCCGCAATCCATGACGAAACCCTGCAGATTCTGCCCTTTCAGCGAGTACTCCGCGATGTACGCGCCGCGGAGGAATTGATAGCCCAAAAAATTCTGGGCGATGTACTTTTCGGTGTGCGCCTTTCGCCCGCCCTCCGGCAGCCGGCGGACCAGCTCCGGGAACCGGGCCGGTCCCGGAATCCGATCGGCGACGGCCTTCCCGAACATGTCCAGCACCACCGGCCCCTCCTTCCCGGCGCCATCCACGGTGATCTTGACGTAACAGTCCCCCTTGAAAAAATTCAGCGTGATGATATCGCCGTACCCTTCGGCGCCGATCGCCATGAAAAATCCGTTGGGGGGACGTTCCTGGCTGTAGATGCCGAAGGCGTCGGCGGACGAGGCGTGCTGGTAGATCTCCACGGTGGCGGAGGCCCCGCCTTTCCGCTGATAATTCTGCACCGCCAGGGTGCGGAAGTTGCAACTCAGGTAGGATTCCGCCGCGCCGTTGATGTATTTGTAGAGCGACTCCGGCGCGTACAGCTCCACCTTGCCGCTGGGCTGCCAACCGGCCGGAGCGGCCAGCCACTGCTCCGGACCGGTGGCCGACGCCGGTTCGGCCGGGATCACGAAGGGGATCAGGACGACGAGCAATGCGAGTGACCATCGGTACCGAAGCATATTCACCTCTCGCTCATGCCAATGGCATGCATGGATTGTGCGCCGCGGACGCAGACCGTCGCTCCGGGCGCTGCCGACATCCGTCGCGCCGGCCCGATGCGTTCCCGGCGGGCGCGGCCCGGGATGTACCGTTATGATGCCGGCTCACGGGGAAAGTTTTCGGAATCCGCCGCTCATCCCAGCAGGTCACGCGGGGCGCTGCGCAGACGGGCGATGTCCCGAACCCGCTCCCGCACCGGGAAACCCTTGGCGCAACGGATGTCGCACGTCGCGCAGCCGGCGCACGGATCGCCGGGCAGGTCCAGTTCCGCCAGCACGTCATGGGCCAGGCCGGGATTGCGATACCCGTACGCGTACATGTAGCTCCGCATCAGATCGGGGATGGGCAGCGCCGCCGGGCACTGGGGCCGGCACCGGCCGCACTGCTGGCAATAGAGCCCGGCCATGCCCGGCTGCTCGTCCAGATCCAGCCGCTCGGCCGGCGTCAGCTCCAGGCCGGCCATCACCTTCAGGTCGGTCTCGAGCTGGTCGAAGGTGGTGAAGCCGGGAATCGACGTGTGCACGCTGGGTTCCTGCAGGACCCACTTGAGCGCCGCCGTCATGTTGATGGGCAACAGGCGCTCGCGGTCCCAGTAGACCCCGGCCTGTGTTTTCATGGCGACGATCCCCAGGCCCGCGCCGGCCGCTTCGACGATGGCTTTGCGCACCTCCTCCCGGTGGTCCTGGCGGAAGTTGTAGGCGGTCAGCACCACATCGAAGACTCCGCTGTCCTTGGCGGCGCGGATCACTTCC
>JAKQDH010000097.1 GCA_029558835.1 Planctomycetota bacterium | reverse complement strand
TCCAGTCCTGTCAACGCCCAGGCGTAATCCAGCCGTTGCGCCTTGAGGTCCGCCGTGATGGTCCATAACGCGCCATCCGAGCCAATGAAAACGTGCTGTAACAGGTTTCCGTCCACCGCCGCACGGCCCGCCACGCCCAGGTGCGCCGGAAGACCTTGGATGTCCCGGAACCCGACCAGCCCCAGCGCTGGACCCAGCGCCACAATCCCGTCCGCGCCGTACACAATGATCCCGTCACCAAGCGGTAACAGCGCATGGACCTGCCCGCGAAACGGCATCGGCGCCTGAGCGTCCTCGTTCATGCTTAGGCTGACAGCGTCCGGAGTTGTGCCCGACAACGTGTCCAGAATGTCCTCGCCGTCCAGCATGGACCAGCCAACCAGGTTGGGGGTGGCGTCCACATCCCCGTAGAACAGACGACCGTCCCGGGCGCACACCGCGCCGATACGCACATCCGCCTCGGTGGCTACGCCCTCCGTTATGGACCAGGTTGTCGCCCCATCCGCGAGAATGTAGAACGGTCCCCAATCCGCCATCTGCCACCGGCCCGACATCGGTGTGTTGAACAGGCGCGTAAGCGCGAGGTCGGTTTCGTTGACCGTGTAGAACCCGTCCTCCGTCGGATCGTGGACCGGCTCCTCCTCTTCCGCCAGCGCCTGCAACGTGGGATACGCACCCGCCGCGATCTCCCACACGTCCACGAAGTCCCAGTCTACGAATGTCGCCTGTAACTTCATCTGTGCCGTCGTCTTGGGCGCGCCCTTGCCCGTGTTGTCCGCCTGTCCCGTGGTCGTAGTGTCGTAGTATGACGCCGTCACCGTGCCGCCAAAGTTGTTCCCGACCAGCCCGCCTACATAGTAGTTGCCTGTCACCGCGCCCGTCGCGTAGCAGTTCGTCACCGTGCCGCTGTTGTACCCGACCAGCCCGCCAACATTTCCCCAGCCCGTCACCGCACCTATGGCGTAACAGTTCGTAATCGTGCCACCATCACTGTTATTCCCAACCAGCCCACCAACGTTATCATTACTGCAATTCACCGAGCCTGTCGCATAGCAGTTCGTCACTGTGCCGCCATTGTACCCGACCAGCCCGCCGATGTCTGTGTTGCCCGTCACCGCGCCCGTCGCGTAGCAGTTCGTTACCGTGCCGCCGTTGTTGTACCCGACCAGCCCGCCAGCGCTGTACTCTCCCGTGACCGCGCCCGTCGCGTAGCAGTTCGTGACCGTGCCACCATTGACCCCCACCAGCCCACCAACGTAGTCGCCCGTCACCGCGCCCGTCGCGTAGCAGTT
>JAKQDH010000007.1 GCA_029558835.1 Planctomycetota bacterium | reverse complement strand
CACCAGACCCGCGGTATTCCAGAGGGTAGGTCTGCACTACACGACCTTCTCCGCCGCCACCCGCGTTCCCGCTGCCGCCAGCCCCGATTCCGCCGCCGAGATTTCCGGAAATCGCCGAAATCTGCGAAAGTTGGGTTAGCGCGTCAGTCCGCAAAGGGTGCCCTGCTTTCCCGCGACCGCAGTCGCGGGTAAGCATGCCGCTGCGGGCGCGGTACATGCCCACCCCCGCCTGCGGCGGGTGAGGGCCAGGCACCCACGCAGAACGCGGACCCGAGAAGAGCGGAAGGGGTGAGGTCGGCGGAGGCGAAGCCGCCCCCTGCTGCACGCACGTGCTCGCCCACGGGGCGGAGGCGACATGAACGCGAAGACACATGAGACGGCCGTGGTCGTCATCCCGCCGGAGGCGTGCTGGGAGCCGATCCAGGCAATCCGGCGGCAGCACGATCGGCACCTCGAGCGCTGGATGCCGCATATCACGCTTGTGTACCCGTTCCGCCTGCGCAGTGAGTTCGACGCGGTCGCGCCGCAGTTGCGGATGGCGTGCGCGGTGGTCGAGCCGTTCGAGGTTTGCCTGGCGGAGTTCCGCGAGTTTCGACACGGGCGCGACAGCTATACGGTGTGGCTGGCCCCGCAGCCGCCGGCCGCGCTGGTACGACTGCAGGCGGCTCTTCAGTCGGCCGTCCCGGATTGTGACGACACGGCCCGCTATGCGGCCGGCTTCAACCCGCACCTGAGCGTCGGGCAGGTGCGCGGGCGCGACTTTCTCACCCGCTTGAAGAGCGAGCTGGCGGAGCGCTGGTCACCGCTTACGTTCACGGTGAACGAGGTGTGCCTGATCTGGCGCAGCCCGCCGCCCGACGACGTCTTCCGCGTCGATCGGGCGGTTCCTCTGGGCGACCTGTGATCGCCGGGCCGTGGGACACCAGTCTCATACTCGACGAACGCCCGTGGCACCATTGCTTCTGGGCAGGTGTTCGTCATGAACGCTCATTGCGGACATAGGTGCATAAGGCACTGCACCTCGTCATCACTCAGGGCTTCACCGTAGAACCGCACCTCGTCGATGATCCCGTTGAAGGGTCGGTCGTCGCCCCCGTGCCGGTTGTTTCCTATCGCCGCTGTCGCGCCAGTCCGCAAGTACGGGGCAGTAGCGGGCGCGGTGTTGTCCGCGTTGCCGTCAAGGAGCAGGGTCAGTGAGTTTGCGGTGTCGTCAAACACAACCGCCACGTGCGTCCATTCGTTGATCGGTATCGCGGACAGACTGGTAACGCCTTGGGTGGTGCCGTCCGACTTCCGCAAGTAGAACGTGACCGTTCTGTTCGAGCTTGGGCTGCTCCCCAGAATCTGGTCCGAGCCTTATGAGGGTCCATTGCCCGGCTGGTCAGCGAGCCTGTCGCCCGGCCGGTTGGCGCGACGTAACCATTTGGAAGGCAAAGAGTTACGACAGTGGGCACCGGATCGGCGTCGCTGGGCGTGCGGTCCGCCCTCGGCCGTGGAAGGCAGGCAGCAGCGTTCGATCAAGTCGTGCTTCGAACGTAGGGCAAATGCTATAATGGGCAACTGATGGTGGGCGTCGCAGGGATCACAGACCAGCATGTCGAGCGGGCCGCGGGTGGGTCGCAGCAGGACGTGTCGCAGGTGGTGGAGGCGATGCTGCCCCAGATCCGCCTGATGGTCGTCGCCCGCCTCGCACCCAAGCCCGCGCAATTCCACCTGATCGATGACGTGGTGCAGGAGGTATCGAGCGCCCTGGCCGTGGGGCTGGGCGGGCTTCGGGCTCGCACGCTCGACGGCCTGCGGGCCTTTCTGTCCGGCATCACCGCCAGGCAGGTGGCCCGCCTCCTGGCGGATCCCGGCGGCCGGGGCCCGGCGGGCCGGCCGCTGCAGTCGCTCGACTCGACGATCAACTCGTCCTCGAACGCCGGCCCGTTGTGGGAGTTCCTCTCCTCCAGCGGCACTTCGCCCATCAGTGCCGCGGACCGCGCCGATCGGGCCGCCCGGCTGCTCAGCGAGCTCGGCCGGCTGAAAGACCGGCACCGCGAAGTCATCACGCTGGCGTTTTTCGATCAGCTTGCGCTCGCTGAGATCGGCGCGCGGATGGGGCTGTCACGAAACGCCGCCTCGGTGCTTCTGCTGCGGGCCGTGGGCACGCTGCGGCGACGCATGACCGGCGTGGCTTAACCGGAGGCAGTCTGTGGCGTCCCAGCCTGATGACGAAGGACCACCTGGACTCGCCGACCATGTCGATTCGGCACTGCGCGCCCTCTGGCACGGCAACAGTGCGCCGCTGGACGAGCTCGTCAGCGCCGCCGGCTCCCAGGCACCGGGCATCGGGGAACTGCTTGGCGACCTCGCCGCACCGGCCCCGTCCACGCAGGTAGTGGCGCTGCCTTCCGATGCGCTTCCCGGCTACACGGTCCTCAGCGAAATCGGCCGGGGCGGCATGGGCGTGGTCTACGACGCGCTTCAGGAGGGCACCAACCGCAAGGTGGCCGTCAAGGTCATGCTGGCCGGGCCGTTCGCTTCGCCGGCTGCCCGCACGCGCTTCCAGCGCGAGGTGGAGCTGACCGCCCGCTTGCAGCATCCCGGCATTGTGCGGGTGCTGGAGAGCAAGCACCTCCCCAACGGCCTGCCGTACTACGCCATGGATTACGTGGAGGGCGTCACGCTGAATCGGTATCTGGCCGGCGCAGGCCTGGGGACGAGCGAGATCGTCGGCTTGTTCATCCAGTTGTGCGCAGCGGTGCAATACGCTCACGACCACGGCGTCATTCACCGCGACCTGAAACCGAGCAACATCCTGGTAGACGAGGAAGGCCAGCCCCACATCGTGGATTTCGGGCTGGCCAAGGCTCTGGATGCCGCGCGAACGGACACTCCGGCGGCTTCAGTCTCCATGCCCGATCAGATTGTGGGCACTCTGCGGTATCTGTCGCCGGAGCAAGCGGCCGGCCAGCGGGAAGCCGTGGATGAACGGACGGACGTGTACACGTTGGGTGTGATGCTGTTTGAGGCCGTCACTGGCGCAATGCCCTACGACACGTCCGGCCAGCCGTCGAGCGCCTTGCAGCGGATCATCGCAGACCCGCCGCTGCGCCCGTCGTCGCTGGCGCCGCGGGTGGAACGCGACCTCGAGACGATCATCCTGAAAGCGCTGGAGAAGGAGCCGGCCCGGCGTTACGCGTCGGTGGCGGAGCTGGGTGAGGACTTAAGCAGGTACCTGGCCGGCGAACCGATCCACGCGCAGCCGCCGAGTCTGCTCTACGTACTTCGCAAGAAGGTGAAAAAACACCGCTGGCCCGTCCTCGTCAGTGCGACGGTGCTCATCCTGGTGGTGGGAGGCCTCGCAGCCGGTCTCTGGGCCCACGAGCGGCTGCTTGAGTCCCAGGACGTCGAGGCTGTGATTCGGATCGACAGGTACCTACGTAGGGGGGACTACTTAGCCGCCGTTCGGGCGCGTCAGCCGGTGTCGACGGATTC
Source organism: Planctomycetota bacterium (assembly GCA_029558835.1). Lineage (GTDB taxonomy): Bacteria > Planctomycetota > Phycisphaerae > UBA1845 > UBA1845 > JAKQDH01. The sequence goes on along the minus strand of JAKQDH010000007.1, from coordinate 19,368 downwards.
GACAAACGGCCAGCAGGCCAGACTGCTGCGTGGCCATGCGTACCTCTGCCTCGGCAAGACAACACCTGCCATTGAGGACTACACGAAGGCAGCCGAGTACTATGCCCCCCAGGGAGATGTTTGGCCCTACTATCACCGCGCGACGGCTCGATGGATGGGCGGTGACTTGGAGGGGGCAGCAGCCGACTACCGTGAGTTCTTGCGGGTGCGTCCTGATCACCAATATGCTGCGACGCGGCTGTATCTCGCCTTGCACGACCAAGCAGGTCTGCTCGAGAAGAACGGACGCGCAGGGGAAGCCCAAGAGGCCCTCCGGCAAGCCGAAGAAGTGCTGGCGCACGCTCGGGCGCACGCGGAACCCGGAAGCTGGATGGCGGACATTCTCGCCTGCATCGCGCGGGAGCTACTGCCACAGGACCTCGTGGCGCAAGCGGCTTCCAAGCGCATCGAAGAGCAGTGCGAGGCCTACTACTACGCGGGGGAAGTGTGTCTGCTGGTACGGCAACCTGACGAAGCGCGCCAGTGGTTCGAGAAGTGCCTGAAGACCGACTGCCCCGTGGACCGCAAGGCGGTATACGCTAGCCCGATGAGTGAATGGCACCTTGCCCGCTGGCGGCTGGACCAGTTGAGCGCTGCCCCGGCCACGCAGCCACCGCCGGAGCCATAGGCCGGCCGCCGCGTCACCCGCCCCATAGGTCCGACCCTTGCGGCCACCGCTATCGTTTGAGCTCTGCGCGCCGCTGGCGCAGGCTGGAGCCTCGTTCTACGCTCACAGGGACCAAACCGAGCAAGCAACGAGCGCGGCACCGCCTCCGGGCGGACGGGGAGCTCCATCGAGCGCGGCTCGGAACGTTGTTCCATCCCGAGAGTACGTCGCCGTTCTTCCCTTGGCTATCTACGAAATCCGGCTATATCTCGAACGCAAGAAGGAACAACAGCAATGGCCGCAACCCGCGTGCCAACCTCTGCACTCTCCGCGCCTCCGCGGGAGACCCTGACCCTCTGGACGACTCCCTGCGGAACTGATATCACGCAGAGGCGCAGAGCACGCAGAGCAAGAAAGAGCAAGCCAAGAATGAACAGCAGCAAGGCTCCAGACCTGTGTACCAACCTCCGCGATCTCTGCGCCTCCGCGTGAGACTTTGACCCTCTGGACGACTCCCTGCGGAACTGACATCACGCAGAGGCGCAGAGCACGCAGAGAAGGAAAGAGGCAGTAAGAAGGAAGGACAGCAATGGTCGAAACCAACGCGCCAACCTCCGCGATCTCTGCGCCTCCGCGTGAGACTTTGACCCAATGAACCCCGAATTTCACCGGGTATCCGTCGCCCCGCCTGCAGGCCGGTATCAACTCCTGCTGCCGGGTGCCCGCCCACTCGCGGCCCGCGTTCCCAGATGCAACCAGAGCCGAGTGGCAGGCCGGCCCTCTCGCATCATCCGGGCGCCAGAACATCCTTGAGAACCACGGCCAGGTTGCGCAGGACGCCGGCGCCGTCGCCGGTATAAGACGAGCCGTGCATGATGGCCAGGGTCCGCGGCCGGAGGGCGGCCAGCTCACTGAGCAGTCGTTCCGTGTTCGTGTGGTAGGGCAGATAGTCCATTAGCGGGCCGGCCTGGTACTCGAGCAGGGCCTGCCGCGAGCGCCCCACCACGTCCGCGGAGGTGAGCGGCTCCACGTTGCCGCCGTGATGACACAAGTCCGAGCAGAACAGCGTGCGCTGCGTCTCCTCGAACAGCAGGGCCGCGTCCCAACCATGCGGTAGATGCGGCGTCGCCAGCAGGCGGAACCGTTTCTGTCCGGTGCTCAGCACCTCGTCGCCGGGCAGCCCGCGCGGCGGCCGAACGGCGAAATCGTTCAGGTTCACGAGGGCGCCGACCACGCTGCACACCGCTTGCGCGTTCGGGGCCGCCGCCAGCCAGTCGTTCAGGCCGCCGCATTCGTCCACCTCGAAGTGGCTGAACGCGATCCAACGCAGCCGGGCAGGGTCGATCAACTCCGCGACTGCCTCGCGGAGTGGCGGGAACATCGCCCGCATGCCGGCGTGAAACAGCAGCGGCTGCTCGTCACGCACCAGAAAGTGGTTGAATTGCAGATCAAACTCCGGCACGTACACGGAGATGCGAAAGACGTCGGCGGAGATTTCATCTATGGCGGGCACGGCCTCGGTCCTTTCTGCGCTGGAGTGCTTGCCTGGTCCAGCCCGGCCGGCTGTCTTCTGAGCACGCCCGGCACAGGCCGCCTGGCGCATCCACCACCACGAGTCGGATTGTCCGACGGTTGGCATGGCCGTCAGCACACCGGGCGCGGCGTGTTGGGATCGCGTCTCGTCGCGCACCCTCCGGGTGAGTACTACTCCGGGCGCTACGCCCGCGGGGCGGGCTTGGCCCTCGCCGAGCCGTCGTCGGCCAGCCCACCCGCCGCCGCGGGCAACCCGCGCGCGGGTACCGTCGCCCCGAAGGAGCTATCGACGCCTGACCGCCAGCGCTAACCCGATGCCCAGCAGCGCGAGCGTGCCCGGCTCCGGCACGATACGGACGTTATCCACGCCGGCGATCGCACTGTCATTGTTGATCAGGCGGGCCTCAATCCAGCCCACCGACGTCATGAGGTCGGCGAAGCTGGGACTGAAGGCTTCCTGACTCCAGCCATTGGCCAGCGCGGTGACGTCGTTCCACGTGGGATCGAAAGCCGCGTCATACGATTCCCACATATTGGCGTTCGGCACAACCTGCCCGAAGTTGTAGTACCAGCCGTTCTCCGCCACATGGCGCCGGAAGCGTAAGTGCACCTCGTCGAACGTCGTATTGAACACGTTGAGGTCAAAGCCCCCGCCGGTGATGCCGGCCGCCGCGTAGTCGCCCAGGAAGGCGGGCGAGCTGCTGTTCTCCGTGCCGATGTCGAAGCCAAACTCAAGGTCCTTACGCACGAGCACATGACCGTCGGGGTTGCCCCCGGCGAGCTGGTGAACCTGCACGGTCGACGTCGTGCTGCCAATGAACGCCTCCTCGTCCACGTCAAACGTGGCCACCGTGCCCGGCACCGCCGCCAACGCCACGCTCGCCACGCTCACCCCGACCAGCGCCACCCACGTCATCACTGTATGCCTGTCGCGCATCGTCTTCTCCCTCTTGTTGGTACCCACCATGACCCCGCGCCTACGCGTTGCGTGCGCAGGCGGGCCTGGTAGGTCCCGGCCACGCAATTCACCACCCAACCGGCCCGACGCCGGCCCTCGGGCAGGATGCTAGATGGGCACCGGTCAGACTCAAGACAGGATTCCACTTATTCGGAAAAATCCTGACTGCGGTTGGCCACCGGACGGCTTCGCTACACGCAGGAATGAGCAGTAGCGCGTGTCGCCAGGCCGCCTTCGGTCTTTAACTCATTGTGTATAACGTGACCGTGTCCACATTCCTGTCGCAGAAGCAGGCACCTGTCCCAGTCTGTATACGCAAGGCGGTCGCGTCTCTTCCACGCCACACGGGTCCCAGGACGGCGGCGCCCGCCTGGGCGCGGGTCGCCGGAGCCGTCCACGTCCCGGCACGCCTCGACCGCAGACTGCGGTTCAGCCGGTAGCCCGCGGCCGGCCCCAGGAGCCGCTTCGCCGACGTGGCGCCCCGCGATTCGCTGTACTCGTAGTCGGATTGGAAACCGGATGCTCCGCCACCACCCTTACTCCAGTGGCGTGAATGACGACCGTTGCCGTACCGAACCGACTTTGCTGCGGGAAGCAACGCGCCGAGCTCCGCGCTGCGGCGCCGGATCCCGTGCGGCCGGTTCAGGAGACGTTGGGCAAGTTGCGTGCCACCGGGCAACCGGCACACCCAAGCCGGCTCGTTGCCGGCGGCGTGACCTTGCGATCGGCACCCGAATGACCGGGCGCGAGCCGGCGCCGCCGATCCGACTCGTTAGAAGGCGGCCGCATGTCATCGCCGTGGCGTGTTCGCGCGCACGCCTACACCCTGCCACAACCTGTTGTCCGGATTGGTCTTCTGGCGTCGGCCGCGCACCCGCGCGGCAAGCCACCCCCGCGCCCGGCCTGCCCGCCCGCCGGCCGCGGCCTGCCCCTGGTAAGGCTACTCCATATACCGGCTCACGCCAAAGATGACGTAATTGTACGGGATCAACTGCTTCGGGTCGCTTTGGCTTGCAACCTGCCCCTTGTGCGGGTCGTAGGCCCACTCCGTCCAGTCCCACATGCTACGCAGCGACTCGGGAATCTGCACGGCCAGGTACGAACCCTCCCGCAACCGTGCCCCGCCCGCGATGTTGGTGAAGTCCAGGCCCAGGTACAAGTCCTGCACGGGTACGTTTCTATGTCGCGTGGCCATCGTCCGCGTCAGAGCCTGAGCCATCCCCGCCAGCGGCCCGAGCGCCGGTTGCACCGTCGTCGCCGGCTTCAGCCCGGCTTGGAGCACATCCGAATCCATCGCGGCCGGCAGCAAGAGCGACGCGGCACGCTTCGTGCGCAGCCGGCACGTCCAGAAGATCGGCTGCAATGCCCCGGTCCAGCAGTCCGGGTGGCAGCAGACTATCGTACTTGCGGCGTTCCTTCGGCTGGACGTGAGCCGCGGTCACAAGCGCGTCCGCCTCGCACGCCATGAGTTGGGCGATAATCTCCCAGCAATCACCGAGACTTGCCGCGATCTCGATCGCCACGCCGCGGTCGCAAGCCTCGACGTTGAGCCGGGCGAGCTGCGCGAGCAGCGTTCGCTGAGCCCGCGTGCCGATCCACGTAAACCAGAGGGCGGACCGCGTAGCCAGCCTCAGCAGCGGTCGAATCGTGACGCCGCTCTCGTGCGCGGCCGCCCGCGCGCAGGCGAGTAATCCCGCGGCCGTCGGGCACAGATACGCATACTCCGTCTGAGCGGTTAGAACCTCTCGCATATGTTGACGAATGCGATTGTGCACCTCACCAGGTCCGCCCAGAAAGAGGGGTCGCTTGCGGCCGGCTGCGGGGCTAACGTGGATCTCGGCTCGCTCCAACTCAACCAGTGTGATCTTCCATCGCCGCCCCGCCAGTATGAGGTGCTCCCCCACATTCGGGACGAATCGGAGCGGGAGCGTGCCGATCGCCTGCTGTCCGTGCAGCACCGCGAACTCGGCCGGGTTCTGGAACGCGGCATAGAAGTCCCGTTCCGCGCGGATGCGCTCTCCGAGTAGCCCCAGGATCAGATCGCCCTCGGGCGTCTGCTCGACCACGTCCTTCTCGCCAAGCGCGCGGAGCAGGCTCGCAAACACGGGCGGCTCAATTGCCCGGAACGGCCCAGACCGGCAAAGGCGCTCATGGAGTCCGGCAGCGCGCAGGCCACCGGTTTCGGCGATCACGCTGATAATCTGGTGCGTTAACGTGCTCAGATCGCATAAGGCTGGCCCGAGCGGCTCGACCCAACCCGTTAGGAGCAACTCAGTCACGGCGATCGACTGGACCAGTTCGAGATGCAGCCGATCCAGGAGACTTCCTTCGCTTCCGGGGTCGCGGCACACGACGTAAAGACGCCCGACGCGGGGTTGCCCGTCGCGACGACCGCTTCGACCCAGACGCTGCTTGAAACTCACCGCCGACCACGGTGGGCCAACCTGCCCAACCATGCGCACGTCGCCGATGTCGATACCGAGCTCAAGTGTACTGGAGCAGAGGACTGTGCAGGGCCGGCCACTCTTCAGCTCGACCTCCGTATCCTCGCGGATCTCCTTGGACAGGGATCCATGGTGGACGAGGAACTGTACCGGTAGTCGCTCGCGATCGACGATCTCCCGACACAAGTCAGCGTAGATTTCGAGATCGCCTTTGGAATTAGTGAACACGAGATTTGTCCGCTCCCGGCAATGCTCGACGATATCCTCGGCCAGCAACCGCATAGGCGCCACTTCCGCCTGATCTGATGTGTCGCCCCGGCCCGCCTCACCCTGCTGTGCGCCGGCAAGGTAGGCGTGCAGCCGAAATCGCAGTTCCTTACCCTCGGGTGGACTCTCAATCACGGTCACCGCTTGCGGGTCGTCGCGGTCGAGAAACTCCCGTGCTGCGCTCAGATCGCCAAGCGTTGCTGAGAGGGCCAGGGTCCGAAACGGCGGCCTTCCCGCCGTAGGACCGTGGCGTAGCCGCGCGAGCAATGACTGCAGGTGAAGTCCACGCTCGCTCCCGAGAAAGGCGTGCAGTTCGTCGATTACGACGAAGCGCAGCCCCCCGAGTAGGCCCAGCAATTGCGATGACCGGTTCACAAACAGCGATTCGAGCGATTCGGGCGTGATAAGGAGGATACCGCCGGGCGTGGACAGGAGCCTGTTCTTGTTCGATCCGCCTACGTCGCCGTGCCAGCGGCAGACCGGCATGTCAAGGTAATTGCACAAATCCTCGACGCGTCGGAACTGGTCGTTGATCAGGGCCCGGAGCGGTCCGACGTACATTGCGCGGACAGACCCCGTCGGTTCGCTGCTGATGCGCGACAGAACGGGCAGGAAGGCCGCCTCGGTCTTGCCGGCGGCCGTCTCGGCAGAAATGACGACCGGTCGATCGGTCGTAAGTACGATGCGGATCGCGTCAACTTGGATCGGGCGCAGCTCCTTCCAGCCCATCCTCCAAAGTTGTTGTTGTACGCCAGGCGCCAGCAGCGCGAACGCGCTACGCACGTCAGAAGCCCGCGAATTCTCATCGGCTGCGCCCATCGGTGCGTCTGTCTATAGCTTGAAGCTGGCAAGGTCGTCATCGTCACCCGCGGGGGCCGTTACTTCACTGTCGGAACTTCCCTGCGTGGACCCATCGTCGTCGTCCTTCGCATCGGCGAGTGCACGGTCCTGAGTGGGCACGGCAGTGGTGGCAATCTGTCCGAGCAGAGCCTCCCACCTGGCTTGCGGGTTCTGTTCGAGCACGCTGAGCAGTCCTACGAAGTCCTTGACCGTATCGCGCGGCGTCTGAAAATAGGCCGCGCCCATCCGCCGCTGGCAATCCTCCAAATACCGCACGATCCCCTCATCCGGCAACACGTACTTCGATTCATCGCCGCGGGCATGCACGCGGCGAACGTTGTGCAGGAGGACAAAGCAGTCCTCCGGCGTGAGGTTGGCCAACCGCACTACCGGCCCGCCGAAATCCGTCAGGCCATCGCCAACGAATCGATTCGGCGCCAGCCGCGTTGCCAGAGCCTCGTTGCTGAACAAACCGCGGCGTTTGTCGGCAAGCGCCTCGTCTGTCGCCGCAAACAGGAACCCGAGCCCCTGAACGGCGCCCTGGAGCGTATCATTGAGGATGCGGAGAATGGCTTCGTAGTTGTTGTTGCGGGCAACTCTGTTGTTCAGGCGATGAGACAGAACGACCAGTTCGTCGATGCACACGAGCAGGCCGGCATACCCGGCGATCCGAACGAACGCGCCCATCAGCTTGAGATACTCATAGAACGAATCGTCACCGATGACCGTTCGAACGCCGAGTTCCTGCCTCGCCTCCGTCTTCGTTGTATACTCAGCACGCAACCACCGCACCGCTGCCTGTTGAAGAACCTCGTTGTGCTCGGCGAACCCGCGGTAGTACGCGGCCAAGACGTTCGCGAAGTCGTATCCGCTTACGTGGTCCTGCAGGGGCTTACAGGCCTCTTGGACACGCGTGGCTATATCGGCGTCCGACCCGCCGGCGGACTTGACCTCCTGCGCCAGGCCTGCGATCCAACGTTCCACCAGATTGGCAAGGGCACCACCCTCAGGGCGACTCCGCGTCGCCAGATTCCGCATCAACTCGCTGTACAACGAGCGCGCCTGCCCGCCGGTGCCGTGCAGCCGGCGTTCAGTGGTGATGTCGGCCCGCACAGCGACGAGCTTCCGTTCCAGCGCCACCGTTTTGATGAGGTTCAGAAAGAAGCTCTTCCCCGCCCCATATCGTCCCACGACGAAGCGGAGCGCGGCACCGCCGTCCTCGATACGCCGCAGGTCGTTCAGCAACGCGTTGACCTCGTCCTTTCGCCCGACCTGGATGAGGTGCAGCCCGATACTCGGCACGACACCGGCAGCGAGTGAGCCGAGAATTGCCGTTCGTTCCCGTTCCGTAATTCGCGGCGTCATGATGCCCCAAGCTCCTTCAGTAGACCGCTTTCGATAATCAACGCATCGCCGTTCTCATAGATCAACGGTGAGCCGACGCGCTCGACGGCCCAGTCGTTGATCGCCTCCACCGCACCAGACACCATCTGTCCGTGCTGACGGGCCAGCGCGTCCACTTCGGCCCGCGACCAGTTGCCCTTCCTCACAAGCGCCCAAAAAAGGCCGGCGTACTGGCCCGGGACGCACGGCGTGGCACCCCCGCCCGCCGGCTCGACCTCTGTTGAACCAGTTTGGGGCCCTGTGCGCAGCACGTCAATGCGTGCGGGACCGACGGTTGTCGCCGATGCGCCCCCCTCGAGAGCTCGCATCGCCGACTCAAGGTTCATCGCCTCGGCCAGCAACAGGCTGACCGACCGTGTCTCCTCCAGGACTTGCATGATGCGCGCGCGATCGAGCTTGATACCGACCTCATCCGGGGGGGGTGGAATCCGTTCTCCCGGCGTCGCCGCCCGACCGGGCACAACCGATATGGGGGCCTCACCAGCGGGCGGCGCCAGCTCGGCGATCGTCGACTCGAGCAGGTCGGGTGACAGATCCAGCGCACGGTAGCAACGGCGTAGTGCCGCGCGTTCGCTCCTGGTGATCACCCCGTCGATACCAGCCACGGCCACAAGGAGCCGTCCGAGCGCCTGTCGCCCCTCGGACGTCATCACCGCTTGCAGGCGTTTGCCGAGGCTGGTCACATCAGCGCCGACCTTCAGCAACAGCGTCCGCAACGCCTCCAGCCGCCGTCGTTCATGGTCGTTGAGTTGAAACGCAGTCTGAATCTGCCCCATGACACGGGTGAGTTCCTCGTCCTGAACCCTTCCATCAGCCTCGGCGATCTCGATGCCGAGCCGAAGCATGCAGGCCGCGCCACCGTATCGCTTGTAGTCGGCTTCGCCCTCGTAGGCCTGGGGAAACGCTACCAGCAACTCATCCCAGGCATAGGCCCGCCCGGAGAAGCGGGCATCAGGCTCCAGCGCGAACCCCGCGTGCTGCGCCGTCGCCACGAGGTCCTTGCTCTGACCGAGCGTGAGCTTCACCCGCCGCTCGACGCGGAGCAGAGCCGCAAGATCACCGGCGCTGACGAAGGTGTTGCCTACCTCATCCGTACGACTCACGAGCAGGTCGAAGAAGGTCGAGGCAAGCGGGTGCTCTACGCTCGACCGGAGTTCAGCGGGCAGCGCCTCCCAAGCCTCGGGCGTCAGTTGCTCCGGGCGCCCATCGCGCACCACACTGCTGAACTTCCGCAACTCGGCGAGGCACTCGTTCCATATCTCCGACAACCGACGGAACTGACTCGGCAGGCCGAGAGCGTTCGCGATGTGTACCGCCACTCGTTGGAGGATAGCGCTCGCCGGGCGATACGTGTACGCCCGATCGCGCTTCGCCCTCCTCACCATCATCCCGCGCCCGAACTCTGCCAGGTAGCGACGCGTAAAGAGCTCGCGGAACTCATCATTCACACGGCGCACCACCACACTTCGTTGCGAAGTAGGGTCCTGCTCAGCCATCACGTAGGCCAGCCACGGGCACAGTGGATACTCTTGCTCGACGAACCACGCCAGCGCGGCCGCGAGCGTCTCCTCCGTCCAAACGCTTTGGGCATTGACAAGAGCTTCCAGATGCTCGACCCGCAGATGTCGCGTATGGCGGGCCACGAGATACCAGAGCAGGCCCGAACTGTAGTTCTGAAAACTCCCACCAGCGCTGCGCTCTGACTGGGCTGCGTGCATCTTCTTGAGGCGCAAGATCTCCGTGATAACGAGCCCGTGGTCAGCCGCATCGAGCAGCGCCCGGCGTTCGAGCCCGTAATAGTAGATGAACAGGTAGCCGTCCTCAGTCGGCAATGACTCCCGTCCCAAAGCCAGCCAGGAGAGGTAGAGGTAGCGCTGCTCTGGCGAGAGCCGCTCGTATGACGGCCAGTACGGCAGTCGGCTAGCCACTGTCGCGACAGCTACCGGAAGCGCCGGATCGATCTGCGACGGATCGAGCGCCCTGTCTTGCAGGCAGCCCGTCCGGACAAGGCCATCGAGGAGCGCGTCTTCCGCCGTATACATCGCCACGTTCTGGGGGTGACCCACCCGGGGACCAGTGTAGGTAAGGGGGTCCACAATCTCGAAGTCCCCGATCCGCAGCACCTCGCCGCGCCCCACCCAGCGAAATGCATCGAACGACCTCGCCACAGGTACCCCCAGTCAACACCACAACTGTCGTGTCGCGTTAGCGTACGCCTGTACAACCCACCCCTCAAGCGAGGAACGCCGTCGCGCCCGCGCCGAAATGCCCCTCCCGTGCAAAGCACAACCGCCGCGGTCTGGTGTGGACCACGGCGGTCAGCGACAGCGGGTGATGGGACTCGAACCCACGACAATCACGTTGGCAACGTGATGCTCTACCACCTGAGCTACACCCGCACAGGCCGCGGATCGGCCGGGGCCGAACCGCAGAGCCGCAACGTACCGCACCCCGCCCCCGCGTGTCAACCGGTGCCGTTGGCACAACGCCGGGGGTCCGCAGCACATCAGGCGGCGTCTACTGCTGCCCCGGAAAGGGGCAAGGGTGGGTTCCGACAGAGTCGGGACGGATGGAGTCCGGACGCTTCCCCCGGACCCAACCCGTGGAAGCAGACGTAAATGATCCCTCCGCCCCGGATGGGGCGGGAGGAAGTCTGCGTCTTCGGACCCGACGAAACGCACGCGCTCCGCCCCCGATGGGGCGGGAGGAGGGGACCGCATCCCAGGCCGTCGTGTTCCTCCGCCCCATCCGGGGCGGCTGGGGGTGACCCGTAACCGACCACGGCTTTCGTTCGCCGGCAGCGAACTTGAACCCGCGGCTACCAACCTCGGCCCCGCTGGGGCCAAAGTCATCCCGCCCAATCTGTCACCGACCCCTGCGTGCCGGCCAGGTTCAGGCTGGGTTGACAGGCCCGGTGGCCGGCAATAGGATGCCCAGCGTACTGCGACCGGGGATGCGCCCCCGGTCAGCCCCCGCGGGGTAGACCTTCAGAGGAGTACCTGGACCGATGGCTCGGATTACTTGGTTGGCGATGCTGGGAGTAGTGTTCCTGGGCCTCGGCCTGGCGGGCTGTGCGACGCACACCATGTCGGCCGGCGAGAATCGGCAGCGCTGGGCACAGGCGTTCCGCCATGACCGCGCCGGGCTGGGCGAGGACTTCGACGCCGTCTGCCTGAAGGACCGGACCTCGCGCCTCTCCCGCTGGCACCCGCGCTAGCCCCGTGCAGTCCGGCTGAGGTCGACCTGCCTGCTGGTTTCCCCCTGGCCCCGACGGACGGGAGCCAGGGGTTTGCTTTTTCAGGGGTTCCGGCCGGTCCCTTCGTTGCCGACCGTTCGGGGCGCGGCCTACAATTCGCGGGTTGTTGTCGGATGCCCGCATATGCCTGACCTGCGTGGGGGCATGGGTGTGCCACCTCCCGGCCACGCGGGGAACACCGCCGAACTCCGCGTGGGTGCATTGAAGCGATGGGCACCGACGTGTAGAATCCGCTCTTGGCCTTGGGGCACAGGGCGCAGGGCACCCCGGACGGATGCCGAGAGGAATCCCGGCGTCCCCCCTGACTCGCACCCCGCAGCGGCTTTGGCATCGACCTGATGGGCAAGAAACACAAGAAAGTGGGCGAGATTCTGGTCGGCTGGGGGGTCCTGGACGCCGCCTCGCTCGCCGACGCCTTGGCCTACGCCCAGGAGCACAACAAGCGCGTCGGGGAGGCTCTGGTCGAACTGGAGCTCTGCAGCGAGGACGACGTCGCCAAAGCGCTGGCGGTTCAATTCGGTCTTGAATATATCGACCTGGACAAACACCAGGTGGACCATAGCGCTCTCGACTTGATTCCGTCGAAGCTCATCGAGGACTTGTCGGTGTTGCCGCTCGCGGTGGAGGGGGAGCGGCTGAAGGTCATCGTGACGGATCCGTTGGACCTGGAGACGTTGGATCTGCTGCGGTTCCGGCTGGGGCGGGAGATCGTGCCGGCCCTGGCGCCGCTGGGCAAGGTGCGGCGGTTTATCGACAAGTTCATCAGTGCCGACGGGGACGAGCTGTCGCGGACGATGCAGAGCATCGACCAGGACGCACCTGAGAACCAGGAGGATGCCCTGCGGCGGGCGGGAGCGGAAGAGGACGCCGACGCGCCGATCATCCGCCTCATCAACCTGATCATCACGGAAGCGGTTCATGGGCGGGCCAGCGACATTCACATCGAGCCGATGGGCGACCGGGTGCGCGTGCGGTACCGCATCGACGGCGTGTGCATCGTCCGGGACGACATTCCCAAGCACATGCAGGGCGCGGTGACCACCCGGGTGAAGATCATGGCGGGCATGGATATCGCCGAGAAGCGCGTGCCGCAGGACGGGCGCATCAAAATGAAGATCGGCGGCGGCCAGATCGACTTCCGCGTCAGCGCGTTGCCGCATTATCACGGCGAGAGCATCGTCCTGCGTATTCTGCGGCCCGAGTCGGCCATGGTGGGCATTCGGGCGCTGGGGTTTGCTGAAGACACCTATCAGGAGTTCCAGGAGGCGATCCGGCGGCCCAACGGCGTGTTCCTGGTTACCGGACCCACCGGCTCGGGCAAGACCACGACGCTGTATTCCGCTCTCCAGGCGCTCAACCGGCCGGACCGCAAGATCATCACGGCAGAGGACCCGGTCGAGTACAACTTCACCGGCATGAACCAGTGCCAGGTGCACGAGGAAATCGGGCTGACGTTCGCCCGCATTCTGCGGGCCATGCTGCGGCAGGCACCGAACATCATCCTGGTGGGTGAGATCCGCGACCAGGAGGTGGGCGAGGTGGCCATCCAGGCCGCCCTGACCGGGCACCTGGTCTTCAGCACGCTGCACACCAACGATGCCCCGTCGGCCATCACGCGGCTGATTGACATGGGCATCAAGCCGTTCCTGGTGGCCAGCGCGATCCAGGCGATCATGGCCCAGCGCCTGGTGCGCTCGATTTGCAGCGAGTGCAAGACGGTTGATCCCAGCCCGAATCCCTGGACCTTGAAACTGCTGGATTTCAAGGAGAGCGAACTGGCGGGCAAGCAGGTCTTCAAGGGGGCAGGCTGCAAGCGCTGCAACGGCACGGGCTACCGGGGGCGACAGGGCATCTTCGAGTTCGTGGAGATGAACACGGAGCTGCGGGAGCTGGCGTTCAACCGCGCCCCGGTGGGGCAGATCCGCCAGGCGGCGAAGGCGGCCGGCATGCGGACCCTGCTGGAGGACGGCAAGCTCAAGATCCTGGCGGGCGTGACGACGCCGGACGAACTGCTGCGGATCACGCAGGCGGAGGGTCTGATCGAGGCGTAACCAAGGCCGGCGTACGTGTTCGGCGTCTTCGGCGTTGGGGGTGCCCTGCTTTGCTGCGACCGGCGTCGCGGGTAAGCCTGTCTCGGCAGCGGCGGCACCTGCCCACCCCCGCCTGGGGCGGGTCGGGGCAGGGCTCCCGTGCCAAGCAGGTGAGCACCGACCCGCGCCGGGGGGAAGCCGTGAGCTACGCCGGTTCGGTCGGCAACGCCGGCCAGCTTGGCCGCCGGGATTGATGGACGCGGCGGCGCTCGCCGGCACGAGGTACTGTTTCAGGAGCAGGAACATGGGTTCACTGCACATTGACCGTCTGCTGGAGACGGTAATCAAGCAAGGGGCGACGGACCTGCACCTGACGGTGGGTCAGCCGCCGGTGATCCGGCTGCACGGTCACCTGCGTCGTCTGGAGACCAAGACGCTGACTCCCGACGACACCGTGGCCCTGATGAAGGCGATCACGCCGGAGCGCAACCAGCAGGAGTTGCAGGAGGAAGGCGGGACCGACTTCGGGTTTGCCTTCGGCGACCAGGGGCGGTTCCGGGTGGCGGTGTTCAAGCAGAAGGGGGCGGTGGCCGTCGTTCTGCGGTTGATCCCCTACAAGATCCTGACCTTTGAGGAGATCGGGCTGCCGCGCATCTGCCGGGCGTTGTGCCGGCGACCGCGGGGTATCTTCATGGTCACCGGTCCGACCGGGTCGGGGAAGACGACGACGCTGGCGACGATGCTGGACTACATCAACACGAATTTTGACCGGCACATCGTCTCGGTGGAGGACCCGATCGAGTACTACCACAACCACAAGAAGTCGATCTTCAACCAGCGCGAGGTCGGGGTGGACGTGCCGAGTTTCTCGGAGGCGCTGCGGCGCGTGCTGCGGCAGGACCCCGACGTCATCCTGGTGGGCGAGCTGCGTGACCTGGAGACGATGGAGTCGGCCATCCGGGCCGCCGAGACCGGGCACCTGGTCTTCTCCACCGTGCACACCACCGGGTGTCAGGGCACCGTGAACCGGATCATCGACGCGTTCCCCACGAACCAGCAGGAGCAGATCCGGGTGCAGCTTTCCACGAACCTGATTGCGGTGCTCTCGCAGGCCCTGATGCCGCGGATTCCCAAGGGGCTGGTGGCCGCGTACGAGTTCATGGTGGTGACCCCGGCGATTTCCAACCTCATCCGCGAGAACAAGACCTACCGTATCGACTCGGCCATCCAGACGGGCAAGAAGTACGGCATGCAGTTGCTGGACGAGCACTTGTGGGCCCTGTATCTGAAGAACCTCATCAGTGCTGCGGACGCGATCGACCGCTCCCGCCAGCCGGGCGTGATGCAGGACAAGATCGACGCCCACCGGCGTGGGCTGGAGATGGCCAAGAAGGCCGAGAAGAAGGAAGGCGAGCCCGAAGAGGAAGACGTCAGCGAGATTGACACCCTGCGGACATGAACGAATCCCCCACGAACAAGGGACAGTCAGGCGCGCCGGCGGCCAAGCCCGGCAGCGCGACCCCATCCGGCGCCGGACCGCCGGCGGCACGCGGTGAGCCCCGCGGCGAAGCACGTGGTGCGCGCAAGATGCCCCCCGTGGAGCAACTCCGCGGGCGACAGCTCGGGCGCATCCTCATCAAGATGGGCAAGCTGCGTCGGCAGGAGGTCCAGCAGGCCCTCGACATTCAGAAGGAGCGCCGCGGGCCCCTGGGCAAGATTCTCGTCGAGTTGGGGCACATCAACGAGGAGGACCTGCAAGTCGCCCTGGCGGCTCAGTGCGGCATGGAAATGGTCGACCTGGCCAAGCTGGACGCCTCCCCCGAGGCCATCGCCATGCTCACCGCCCAGATGGCCAACACCTACCAGGTAGTCCCCTTCGAGTACAACAAGGAACGTCACGAGCTTTCCGTCGCCCTGGGCAGCCCCGATAACTTCCTGGCCACCGACGACCTCAAGACCCTGCTGGGCTGTAACATCAAGGCGTTCCTTTGCGGCCAGAAGCAGTTGCAGACCGCCCTGGAACGTTTCTACCCCGAGGGGGAACAGGAGTCGATTACCGGACTGATCAACGAGTTGAGCGACGATGCGGACTTGGCCGCCTTTCAGGACCGCGGGGACAGCATCGACCTGGCGGAACTGAAGGAGATGGCCGAGCTCAACCCGGTCAAGAAGCTGCTCAACCTGGTGCTCCTGCAAGCCATCAAGGACAAGGCCAGCGACATCCATTTCGAGCCGTTCGAAACCGACTTCAAAATCCGTTACCGCGTGGACGGCGCGCTGTATGAAATGTCGCCGCCGCCGCGCCGCTTGGCGCTGCCGATCATTTCGCGCATCAAGGTCATGTCCGGCCTGAACATCGCCGAGCGCCGGGTTCCGCAGGACGGTCGTATCGCGCTGACGGTCGCGGGACACCAGGTTGACCTGCGCGTGTCGTGCCTGCCCACCGCCCACGGCGAAAGCGTGGTGCTGCGCGTGCTTGACCGCAGCGCGGTCTCGCTCGATCTTGAAAACGTCGGGCTGCCCGAAGATGTCTATGAAATCCTGACGATGGACATCGAAAAGCCCAACGGCATCATCGTGGTGACCGGGCCGACTGGCTCCGGCAAGACGACGACGCTCTACTCCTGTCTGCGGCGCATCAACACGATCGACACCAAGCTTCTCACGGCTGAAGAGCCGGTCGAGTACGACATGGACGGCATTGTTCAGGTGCAGATCAACCCTAGCGCCGGCAACACCTTCATCCGCGTGCTGCGCGCCTTTCTGCGTCAGGATCCCGACATCATCATGATCGGTGAAATCCGTGACTTGGAAACGGCCGAGATCGCGGTGCAGGCGTCGCTGACCGGCCACTTGGTCTTCAGCACGCTGCACACCAACGACGCGGCCGGTGCGGTGACGCGTCTGGTGGATATGAACGTCGCGCCATACCTGATCGCCTCGACGCTGCAGGCGGTGCTGGCGCAACGGTTGGTGCGCACGATCTGCCTGAACTGCAAAGAGGCGTACGTGGCGGATGACGAGACGTTGGAGCGCCTGAACCTGAAGCGGGCAGATGTCGGCGACCGCTCGTTTTACTACGGGCGCGGCTGTTCCAAGTGCAACGGCACCGGCTATAAAGGCAGAAAAGGCGTGTTTGAGTATCTGCGCGTGAGCGATCCGATCCGCGACCTCATCAACGAGCGCCGGCCGACCCTGTTCATCCGCGAACGGGCGCGTGAGCTGGGCATGCGGACCATGCGCGAGGACGCCATCCGCAACGTGCTGGACGGCTACACGACGGTCGATGAGATTTTGCGATACACGTAAGCGTGCGAGGAGAGACGGCGTGGAAAATGTGGTGATTATCGGAAGCGGGCCGGCTGGCCTGACGGCGGCGATTTACGCGGCCCGGGCCAATCTGAGCCCGGTCGTGATCGAGGGCATGCAGCCGGGCGGCCAGCTCACGCAGACTTCGGACGTGGAGAACTTCCCCGGATTCGAGCGCCCGATTACCGGCACGGATCTCGTGACCACCATGCGTAACCAAGCCGAGCGCTTCGGCGTGCGCTATATGATGGACGAAGTCACGGGGTGTGACCTCTCTGGCGAGAACAAGCGGCTTTCGCTGATGGTCGCAGGCACTCTGGAGGCCCGCACCGTGATCGTCGCGACCGGTGCCAGCGCCCGCTATCTGGGGCTTGAGTCGGAACAGAAACTGATGGGCAAGGGTGTCTCGGCCTGTGCCACATGCGACGGCGCGTTTTTCAAGGGACGCCGCGTGGCGGTCGTCGGCGGCGGCGACACGGCGATGGAGGACGCCCTTTATCTGTCGCGCATGGCGTCGCACGTGACGATCATCCACCGCCGCGATGCGTTCCGCGCGTCCAAGATCATGGCAGACCGCGTGCTCGCCGCGCCCATGATCGACGTGCGCTGGGATTCGGTGGTGGAAGAGGTGCTTGACGTCACGCGCGGTGAGGTCACCGGTCTGCGCCTGCGCAACCTCAAGACCCAGGCGCTCGACGACCTGCCAGTCGATGGCGTCTTTATGGCAATCGGGCACGTGCCCAACACGGCGGCCTTCGACGGCCAATTGGAACGGGACGGCGAGGGGTACATCATCACGGACTGCACGCGCACGTCAGTGCCCGGTGTGTTCGCTGCGGGCGATGTCCAGGACCGTCATTACAAACAGGCGGTCACGGCGGCGGGGTCGGGCTGCATGGCGGCGCTGGAGGCCGAGCGGTTCCTGACCGCGAATGGATAAGTATGGCTGATTTTTTTGACAGAGAGTACACGGCCCGGGAAGCGTATGGACGCCTCTATCAGTATGCCCGTAAATACCGCGGACGCCTGTTGGCCGGCCTGCTGGCCGGCTCCATCACGGCCGGTTCGTGGGTGCCGATCTTTCAGGTCATTCAGCCGATCCTGAAGCAGGTGCAGCGGGCCGACGAGCAGAGCCACGGGATTGTGTCCACTGCCCCGCAGGCCCCTGCCGCAGACCATGCTTCGCCGCACGTCACGCTCAACGAAGGCCTGAAGGAGCTGGTCAAGCAGGACGCCGCCGCAGCGCCCGCCGGCAAACGCGAAGTCGCTCTGCCCTCCTGGTTCGGCAAGGCGGAGGCCTATGCCAACCGCTTGGGTATTACCTTCCGCGACGCGCAGGGCAACATGACCGGCCAACTGCTGCTGCTGACGCTCTTCGTGGTGCCGCTGGTGATGCTGCTGAAGATGGTCGCGATGTACATGAACCACTATTTTCTGCGCTGGACCGGTGCCAAGGTGGTGCAGGATTTCCGCGTGGCCATGTTCCGCCACCTGCAATCCCAGGGGCTTCACTTTTTCGGGCGGACCGACGTCGGGCAGTTGATGAGCCGTTGCACCAGCGATCCGCAGCAGGTGGACCATGTGATCTCGCACACGCTGGCGGACCTCTGCCGCGCACCGTTTGAAATTCTCGTGTCGGTCGGGTATGTGGTCTACTTCGCCATCAAGAACAACATGCTGGAAACCTTGGTGCTGGTGCTGTTCGGTTTCCCGCTGATCCTGCTGCCGATGGCGGTCTTGGGCTCGCTGGTGCGCCGCTGGTCGCGCAAGGCCTTGCACCGCATCTCGTTCATCTCGTCCAAGATCCATGAGAATCTGACCTGCATCCGCGTGGTGAAGGCCTACCACACCGAAGAATACGAAATCGAGAAATACCGTCAGGTCAACCAATACTATGTGAAGAGCGTGCTGCGCGCGCTGCGCATTGAGCTGTTGATCACGCCGGCGGTCGAGTGCGTGGGCATCTTTCTGATCTTCATGTTTGTGATCTACTGTTTCTTCCGCAAGATCGCGATTCATGAGATCGTGCCGCTGCTCGTGCCGTTCCTGGTGGCCTACCGGCCCATGAAGCAGCTCGGCAAGGTGCAGGCCCAGATCGAGCGGGGCCGCGCGGCGCTGGCCCGCATGTATTCGCTGCTGGACACGGATTTCAGCCTGCCGCAAGCGTCGGCCCCGGTGCGCAAGACCAGCTTCGACGACCGCGTGCGCTTCGATCACGTCGACTTCCGCTACGGCGAGGGGCCGGAGCTGACGATCAAGGACGCATCGTTCGAAATCCCGCGCGGGTCGGTCGTCGCGGTGGTCGGCGGCACCGGGTCGGGCAAGACCACACTCGCCAATTTGTTGGCCCGCTTTTATGATCCGGTTGCGGGCGCGGTGACCATGGATGGCGTCGACCTGCGCCAGATGGATGTCGGCGATGTGCGCCGATTGATCGGCGTCGTGACCCAGGAGACGGTGCTGTTTAACGACACGATCGCAGCCAACATCGCCTACGGCACGCCCGAGGCCACGCGCGAGCAGGTCATTGCGGCCGCCAAGCTCGCGAACGCGCATGACTTCATCGTGGCGCAGCCCGAAGGCTACGACCGCGTGGCGGGCGAAAAGGGATTCGCGCTGAGCGGCGGCGAGCGGCAGCGCGTGGCCATTGCGCGTGCGATTCTCAAAAACCCGCCGATTCT